>CAZRKP010000031.1:0-54647 GCA_964600895.1 uncultured Victivallis sp.
TCCAAGGTGCGGGAGCTGGCATTCGGAGTGAAATGCATGAACAACCAGAAACAGATGGGGCTGGCACTTTCAACATACGCATCCGATTATACCGAATATCCGACAAACTGGGAAAATTCAACAAACGAGTACAGCTATAACTGGGGGGACGAATGTGCAGGATCATGGTATGGCGGTTCTAATACTAATACCAACACATATTATAACCCCAATTATATTGCCAACTGTACAGATGAAGATCCCTCTTATACAGGTAGCCAGAGAGGTGCCTGGCATCGCCTTGCAGGAGCGGGATATGTGACAAGGACCAAGACTTGGCTACCCAACGGTATCAGCAACTGTACCGGAATGCTACCTGATGGTTTTGAATTTAGCATAAGTTCCATCACTTCTGACCAATTCAGCCTCTATGTATACAATGGCCCTCATGCAAAAGGTAACTGCGTCGGGAACAATGGTCATTTGTCAGGATTGTATTATATGGGACGCCATCATCAGGGAGTTGTATGGGGCGTGCGGATTATTTCTCAATTCCCCAATGGTTATTCCCACTCCGATATCGGTTTTCTGGCTTGTCCGTCAATGTATGGTCCGAGTGGAACGATGAAAGAACCTCATGGATTCCAGTCAACATGCGGCGGGGCTGGACAAAGGGATACAGGATTCGGCGGAATCTTACCTGAAGATTTCCATTACTCAAGGAATGTTCTTTTCGCCGATCTGCACGCCAAATACATAGTTGCACCGACCCGGGTAGGGTTTCCCCCATAAGATTCTCTTCAATACCGGATCGAAATTTTTTATTTTATCCGGATCATCCATGGCATAGCCTCGTCAGGCTGTTTAACCAGACGCATCACTCCATACCATCTTGTATTCCATGGATGGCCGTCTTCCGACCACATGAGATGAGTGACACCATTCGGTCCCTTATGGTTCCACCAGAGGGAGAATCCGAGGTCTCCGCTCTCGGGCCAGGCAGTCAGTTCCATCAGATCGTATGGGATGAAAAGTTCGATGAACGCTCCATTGTCAGTTTTCTTCCATTTGCACTCGAGTCCGGTAGCCTTCTTTGAAGTCTCACCTTTTGAGACCTTGAAGATTCCATTCTTATCCTTGTTGCCGGAAACCCAATAATAAGGGCCGGGCGTCCCAAGAAGTTCAGGTTTCCTAATGTCGAAGAACATGGTAAAATTGTCATCATCGACAGAACCATTGGCCTTGATTGACATGAAGATCCCTTTCTCGCCGGCCTTGCTGCTCCACAGGAGATTGCACTCAGAAGAATTTTCACGTTTGTCCTGAATTCCCCGCACCCACCGCGCCTGCAAAGGATGTCCGACGAATGACCATTTGGCATCTGCCCAATCCTTTTCATCTCCATCGACATCAGCCTCACCCTTCGTAGCGGAAGCATATCTGCAGAATGCGAGTTCCGCAGCTGCCCATTCCCCTGTATCGGATATTTTCTTGAATAGAGGAATTCTGCCGTTGTCCTGCTCCTTGGGCCACTCAACATCTATTTTCTCCCCATTGTCAATGCGGACCTGCACCTTCGGATTTTCCGTCACAATTCTTTCACGGATGAAGGTTGGAGTTTTAAAAGGAGCCGGCACTGCAATGGGTTTTGTTTTTCCATCTGAGAAAAGCACTGTGGATATTATTGGATTTCCAGGGGCAAGGCATGCGATTGCTGGATATTTCAGCAGGTCCTCAGGCTTCTGCACATCCGGCCAGTCGACAACGAATTCCTTTGTTTCACCTGGCTTCAGGTCATACTCACCATTTCCCTGTAGCTTGACAGGTCCGCATTCAAGACGTGAATAGACGGCTATACGTCCCGTTAGATCCTTGCCGGAGCGGTTTGTCATAGTGATCTTGCTTCTGATTACCGAGTCCGTCCATGAACTGTTCCCCTTCAATTCAATAGGCACCTGTTGTTTCTGTCTCGCTATCGAATCATATACCGCCTTCGCGATCATAAGATGCCCAAGTGCGTTAGGATGGATAGTATCGCCTTTCCCGTTCGTCTCGAGCATGGAATTGAATTGTTTAGAGTATGAAGGAGGATAGAAAGGCCACATCTTAACCGCTGAATCCTCTATTGTCGCAGCCCCCTCGCCCCAGATAGCGTCAAATGTTTTCGCACAGGGGATTTTCAACTTTTCTGACAGCTGTTCAATTGCTTTTGCGAATCCGATCGTACGAAAGGCATATTCAGGTGGATTCGATTCCGGTTTTGCATCCTCTTTCTTTACCGGTATATCAATATGCGGGGTCGGCTGGAGGAAGACAGGATCAGCCCCGCATTCATCAATGAGATGTTTTGCCAGCCATTCATACTGATCAAGAAACCCCTCGAGCGAACACCCGCAGGCCTGGTCATTGAGCCCGTACATGATCACCGCCATGTCAGGTTTCTGCGCCACCGCATCCTGCTGATAATTCCTAACTGAAGCATCTACTGAGCGTCCCGGATAGGACCTGTCAACGATAGTAATGCCTTTATTTCCTGTCGCCCTTGAAAGCATCGTTGCGAGCATGGTCTCGAAATCACCGGTGTTCGTGACGGAATCACCCATCGCCAGGATCTTGAAAGGTTCACCCTTGAGGAGCTTTTCTGCAGATCGGGGAAGACTTTGCCGCAGGACTGACTCGTCAATTTTCGGTGGAGGATTCATCGCAAGAAAACGAATATCTGATTTTTCATCATTCTTAAATTTTAAGATGTGAATCCCCTCTGCCAACGGTTTCAGTTGGATCTTCCCGTCCTTGACAGTCGCCCTTCCGCTTCCAAATGGCCCCCATCCATCGCGGGTAATTGTCTTCAGCTCATATTCCACTTCGCCGTCAGGCAGCTTGCATGGAACCTCCGCAATCTCATCAGTGAAATAGTATTTGACGGGAACAGTTTCCTTTGAAGCGGCAAACAATGAGAACGCCAAAGAAACAAGAAGTAAGATGATAAGATATACAGTTTTCATTTTACCTGAGCAAGTGTGATATTGTCGATGTATCCAACGTATACGTCCCCGGCCTCGGTAGGTTGGTGTGCATATCCGATACGCAGATGGATCGAATCAAATTCCTTCAGCGTATCAGGCATGACTAACTTGATGGTACGCTTCACCCATTTGTCTGAAACTGCAGGATCCTTTGTCAACGGCTCCTGTTTCGCCATAACTGCTCCAGTCTTCGTCAGTGCAAGGAACTCCACGATTGGCGTGGAGAACGCCTTTTCTCCGTTTCGGATATCCCATGACAGTATGAACGTACGCCCCTTCTCCAGATCGATCCCCTGGATATTCCTCAGGTCGATTCTGGCACATACAAGCTTACCCTTGGGATCTCCTGCCGACTGCAGGCTGAGATAGAACTTTCCATTGGATGCAAATGCCGGATCCTCTACAACCTTTATGATGTTCTTGTCGTTGGCCTGTCCGGAATCCATGGTTGAAACCAGTATGCTCACCGGAGCCCAGGGATTAATCTTTCCTGTCTCAAAACTGCCGTTGTTCTTCGTGCTGTCGACAAAAACACCGTCCGTCTTGGATTCTTTCTTGGCATCCTGCCCCATAAGAGATAGAAGTAATGCGATGCCCAGCACAAAGCTGGCCGACAGGATCAATATTGATTTTTTCATGTCCTTTCTCCTTGGAATATTTCGACCTTTGATTATACTTTATAAATAGCACTGCTAGGCATAAAGTGAAATGGAATTTACCACTTTTCGTTCCACGCGCCTATTCGAAACGGAACTCACCCCACATGCCGGGTGTTATTCGGGCCTCGATCGAAAGCATTATTATCATCGGTCATGAATTGTCAATCAATAATTTTCCGGCTACCATTTTAAAAGTATCTTTTCAGCTGTTCCTTCATCCTATCCTTTTTTGACAGATATTTTCGTTGAAGCCTGGACACTCTCAAGCCAGTTCCGGACCACTTCATCAGCCGGGAATTCGTTTGATGACAGGGGATATTCCTTCCCGAGGCGCGAACTCTTGGACTTGCCCAGGGGATGATAAGGCAGGATGTTGATCTCTATGATATTCTTCAGGCTGCCTGCGAACTTCGCAATCTCCCCGAAATGTTCCTTCCTGTCGTTCATGCCGGGAATTATAGGACAGCGCAGGACGATCTTGGCGCCAAGCGAATCGAGTTCACGTATGTTCTTATGTATAGATTCCTGCGGAACTCCGGTAAATTTCTTATGCCTTGCCGGATCGCTCTCCTTGTAGTCGATCAGAAAGATGTCGACTTTCGGCAGGATCTCCCTGTATCTCTCCATCGGAGCATATCCGCTTGTTTCGATGCAGGTGTGAATCTTTTGATTCCTGGACTCTTCAAGAAGGGCCTTGGTGAATTGGAACTGTGCCATAGGTTCTCCGCCGGAAACTGTCATACCGCCCCCGGACGTCTCATAGAAAGGAACATCCTTAAGGACCTCCTCCATCACCTCTCCAACCGTCATCTCCTTGCCGATCACCTCGAGCGCCTTTGAATAGCATTCAATCGTACACTTGCCGCAGCGGAGGCATTTCGCCCTGTCATATGAATGGCTCCTGCCGTCTATGGCATGGCACTTGTTAGGACATTCAGATGTGCAGTATCCGCAGAGGATGCATTTCTCTGAAATGAACGATATCTCGGACTCACCCTTCTTTGACTCGGGATTGTGACACCAGAGGCAATCGAGCGGACATCCCTTCAGAAAGACAGTCGTACGTATCCCCGGTCCGTCATGGATCGAGAACTTCTGGATGTCGAACACTATACCTTTTATGACACCATTCTTCATAGCTTGTCATACTCCGTTCGTCTCATCACCTCGTCCCTCATCTCCGGAGACAATCTTGTGAAATAGTCCGTATACCCGCCGATCCTCACCACAAGATCCCTGTACTGCTCGGGATTCTTCTTTGCATCTTCCAAAATCTTCCTGCTGACAACATTTATCTGGGTCTCGAATCCGCCGCGGCGTAGGAATGTGACAACAAGCGCGTGTAACCGTTCCACCGCATCAGGTGAATTGAATATCTCCCCTGAGAATTTCATGTTGTACGCAAGCCCACCGATCAGGAACGAGTGATCCCAGGAAGTAGTCGATAGTATCGATGATGTCGGACCATTCTTCTCGCGCCCCTGCGCAGGTCCGCCGCCATCGGCAAATGGCAGCCCCTTCCGCCTCCCGTCAGGAGTGGCTCCGCATTCCGAACCGAGACGCTGATGCATGATCCAGCAGAAGGCACCAGGAATGAAATGGCTTTTGTTTGGTTCAACCTTGTGCTTTGCGCATTCTTTCCTTACGAAATCGGCAGTCCTGCCAACGAGTTCATCGACTTCCTGACAACTGTTCCCGTATTTGCTGTATCCTTCAAGAAAACGAAGACGTAGTGTCTCATATCCTTCATAATCCGAATCCAATATTTCCTTAAGATTCTTGAAGTCCAAGGCTTTCTTCTGGAACAATTCTCCACGGATTACGTTCAGCGAATCTGCGAGATTCGCAATTCCGACAAAGGAACATTCGATCCAGTTTACTTCGGCTCCGCCATTGTCGATATCACGTCCGGATTCAATGCATCCTTTGGTGAACACACTCTGCAGAGGTTTACCTCCGTACTTCCTTCTGCCTTCACGGAGTTTCCGCTGTTCGCCAACGGCGTGCCTGATCGCCTTTCCCAGGCGCTGGAAATATGACTTCATAAACGCATCAAAGCTTTTTGCGGATTTCGCAGATTTCGCCTGCGCATCGATCTCGTCAAGCAGGATCTTGCAGAGGCTGAAATATGGAGAGGCAACCCAGACGTTGCTGCAACCGACAGGAGTTATTTCAACGCATGTCGAGTTGATGTAGTTGCACGAATGAGCTGCATCGAGCCCGTAGGACTTCAATCCTTCCTGTATTGTCTCGTCACCGAAGAATGCCGGTGTCGAATAGCCTTTCGAGATAAGCTCGCACGCGAGCATCGAAAGATCCTTCGGTGTTCCCTCGTGCCAGCAGATCCCCACCGTCGGATATACGAGCTTGGTCCGTCTAAGCGCCTCGAGAGAGAGGAAGGAAAGATCGTTTGTCACATCATTTCCGTGCTCATCCCTACCGCCAACCATCACAGAAACTGCGCCGCCGTCTGGGACATAGTCGTTGATGAGAAGATAAAGGCTTTCAATCAGGTTAAGAGCCTCTTCCCTTGAGATGATGCCATCTTTGATGTCGTTCTCGTAGAAGGTTATGAGCTCTCGGTCGAGGTGACCTGGAACCACCAGCACAGCATTGTCCGAAAGGGAAACCCCGAAAATGACAAACCACATCAGCTGAATTGCATCGCGGAAGCTCTTCGGCAGCCCGGTCTTGATCTGCTTGCATGATGCGATGATCCTCTCCAGTTCCTCCTTGCGCCATTCTGGTGCGTCTTCAGCCGCCCTGCGGACAGCCGACTGGGCATTTTCAATCATCTGGGAAAGTCCCAGTAGAGATAACATGAACGACTTGTATGTGTCACGTTTCTGTCCTATGTCGCGGGATTTTTTTGATTTTCCGCCAGAGCACATGCATTCGCAGTCATGACGGTCGCGAACCGCATTTAACGCATCAGAATACTGCTGTGGATTCCTGAGTTTAGTGCTTACTGTGCAGACCTTGCTTGAACTGCAATCGCCGGAAACTGTGTTAAGCTTGTCCTCAAGCTCGGAGAACAGTCCGGATATCCCGACCTTGAATATCCTCGACATGTCCACGGCACAGTGACCGGTCTGCCCGGAAGGCCATTTGTAGACTGAAAGATATTTTTCCGCTTCGGCGATCTCCTCCTTTGAAAATCCATAATCCAAATGTGAAATCCGTCCAGCCATCAGGTCGAGGTCGTCCATTTCGAACCTTATGCTTCCAAGCCTGTCACTGGTCCTTTGCCCCATCCTGAGCTGCCAAGAGTTTGTTCTTTCACTGCATTTCAACGACCTTGCGTCTACGACGGCCTTCCAATTGGGAACGTTCAGTCGTGCCGCCTTCCTGTCCAGACACCTCTTCCGCAGGATTGATATCCTTTTAGAGATCTCAGGCATTGTTTTTGATATACTCATAAATTATAATTTTCCATTCAAGTTCCAAATTCCAAAACTCAAACAAGTTCCAGTCTTCAATATCCAAACAAAGATAAATAATCCAAGAACATGCCTTACGGCATTAACTACTAACGAATCAAGAACAGGTTTACTCATCTTTTATTTTGTTTGTAGTTAAGCTCGTAAGAGCTGTTCTTTTGCTTTCTATATTCATTGTTTTTATATTGTTTGGAACTTGGATTCTGGAGCTTGGAATTTATTCAAAGTCCATGCTCCGTCCTTTCAATGACGCTTTCCTGCAGATCCTTGTCTAACAGGTTGAAGTATTCGCTGTAGCCGCCGATCCTCACGATAAGATCCTTATGCTTATCCGGTTCCTTCTGCGCATCTCGCAATTCCTTTGAGTCCAGAACAGAAATCTGAATCTGCATGCCGCCCCGGCGGAAGAAAGTGCGTATAAGTTTTGCGAGTTTCGCAATCGTCTCATCACTCGTGAAAAGCGATTTCTGGAACCTGAGATTCAGGACTGGCGTTCCTGCCGCGAGCCAGAGAGGTAGCTTTGACACGGACTTGAGGAGCGCAGTCGGCCCCTTCTCATCGCATCCCTGTGCCGCACCGACGGAATCAGTCAGAACCTCAAACGCCTTGCGCCCGTCAGGGGTTGCACCAACAGTGCGTCCAGCCCAGAGATACGTCACGAAGAGTATGCATGACGGGATATAGCGACCTCCTCTTGGCGTCTGGTGGCTGTAGAGCTCATTCCAGGCATACTCAACTATGTCCCTGCCGATCTCGTCGACATATGAATCATCATTCCCAAACTTAGGTGCTGCAATAAGTTTCCTCCGGATTTTCTCGTGCCCCGTATAATCTGATTTCAAGGCATTCACAAGGTCCACGGCTTTGATGCTCTTTTCATCGAATACAGTTTTCCTTATTGCCGCAGCGCCGTCGATGGTGTTCGCAATGCCCTGATAGGAAACCACTGCCCAGTTATATCTCGCACCACCCGCCTCGAAAGACTTCCTTCTCTTGACGCAATCCCTCGTGAAGAAAGTCCTGTAGGGCTTCGGATCTCCGGAGGTGAAGCGTTTGCGAAGTTCAGCATGATCCAATGCGATGAACGAATCAGTCTGGAACTGGATCTGTCTCTTCAATGCGCTTAAGAATTCGTCAAACGTCTTGAAATCCTCGAAGCTTCCAGTATGAGGCCCCGACTGGATCTTGGCTACAGGATCGAATCCGTCGAAGATGGCAAGTTCCATCGCTTTCGCGAGATTCAAGGAACCTTCCAGACTACCGACATTCGAGAGTCCGGCAATCATTGTCTCGGTACAGCCGCCAAATCCTATCTCCCTCGAATCTTCATCGCTTAGTCCGAGATCCATCGACTTGAGCGTCTTCACATATAGGTCATCGTTGTACAGGGCTGGCCTGCCACTGCCCTTCGAGATCGCTTTCAGCGCGTCAACAATGAAATTGTCAGGTGTTTCACTTGTTATCCTTAGAGCGACGTTAGGCCTGCGGAACTTGTTGCGCTCGCACGCAATGATACATTCCTTCGTAAGTTCATTACAACCGTCATTCCCTTCAGGCGTCCATCCTCCAATCTGGAGATTCCATGCGTTCATGCGTTCGAAATTGCCCCAAAGCTCATCAAGAAGGTCCCTGGCGAACTGCAGATCGAGCTTCCCTGATGAAATATCCTTCTCGAAAAGCATTCCGAGTGCCTGATCGAACCTTCCTATGCTGTCGCAGCCATCAAGCATCCATGTTAAATTCACGGCAAGCAAACCGCTTAGGAAGGATTTTGATGGGACCATGAAGCAGTCTGAAAACGCATTGCTGACAGCCGAGAGTTTCTTCTTCCTCTCTCCAACAGCCCTTTCTGCCGCCTTTCCAATTGCTGCGTTGGCCTTTGAATAGTATGCCTTCACGCCGGAGGTGTATTCCTTCAGCGTTAGGAGAAGGTTCAGTTCATTCTTGTCAGCCTTTCCTCCCTGTGCTTTTACGGCAGCCAGCTGTTCGTCCAGTTCCTTCTCCATCGAAAGGAATCCCTCGTTGACGACACGGCGGATATCAGGATTCGAATGCGTATATCCTCCGAAATGGACCAGCCTCTTCTGCAGATCGGCATTTAGCTGATCTATGAATGCGGCGTGTTTAGGGAAATCCTTCTTCTTCTTTTCCACAAATAGCGGATTGAGTTCCAGACCGGAGTGGTGATTGTGGTCGAGGATAAATCCTGCAGCGGTCCAGAGCTTGTCGGATTCCATTGTCTTCGAATGGTAGAACGGTTCAGACGGGATCAGATACTTGTCATCGGGAATATCGACATCCATGTTCTCATACATTCGCCTGTATGCCAGACCATAGTTCAAGGGCCATGGGAGATCCTTTTCAATCGCCTCGTAAAAGCCGACGGCTGCCCATTCCCCTATCTCCTTGAGAACTTCAAGTTTCATATATGAACTCCAAAATAATTATTTTGAGAGAAGTTTCTTGAAATAATCGCCCTCATATCCTGTTTCCGCCGAAACCCTGCGAGCGGCCTCGAGCACGGCATTGATGATCTTCTTGCTGTCTGAACTGTGATATCTGCCGGTCAGCCCGGTTATACCGAGACCTGCGACGGCCTTCCCATCAATGTCAAAGACTGGAGAGCCGATGCAGAAAACACCATAGTTGTATTCTTCAGCGTCAAAGGCGATTCCAGTCCTTCTGACATTTGCCATCTGGGATATCAGGACATTTAAATCCGTAATTGTATTTTTTGTCAGAGAAGGAAGATTCTTCGGAAGTATCGCCCTGATCTCCTTCTCATCCATGAACGCCAGAACCGCCTTTCCGAAAGCATTGCTGTGGTAATATACGCGGGATCCCGGAATGACTTGGAGGAAATAGCTTGCCTGCGGGACAACGGTGTCAAGAACCAGCATCTGTTCCCCACTGGGAA
Source organism: uncultured Victivallis sp. (assembly GCA_964600895.1). Lineage (GTDB taxonomy): Bacteria > Verrucomicrobiota > Lentisphaeria > Victivallales > GWF2-50-93 > GWF2-50-93. Next base: position 10,022 of record CAZRKP010000031.1, read on the forward strand.
TATGGATCTGCGTCGTCTCTCCTGTCTCGTTGCTCAGCCATTCGAGATGCTTCCTGGCGCATTGCCTGAGTTCGAACCTCGTATAAAGGCTCATCCCTATGGTGAAGAACTTCGTGCTGAGCTGGTATTTCCCGGAATTTGAATCAACTTCGACATATCCGCGCTCCACGAGCCTTTTCATGATCCTGAAGATCGAGTTAGTATTTATCTTCAGCGCCTTTGAAAGCTCTGTTATGCCGCATGACTTCCGGTTTGACGACAGGAACTCTATTATGTCAAGCATGCGGTCGACCGCCGGCACGGAATAGTTCGTCTTGCTACGTTTCATACCCCTCCTCCACTTGTTATATATTTATAATTTATTTATATTAGTATAATTGTCAAGCTGGAATATATAAATTTAACGAAGCAAAAGAATAACGGAAACTGTCTTTATTTCTTCCCTGTGACTGCAGTTGAAGAATCAACCTTCTGGTATACACGGACATAATCTATCTCATACCGTGTCGGGAAAGCCGTGTTTGTAGGATCGCCACCGTTGTCACCGCCTATCGCAAGGTTCAAAAGTATATAGTGCGGCTGACGGAAAGGATTCTTCGGGCCCTTGTCGGTAGGATTGACGGTCTTGTTAAGATCGACATTATTGAGGAGGATGTCATCGACATACAACTTGATCGAGTCCTTGTCCCAGTCCATGCGCCAGACATGGAACTTCTGGTCCCAGTCAGGATCGTTGAACGACTTGACAGGCTTCTTGGTTGTCGACCATTTCGCCTGGAATCTCTTTTCCGTTCCCCAGCAGGCGTTGGCGAGGATGTCTCCCTTGTAATATTCCATCAGATCAATTTCACCGCAGCTTGGCCATTCGCCTTCGACTCCCAGAAACCATATTGCCGGCCACAATCCCTGTTTGGCGGAAATTTTCGCCTTTACTTCAAAACGACCATATTGCCAGCTGTGAAGTCCAGCAGTCTTCAGGCTAGCGGCGGTATATTCGATGAACTTTCTGTTCTCCTTCCAGTCCTTGCTCCCCTCATTGAAATTCGGGTTCGGCTTTTTCTCGCGCCGCCCCTCAATGATAAGCTTTCCGTCCTTGCAGAAAGCATTATCTCCTTGGTACCATTGCGCCTCCCTGTTCCTCACAAAACCATTTTCAAACTTCCAGTTTTTCGGATCAGGTGCGCCATCCTTGTCGAACTCATCGGCCCAGAGGAGATTATATCCGTCCGGGACTGCATTTTTATCCTCAGACATGCTTCCAGCTGAAAAGGCTGTTGCTGCAAGCAAAAGGCAAGTCTGCATTTTCATTTCTCCTGAATCTCCAGTTTCAATATTCTCTGATTCCCGCTGTCATATACGGTAGCTCGATTGCCACTTGCCGCAATGACTTCAGGTGCGTCTAGCTTGGAGATTTCAGTACCGGCGGAATCTGCAGTGCCATAAGAGGCGATAAGCTTACCTGAAGCCTGATCAAAGCAGAGGACACGGTTCCTCTTGCTGTCCGAAACCCAGAGTCTGCCGGAATCCTCGGCGAGCCATATCTGCGGGCCGAACTTGTCGGCTGCATCCTGTCCGAAAGAATTCCATCTGCGTTTTTCTTTCCACCCGGAACCGTCCCTCGCAAATTCAATCACAAATCCGTCGCCCGCACAGACCAGCATATCATTTGAGGGGGATGCAAGTGATGTCCATGCCTTCACAGGTTCCGCAGTGGTCAGCTGGACATCTCCGCCATCGCTGTTGTATGATCCATCCGCATTTATATTGGCTGCAGAGACCTTGCCTTTTGCATCAAGGATCAGCAGAACGCGTTTCTTGTTCAACTCACTTACTGCGACAGCAACAGCCTCCTTTGGAAGTGAAGTCTGCTGTTCAATACGTCCAAGCCTGATCTCCTTGTCCATCTTGCCGAACATCACCATCGGTTTCCCCCACATGATGCCATAGCCGCACAGTGATCCGGAATCCATTGTCGTGATCCCGAACACTTTCTCTGGAGCAGGAACACCCCAATGCTGCGGGGTGGAAGGGCCGTCGCTCCAGTCCCAGTTCCCGGACACGCACCATACATGGCCATCGCGGTCCAGCCCGATCGCATTGCAGTCACGCAGTGCTCCGATCCTGCGAACAGGTTCGAACCTCTTGTCCTCACCCTTCCATTCAAGGAGATGGATAACGCCGAAAAGGCCTGAGATCGCAAAAAGGTTGTCATTTATCTTTGCTAGCCCTCTTCCATTCACAACCTCTGACTGTTCGGCGACATGGCCGATGAAGGATCCGGAATTTCCTCCCAGAACCACTCCAGGAGCTGGCTGCAGTTTCCCGTCAAACTTTCGCAAAGTGCTGTGCCATGCACTCCCATACCAGTTGCCATCAATACAGATTGGACGTTCACCAGGCGCACCTGCGACCAGTTCAAGCTTGTTCGCTCCCCCTGGAATAACCTTGTAGACCTTCCACCCCTGCGTGACACAAACGGCTCCGTCCGATCCGAACTCCAAATTCTCCGGGTTCTTTTCCAGAGTCACCACAGGCTTCTTTTCACCAGTCGCGTTCACAAGGAAAACATCAGGCCCCTTCGAAGCAATGACCCAGCCGTCCTTCGACGATAATGACATCTTTTCGGCATCTATCTTCATGTCCTTAACTTCAGTACCTGCAGGCGCATCTATTGAAAGTGAATACAGGCTCTTGCCGAGACGCAGGATCAATGTGTCGCCTGAGAGTGCAATCGCATCGGAATTACGATCAGCATTCACCTTCGGCAGCCTGTATGAGGCAAGCAGTCTTCCATCGACAGCGTACCTGTTAAGCGCGGTACCTCCACGATCCCAGAGTGTGCCGTAACGGTCACACACAACTCCGATCCCGCTGGTAGTTCCTCCTTCATACTTTACAAGGGAATTCCCCTGTTCCCCAGAATTCCCGAGGACTCCATCGCAGACGATCGTTCCTGCCATGGAATGGATTGAGAGTGTAGATGATATTAGGGCAAACAGAAGGAACTTGCTGGTTGTTTTCATGGTTGTGCCTCCATGGTGATATCGCCCCACATGTTGGGAGTCAGCATGATCTCCCCGGGAACGTCGTTTATGAGTCCTGTCGCCTGGTTCGCCCAGTAGTTTCGGAAGATGTTGGTCGTACCCTCGGCATCACCGTAGATGACGCCGAAATCGCCACGCAAAGTCTTTCCGGCATCCGATGCCAGACCGAGATCTGCAAGAGGTACGGCGACTTCGACCGTATATGTGTCTCCTGCTTTGTTCATTGCGATCTTCGCAGAATCCAGTTTTTTCACGGAATCAACCTTCTCGTTCCTCCATGGGCTCTGGAAAACGACATTGTCTGTCGCTCCAGGCTGGCGGTGGCGGTAGAGCACCGCAATGTTTCCGCCCTGGAACGGTGCAACCAGCAGTCGCAGGTCTCCCGGCACAGGACCTCCACGCTTAGGATTCGCTTTTGGATCCGAACCGATCTGGAAGTCGACGCTGTCCCCGGTCTTGAAGAGAAGCTGCCAGTCCTTGCCGTTATTAACCCATGGCGAACCATCCTTTACATTATAGGAAAGATACAGGTTCTTGCCGTCATGTGCTGCGCGTATCGTGACAGGGAACTGGTTGCCCTTGTTCCATTGTGCCACGGGATCACCTTTCCATCCACTACCTTTTCCATCTATCTTTGGAGGCTCTTTCACATACGGTATTCTGGTGCTGGCAGGTTTTGCTTCAGCGGCAATCTTCCTGCTCCTGTTCCTTTCAGCAGCAACAATCTGTTCGGATGTGACAGGAAGGCTCCCGCTTGCGCGGACAGTCTCCTTCAGCCCTTCAACGCGATAAATCCGGTATTCGATTCCACCTCCCTGGAAATAATAGTTGCCGTCCGTCTTCGACTTGCCGAACGCACCTCCGAAGCATTCCCCGCCGAGTATTCCGACCCCGCCAGCCTGCGGATTCGTCATCAATCTGCAGTCCGGGAACATCTCGTCGACGTAAAGTCCATCTGTTGTCATGACAAACGCACGGCCATGGTTGCCGTTCATCAGCATCACGTCTCCCTTGTCATCAAGAGGAGCGACACCTGTAAAGAACAGGACCCCCTGCAGCTCTCCTACACTCGGTAAAGGAGCATTGTGCGATCCATGCACGTTCGTCCAGCGGTTCGGATAGCTCCACAGCGTACGTCCTTCCGGAGAGAAGGCCTTCATTTCCGGATCACTGTTCACGATCATGTTGCCAAACCGGTCAACTGTGGTTTCGAGCCCGCTCCATGCAGGACCATCGATCGGGATGGCCGACTTTACAGCATCATTCAGCTTGGGATATTTCGGCGCACCGCCCGGCCACCAGCCTTCCGGCTTCAAGGTAACCATCACGCTTTTGCCTGCGACTTTCGCAGGAACGCGAATCGTCAGATCGTTGAAGTCGTGGCCCCAGCCGGAACCGGCGAAGCTTTCTGCTGCTGTTGAAAATTCAATTTCCTCGGTCTGCATCTTTCCATCACCGTTCTTGTCCGCCCAGATCATCCCATATCCGTGGTTTGGCTGTCCGCTCTTGCCATATTCATATTTCACATCGGGATAATCGCGCTTGAAGGCCTCGACGAATTCCTTTGGAGGATTCCAGGAATGTGCATATGAGAACTGGTGCCCCGAACTTAGGAACGCAAGCGGTCTGAGGACATTGTTCGGCATCAGTTCTTCAATGTATGTGATTTTCCCGTAGGCTATGACGAATGTCCTTCCTTCCTGCCTCCAGAAGCGGTAGTGCTTCCCCTCTTCGCCTCCAAGAGTTGATATCGGCTCAGAAGTCTTCGCCTTCAGATCTATCTTGAAAAGAGTATCCTGTCCGAACCATCTGCTGGAATCCTCGGGATCGAATCCGCAGCCTGGGGCACCATAGGCAGTAGGCCCGAAAAATTCCTTCCACATGGTACACTTCACAGGATCATAGGCTGCAAGGCGCTTCGGCTTCCAGCGCAGATTTTCCGTTACCCAGAGATGTCCATCCTGAGCCATGACAAGTCCTGAAGGATTATGGAGCCTGAGAGGATCATACGGACCTGGCGTCACCATCGCCTCCTGCGACTCCTCTCCATACCCGCCCATCTTCGCCCGGCTTTCCGCAGCTCCATACGTGATACCTCCAGGCTTTCCGATCATGCCCAGAGATTTTCCATTTGCATCGAGGATATGGACGACATGCGCCTTGGAATCGCTGATATAGAATTTCCCGTCCGGCGCGGTAGCCAGCCCTGATGGTTTTCCTTCAAGCTTCTCTGAAATGACTTTTCTGATATTGCCTATGGCAAGATCAATCTCGACGAGTTTCTTATCGGTCACTGCATAAAGCTTTCCATTTCCTGCTGCGAGGGCAACAGGATTCCCCAGTGCGATTGAACGGATAACCGTTCCCTTTTCAGGATCAACTTCATGGATCGTATTCTTAACACTGTCGCCGACATAAAGTTTTCCGTTCAAGAAGGCAATTCCAGAAAGCGCCGTACGGTTGCCCGGCATCTTCTCCGGAGAGCCTGGACCGACAACATACGATGTGATTATCGCAAAACGCTGTTTGCCGTAATCAATGAAATTCCCAGAACTGTAATCTACCTTCACGAGCGTGATCTTGTTTTCAGCCTTCCAGTCCGGCTTATTGCGATCAACGTGCTCCGTCCAGCCGGTACCGTCGTATGCCGCATAGAGGAACTTGTCGTCCGCCGCAATTGCGACTTTCGCAAGACCATGTCCCATCGGGGAATTGTATCCTTTTACAAATTTTCCATCAGCCTCAAGCTGGATGAGCTCATAGCCGCCTTCTGAAACCGAGGTTCCGAAGAAAAGATATTTTCCGCCGGTCGCCGCCGAATGCAGCGTTCCATGGTTTGACCCAGGACCGTCACAGAACGACATCACATATTCAGGACTAAGTCCTGGATGCGAGATTGAACGCCACTGGTATTTCCCCGGTTGCATGAGCTCTCCCTTGTCATTGGTGGCGTCCCAGACAATCCTCTGGCTGCCCTTCGCCATCGGCTGGCCGGATACAAGATTGCGCACACGATTCCCCTTCTCATCCTCTATTACTATGGTCGCCTTGCCATCGACAGGCTGTTTGAAATCAAAAGCTATCTCTAGCTTCCTGTCGGCTATGGTCTTTGCAAATTCGTCAAGGTTTGTGATCTGCCAGTCCGCTGAAGAAAGTGAAAGTTCGGCGTGCACGGCCCTTGTCGCTTGATTCTGCAGGAAACTTTCCCTCTGTCGCGGTTGCCCGAATGGTCCACCGGGCCATTCGACAGAAAGCCCCATTCTGAACTTATCCCATGCATCCTTCGAAGAGGCGATTTTTTCAGCCGGCACCCTGTATTCATAAAGGTTCAATGTTCCAAGCTTCCTCAAAGCCGCATCTTTTTCAGTGAGGACAACCGCCTTGTCCGCTGCAAGTCCAAGCCTGAGTCCAATCTGTTGGGAAGCTGCCGTTTTCTCAAAGGGTTCGACTGCAATCGCAACATTCAGGAAGTCCTTCCTGAGTGCAACGGCATATGCGACTTTTGGAGAAATGGCGCTGGACACGACGATCATGTCGTCCTCAGAATTGACGATGGGCGAATTGTCGGGCTTTGCCTTATCTGCGGCAACCGGCACATTAGTCGTCGCTGCAGGCTTGGATGAATCACTGCATCCATATGCGAGGAGCAGTGCCATGGCAAAACTGGCAAGAATCATTTTTTTCATTGTTTCCCTTCCATGAAGTTAACAGTTATAAATTTTTCCGCGTAGGGAAAATTTGATCATTCAAGGGTTATCATTCCCCATTTGTCCGGTGTAAGATCGGCCTCACCGGGAATGTCGTTCACAAGGTTGGTCTCCTTGTTGCTCCAATACTGGCGCGAGACAGTCATCGTGCCTCCGTCATCCGCAAAAAGGACACCGAAGTCCGCCTTGAGTTTCATGCCAGGCTTGGGTGATATGCCAAGAATCTTCCATGGGATAGCCGTTTCCAAGAAATATCCACCGTTGATTCCGGAACTTGCAATCTTTACATCTGACACCTGGACGACGCGGTCGAACGGGATAGTCCTTGCCGGAGATGCGAATCCGAATCCTTCGCCCTTGGCAGCGCCGGGTGCAAACTTCTGGTTGAGAACTGCAATAGGCTTGCCGTCCTTGAACGTCATGACAATCCTGGTGTTCCCTTCACCTTTTGCCTTCTGAGGCTCAGCTCCGACCATTATGTCGACCACGTCGCCGCTCTTGAAAAGCAACCTGTAGTCCTGTCCGACATTCTTCATCTGCGAACGGGGAGCATACACACGATATGCGAGGTAAAGGTTCTCAGAATCATAATAGGCCTGCACGCGCCCGTATTTCTTCTGTTTGCTCTCCTGTATCTCGACAAGGGACTTTGAGTCGTTCATCAGTTCAGGCCATTTTTCAGACTTGCCGTCTATTGCGACAGGAGCCTTCGCCCTCGCAACCGTGTAGACTTTCGCCTGTCCGGCCTGTGCAGTTTTTTCCTGGAGAAGCTTCTGTGCTTCCGCATACTGCTCCGGCGTGTAAGTAAATTTCCCTGTGAACCGCTTGATCGTATCAAGTCCCTTGACTTCCATCACGCGCGCATCTGTTCCTCCTATGGTCAAATAGATCTTGCCATCAGTACCCTTGATGAAATTACCGCCGAAGCTCTCCCCGCCTGCAGTAATCGCATCCATGGACATGCCTTTTACGGCCTGGCTTGGAATCTCAAACCCACCGCGCGTATCCTTGAACAAAGCCTGTATCCAGAGCCCGTCATTTGTGAAGAGATAGTTCTCTCCGAGATTTCCATTTAGATCAAAGACCTCTCCCACGTCTCCGCCAATGTCGGCAACTCCAAGATATGATGAAGGTCCTATAAGATAACCCGGCCTTGAAGCCTTTGCGGTATGGGAACCATGGACTGATGTGTGCTTGTTAGGATATCCGCCAATCACGTGCCCGTCCTTTTCAACTGCAATGAGAGGATCCTGGTTGAGATAGACACGGCCATTGGCGCCGCCTATGATCATTCCTTCTCCGTTGCCTTTTCCAATTACAGGCTGATCAGCTTTCACTATCTGCAGTTTATTGACATCATATATCGGAGCTCCTACGCCGTTGATTCCGGTTATTGGAACCTTGACCAGCGCATTTTCATTCCTTGCAAGATAAGTCAGCGTCCCGTCGTTGTCCGGCAGCTGGCCCCAGTAGAAACTGGAAACACCAACAGGTTTTCCATCTATTGAAGGCATGTTGAAATTTAATTCTTCCTTCTGTACCAGGCCGTCACCGTTCTTGTCGACCCAGGCGTATATCTGTCCGCCCTTGCCGGCAAAAAGCTCGTTCTTGTATTTCGTCCACTCACCGACCAGGTCTTCCGGCTTGTTGACTTTTGGCACAACACCCACATGCGCCACGGATTTCCACACCTTGCCATCCCAGAGGACGCACTGGATCTCCGATGCTCCACGAGCCGAACCGCCTGTATATCCATAAAGTTTTCCGTCGCGTTTGACCATTTTGCTTGTAACATAGTCATGGAGGCGCAGAGGGAAGATGTCAGCAGGATCCCCAGACTCAGCCATGGAATATACAGGTTCATACGTCCCCTTCTCAAGATCGATGCGGTATACGGTGTCATTCGAAAACGCCATCGTCGAGTCAAATGGATTGATCGCTCCTGTGCCCGAATATGTCGCGGTACCAACAAGATCCTTGACCAGCTTTCCACTGTCGGCATCCCATATGCTCGTACGTTTTGGATTCATAGTCTCTTCTGTCACCCACAGGCGGTTCCTGCTGTCAATTGCGATCTGCCCGGGCTTGCGCATCGCGTCCGCAATGAACGCACCGCTCAACGGACGACCGCCCTTCCTTCCGATTTCCCTGACCAGCTTTCCATCAGGTGAAAATACTTTGACATTCTGATCCTTTCCGCGAACGGAAAGATAAACATTGCCCTTGGAATCAGTCGCAAGTCCATACCCGTCCGCAAACGATCCATCTGCGAAATTCGCAATCTTGCCGTCGGCCCCGACCTTCACAAGCTTCCCTTCGGCCAGGACTATCCATCCGTCATTGAATGCAGTCACGGCCTCAGGGCTCTTCACCTTGATTTCGGATTTAACATCTCCAGTCTCGGCATCTACAACCTTGAGGATATCCTCGCAGTTTAAACAAACCGCCAGCTGACCCTTGTTCAGGGCTATTGCCGTCATATTCACCTTGAACGGCTTGCCTTCGCCGCCTGCCCCCTTGGGCTTTGTCGAATCATCCTGTTTCACCTTATAAGTTGAAACAAGCAGATCCAGAACCTGGGCATCATTGCCTGCGGCGTCCTTCATAGTCCTCTTCCAGGGCGCATATTTTCCTGTTGCAATATCCACACGGTAGATAGTGGCTTCCTTGCCTTCATTTGAAATCCAGAGAATTTTACCATCAGTCGCAAGGGAGGCGCGTCCACCATCAAACGCCACGCGGTTCGCAAGCCCCCAGAGCCTCTGCCCGTTCAGATCCAGGCCGATCAGATATTTTCCGCCTTCGCCCATCGGACATGCGAGAGCGACATAATCTCCGGCCGCGGCTGCGGCATGCGGTGCAGTATGATCACCATAGAACGCACCTCTGCCATCCGAGGTGTCCCAGGTAGGATTTCCGGGATTCGCGAACGACATCACGTAATTCACGTGTATTCCATCATGGAAGATCCCCTTGAAGTTGTATTCTCCTGCAGGAACCGGTTTGTCGGCATCGTCGAGTCCATCCCATTTCTCAGTGTTCTTCCCGGCCTTGCGGGAAGCTGCGGCGATGAGGTTGCGGACGCGTTTTCCATCCTTGCTCTCAATTGCCATTGTGACCTTGGAGTCCTTTGGAAGCTCATATGAGATCTCGACCGGACCCATCGCTTCCTCCGGAGCAAGTGCTTTCATCCATGAGGGCTCGGGAAGTTTCAAATCACCTTTCTCTTCGAGATATACTTCTCCCCAGCTCTTATAGGCGGTCCAGAAGAATTCACGGCTGCTCGTGCCTTCCATGAGGTTGTCGGCATATCGGTGCACAGGCCAGTCGGCTTCGCCCCAGAGCAACTCGACTCCGATATTCATCTTGTCTCCGGCCTTGTATTTCTTGTCGGCGATAATATTCCATGGAAGCTTAATCTCCTGTACATATCCTTTTCCGTCTGCATCCTTCTTGAATGCCATTTCCGCACCGTCGCTCAGCTTCGCCGAACCATCGCTGCTGAGAAGGATCTTGGAACCGCCACCGAACGGATCAGTCAGACTCTTGCCATAGTCAATCTGGATGGCCGGTTCATTTTTTGCGGCGTAATACCAGGCGGTCACATGAGAGATCTTGTCGGTCTTTATCCTCATCTGGATGCAGTCGCCAGCCCAGCCTTTATTCGCGGCAAAGCGAGGATCGTGCGAATTGCCCATGGGAATAGGATCCTTCCAGTGGATAGATACGTAGAGATTGTTCTCATCGTACATGTAGGCGATAGTGCCGCTGTAGACATCCTTGAGCGCCTCGACGTCGTAGCACTGTAGATACTGTCCGGAAAGATCCCAGTCGTCCAGCTTGCCGTCTATCACCACTTGCTTCGTCGCAGGAACAGCATGAACTCCTCTTGTTTCAGTCTGCACGCCCATCACCGTTCCCGGCGCGAAGATCGCAAATGCAACCAGCGCCTTCCAGAAATTCCTCAGCCACAGTTTTTTCATTTCCACTCCCCATATTGTTATTATGACATGCGATCATTATTAGAAGTAAGTGTCAAAACTTGTTGCAACCGCCCCACCGAGAGGATTCAGCGTCGTAGTCAGGTTGCCATCGGAATCGCAACGCGGCCAGCATGCATTCGAAGGAATGCCGATGTGCGTGCCGATATTGCTTCCATTTGTGACATACTCCCCTGAAATTCCCCTGTTGATATCGTTGCCTATCCTGTAGGAGTACCATACGACCGAGCCATCTGACGATCCGACGTTTCCTCCTTTTGGAGGATAAACATCATGGTTATGGTTAGTCCAAGGGAGTCCACCATTATTACCACCGCTGTACATGTTGCACCTGTCGGCCCAGAGCGCGGCAGTCTTCTCGGCAAAGAGTCTGCTTGATGCGGTTGCAAGCTTGCCAAGTGTCACAGGCCTGTCATACGCCGATCCGGCACACATCATATAAGGGATAGTTCCATAGTTGTATTCCCCGGGATCACCTGGATTTGTCTTGAACTTGACATTCGAGGGACAGATGAAGACCTGGGAGGTGAAGAACCTTACGCTGTTATAATAGGAAGATCCCGCGTTCAGGTTGCCGCCGGCATAGTCTCCGTAAAGGGAATAGAAGCCTTCAGTGCTGTCATACGCAAACTGTCCGATCGTCAAATAGCTGTATTTGCCGATGGGATAAAGAGTATCATTGTAATCTCCAGCATAAGTGATGCCTGCCAGGGTAATCTGCTTTACATTTCCAGCACAAGCAATCTTCTTGGCCTGTTCCCTGGCATTTTTAAGCGCAGGCAGTAGCAATGCGGCCAGGATCGCAATGATCGCGATCACAACCAGCAGCTCTATAAGGGTAAAAAACGATCCTGGATGCTGGCTCCTGGATGCCAGATTAAGATATTTTGTCCTATCTCCAATCAATCCAGCATCCTGCATCCAGTATCCTGCATCGGTTTTGCTATTCATAATCCTCCTCCTATTTCATCATCGAATACCGGTACGACATTCTCGACTATCTTCACAGCCTTCTCACCCTTTTGCTGACGTTCAAGTATGCGCATGAATGTCCTGGCGATGTCCCGTGAATCATATCCCAGGAACTTCATCGGCAGACGAGTGTGGACCTTGTAGGGAAAATTGCAGTGGCAGATTATCTTCAGTTTTTTCACGGCGGCATTTCCGGAGGCAACCAGTCCTTCATCTGCGAACTTCGCAAGATTGTCATCGGCGATCAGGAGGGCGTCCGGCAGCTTGTCCTTCGGCAGCTGCATCATGAGGTTCGTGATGTTCACAAGGCCGTCACGGGCTTCGTTGGAGACGCATATCTTCCAATACGGCCTTGTCTCAATATCCATCTGATCGGCATTGGCATCAAAATTCTCCCACCAGTCGTTGTATCTCATGTTGGCGATGACAGCTACCCTCCGCCTCCCTTCACCTATGAAGTGGTTAAGGGCCTTCCTTATATATGATGTCTCATCCAGCACCAGCGTGCCTGCATTGAACTTTCCTGCGACTTCCTTCATCAGAGCCACCGCGCACGGAACTTTTCCACTGTTGATCAGCTGGATCTTCTCGGTCTCATATCCGAGCGGAGGAGTGACAAAGACAATTCCGGCAATACTGCGCCGAGATGCGTTCCGGATCAGCTCAGCTGCGTCCGGAGTCAGGTTCTGTTCCGTGGGCCAGAAACATATCTTTATCTTTTTGCCGGGCCCTTGCCCTATCTCGGAAAAAGCGTCAACCATCGTCTTCCAGAACAAAGGAACAGTGCCGTCGATGCAGGATGCTGAAATGACCACGGCATACTGGTTGAGATGCGGCGGACTGGAGGAGACGAAAGTTCCGTCGATACCTCTCGACTCTACGAATCCTTCCGCGACAAGCCTGTAAATCGCCTGCTGTACTGTTGCCATGCTGGAGTTGAATTTCTTCTGCAGGTGCCTGCGGATCGGGAGGCGCGAGCCGGGCTTGTACCTGCCGGAAACGATGTTGCCATGTATGAAATCAAGTATCTCGTTCCGCCTGTCGGCGGGACGTCCCGGCATGCCTGAATTTTTCGTATAAATCATAATGTTACACTATTGCATTATTGATTTCTGTAATTATATTAACTGTAATGATAACATAGTCAAGCGTACAAAAAAAGATTTTTTGCTTTTACAAGGAGACCCCATGAAAGACGATCTGATATTTTCCTGCGGAAAGAATGGAGCCGTGGAATCCCTGAAGCTTTACGGAAAAGAACTTCTGGACACCGAAAATCCAAGTCCCGGCGAACTGAAGGTGAACGGACACCCCCTCAAGCTCAGATCAAGCCCCAACGACAGGTTCGGCAACAAGGACTGCTCGGATTTCCGGATGAAGGGGGAATCCTTCGTCGACCACTTCTCCGGCTGGGGGCTTGTCGTGCACCGTTCAATGGGAACCCGGAGATATATGAAACACAAATGCTTCGGCGTACACTACCATATCCGCAGGGAACAGGCGGAACAGACCGATCTCCCCTGCCCCGGTCCCGGCGGACCGGTGATCGAAGCACCGCTCTATGTCGACAGCTTCACGCTGCCATCCTGGAATTGGAAGTTCTGGGGCGATGACACGAGGATGATCTTCCCCTCGTCGCACTCCTCCGGTCCCTCTGACGAATACGGACATGTCGGCTACGAACACGACACTCCTGAGAAATGCAAGAATTTCATGCGGAACGTATGGCGCAGGATCTATCCCGGCGTAATGGTCATCCATGGCGGTGTCTTCTATAACGCCAGGACTGGACACTGGATCGCGATCACATGCCGTCGCCCAGCACTTGGCTACATCCTCAACATCACTGATGCCGGAAGAGGCGTCGCATATGACTTCACCCTTCACTCGCAGTTCGGACTCGGTGAAGCGATAAGCGTACCGGAAATAAAGATCTACTATGGACGCACTTCCGATGAGATGTGGAGCTTCATGTCCGACTATGTGAAATTCTTCTACAGGGAGACCCCGGACTGGGTCTACAGGACTTTGTGGGGCGGTGGACTTGCCTGGAACAACCAGCCGACATGGACTGAACAGGCGGATCACTGGGAAAAGGAGCTTGCAAAAGGTGAATTCACTGGAATCAGCTACAGCCTTGTAACTAACCGCCCGATCAGGAGCGGCACGACCCCGCTCGGTTATGAGCCGGATCCAAACCACGGCACTATCGACGATTTCAGGAACATGTGCAAAAGAATAACGGGCAATGGCGTGCCGATGCTGGTCTGGATGAGCCACAGTGGTCTCATGCACAGGGGCGGACCCGACATCTGCGACGACTGGTTCATAAGGGGAATAGACGGCAGGTACTGCGCATCATGGGGCACGGAAGAGACGCCTCATCTCTGCCACATCAACCCCGGACATCCGGGCTACATCGAATACACGAAGAAATGGATCCGCTTCTACATGAAGGAATGCGGCATCAAGGGTTTCTTCCTCGACTGCCTCGGATGGGCATTCCCGCCTGACTTCAGAAAACGTGATTTCATGAACTATCCTGGCGATACCAACAGGATGGCGATCAAATTCCTGGATGAGATAGCCTCCTATGTCAAGGAACTCGATCCGGAGGCCATTGTCTTCGGTGAAGGGACAACATTCGACGCAGCGAACGACCTTGTTTCCATCAACCATAACCCGGTAAGGGCGATCGATGGCATGGGACCGCGCGACTATCTGTTGAAATTGAACCAGTATCCGGGCAAGCGTATCGTTCTCGATCAGGGACCGAACTTCTCCGCCGCCGCGGGATTCATGACATCCCTGAGGAGGCCCAACTCCTCTGCAAAGAACAAATACATGGTGAAACTGCTCAGGGAAAAAGGCGGACGCAGCGCCTTCATCCCGTTCCCCGGAGATCTTGCGATAATGAAATCGGAGGATCTGCTGATAGTGCCGGATCTGAAGGGCCAAGGGGCATATCCCCGCTTCCAGCTTTCCGGACAGTGGAACAAAACCGTCGAGATCAAGGAGGAGACTGACGGCAGCGTATTCCGCCGGACAAAGGATGGCTCTTTCAGGAATGTCCCTCCCGGCATCTATACCATGAAGAGGAAATGACAATGATCGTTAGAATGGGATCTCCAGCTTTCAACGTGACCGTGAACATGCCGATGACCGAGTGCATGGATGAATACGGGCCCCGGTTCGACACTCTCGGTGCCATAACAAGCATCAGCGTCGACGGAGTGGAACACTGCACGCGTGAAGGCCTGATCGATGAATTCAATATCCAGGCTCCATATTCACCGCCTGGATATGACGAGGCAAAGCCAGGTGGAACTTTCCTTAAGATTGGAGTGGGAGAACTTGTCCGACCTGATGAGGCCATATACCTGTTCTACAATAAATACCCCATAAGGAAGATAGCTCCCGTAGTCATTCGTGAAAAAAAGAATGAAGTCGATCTCAAGCAGATATGCCGGATTCAGAACGGCTGGGGTTATGAATACTGCAAGAATATCATAGTGCATCCGGAAAAATCCGTCCTTGAAATATCATACTCCCTTAAAAACATCGGCTCCCATGTGATAAAGGCCGAACATTACAACCACAACTGGTTCAGCTTCGGCTCCGATGGCATAGATGGGGCCTACTCGATCAACCATTCCTTCCAGGCAATCGGACCTACGCCAAAATGGCTGAGAGAGGAAGCCGGACAGTTCCACCTCGCCGAAAAAATAAGCAAGCCATACTTCTACCGGCTTGACAGGTCTGTTACAGCGGATGAGAACGCATTCACTCTCAGGCACAAATCCAGCGGCCAGTCCGTCAGGACAACAGGAAATTTCGATGTCTCACGTTTTGCGATCTATGCCGACCAGTCCGCCATATGCCCTGAAGTTTTCGCCTGTTTGGCCATCAATCCTGGAGAGACGAAGACCTGGAAGAACACCTATGAGTTCCTGAAGAACGGTCATGCATAGCTATGAAATGCGCTCGCGAGTTTTGGCAGAATGTTAACGAGAATGAATGTCGTCAGCAGGGCCATGAAAGCGAACAGATGCGGTATGTCGGCAAACTTCCTCAAGCGGCTGGAGATCTGGCAGTGCAGGAACGCGAGATAGAGCATCCATGTTATAAGAGACCATGTCTCCTTTGGATCCCACGACCAATATGTGCCCCAGGCATCATCCGCCCATAAAGCGCCGGAAAGCATTCCAAATGTCATGAATGGGAACGCCAGCCTGAGTATCCGCCATGAATCCTCAGCGTTGTCCGCCGAAATTTCCTTAATGAAGATCATCCGTAAACGCCTTACTGCCATGACAAGGAATGCGATTGCTGCAAGGGCGTATGAGATCATGTAGGCTGTCACATGAGGCACGAACCAATTAGACTGCAGTGCCGGAACCCGTTGCCAGTGGAGATCATTTCCCATGAAAATCGCTCCAATCAGAGGGATTACAGAAGCTACCATGAAGTATGCAGGTCCGGTTTTAAGGCTGTGCACTCTGCGCAAAATGAAATATGCCGGCATGAAGCAGAGCCCTAGGAATACCAGGACATGGTACATGTTCCCGAAAGGCGGTTCACCTGCATAAATCCAGTTCACTGCGAATATCGCAAGATTGACTGTCCATCCGGCAATGAAAAATAAAAATGGAAGGTTTTTCTTTCCTGCAACGGCCAGAGCGAATCCTGCTGAATATAGCAGGACCGCTATCAGTATGATCATGCCAATATGCATATGCAACCAGTCCATCAGCTACTTTACCTCCCCAGTGGAATCTCCAGTTCTGCCCCTGCGGAAACAAAGCAAAAAAGTACCCGCCATCAGAAGCCAGATTCCGCTCATCGCGACGGCATGACCGGGATCCTTGCTCGCACCGACAACGATATATTGCATGGATTCATGATCATAGTCTGAAAGGAAGAGCCTCCAACCCTTTATGCGGAGAGGATGGTTTACCCGAAGATCATATGATGCGTTTTTCCCATCGCTGGACACCTCGACGGTGGCGCAATAGCTTTTCGGCGTTTGTTCCCTTTTCAGCAGGATCCAGCCGTTGCCCAGGACATGATGAGTGCGCCATGCGCCGGACTGTGCATCTTTCAGCGCGGAGATATTCAGGGTTCCAAGTTCTCCGAGCTCGATCTTGTCCCTGCCGGAAGTATCAAATGTTTTTTCAGGAACGTAGTTTCCAGCCAAGATCCTTTGATCCTGGAACAGGTCATACGCGGGATCATAAAATTCTATCCTGAAGCCTGTCACCCGGCAGTTGAAATCAAGCTTGATCCTCGTACCGTCCCTCATCGGCAGTTCATTGAAGGAATTCCCAGGAGCGCAGGAAACTATGAATTCCGTCCTTTTCCCGAGTACATGTCCGAGGAAACCTCCTGAGAGAAGGAGAACGGCGCCAAAGTGGGCCGCATAAAATCCAGTCTTTCTGAGCGTGGGCCTCGTCCTGAAGCAGCAGATCATTGTCAGGATCGCAATCGCCGCTCCCAGAACAATAAGGAGGGGATTGGAAAAGAGCTCTACATGGATTCCCGCTGTAGGAAGCAAAACGCCGGCAACTGCGAAAACCGCAAAAAAAGAAAACAGGATGATCGCCAGCTGCAGCATTTAGGATACCTCCGCTGACTGAACTACAGGATTATTTGCCTTCGGCCTTCCAACCAGTCTTCTCCTCTATGGCCTTAATCAAGATATCCGCCATCGCGGCATGTGTCTTGAGGCTCGGATGCCAGTCAGCGCCAAGTCCGTTCTTGTCCTTGTTCTGTGTGCCTAACTCGACAAAGTAGATCTTGCTGTCGTTCAACTTGCCCATTGCGGTCTGGATGGATTCACGGTTCTTCTTAAGGCCGTCTCCCCACATCATCGGGCCGAGGACGCAGAATATCTGTGCGTCTGGATAATTGGCCCGGACTGTCTTGAGGATGTCTGCATAGCAATTGATGTAGTTTTCTCCGGGATCTTCATCCTTCTTATAGAAGTCGTTCGTGCCAATGTTCACTACCACGACATTCGGAGTCCACTTCTTGAAATCCCATTTGCTGCTGGGATCCCATGGGAGGATCTTGTCATACCGTGCCGCAACGGTGTTCTTGGTGTCGCCACGGCTCGTATATGCTCCGATGCCTGACCATGCCATGCAGAAATAATCTGCACCGAAGTGGCGTGCGGTGATGGCCCCATATGCCAGATAGTTGTTCTCTGTCTGGGGACAGAAATGCTGCTTTTCGTTCTCGGCCTCATTCCCATATCCACAGGTTATCGAGTCGCCGATGAATTCTATTTTGCGTGTGGCAGGTGGAGGTGGATCGAGGAGCTTGCCGCCCTCCGAAATTTCAAGTCCCTTGAACTCGACGACACCGGCATTGCATTCTGTCCTCTTGAAGAGGAGAAGAGTATGGTCGCCTGCGGGAAGCTTGTCACCGACGCGGTAAACTGACTGGTCCTTCACGATAGGGAACACCATCGGCTGCCCGTTGTCGATTATAGCATTGATGTAGTCGGTGCTGAGGCCGCCGTTCTTGTTCTGGTCACCCTTGCTGGAGTCGGCAAGCAGGACATTTATGGCTGTGCCGTTGAATTTAACGAGGATCGAGGATCCTGGCCATGTGCAGCGGGGATTCGCCTGTCTCGTATCAAAACGTCCGATGTAGCGGATCTTCGCGTCATCAGGCTTGATCTTGACAGGCAGGGCCTCGCTGTCACCAGAATAAGAGAAATTGGCAGACATGAATACGGCTGCAACGCAGAAAAGCATGAACAGTTTCTTAAACATCTTCTTTTCCTTTCGCTATAGTGAAGTTCAGTCGGCAAGTATAGCTATGCAGAATGGATAAATCAAATTGCGAGGGGAAGAAAATATCCGGCGTGGGAAGGGAGGGGGGTTAAAGAAGATGTTTTGTAGAGAAGGCTTTCCCGGAATGGGATTTGAGGTATGTTTCGAATTCAAGAGCTTTTTTCTTTTTATTGAATGCACAATAGAATTGCAGTTCCCAAGGAATGTATTTGGATGTGTGAGAACAATCACCCTTGTTGTGTGAATGCAATCTGGATTTCAAGTCTTCAGTGAATCCAACGTATATCTGATGAGGATGGGATGAACTTCTGATTATGTAGACATAGAACATCAGCTTTTCGCCTTGCTGCCCGTGCTCCGTTGAGAAACTACGCAGGGCATGCTTCTTCATTTGAATTTAATACCGTTCAATCTATTTCCATCAACATGGCCGTGCCATGCGTAGCCTCCTAGGCGAAGCATGGTGGGCGATGAGGGACTCGAACCCCCGACCTTCTCGGTGTAAACGAGACGCACTAACCAACTGTGCTAACCGCCCATTTCAGTGGAGTTTTCTTTGGGAATAGGCATACAGATATGTCCTCAAACCGTTCTTGCAAGCATTCACGGTTAAAAATCCCTATGGAATGTGAAATTTAACTGAAATTGAAGTATCTTATGTGTTCTAAATAAAGCGACGGTTCATATATGACAATCCGCGAACTAAATGAAAATGTATTGCAATACTTCATCGAGATCATCGATGAGAGACATCATGCGCGCCTTGACATCGGCATGAGGATGTTCCTTTTCGCATTGTCCAGGCTCTACTACAGGGCTGTAAGGTTCAGGCAGTGGCTCTACGACAAGCGCGTCTTCAGGCCGAGAGCCCTTGGTTGCCTCGTTGTCAGCATCGGCAACCTCACCTGCGGCGGGACAGGGAAGACTCCTGTTGTGGAGGTATTCGCAAGAACACTGAGCCAGAAGGGAAGGAAGGTCGCTGTTCTGAGCCGCGGATACCGAAGCAAGGACAGATCATTCATCGAAAAGATGAAGGAGAAATTCTCCTCAAAGAGGAAAGAAGTCCCCCCACGTGTAGTCTCCGACGGCAGAAACCTGCTGCTTAATTCAACAATGGCTGGCGATGAACCATACATGCTCGCATCGAACCTCAAGGACGTGATAGTGCTGGTCGACAAGGACCGCGTCAAATCCGGTCTCTTCGCCATATCCGAATATGAGGCCGACACGCTCATCCTCGACGACGGATTCCAATATCTTGACCTCAAACCAAGGCTGAACATCGTTCTCGTCGACTCCACCCTGCCCTTCAGCAACCATCACATCCTGCCGCGCGGGCTCCTCCGCGAACCCATCAAGAACATCCGCCGTGCCGACTACATATTCCTCACCAAGTCGAATGGAGGGAAGCATATACGCCACCTGAAGGATTTCCTGCGCAAGCACAACAGGCGTGCTGAAATAATAGAGTGCTGCCATAAGCCAAAATATCTCGAGGATGTATTCACAAAGGATGCTCGCATCGGGCTTGAACATCTGAAAGGGAAGAAGATTTCCGCACTGAGCGGTATTGCATGTCCCGAAAGCTTCGAGGAATTCCTGGAGAAACTCGGAGCGCATATCGTCCACCACGAGCGTTTTGCCGACCACCACAGGTTCCGCCAGCAGGAGATAATCAATTTCATCAATGCATCCAAGCGTGCCGGGGCATCTTATATCGTAACAACCGAGAAGGATGCCGTACGAATGCCGCGCCTCGACCGCCGCGATATCCCAGTCTATTTCATGCGGGTCGAGATCGACATCATAAGCGGAAAGGAAAGCTTCGACCAGTGCATCTCACGTATCTGCTTCCTGTAAGATCCGCCTTATTGCCTTTTATTTTTTGTCAGGCGCTTCAGCCTGACCTTGGAGTGCTGAAGCGAAGGCTTTGCGAAGATTCAGCCTTGTTCCCTGCGAAGCTAGCTTCGCAGGAGAAAAGCGGTATCTACGTTACACTTCGCTACCGCACTCCACATAATCGCAGTTAAATCCCTAGATATGGACCGTGGCAACTTCCATAGGTTTTAATCTGAAAGACTTCACTTTCCCGGCTCTCCCCCGGATCTCCACCTTCGCCTTCTGCGGAGATGCGAAAAGGTTCATAACGAAGAGCATTGACCTCTTTCCATCTGACCGGACAACCGCCCAGATATTCGGATTGTCGCATTTCACCGCAGTATTCCTGGCTCCCGCCAGTCCGAGCAGATGGCAGAAGACCTTGCTGTGCTCGTGATATGTGTGGTTCCAGTGGTAACCGAGTGCAGTCACACTGCCCTTCCCGATCCCGAGTTTGAATCCGACAACGGCATCCTTGTCTTTTGCACCGGCTATGATTTTGGCGTTCTTAGGCAGATTGGTAAACACGAAGTATTTGTCACGCATAAGTACTTCTCCGATCTTGAAGGCGGTAACAATTTCCCTCGGGCCGTTCCCCTTTGCGGATTTCGCACCACCAAGGAATCTGGAAAGGATATTGCATGGATTGAAGTTCTCATCGAGATATGGAATCACCGGAGCAATGATCAGTTTTCCTCCGGCCTTCACGAATTTTACCAGACGTTTCTGTACTTGTTCAGGCATGCAGACAGATGTCGGAACAAACAGGGGCTTTGCAGTTTCCTTCAGTATAGAATCAGAATAAAGGTCTGCGAACGATGGAGTGAAAGAATTATTAAGCGCCGTCAGCATGATGCCCTTGCATATGAACTGCCAGGCGTCGTTGCTGCCAAATAGAAAATCTCCACGGTTAGAGAAATAATGGTTGCAGCGAGACTGTTCCCAGTCAAAGCCGATATTGAAGTCTGAGACAAGATCTGCATTCGCGAGCCAGCGGTTGTCTTCCAGGAATCCATGGAATTTCTCCATGATTTTAAAGGAGGAATTGACCTTCCCGGTACCCGACACGAATGCGTCATAGTCATAGCTGTTCTTATAACTAATTTCGAGAGGATTGTCAGGTCCGCCGGTATAGATGTAGTAATTGAATCCTTTCATGCCGAATGCGGTATTGAGCATGTAGCAGCAGCGCAGATCCTCCGGGAGCGGCGGTGGCCAGTTTGCCTGGCTTCCACCGGGAAGTTCGAAGACCGTAGGAGGCAGTCCATAGAGTCTCAGCATTTCGTTTGAATAGAAGCATTTCCCAGCATATTTCGGGGTCGGATTGTTCTGGTCCCAGTCCTGCGAGAGATTGTAATAATGGTCGCTCCCAAGGATGAATTCCTTTGCTCCGACCCTTTCAATCGTCTCATGAAAATACGAGTTCATCGAAGGATTGCCGCTGTTGTGCGTGATAGGGAGTTTGACTCCGCGGTCCCTGAGCATCGAGATCAGCGTGCTGATATATTCCGCACATGAGCTGAAGTAGAAATCCTGGTAATCCTTCACGCGACGCCTGTCCTCGACGGTCTTCTGCGATACCTCTGGAAGCGGCACGACCTTGTGGAAATCTGCGAAGTTCGCAGAATATGCCTTGTTAAGTCTTCCTATTGTCCCATAACGTTTCTTCAGGAAATTAGTGAATCGACCGTTGCGCACCCCGATCCCCATGGACACGCGGTTGTAGTCGAGGCTTCCGAACCAGTCGTGTATC
Organism: uncultured Victivallis sp.; assembly: GCA_964600895.1. Classification (GTDB taxonomy): domain Bacteria; phylum Verrucomicrobiota; class Lentisphaeria; order Victivallales; family GWF2-50-93; genus GWF2-50-93. The sequence continues at coordinate 32,177 of CAZRKP010000031.1, forward strand.
CCCATGAGTTCATTGTCAACCTGTACGAGCGCGACTGGTCCGCCATTGTCCAAAGAGAACTCGTTGATTATAGGGACTACATGATCGAACCATTCTGCGACTTTCGCAAGGAACCTAGGATGCAGATACGATATCGACTGGTATTGGAAGATCTCTCCCTTCGCATTACGCGCAAGAAGCTCATGGTAGTTTTCACAGAGCCACTTGGGAAGCCCATGGCAGTATAATTCGGAATAGACGTAAGGGCCAGGACGGCACTGAACGTAAAGCCCGGCATCCCTGCACATCTCGAAAAAAGTTTCCACATCGCGTTCATCTCGGTCTCCGAATAGTATAAGCCCCTCCTCCGGCTCATGCAGGCACCACGGCACATAGGTCGCCACGCAGTTGCCACCGGCCTTCTTGAAAAGCTCAAGGCGGCGTTTCCAGTCCTTGAACGGAACTCTGAAATAATGGAACTCTCCGGACCGCAGGAAATCCCGCTTCCCGTCGATTATGAATGATTTTGCATCCCAAGTCACGGAATTCATAGTCATGTCTCCTGTATTTTTCTTTCTATGCCGGAAACTATTGAAAGATAAATACTATATCATTTCTGTTATTACTTTGCAGCACCAGAATTCACTCGGGACAGCGTTGCAGCCTGCATCCGGACCTGCGCCCTGAACTTGTTCGGCTCCTCGGCAAGCTTCCATTGCACCTTGAGGGTCTGCCCATCCTTCTCGGAACGGTAACGCACCTCGAAAACTGCGGAGAAACCACTCGGGACAGGAGACCAGGCGTTCGAACGGTTGCCGTTCCAGTAGCCATCAGTGACAGCAGGTGCGGAATTGTCTGACAATGATGCGTTGAATTCACAGCGTCCGCCTTCGATCGCCGACACATACACGCGCAAAATCCTCTCTTCACGTCCAGCAGGAACGGTGAATGTAAATCCATTGCCTACGCAATTGCCCCAGAGCCCCATATGGTTGTTCTTATCGGAATCCTTCCCATCTCCACCAGTCCATGACATTCCAATCGGACAACCGCCTGTAAGATCAATGTGTCCCTGCCCGACCTGTTCGACCGCACCAATCAGGTTCGCACCTTTTTTTCTTGGTGAAACTCCCTTGTCCTTCCATGAACCGAATGACACCCAGTCCTCTGTTCCTTCTGCCGAAAGATCGAGAACACCTGGAGCTGGGCGCGATTCGACATACAACTTCCCAGGATAATTGCCGACAGTGAGGCTGCGTGTTGCCCAGTTGTTCATCTTGTCGCGTTCGTCGCTGATGCGGTTGATGTCGTCGGCGTAAGCACGGACCATATGCGTACCTTCCTCGGCAGTCCACTGGTGCCCCTTGGGTCCACCCTTCGCAACGGAAGTTTTTTCCTGTCCGGGCAGGAGCGGTTCCTGACCGCCATCACCGCCCCAGCTTATAACCTTGCCGTCCACGCTGAAAGTTATCGCAACGGAGCTGTTCCACATTCCGACGTTCGCCGGAGTAGGATTCGGGGTCGCGCCATCTCCAATGTTTTTCACCGAACCTTTGAAAGTTACCTTGTCTCCAGGCTTGATAACGGCGCCCTCCGGCAAATCGGGTCCAAAATTGCCTACCACAAGATCGGGCCTTTTGTCAGGGGTGACGATCACTCCTTCGATCTTTTTAGACATTTTTCCGTCGGGAGACAGGGTCTGCGCAGAGTAACGATAACCAAGGCCCGGCCTTATCCAGGCTGACTTGTCTGTAAATGAAACTTCCGCTGCGGCAGGAAGCGCCGCAACCTGCATGTCGTTGCGGAAAAGAAGCACTGTGTCGGCATTATGCGGTTCCGGGAGGGCAACCTTCACATTAACAACGCTTTCGGTCGCTGTTCCCTCCACTTTCAGCGGTGCCAGCGGTGCGGGAGAAGCGTCCGACTTTCCCACCGGACGAAGGCGAAGGATCATGACCGCCGCCGGTACGTTCACTGTCATCCTCCCATCCTTCACCTGTGGCGCCGATTGGAGTTTTGCAAACGCACCTTTCCTTGCATCATCAGGATTGGCATAGACATCTTCGGGTATATCCCCCTGGGCATATGCTTCCATGCATTCGACAGGAGTTCCGGGACCAAAGACAAGATTGACAGGAACCGGTGCATTCTTAACATTCTTTCCGTTCTGGAAGTTCTCAACTTCGTTCCAGATCATCAGAAGCCAGTCGCCATTCTCCTTATGCAATGTAAGCGTATGGACGCTTTCCGGAGCGTTCTCAATCTTGAAGCGCAAAGCGCGCGGCTCGAAGGAACGTCCACCTTCCCACTCGCATTTTTCGCTGTTCCATTTCGCATCCTTTATCAAAGCGACGAAGGACTGGACGGCATACCAGCTCGGACGCCTGGTCTCCTGATCTGATTCCAGCAATCCGTATCCGTCGGCGTTGTGCAGTGCGAAGAGATAGGTACGCCTTATGCCGTGGCGGAAATACTCCGCATAGAGCATGGGGATGTTGTACGCCTGGGCGCGGCGCGAACCGTTGTATCCCTGGTGGTTCGCGATATCCTCTTCGACGTTGTAGCCGCATTCCGTCGGAACGAACGGCTTGATGGTGGTTCCTGCCGGATAGATATTGTTGAAGCGGGTCATGTTCATGAGTAGCGACGAGGAAGGAACCCTCGCCCCCTGATAGGAATGCATGTTCGCGAAATCGAATGCATCGCACGGCCGCGCCAGCATATAGTCACTGAAAATGGAGGTGTAGCAGATGACCGGGATATCCTTCGTGAAAGGATCGGCCTTTAGCACTTCGCGGAGATCCCTCATGTACTGCGATCCGGCAGGTTCATCGGTCAGATCCTTGTATTTCATGTTGAGATCCTGGGGCGGAAACTTGTTGTTAAGCTCATTCTGCCCCTCAAATTCGGCAATGCTGCGTTTTTCGTATTGCTTGAGCAGTTCGAACATCGGACCGAAATCGCCCTTGAAGTTGAACTTATGGAAATCGCCGATCATCAGCATCGGACGTGCACCGGTCTTGATCCACCATTCCTTGACAAGCTCGGGCTGTTTCTTGTTTACGAGGTCGTTCCTGAAGCCTGCACGATAGTACCGGATGCCAAGGTCGAAGAAATATTCCGGAGGATATTTCGTGCCGGCACCTTTCCACCTGCCTTCCGCGATATACCGGTCAAATGGCGATGCGCCAAGACCGAGCGACTCGACAAAATCCTCTGCACGGAAAGAGGGCTGAGCGTACGGCTGGGAACCAGTCTCCGCGGAAAATAACGGTACCGAAAAAAAGATCGCCATCACGATAACACAAAAAATGCCCGCTATCCTTTTCATCTTTAATAGTCCTTTCTGAGTTTATTTTATCTTCTGTGTGTTCTGCCTGTCCCGTGGCTTATTTCGTATTAACCGGTTCCAGGATATACTGCACAGATTCACCGGGACCTAGTTTCTCCTCTATGTCGAGGCCGTTCTTCGCGTCCAGCTTGACCTCGCTCCTGGCATCCTTGAAAATATTAGCCGGACCGAAACGCTCGCCGGCATATTCAGACTTCTGAGGCATATCGACATGAACCTTCAGCGTTGCCGGACTGTTCTCGAAATTGACGAAATTCAGAAGCACCTTCTTTGATGTCGCGCCACTTCCTTCAAGAGGAGTTATCTTCGATGTATCGACAGCACGGAAGTAGAGCATTTTGCTCTGATTGTCCTGCGCATTCAATACCTTGTATGCGAGCGGTGCGCCATGCGTGGCGTAAGCGAGTGCAAGACGGCGGAAGACCTTGAGGCGGCTGTCCTTCCCTTCCCCGTCAGGCGGAGTATTCACCGCTAGATCCTCAAGATTGGCCCAGTTCCCCTTTCGCTCCGCAAGCATACCGTATTCCCCGAAGATCAGCGCATGCTGCATCGTACGGTCCACGACCGCCACATGAGCCCGCATGATCCGGTCAAAAGACTGTATCTTCGGCTGGGTCGAAGGAATGCGCGGTCCGTTCTCCTCGGAATGCCAGTTGTTGGTTCCGGTCTCAGTGTTAAGATAAGGTTTCGCCCAGCCGTCCTGAGTGCCCTGGTAAGTTTCCAGGTTTTCGACAAAGCTTCCTCCCCTGTTGTCGGAATACGAAAATCCATAGGAATGTCCGTTTGTGAGTTCACAGAGCTTCTCGATCTCGCGGCGGTTGTTGACATCAGCATCCCAGTTCAGAGGAAGCCCACCCTTCCCTCCGCCATAGGCCCAGCCGGGAGCCGTCAATTTCATATGCGCAGGCTTAATTTCGTTCAAATACTTTGCGAGTGACAGATATTCCTTGTATCCTCCCCCATCCTTGTTTCCGAACATGCAAGGTTCATTTCCAAGTTCATAAAACTGGATATACTTGCCATATTGCTCAAGAAAACTTTTCATGTCGTCCTTCATCCGCTGCGGCATGTTGCCATCCGGATCATTCCTGAAGTGACCGCCGCTTATGTTGTCGACAACTACGCTCATGTTCATGTCGGCAAGCTTTTTCAGGTACTCCAGGCGTTTCGGCTGGGCGGACTTCACGTCCCACCAGAAATCCGCGCGGATGGTGTTCCCGCTGTATGCAATACCAAGCCAGCGAAGTGCGAAATCCGCAAGGCAAATGGTGTCATCGTTGATATCGAACCCATGCTCACTCATCTTTACAGTTGTCCCTAGATATGCCATTGAACCGTGCCAGGGTTCAGCAACCGGCTTGTCCAAGGCTTCAAGCTTCAGGTAGTCCCACTGCCACCAGAACAAGTGGTCGGAATTAGGCTTGTCGCACCACATCGGTCGGATTGTGGCAAGTCGCAGGACATTCTCCCCCTGCTTCAGCATTTCCGCAGGAATATAGAGGCGATACGTCTTCCTCCAGGAATAGAGGGAATTTGTTCCCGACACACCCCATATTTGGATCAGCCCTGCCATTGTTCCGTTGGAGAACACCGCCATCTGGGCACCGCTCTTCTCCGCGCCAATGATCTTCACGCTGAACAGCACGCCATTCTTTGGCACATTGTCCAAGGGATAAATTATGTCCATGCTAGGATTTGATGTGAGCTTGAGCCCCTTTGAGATCTGGGGACATGATTCCATCATCGCTCCAAGTCCCAGAGAAGCAATCCTTACTTCCTCCGGCCCTTTCTTAAAGTCGCCGAATTCACTGCTCTGGTTGTCCGGAACTCCGATCCTCCAGACAATCTTTCCGGAAGGGATTTCAGATTGGGAATTATTCGCTGTCTGTTCCTGGGCACTGGCTAAAACAGATGTCAGGCAAATCGAAAAGCATAACGTCCACATACTTTTTAAATTCATGTAAGCTCCAGTTTCTATATTTATTATGATTGCATAGCAATCTTTTGGAGTGCGGCGTATAAGCGCCGCTTTGTTATTTCATTCTAAAGCGCTGCTGACACAGCGCACTCCGAAAGACGCTTCGCGTCAAAACCATTCTAATTCAAAGGTTTTCAACCATCCGATCTTCTCTTCACGGCATCATCACCCGATACCATTTTGAAGGCGCTGCCGGATTTTCATAGTCAGGTTTCCAGACGGCATGCTGCTTAAGATATCCTGCATCGTTGTCGTTGATCCTGGCATTTACGAATCCTTCCTTTGCGCCTACAAGCTTTGTCCAGGGGATCTCAATGTAATAGCAGGTATGGCTTCCGGAGCGGCTCATCTTCGCCTTCGGTGATGCACCACCATCGAGTGAAACTGCAATTGCCTTGCCGTCAACTTCACCAATGGCAAAATACAGAGGTTTGGCAAGAGTTCCTCCTGATACAGCTATCTCAAGCGAATCGCTCTTGAACAGATCATCGGCGCCCTTTGCCGGCACGTGCGTGTCGTCCTCAACCTCGACTGCCACCAGCAGGTTCCCCGAATCCTGCCTCAGCCAGACCGTCGCTGAAAGATCGCGTTCGCCTTTCCACCACTTGTTCGTGTCCGGTTCCTTGAAGAAAAGATTCTGGATCGAATCCGCTCCGAGGATGCCTGTAGGTTCCTCCCTCGACATCAGCTTGTCGTTCATCGCCTGGAATCCGCCTGCAAGCGCCGCAACTGGATGGATGAACTTGAGCGCCATCGACTCCTCGGCGATCTTGTCCTTCCTGCTGAAAAGTGAGAACTTCACCTTGTCGGACTTTCCTCCGAGCGCCTTCTGCAGATCTTTCGGACCGCCGGCGACGATGCACCAACCCTGCGAACCTGAAAGCACTTTGATCGCGATCAGGTTCTTCCCCTTCCTGAGTGGAATCTCGATCCTGTGGCTATGCACATAATATCCTGCGCCATTCCCGGCATTGAGGGTGTCATAGACCCGTTTTCCATTCACATACCAGTCCATCCAGTAGTCCGCGGCTCCTCCCACCTTCACCTTCTTGTCCGAATCAGAATCATATTCCGCGAATAGAACTGCCACCGCCTTTTCGCGATAGCCTCCTCCGATCTTCGCAAGATCGATCTTGTTGTTTATGAAGAATGCGCTGGTACCGTTGACGATGCCTTTCTCCCCGGGAAGAGTCTCGGGAACAGATGTGAATGTTGAAAGGTCCACTTCTGGTTTCACAAATGTGAACACGTGCCACTCCTTCGGCCAGTCGTTGTCCTCGGTCCATTTGTCCAGCGACAATGTCGCGGTCTGCTTCCGCTCCTCCCCCGCTCCGAGTGCCGCTGCATCCTGCTTCATCGAGACCGCGACCGGCTGATTGCTCTCCATTTCCCAGCGAATCTCTGGCTGTATTGATGTTGTTCCGGAATTATGCAGGATCATCGTAGTCTCGGCGCTTCCGCCGACAGGAATTTCTATTGCAGGCTCAAGTTCGAGATCCGAATGGCCGCGCATCGCCTTGAAATCCGGTTCTGCACTCGTCCAGGTCACGAACTTCGGGAAATTATCGATTTCCAGCCTTATCCTGCCGTCGGAAAGGACAGAGCCATCCTTGGAGTTGCCGTACATGTCGACTATCTTCGCGTTAGATATCTTTCCAGCCGCAGTTCCGGCCTTGAGGAAAATCCCATATGAGATCTTGCTGTTCACCCAGAACACCGCAGCGCGTCTGCCTGTGCCTGGTTCGCTGAACGCATAGGATTCCGCACCTTCTCTGCCGAAATCAATGGCGTGTGAAAACGCGCATCCCCTCAGTGTCTCAACAAGCGCCCTGTAGGAAAGTATGCATGGACGCGGCTGGCGCCTGTCCTCGAACCTGGTCATATTGTATTCGGCCGGGTGTTCGAAGGCAAGACGGAAGAACATGAAGAGCGGCTCCTTGCGGGACTGTGCATAGGCTATCTTCTGGATCACAGTGGCGGCTTGCGCCTCTTCCTGCTCGTAGGTCCTCGCGTCCATTCCGGATTCGGTTTCAGTGAGTAGTTTGTCGGCATGACCTGTTGCATCGGCAAGCTGGCGGTTGATCGTATAGGCACTGCGCTCGGCGTTCGCACCGGGACCATGCCCGTGATATGCAATGATGTCGATCGAATCATCCGGAATATTCTTCAATATGGTTAGTATGTTGTTTCGGTCATAGGCGAAACCGCCGTTCATCACGACAGTGTTCTTGTTGCCACGCTTGATCGCCTGGTAGAGCTTGACGAAATCCGCAGCGTATTGCTCCTTCGGCCCTTTATAGAAATCAATGTCCGGTTCATTGCCAAGCTCCCAGTATTTCACCTCTGGATATGTCCTTGCAGCATTCTCCACGAAAGCAATCCTCTTGGCGAGAAGCTGGTCATACGGCAGCATCCAGTCATCACTCTTTGGAACTGGCGGATCCACGTTAAGCATGACGCTCAGATTATAATTCTTGTAGACCGGCATACCTTCCTTCAGCATATTCATGAGGTCGCCGCTGTTCTTGTCGCGGTCCTCCCATGTCTCGAATCCTCCACGGATGATGTCAACGCCCATGTATTCGGTCCACAGCATCCTCTTCTTGTCACGGAACGCTGCCTGCAAGCTGGCATCAAGTCCATACAGGAACTCGCCATCCTTCGCCTTCCTGAGACTTGTGGAGCTACAGATCCCGACCGATATCGAAGTGTTACCGATCTCCTTGTTGCTTCCAACATCAACAAAACGGGCAGAGATGTCATATACTCCGAAAGGAAACTTTGCCGCTTCGAGCTCGTAAGGCACCATCACTGCGCTTGCCGGACCAATTTTAATCACGCGTTCTTCGCTCTTGCCTGCATCCTGCCCGTGCCGTCCAAATGAGAATATCGCTTTGACTTCAGAAGGAGATTCGCGGCGGTTGATGAGCTTGAATTCAAAGCCGCCCTTGCTTCCATGCGGGAACATGAAGATCTCGTGCTTTGTCTGGAATCCACGGTACGAGGGCAGTGGATCCTTCGCAGCCTGTTCCGCTGCAGCCACAGCGTCCACAGGCATTATGCTCAGATCATCTACATAGACTGTTCCACCGTTCTGCATTCCATCAAAAAATATTGTGAACCTGGTGATTCCATCCGGCATCTTGAATTTGACCTCCTCTTTTTTCCAGTCGAATGTGCCTTTTTGCCATTCCGAGAAGATCGGACCGTTCGGCGGCTCATGCTTGTCTGGTAGCTGTGTCCACAGGCAGAACCGGAAATTCTTCAGGTCATCCCCCTTGATCCGGAATGAAAAACGGTATTCCTTGCCGTATTCGATAATGCCCGGTTTCGCCTTCCACGACAACGCAAGTTTGCTCTTCGGTGTCACCTTGAGGAAAGTATTTATGCCTTCGAGTTCAAACGAGTTCCCATCGCCCACCTTGCCCCAAGGCGTGAGGACCTTTCCGTCCTCGTCAATGTCCTCGAAATTCCCGTTCGGAATGCATTCGCGTGGTATGTTCGCACCACCCGAGATCTTTGCGAACTCCGCAGGTGCGCCTACGGGACGTATGCTGATCTCGTCAAGCCAGACCGCTTCGCCAGCCGGATGGATTCCACCAAAATCCAGGAAGAGCGTGATCCTGGTGATCCCATCAGGCATCTTGAATTTCACCTCGTCCTTTTTCCAGTCGAAAGTGCCCGAACAGTTCTCACTGAAGATCGGTCCGTTCGGCGGCTCATGCTTGTTTGGCAGCTGCGTCCAGAGGCAAAGCCTGAATCCCTGCACCTTGTTGCCTTTTATATTGAAGGAGAAGGAATATTCCTTGCCGCTCTTGATAGCACCGGCCGGAGGAGTCCACTGGAACACCTGCTTGTTTTTGGGTGTGAGCTTGAGAACATGGTTTGCCCCGTCCAGCTCAAAGGAATTGCCGTCGACAAGTTTTCCGAACGGCGTCAAGGGCTGTCCATTCTCATCCAGTTTTTCGAAATCCCCATTGGTCATAAGCTCACGCGATGCGGCGCCTGCGTTCAGAGACAGCCCCATCATGATTCCGACTGCGGCTATCGCCGAAAGCCTGACTGCAGAAATTCTCATATGTGTCTTCCTTTATATAATAATTGTTTTGAATTCACGGTGTTCCACGGTACCATCCGGGTGCGGAAACGTCCCTTACGGTAAGTTCGACGGGGAGGAACGGCCTTACCATCACATGTCCATCGAAAAATACGCAATTGGGTTTGCTGAGAGGATGCTGGCAGTCCCAGTTCACATGATCATTATAATGCTGGGTATACCGGGATTCAGGATTCCAATGGCTTCCGTGCCAGTTGCCACTGCCATGAACATGCCCGTCGAGGATATAGACCTTGTCCTCGGGCCTCACATCCTTCCCCCAGTCATCAAGGTGATCGCCCCAGCGGAGCCTGGTTGCATTGATCCAGCCAATGCTCGTTGATTCATCGGAGGACTGCCCGATATTCGTAGCATACGAATTGTAGTCACTGGTCCCATAGCATTTTTCAGGGGTCTTGTCGAAGCTGCAATAGAAGATCTCGATTCTCTTCGCAGCAGGAATAGGTTCCGGCAGGTTGAACAGATAGGAATTGAACTTCTTTGCGAAGCTGATCGGAACACGTCCCTCGTAGTCGCCCATATACAAGGCTCCTCCCAACCCCAGCTGTCTAAGGTTGCTTGCACAACTTATCAGTTTCGCCTGGTCCCTGGCGTTCTTCAACGCGGGAAGAAGCATGGCGGCAAGGATCGCGATGATGGCAATGACGACGAGAAGCTCGATTAATGTAAACAGCGATGCTGGATACTGGATGCTGGATACCGGATGTAAGATTTTATTTCTTGACAAATTATTCGAGTATCCTGTCTCCTGCATCCTGCATCCTGCATCTTGCATCGTATATTTCAAATATCGAATTTCAAATATCATTCTATCAATCCCCTCTCCCCTGTTTTGCTTACGGTTCCCCTCGGTACCAGGCCGGTGCTTCCTTGCTTTGGACCGTGAGTTCCACCGGTTTGAAAGCCCTGTCAACATGGCCGTCGAAGAACACAGCACTCGGTTTTGTGTTGGGATGATAGCAGGCCCAGCAAGCCGGATCCGTATAGTGCTGTGTATAATGCGACCAGGTCCAGTTGTCGGCGGTGTTTGTCAGGAAATGCCTGGCGTAGGTGTTGCCTCGCGTATGCCCGTCGAGAACATACATCTTGGTCTCGGGCCTGACTTCCGCGCCCCAGTCGTTATTGCTGTCACCCCATCTAAGCCTGTAGGAGTTGACTGAGCCGGCGGTGTATGTCGCAACCGGCGACTGTCCGAGGTTCACGCAGTATGAATTGTAGTCTGTAGTGTTGAATCTCTCAGCTGTCTTGTCGAATGTGCAGTAGAAGAAGTCGAATCTCTCTGTTGAAGCTTGCGAAACCGTCGGCAGGCTGTAGAGATATGAATTCAGCTTCTGTGCGAAGTTGAGGGGGACTCGTCCGTTGAAGTCGACGGCGTAGGTCATGGCGGCAAGACCGATCTGCTTCACGTTGTTGGTGCACCTTATGAGCTGTGCCTGGTCCCTGGCATTCTTCAGCGCAGGAAGAAGCATCGCCGCGAGGATCGCGATTATGGCGATGACCACGAGTAATTCTATCAACGTAAATACAGACGACCGACGACTGGCGACTGACGACTGCATTGTATTGCTTATTTTCCGTTTCATCTCCGCTCCTCCTTTCATGGTATCACAAGTTTCGGCTCTATCGTGAATGTCTGCGGCCCTATCGGCAGCTGTCCGTTCTTCCTTGCAAGCATCACCTCGAGTATCTTCAATCCTGTCTCATGGTTTTTCTTGTCGATCGTCGCCATCGGCCTGAAATCTATGAGTCTGCTCTCCTGGCAGTCCTTCCACATGTTGTCGAATCCGACAATCATGATGTCCTTTCCGGGCGTCCGTCCGAAAAGCCTGCAGGCTCCAGCGACATAGAATGCTTCCACATCATTTGTAGTCATTATTGCATCGACTTTCGATGGACTGCTGAGAAATTCTACCAGGACACCGACAAATCGACGCGACTGCTCTTCGAACTCCTCAGGAGTTGAAGCACGTTTCACATCATGACTGTGCAGGAATTCCATGCCGTTCCTCATCCCTGCCGTCTTGAGCGCCTTCCTGAATCCCGAAAGCCTCTGATTGATCCAGAACATCCCCTCAATTTTTGGCAGAAGCTGCAATATGCGCCTGCACCCAAGCCCGAGAAGGTGCTTAACGAGCTCGGATGCTCCTGCTTCCTGGTCGGCCAGTACCCTGTCATACCCGGACAAAGCGTCGCTGTAGTTGCTGACCACTACAGGGACATCGCCTTTGGCGGCAATGTCGATCTCTTTTAAGATGATATCATTGATCTTAAGTTCGTCGGTGACGGCAACTCCTGCCGGATGCGATCTTATCAGGCTCTTGCCGCCGAAATGCTCGAAGTTGGACTGGGGTAGGATCATGAACGGGAGCTTGGCCTCATTGGCGCCGTGGATGATTCCCGAATCAATGGCATGTATCATACCGTCATATATGGAAGGACCGATGATCTCGGAACTTGAAGTTATCAGGACCACCGAACCTGTAAAGATTCCGGGCGCAACCTTAAGCTTGTCTGCGACGAAACGTCCTTTCCTGCCGAGTCCTTCTATGAGCCCTTCGTCCTCGAGTATCTCCAGCGCAGATCTTGCAGTCATTCTCGACACACCGAGTTTCTTTGCGAGATGCTCCTCGCCGAGGATCCTTTCACCCGGACGCCAGGAACCATCGTCGATGAGCTTTCTCATGGTCCTGTAAGAACGCCACTTCGGGAGCTCGGACTTCATCTGTTTGTCATCTTGGATAAGCTTCATGATTTATACAAACTCTGTATTTTGTTCTATTTTATACAAACATTATACATTAAGAATCCCAACAGTCAAGCTTCGATCAAAAGAAAATGTGATATTTTTTCTGAAACCTTCGCTTTCTATTTTGATAATATTTTTTACAGTCAATTACCTAGGCCGCCTTCACACTCCAAATACAAAACGCCTAAGAAGAAATCAGTATAAAATTAAATATATGCCTAACTCCCCTGCCCGTAATCACCTAATCCTGATCCGGAACTCGGAGAAGAAGATCTTCTTGTTGAAGCTGACGATGGACGTGACTATTGCTATGTATATGATTGTCTCAATGCATTTCGCTGACTGACCCATCAGCAGAAACCCCTGCATTCAAAACTCCAAAACTCCTTCATGCAATGGCAAAAACATGCTTATGTGCTAATTTACAAGCCCTTTGGAACCATATTAAAAGCAAAGAGAGAGATTTATGCACAAGTACAGATCACATACCTGCGGACAGCTCAGGAAGGAGCATGTCGGACAGCAGGCCCGCATTTCCGGCTGGATACACAGCGTTCGCGACCACGGCGGAATCATATTTATCGACCTTCGCGACCACTACGGCATCACGCAGGTCGTTGTTGATCCAAAACGCGACTTCTACCAGTCGCTCGAAAAATGGCGCGTCGAAACCGTTGTCTGCTTCACGGGTACGATCGTCGCAAGGACCGAGTCCACCATCAACTCCAAGATCCCGACAGGCGAGATCGAAATGGTTGCGGAACAGATGGAAGTGCTCGGAGAAGCCGAACAGATTCCATTCCAGATCAACCAGGATGAGCAGACCCCCGAAAACATGCGCCTCAAATACAGGTTCCTCGATCTACGCAGGGAGAAGATACATAAGAACATCATGCTCAGGTCGAAGGTCATCTCCGAGATGCGCAGAAAGATGACGGATCTCGGATTCCTCGAGTACCAGACGCCTATCCTCACGAGCAGTTCTCCGGAAGGTGCTCGCGACTATCTTGTTCCGAGCCGAATTCATCCCGGAAAATTCTATGCTCTTCCCCAGGCACCACAGCAGTTCAAGCAGCTTCTCATGGTCGCTGGATTCGACAGGTATTTCCAGATCGCGCCGTGCTTCCGTGACGAGGACGCCAGGGCCGACCGTTCACCGGGCGAATTCTACCAGCTCGATATGGAAATGAGCTTCGCAACCCAGGAAGACGTCTTCGCAGTGATCGAAGATCTCTTCAAGACCATATTCTCCAAGTTCAGCACAAAGACTATTGAGATGCCTCCCTACAAAAGGATCCCATACAGGGAAGCCATGCTCAAATACGGTTCGGACAAACCCGACCTCAGGAACCCGCTTGAAATTAAAGATGTCTCTGAAATTTTCAAAACCAGCGGATTCAACGCATTCGCCGGAGTCGTCAAGAACGGTGGAGTCGTGAGATCCATTGCAGTCCGCGGGATCGCCGGACAACCCCGCAAGTTCTACGACGACATGATCGTCTTTGCGCAGTCCGTCGGAGCCAAGGGACTCGCATACATTGTCTGGGAGAACGGTCAGGAGAAGAGCCCGATCGTGAAATTCCTCAAGCGCGAGGAACTCGACGCGCTCAAGAAGACCTGGGACATCAAGGATGGAGACGCAATGTTCTTCATCGCTGACAAGGAGAAGAAGGCATGCGAGATCGGCGGAGCGGTCAGGACAGAACTCGCCAACAGGCTCAACCTGATCAACAAGGATGTGTTCACGTTCTGCTGGATCGTCGATTTCCCGATGTATGAACTCGACGAGGAGACCAACAAGGTCGGATTCAGCCACAACCCGTTCTCGATGCCACAGGGCGGAATGGACGACCTGCTGAAGAAGAACCCCCTTGACATTCTTGCGTACCAGTATGACATCGTCTGCAATGGCGTAGAACTATCCAGCGGTGCCATAAGGAACCACAGCCCTGAGATAATGTATAAGGCATTCGAGATCGCCGGCTACGGCAAGGAAGCAGTCGATACAAGATTCGGTGGAATGATCAATGCGTTCCGTCTCGGAGCACCGCCGCACGGCGGCATAGCTCCCGGAGTCGACAGGATTGTCATGCTTCTGGCGGACGAGCCGAACATCCGCGAAGTGATCGCGTTCCCGTTCAACCAGCAGGCGCAGGATCTGATGATGAACGCGCCTTCCGAGGTTGAGATGAAGCAGCTCCGCGAACTGCACATCCAGATCGTGATGCCGAAGAAGCCTGAGCCAAAGCCAGAGGAAAAGGCGAACCCGCAGGAACCGGCAAAGTGAATTATAGGAATGTGGCATAGGCGTCTCGCCTGTGATTAGGAATTTATGTAAGAAAAGAATTACAGGCGAGACGCCTGTACCACATTCTTTAATGCCGGCGAGACGCCGGCGCTCCGATTAAATTCGAAGTTGGACGTTCGACTGTGTCTGGCATAGCCCAGGTCGCCTATGGCGCCGCCCTCGGCGGGTAAACTTCTCAGCGACGACGGAAGTTCAATGTTCGAAGTTCGAAATTCAATATTCTTCTTACAGCGTGGTCCTGATGACAGTCGTCTCCCTGCCTTCTGCGACGATTATGCTGTAGTCGCCGAATGATGCGGGAATCATGCAGGTGGATCCCATCTCGACCTTCACAGAAAGATCATACCTGCTGATAGTGATAGTGTTGTTTATGGCCGTTATCAGATGGAAGCTGTTGCCATCGGTACTGTCAGGCCATCTTTCTACGAGCCTGAGGTCGTCCACCCGGAAGAAAGGGCACCTGTTTATTATGGGGAACTTGCGGTTGTGGTCGGACGTCCCGGAGACACCGGTTATGCGGGGAGATGTCCGGTCCGTGAAGTTGATGCATTCGAGAGCCTTTTCGACATGAAGTTCACGGGGTTTGCCGTCGGAACCGAGACGTCCCCAGTCGCTTATCCTGTATGTGGTATTGCTGTTCTGCTGAATCTCGAGGAGCAAGTTGCCTCCGCCGATCGCATGCACCCTTCCCGCGCTGATGAAGAAGGCGTCACCTGGGACCGAGTTGAAGTTCTGCAGGCAGTTCTCGATTTCGTTGGAGCTCATGCTATCTATGAACTTCCTCTGCGTGCAGTTCGACTTGAGTCCGGCGAATATCTTGGAGCCTGGCTTTGCCGAGATAACATACCACATCTCGGTCTTGGGTTCTGCTCCTTCGTCCTTCATCCTTGCGCAGGCATATTCGTCGGGATGGACCTGCAGTGAGAGCCGTTTTCCGGCATCGATGATCTTGATGAGGAGAGGAAATCTTCCGCCTGCAAATGAATTCCCGACAAGCGCCTTGTCATAGTGTCCTATAAGATCCCTAAGGTTTATCCCCTTCATCGGACCGTTTGAGACGACGCTTATTGTCTTGTCACGGTCGACGATGTCCCATGCTTCGCCGATCGGCTGTTTTTTTTCAGGCAGCTGCCTCTTGAGATGATCATTCAGGAGCGACCCTCCCCAGACCACGTCAACATAGATCGGCTCAAAAAGGAGCGGATAAAGTTCGTCTCTTTCTACAAATCTCATAGTCACATCCCCTGGTTGCTGAAAAACGCAAGTTGAATGAATGAACAGACGATCTGCCTGTCGCGTACCACTATGTCCGCTGGAACCTTGAGCCGCTTCTGGGTATAATTCAAAATCCCCTTGATGCATCCTGCGGCTATAAGTTTTTCGGCGACTTCCTGTGCAGCCGAAGGAGGAACGCATAGCGTCACCATGGATATCTTCTTCCTTTGGAGACTTTTTTCAAGGTTCCGGACGTCCTCGACAGTCACGCCGCCTATTTTCTTTCCTATAATTGACCTTTGATTGTCAAAAATGCCAGCAAGTTTCATGCTGTATGTCGAGAATGGGACGTGTTCTGCAATTGCAGAACCAAGTTTTCCGCATCCGATTATCGCGAGATTCGCAGTACAGCCCATGCCAAGCCTGCTGCGGATGGCATTGGCGAGAGTTCTGATATTGTATCCATGCCGTATCCTGCCGGTGTTCTCGAGCTGGAAAAGATCCTGCCTCACCTGGCTCGGTGTATTTCCGTAGACATCGGAGAGTTCATTGCTTGAAATGGTCTCCTTGCTGTCTGCAAGCAGCTGCTCAAGGATCAGGAGATACTCTGAGAGCCGTTCTGCGGTCGGACGCGAAATCTTAGCTGTCTTGGTTTTTTTCATCAACCCCCACGCGATCTTTTAATCATGTTATTATTTATTTTTTAACAATACTACACTCTATACGGAAAACATCAAATGCCTATTCTCCGGATTTTACCCAACTTTCCATCACGGCCCGTCCACCAAAGTTTGAATATTCCATGAAACCGTGTTAGTTTTTATTTTTACTGAATATCAAATAATGGAGTTCATGATGCAGCATATAAACATACCCCCGAAGGAACATGTGAAGGTCCTTGATGGACAAGGCTGGGTCGGTCTGATAGACAAGATGGGCACCGAAACGACCATAGTGAACGCCGCGCGCGTCTCGTTCGGCAGGCTCAAGGAGTCCATGGATGAGAGGGACATCGTCCTTCTCAAATACCTGCTTGAGAACAAGCACAGCTCCACCATGGAGCACATCGTATTCACCTTCAGCATCCACTGCCCCCTCTTCGTACGCGGCCAGTGGCACCGCCACCGCACCTGGTCATACAATGAGATCTCCAGGCGATACACCGAGATTGACATGGAGTTCTACACTCCTGCAAAGCTCCGCAAGCAGGCTGAGACCAACCGTCAGGCATCCTTGGTCGATGAGAATTTCGACGATGGCGAGTTCCGGAAGATGATGCTCGGTCACAACATGAAGTCGCTCGACCTCTACAACAAACTCCTGGAAGGAGGTGTATGCCGTGAACAGGCGCGCATGGTCCTTCCGCAGAGCATGATGGTCACGTTCTGGGGGACGGTCGATCTCAACAACCTCATCCATTTCCTCGAACTGCGCGACAGCGATCATGCACAGGTCGAAATCCGCGAGTATGCCGTAGCAATCAAACAGCTTGTAAAGCCGTATATCCCGCATGTCGCTGAGATAATGAAATGGTGATGCATTTTTGATTTTCGATTGCCGATTTTCGATTTATATATTTATATCTATATTTTTCTGTGTCATCTGTGTGTTCTGTGGTTGCATATGAAAATTCTCCCAAAAATTGCTTTAACGATGGGTGATCCGGCGGGGATAGGTCCGGAGCTCTGTGTCCGTGCCGCAGCAAACCCGGCTCTAAGGAAAATCGCCGATATCACGATCTACGGGTGCCCCGACATCATCGCAAAGGCCTCTGCGAAATTCGCAAAAGGCCGGAAGGTGAAGATCGTCGAAACCGGAGACATGAAATTCTCAAAGGTTCCAGTCGGAAAGCCAGATCCTCGCTGTGGACTCGAAGCATGGAACGCCATCCTATGCGCGACGAAGGATGTGCTCTCAGGGAAAATGGATGCCATCGTCACCGCGCCTGTCAACAAGGCTTCGATCAACAAGGCTGGGATTCCGTTCACGGGGCACACGGAGCTTGTCGCCGAACTCTGCGGAACTGCGAACTTCGCAATGATGCAGTCTGCGGACAAGCTCAGGATCGCCTTCGTCTCTACACATGTCTCACTCAAGGAAGTTCCGAAGGATTTAAATGAAAAAAGGATCATTGAAGTGGTTGAACTGCTCCGTGATGCCATAAGGCAGGAGGGAATCAGGAGACCACGTCTCGCATGCGCCGCGTTGAATCCCCATGCCGGCGAAGACGGATACATGGGTGGCGAGGAAAAGAAGATCATCATCCCGTCCCTTTCAAAGCTGCGCAGGAGAGGATTTAAGATTGACGGCCCCTTCCCTCCCGATGTTCTTTTCATTGATGAGATACGCAACAACTACGACGGGATCGTGTCGATGTACCACGACCAGGGGCATATCCCCTTCAAGATGCTCGCGTTCGACAGGGGCGTGAACTCAACGCTCGGTCTTCCCATAATCCGCACAAGCCCCGACCATGGAACTGCTTTTGACATCGCATGGAAGGGCTTCGCCAATCCCGGAAGCCTTTTCGCTGCAATAAGACTGGCTGCGGTCAGGGCAAAGGGCAGGTCACGGAAGTAACCTTAAGCTCCAAGTTCCAGATTCCAAAATACAAACAAACTTCAAGTTCCAGTATTCAAACAATTCTTTCTTTATAATCCTTTTTCTTTTTTGTTTGAAATTTTATTTACTGGAATTTGTTTGGAGCTTGTCCGCCGCGGCGGATTGGAACTTGGATTTTTTTATCAACTGCCTTCTCTAATAAAACTCCATCCATCTCGTCTTACCTGATAGAAGAACAAACAACAGGGAGGCGACCATGGAAATTCCAAAATTCATGAAGGCCGTGGCAGTGATCTTCATTGCGGTCTTTGCGATCGCAATGCCGTTCACCCTGCTCATGGGTGGTGAAGCCGTGCTCAAGGAGGTCCAGAAACTGCTCAAGGCTGAGGTCGGCGAGGAGACGATCCTCAAGTACATCTCCACCAACGGGGCTCCGGAAAAGCTCACGGCTGACGAGATCGTCGAACTCAAGAAGTCCGGCGCAAGCCAGGCGGTCATCATCGCGCTGATGGGAGGTGCCAGGGGAGAAACTGCGGGGAAGGAAGATTTTCCGTTCGACCTTGATGAACACCATTCTGTCGACAAGCCGGTGGTCCATGGTTTGATGGCGATCTACCCGATAAAGCGTAAGATCCCGGCATCAATCGGAAACTACATCACACTTGACGAGGCCGTCCAGCAGAAGGTTGCGACCGTCAAGGAAAAGGGGGAAGGCACGGTCCCGAATGTCATCATCCGGAATAGTGGCAGGATTCCGATCTACATCACCGCCGGAGAAATCATAATCGGGGGGAAACAGGACAGGATAATCGCCTATGACGTGATAATCCATCCGGACAAGGAGATTACTGTCGAGGTCAGATGCGTCGAACAGGGTAGATGGAATGGCGCAAGAAGCGAATTCGCTCCTGCAAAGGCGATGGGTGGAATGAAAAGCAGGGCCGCGGCACAGTTCAAGAGCCAGCAGAAGGTATGGGATGAGGTGGCAGAGCAGAATGCATCAGTACAGGTCTCGACTTCCACCGGAACATATCAGGCCTCGCTGAACAAGCCCGAAGTCCAGAAGATGTATGAGGAATATTCTGCAAAACTACTCCCTTCACTGGATGACAGGAACACCGTAGGAATGGTCGTATCGATGAACGGCAAGGTAAGCGCCGTTGAGATATTTGGAAGTCCCGGACTTTTCGCGAAGATGAAGGATAAGCTCCTGAAGTCATATGTGCTCGATGCGGCGGGAATGAAGGACGAGAAGGCAAAGCCTGCAAGCAAGGATGAGATCCTTTCATTCTACAAGGCTGCGATGAAGGCGGAGGCGGAAAAGCTGAAGGCCTATGATGACAATGTCAATGTCAAGAGAAATGCCGAACCTTGCATAGCAAACGAGAACAAGGATGCGGAAGGAAATTTCATGCGCCGCAGCATCCTGGCGAAATAACAGTCCCGCACCAGAAGCAGTCGCCGGCCGGAAACGGCCGGCGATTTTTTTATACCCGCAATAGGAGGATTGTAAATTTTTAGAGATACCCTAAATTATCCCCACTACACATCTAATATATGGGCGGGGAATTCGTCTTTATCTATGGACAACGAACAGGAAATCGCACTTGTTGAGAACCCATCGGCCGCAGTCGGCGGACAGGATGGGGCGGCTCCCGAGGTTTCGGAGCTTGTAAGGCAGCTTGAGGCACCGCTCTTACGTTATGCGGCGAGGATCATCAGGGATGCCGAACAGGCGAAGGACATCGTCCAGGAGTCCTTCATAAAATATGTGCGCTTTTCGCAGGAAAATGAAAAGGACAGTATAAAGAACGTCTCGGCATGGATGTACAGGATAACGAGGAACCAGTGCCTGGACCACCTGAAATCGAAGAGGGTCAGGGTAGAGACTGCAGCCGATGACAGCATTGAGAACTTTGCGGGCGGAGATACGCCCGACAGGACATATGAGAAGGAAGAGGCGATGGCGATGGTCAGGAACAGGATAATGCGGCTTGATGAAAGGGAAAGGGAGATCGTCATCCTCAAGATAGAGCATGGGAAGTCATACAAGGAGATCGCCGAGATAATGGACCTGAGCGTAACGAATGTGGGATTCATCCTGCATACCGCTATAAAGAGGCTTATGAAAGATCTGAGGGACATTGGAAGATGAAATGTGAGAATTACAAACAGATGATCACCGACATGCTGGCCGGCGAACTTCCGGAGAAGGAGAAATCCGATCTGGAGAAGCACCTTTCCTCCTGCGAAGCCTGCAGCAAGGAGATGAAGGAGCAGTCCGAATGCTGGAACCTGATCGGATCGGCACTCACTTCAGAGGCCATGGATACCTCCATCGGCGAGGAGCGGCATGAGGAAATAGAGAAGGCTTCAAGGGATAAGGTCGTTCCTTTCACGGATCTGGTCCGCAAGTTCGTCTGGCTTGAACTCGCAGCATGCCTTGTGCTCTGCGCGGCCATAGCTTTCATCATCCTGCCTTCGCTCAGGGAATACAGTTCAGGTCTTAAGAAGGAAAAGGAAAGCCTCCCATCTGCCCCTCCATCCTCTGCTGCAGTGGGAGGTGAAAACATGAAGGAGGAATATGACAGGAAATCCGATGTTCTCAAGGATGCCTCGCCGAGAGAACTCAGGAAGGATGGCGCAGCGGTAGCTGACAAGCTGAACGCCTTTTCTGAAAAAGGCAAGTTTGCAGAACAGACGGAATTGCCTTTGCCCGAAGAGGAAGTCGCTCCGATGAAACCTGCCGCTCCCGCCATTCCCAAGTCAGAACCGACCGCCGCACTTACACAGCCACCTGCACCTGCCATGTCGAAGATGTCTGTTGCAGCACAGGAAGCGCCTGTAGCTGGAAAGGCTGCTGCAAGGGGCGGTTCCGCCAAAGCCTACAAGGCCGAAGGCATTTCCAAAGCACCTCTGATAGAAAAGAAGAAGTCACTGGAAGCTTTGGATGTTGATGTCGCTCCATCTCCTGAATTAAGAAAGGAAGCACAGCAGATTGCCGATGATATCAATGTCAACATAGGGAAAGACCAAGCCCCTGCCCCCGGAATAATGCAGAAGAAGATTGCTTCTGCTGACGGGATGGTGAACGAAATACAAGAAAAGAATGCAGACGAACAAGCCGCCAACCGGCAGGTCATGCAGGGATTCAGCGGACAAAATATGATGGTAACCACAGCTTCACGGACATACCAGCTGGACTTCAAGTCTATAGGCGTCACCAATGAAAAGACCTTCAGGGAATATTTGAAGAGGAATGGTGCGAAGTTCGCAGATTCAGCTAAGATCGTCCTTGATATCGAAAAAGGCACTGTCACCATATCCACCCCTTCCAACATGATTGCCGATGCTGACACCCTCCTGATCAAGGTTGCCAAAGCCAAGATCCGTCCTTCTGCCGCACCCAATGCAGAAATCGAATCAAAGGTCGACGCATCGAAGATGTCGAAGTAATGCCAAGTAATATTTTGTTAGGATTCTTTATTCAGAAAGGATGTATATGAAAATATCACTGTTATATCTTTCAATACTTATATTATTTACAGGTTGCATTTCCCGAGATGATATCAGGGAGATATCTTTCAATTCCTCAAAAGAGGCATTTAAAGATGTAATTAATTCCCAAAAGAATCATTATGAGATATATGGAACAGTTCAAGATATCGTAAAAAAGGAACCATTGATTAGTTCCGGCTTTGTTCCATATCAATATAAGATTCAAATTGAACCATTAGGATATTTCGACAAATCAGAATCCCAAAGATATTTTTATGTTACCTATTTAAGCGATGACGAAAAGCCGATATTCAAATTAGGCGACAGAGTTAAACTTAAAGGTTGGATCGAAAATTTTTCCTGCGATACAGATTGAGTTCCCATGTAAAAGATAAATCAATCAAAATGATGTTATAAGAATTGATGAAATATCTGGATTTGATTTATGATTCGTCCTTCCGACGGGAGGACGAATCCTTGGAGTGCGCGCACCTTGGTGCCGCTTTTCTTCTGCGAAGCTAGCTTCGCAGGAAACAAGGCTGAATCTCCGCAAAGCCTCCGCTTCAGCACTCCAAAGTCAGGCTAAATGCCTGACGTAAAATAAAGAAAATACATCTAAGATTATTGGAATCCAAATAATGAATTGCATTAAGAAACAGGCGCATAGCATGCCTAATAATTCGTCTCGCCGAACGGGGGACTTGCCTTGGCAAGGA
>CAZRKP010000032.1:0-54317 GCA_964600895.1 uncultured Victivallis sp.
CTCCCCCTTTTCTGAACTATCTTACCGCATCATGAAATCAAAATTCCTATCAGCTTTCAAGAAAGTTATCAGCTAAAACCCGACATACTTATAAGAACAATTTCCGTCATCTTATCAAGATATAGATTGTCCTATTTCAGCATTTCCTTGAGCACAGGCATCATGGTTTCGTCCCAGACAACGTAACCTGGTTGGGCCAGATGAACCTGATCCTTAGAGTACAGATCCGGGAGAACCTTGCCATTGGCATCGGTGAACTTTGCTCTCATGTCCATGAATTTTACCGGACCGGACTCAAGTTTTGCAAGCATGCTGTTGATATTCTTTGCCCGTGCGGACTGAGCATCATTGCCGAGAGGCAGGATGCCAAGCAGGAGTATCTTGGACTTGGGGCATTTCGTCTGGATCTGCTTGAGGATTTCAGCAACTCCCTTTGCAATTTCCTCATCAGTCCCAGTTCCTGTGAAGATGTTGTTTACACCGATCATGAGAACAACAACCTTTGGCTGGATACCGTCAAGCGCTTCATGATCGATCCGCCATAGGGTCTGGCGAGTAGTGTCACCGCCAATTCCTATGTTGAGACCTTTAAGAGGCTTATAGTTCTTCTCGAAGATATCCTTTCCGGCGCCACCCCATCCCTTGGTAATGGAATCGCCTAAGAACAGGATATCGACATTGCCCTTCTTCGTCTCCTTTACAAAACCATAGTGGGTCGGAAGCCAGTATTTTGGAGCATCCTTCCAAAATCCCCAAGCAGGTTCCCAGGCATTACCCTTGGGCGCCGGACCGGCACACATTTTGGCGGTTTCTTCAGGAGTAGGTTCTGCAATTAGGGACATCGTGGATAGCAGCAAGAATGCAGTTGCCAGCAGAAAGCATGATACAGTTTTCATCATTTTCCTTCCTTTTTTTAAAAGATATTAGGGATTCTCATGAAGTTCGATATTGTCTAAATACACTTTTTCGGTGAAACCTGAAATTTTAGATCTCAATATGAAATGTATGGCCACAACCTTGTCAAGTTCCTTGAATTTGCTCATATCCAAAGAAACTTCAGTCCATTTCTCCGGTTTTCCTTCAATTGGTTCGCCTTGGTACCAGTTCCACTTTTCCCCGGTCTGGACGGCAAGATAGGCCTCAAGCGGAATGGAATTCTGCGTCAGATAGAATTTTGCGGTGAGCTTCTTATAGGCAGACCAGTCTTCAGGCTTTGAGTAGAAGGATCTTTCAGCACGCCCCATCCCTTCGTATTTTGTTTCGCTGCTTTCTATGGATATTTCCAGGGATCCCTTGCCGGTATTAGCCCATTTATCGGACTGTGTGACAGCCCTGATGAAGGGGAATCGTTTTTTTTCAGGTTCGAAGCTGATTGGAGTCCATCCTTCGGCATCTCCTTCCTTCTCCCAGTCAAATATCCTCTTGGGGGATACATTTTTATCCTGAGCGTTTCCAATGGTCAGTATGAAGACAAGGAAAAATATGAAGGGAAGGACATGGAATTTTAGATGCATGAAGGAGCCTCCTAGTTGATGGTTGCACCATTGTTATACCAGCAACCGGGATTTGCTCCCAGTCCAACTCCCTTGGAAACGTTTGGAGATCTCCTGAGATCCGTATGTCCATCAAGGAAAAGAATATTCTGTGATTCGACATAACCGCTTTTGGACTTGTGGTTGTTGGCATAACTGCAGGTCAAATCTGTCGGATCGGTGCAGGTGTCCTTGACGATAACTTTCTGTGCCGGGGTCATTGGATTGCCGAAGGTGCCGGACAACTCCTTTGTAAGCAGGAGAAGCTTGTAAGTCTGCGGATCCCAGTATCCCCCCCAGGTTGAATAGTCAGTCATGGTATAGAAGTATGAATTCCTACTGGACCATGTCTTCATCCATACGGCTGAATTGCCACAGTTGCTGCTGAATGGGCATTGTCCGACATTCTTATTGAGACCATAAGGTATCATCAAGGCCCACATTTTGTCCAAAAAGCTTTTGTAACCAAGTCCATCCGGTCCCGGATTTTCAAATCTTGCACTGTACCAGATGTCGGCATTGTATGGAGGAAGGACGGCATCATAATCTGAGGCATATGTGATAGCCATGGTTCCGATATTCTTTAAGTTGTTTGCACAGTTGATCAGTTTTGCGGTTTTTTTCGCATTGGCAAGGGCCGGAAGAAGAAGAGCACAGAGTATTGCGATGATTGCGATTACGACTAATAGCTCAATAAGGGTAAAATGTGATAATAGATGCTTGATACTTGATACTGGATGAACAGATCCTGCATCAAGTGTCTTGTGTCTTGTGTCTTGCATTCCGGATCTGGCATCTTTTATGCCAAATTTCCAAGTGTCTTGCATTATAATATCCGGCATAGTTTCCTTCCCCTGATTTACAATTTCAATTTGGATTAGAGTGTCCGAAGATGTCGTTGATGTTTCCTTTAAATTCCATCCATGAGAAAGACTCCACATGCCCATCTATGAAACAGGCATTTGAACTTGTAAAAGGGTGTCTCGCCGGAGATATCGAGTTGTTCCATCCCACATAATTATCCCAATTACTACATGGGCAGTTGATGTAGCATGGGCGTATGTTATCGCCCTGACTGAGGATCTTGGAATAATATCTGTCACGTGACTCCCCAATCAGCAAAAGAGCGCTTCTCTTCTTGCCGAACTTGATGGCTTTGTTCAAATCGAATCCTATATGCGAGTGGTTGATTCCATAGCTCCCTCCATTGACCCAAAAAGTGGAATGGCTACGTTCCACGGTAGGACATACCAGAATGCCTGTTCTTGCCCAGCCCTTGTTTGTCGGATTGTCGTAACCGGCATAGCCTGCCCAGGTACCCTGCATATAACCGTTATCGACCAGAATGCGTGTCCAGTAGTAGTTGTCAGCCTGATATTTCTCCGGTGGGGAATATCCATCCCAGTCCCCTGCGTAAGAATGGAAGGTTTGTCCAACCTGTCTCATATTGCTAGCGCACAGCGTTTTTATAGCCTGATTCTTTGCCAAAGACAACGATGGAAGAAGAAGCGCGGCAAGAATTGCGATGATCGCAATTACGACCAGGAGTTCAATGAGAGTAAACTCATTTTTGATTTTTGATTTTCGATTTTTGATTTTCATATGATGAGTCCTAAAAAAGGATCGAATCTTAGAAATCAGGTGCGTGGATCTCTGGGCTGTAGACAGCCATTTTGTGCTTCCTATTGTCGTTCAACTCGTCTATGACCAGCGATACTGCCATTTTTGCAATCCTGGAGGTGTCGCACTTGATTGTCCAGGCATAGTCAAGAACGTATGATCCATCACAGCCGACAATCAGAACATCCTGAGGGAGTTGGAGACCATGACGCTGTAGTTCTGATGAGATGATCAATGCTTCGACGTCATTGGAACAGAATACCGTGTCGATCTTACCGGCTTTACAAAATTCGGTGACAGCCTTAAGTTCCGGGAAGTATTTCTCTGATTCAGGCGTGATAAAATTTATACCTGCCTCCTTCAGGCAGGCATCGATATGGGAGAATTTCAGTTCATTGTTGACCTTGAAGCTGTGAGGACAATAAACAGCTATCTTCTTAAGTCCTCTGTCAAGAACCTTCCTTGTTATTTCGGTGTAGCAGGATTTGAAGTCATAAGAAAGGTTTGATGCAAGATCGAGAGTTGACTTATTGCTGTTGATTGTGAGAACCGGTCCTTTTTGAACGAGTTTGCGAAGGTCATTCTTGTCGGACGTGCACAAGACCGTTGCACAGGCATAGATGGTATTGTTGGCATTGTTTACGGCATCAATGTATTTGCAAGGGACTACGAGAAATCCCCTGTCATTGAATTCCATGTATATCTCCTGGAAAAGGCTTCCGAAGAAGGGCGTTTCGAGCTCGGGCAGATAAACTGAGATGATCTTGAGGGATTTCGCCCTGAGGGCCTGTGCGATGGGATTAGGCTTGTAGTTGAGCCTGTTTGCGATCTTGAGTACATGATCCTTTATATAGGGTCTTACCGAATCGTCACCGTTGAAGACCTTGCTGGCGGTCTTTACGGCGACATTGGCCTCCTTGGCAATGTCCGATAGCGTAACGGTTGACTTCATTATCATGAGAGATCCTTCCAGTTTTGAATATGCTTGCGATAATAATTATACCATCGATAGCATTTTATCATAAATAGGGTTCTGTGTCAAGAGTGATGCCTGAAAAAATCATTGCAGGTATTTGGAAGGTCTTGGAGTTCCACCGTTTCGGAAAGCGCCATAATCATATTGGAACAATGAATCATCTTGATCCTGGACATAAAAACATTCATGCTGTGAGCTATATCCGGTTGGTGCTCCGCTTGCCATTGCGGTTCCAACATGTCCGTCGGCCAGTAATACATTCGAGCTCTTTCCATGTACAAGGTTAAATCTAAGCTCGTTTCCAACAAACAACCGCCACCAAGTCGATGTCCAGGTGCACTGCCACGGATTTCCATGCCACATTTCAGTCAGGACCCCGAATGCATCCGGTCTGACAACCTTGGAGGTCTTCACGCGAGGTAGCACGTAGTCGTTGTTGCTTCCAGGCCGGATGAGGCGTCTCCAGAATTCTGCATCAACGCAAACCCCGTCCATGCCATATGTCAAGGTGATGACGGAACTGTCATAACTCCTCTGTGATGGAACTCCTGGGCAGTGGATCAGATCAAGAGGTTTTACCTTGCCAAGATCGTTATTTGAACCGTCGTCAGGAAGATCCGTACTTCCCAGTATCGTGCCATTGAGATAAATATTAAAAGCCTCCGGCCAGCGAAGATTTGGGTAATATTCATAGTCGCTGGTATAAAATGCGCAGGTCAGACCAAGCTGTTTCAGATTGTTGGTGCAAACGATTCCTTTTGCAGTGTCCCTGGCTTTCTTCAATGCAGGAAGGAGCATTGCTGCTAGTATTGCTATGATAGCAATGACCACAAGCAGTTCAATCAGGGTGAACCTGGGAAGATCTGATCTTTTAGGCTCGAAGATCATTCAAAATCCCTCCTCCGCTATAGGATTATATCATAAAACAGGCTTCATGTAAACAAATTTTAGTCCGAAAATTGCAAAGTATTTTCTTACTTGCTTTCAGGTTGTATTACAATCGGTTCACCGTTCGGTACTGCGGCATACTGTAATGTACCATTTGAAGCTGTTGCCGTCGTTTTTTGGGAGCCTTGAGTGATCTGACATTTCTGCCAGTTGGCCGGTACCTTTGTCATTAATGTCAAAGGTGCATCATACAGCTTTGGATCAATCTTGTCACTGGTGTATTCTTTGCCATCCAGATCATGGAACTTGGGGCTTATCTTTGCGGTCAATGACAGCTGAATCTTCTTGTCAGTTGCCTCTGTGACCTTTACTTCTGCGCCATTTCGTTCTGTCTCATACTTATGAGAGGAAATGTGGTCGGTAACCCATATCTGGTCCTGCTTCGAAGTCAGATAGTCAAGCAGTTGGAGGAAATCCGGCATTGATGCAGAAAGCCAGTCGCCACCGACGCCATGGAATACTATGTAACCTGTAGATCCATCGGCGAGAGCCTTTTCAGCTACGGCAACCAGATCTTTTCCGGTCTTGTAATGGATTGCCGCTCCCTTGAACGGACCACGGTCAACCAGATTGTATTTGATGAGAGCGGCTTTTTCCTCGTCTTTTGAGACAAGCCATGTGCCCTTTCCTGTGCCGGGCTTGCCCCAGGAGATCAGACGTGGAGTCTTGCGGTCCGGGTATGCCTTGTCAATGGCCTCGCTGCAGAGTTTTATCTCCTCGTCCAGCTTAGCCGCATCTTTTGCGCCGGAATGCGTATATGTATGGTTCGCATATTCCATTCCTGTCTTTGGAATTTCATTTTTCCAGGCATCGTTATATCCGTTTTTACCGGGGCAGACATAGAAGGTGCCTATGAAATTACGTTTCTTCAGTTCCGGAATTACGTTCTTGATATGAGTGGGTGCGTTATCATCGAACATTAACAGGAATGAGGCCTTCTTGTTGTCTTTCCATTTTGCTACCTGTGTAGAACCAAGTCCACCTTCATCCGCCGCGAATGACTGGAGTGATGTTCCGATAATTATGGAAGTTGCCATTGTAGCCAGAAGCATCATATAGATCGGGCGGAATCTGAAAAAGATCATCTCAGTTCTCCTTGTTGAGGATTTTGATGGATGCGCGCCTTTAAAAATACTATCGATAGTAAAATAAGCTCCTTGCTCCTTTTTTCAAGTTAAAGTCCATATAATTTTCAAAATACATAAAATTTCATTAATTATCATAAATATGATTTGACAATCCATCTATCCAGCATAATGTTAGGATAATATAATTGTAATATTGTATTACAAATAAAAGTAGTCTAAAATACATCTTCTACCATAAACAAGGGAAAGAAAAATGAAACTGATGTCAAAGTCGGAAACTATCGGAAATATCCTTCACAAGAAACTTTCTTCTGGCAAATACAGACCTGGAGATTCCTTCCCGACTGAAGCTCAGCTCTGCAATGAATTCGGTGTCAGCCGTACTGCCGTCAGAGAGGCATTGAGTGGACTTTCCAGGGAAGGACTGATCAAAAGATCTCCGCGCAGAGGAACTGTTGTCTTGAAATCGTCCGCACAAAAAACAGTCATAGGTTTCATGTCCAGTCTCATATACCAGCAGCCCGTCGCCGGGAAGAATTACTTCGATACCACCCACTTCGTTCATTTTACCGAATGGATGCAGATCCTGTCGCTCGAAGCCCAGAAACAGGATGCGATCCTTGTTCATGTCCCACGCTTCCATGATGAAAAGGAGCTGGTCTCCATGATCAGGACCAACAATATCTCGCGAATGATCCTATTTGGTGCTGACTGGCTTGAGGAGCAGAAAAAGATTCTGGACAGGCTGAAAATACTTAAATGCTCCATATTTGAAACAGAAAACAAAGATGACAACTATGTCATCTTCGACAATCTCGACGGTGCACGGCAAGCTGCGGAACATGTGCTTGCAAAAGGATGCAATCACATTGTGATTCTTACCGGAAATCCAGAATACAAAGGATATGCGGACAGGATTTCAGTCTTCACCCGTATCTTTAAGGATAATGGAATTCCTGCGGATTCTGTAAGAATAGTCAAATGTCCAGATGAAGGTGTCAATGCTGCATATAACGCAGTCAAGGAATGCCTTTCTACATACCGTCCGGAAGTATTCCTGTGCTGCAGCGATTTCATGGCGCTGGGTGCGATGAATGCAGCAGTCGACGGCGGACTCTCCGTTCCACGCGATATCGGAATCATGGGGTTTGATGGATTGCAGTCATTTGATAATCTGTGTCCTAAGCTTTCCACCATCCGGACGCCAAAGAAGGAAATTGCAGGTGAAGCTATCAAATTCCTGATAGGAACAGGTGAAGATGACATTCACATGACCATCAGACCGGAACTTATAACAGGAGAAACGTTATGAGTTTAAATATTGCCAATTGTCGATTGCCGATTGCCGATTTAAAAATTGGAAATTGGAAATTGGAAATCGGAAATGTATTTACTCTTATCGAACTTCTCATTGTCATTGCGATCATCGCAATCCTCATGGCCCTCCTCCTGCCGGCGCTTAAATCTGCCAAGGAGGCGGCAAGAAGAGTCGGTTGCACGGGAAACGCAAGACAAATCCTCCTCGCAACCATCTCCTATACTTTGGACAATGATGGATGGTTACCGCCATATTCTGCGAGCAGTTCCTACTACTACCTTCCCGGTTACTGGTACTCGAGCGGATCAAGCAATAATAATTCCACGCATGAAAAAGCACATGGATTCAGCGACTTAACTTTCTTCCGCTGCCTCTGGCCGGAAAACATCTCAAGTTCTAAGATCTTCTATTGTCCCACGAATGCTAAAAGTTCCACGGGATTTGATACGACGACCTGGGGAGGGAAGAGCTCATACTATTATAGTTTCATGAACAGAACTTCCTATTTCGGGACACCATACAACCATGTCAAGATATTCAGCAAGAATGAGAAATCCCTCGTGATTGGTGAACCAACAGACATGAGCGCGACAAATGGCGCACCGCATTCCAAGGAAAGAGGGGTGCGCATGGTTGGAACCAAGATTGCATGCGGCGGTACCCACGGTTATCCCGACGGACATGCATCGTTCCTCCTGCCTGGAGATGAAGGTTTTGCACTTAGATATGATTTTAGGTTTTGAGAGATATGGAATTAGAATAGGATTTACATAAATAACGGAGGGCGGACTTTCCAGTCCGCCTCGCGGGTTGGAAAACCCGCGCTCCTTTCTAATTTCAATTCAATAATGTCGTTCAATGGTTATTTCTAGTAAAAACTCAAAAGGAGACAGATGAATAAAAATAGATCTATGAAGATGGCAATTTCACTTTCTCTGGCATTGTTTATCTTAGGATTTGATCTTTTTGCAGGGATTGAACTCTCAAAGCTTTTTTCCGACCACATGGTCATGCAGCGAAATATTCCTGTTCCGGTCTGGGGATGGGCGGAGCCAGGTGAAGAAATCACTGTAACAATCGACAAGCAGGAAAAGAAGGCGGTTGCGGGAAAAGATGGCAAATGGATGGTCAAGCTTGATCCGATGGATGTCGGTGCACCGAGAAAAATGTCTGTCAAAGGAAAGACAGACACTCTCGAGTTCAATGATATACTCCTCGGCGAAGTCTGGATCTGCGGTGGACAGTCGAACATGGAATGGAAGCTGATTGTTGCAAAGAATGGCAAGGAGGAGGTTGCTGCGGCAGACCATCCCGACATCCGGATATTCCAAGTTGGCAATGGCACGACACCGGATGGGCCGGTAGAGCGGTTGAAGGATCATTATAATCCCGGCGAATATAAGTGCTCCTGGCAGGTTTGCACCCCGAAAAGCATAGGATCCTTTTCGGCAGTAGGATATTTCTTCGGACGGGATCTGCAGCAGACTCTAAAGGTTCCGGTTGGTTTGATCTGGAATGCATGGGGTGCGACTCCCGCGGAATCCTGGATCAGCAGGGAAGTTCTCATGGCGGATCCGGAAATGAAGTTCATGATTGAACGCTGGGATAAGACGGTGCAGTTTGCCCAGACTCCGGAAGGAAAAAAGGAATTGGAGGAAGTTTTTGCCGAGTATGATACCAAACAGAAGGAGGCACGTGCTAAGGGCGAATGGTTCTGGAGATCCGACGCCTATCAGGAGCCTCTGAAGAAGCTTAGCTGCCCGGGTACTTTTTTCAATGGCCGCGTGAACCCTCTTATTCCTTACGCAATCCGGGGCGTGATCTGGTACCAGGGAGAAGGAAATACGGGCATGGGCTATGCATATCGAAATCTTTTCCCTCTTGTAATCAAGGATTGGAGGAAGAGATGGAATCAAGGAGATTTCCCGTTCCTTTTTGTCCAGCTTGCCAACTGGAGTGGGGGCTTTCCAAAGGATCCGCAGCAGAGCGAATGGGCGGAACTGAGGGAGTCGCAACATAAGACCTTAAGCCTGCCAAATACCGCCATGGCTGTGGCGATAGATATTGGGGAAGCCGGAAATATCCACCCCGCCAACAAGCAGGATGTCGGCAAAAGGCTGGCGCTTGCCGCCCGTGCGACCGTATACGGCGAGAAGATAGAGTATTCCGGACCGATCTACCGTGAGATGAAGGTCGAAGGAAATTCAATAAGACTGTCCTTCGATCATGTCGGAGGAGGGCTCGTTGCAAAGGAAGGGGAACTGAAGCAGTTTGCGGTAGCTGGAGCGGATAAGAAGTTCGTCTGGGCGAAGGCGAAGATAGACGGAGATACTGTCGTGGTCAGCAACGACGAAGTTTCCAATCCTGTTGCAGTACGATATGCCTGGGCGACCAATCCTGCAGGATGCAATCTTTATAACAAGGATGATCTGCCGGCTTCCCCTTTCCGCACTGATGATTGGACTGGAGTTACGACTGGCAAAAATTATAAGTCTCAACTGGACAAGCCTGTTTCATTCAAGTTGAAAAAATAAAAGGATTTCCGATTATGAAGAAAGATATCTTATCGTGTTTTATGTTTATTTCTCTTGCAACAGTTTGCTGTATAGGAGCTGAAAAGGATAACGGTGAATCCAAGGCGGAGCTTACAGCACAGGTTTTTGACAGAAACATTGAATACTATGAACAGAAACTCGAAATTGCGATGACGGATAATGAGTCCGCTTCAAAAGCCAAACTATCCATCCTTCCTCTCTATAATGGAAAAAAATGGGGCGTCACCTGCCGTTGGGATGACAATAATTCCGCCTGCAACGCAAAACTGAGCGCCTTGATGAAGAAGCATGGAATAAAAGGAACTTTTTATCTAAATGGATCCGGAATCTTTTCAGGCAGGACGCAGGATTTGAATAGCAAGGTGGATGAAAAGACCGAAAAAGGGAAGGAGTCGCTCAAGAATCTTATTACCGATGTCCTGGCGGACGGAAACTCCATCGGATGCCACGGATGGACCCATGGCCTGTGTGGGCTGATGAACAGGAACAGGGTATTCGAAGAATTCATGAGGAACCGCATACAGCTTGAATACATTTCGGATACACCAGTCAATACGCATGGTTTTGCCTACGAGGCCTACGGGAATATTTTTGAGCCGACTCTGAGTACAAAAATGGTGGGCACTTCCCAGTACCGGGCCGGTCTATATGGGATTGCCATTCTTTTTGAAACCCACAGATGGCCTTTGCTGATGCCGTCACCGTGGAGTGTAACATCCGATGGTGTGAAACCGGAAAAAGCCAAGGAAAACATTGACAAGCTTCTTGCAGACGCAAAAGCGTTTGAAGAGGATCCCTGCATGCAGTTTACGGTACATCCCGGCGGACACCAGAATGCCGAAATAGAAGGAGCTATTTTCGATCTTGTATCTGGCAAGCCCGAATATTGGTTCTGTACGCAGAACGAGTATGCTGCATACCGGACACAGTTCCGCCTGGCAAAGATCACGTCTTCAGTTGAGGGGAAGATCCTGAAAGTCTTGATTTCAAGACCGACGATGGAATGCCTGGACAACCAGATTCCAATTAGTATTGCCGTTAATGGAATTGAATCATCAAAAATTCAAAGTATCAAATCTGATGGAACTGCCATTGAAAAGTTGACCGCAGGGAGTGATGCCTTCTTCAACCTTCCTCATTCCTCCTTACAGAAGCTTCCTTCGAAGATCGATTGGATCGCAAACGAGGAGAATGAAACTGCGTTGTCTGCGAAATTCGCAGCGAAAAAATTTGCCGGTCTGTCCGGAATTCTCTGGAAGGACGGGGAAAACCTGAAATGGATCCTGAAAAATGGAACTAATGAGGACATGAGTGATATTCACGCCGTCTGCCGTCTGCCGGTCGCCTATAAGGATGCCGGAAAGACGGTCAAGTTCGACTCATTATCAAAGAACTCTGAAATGACACAGACAGTTCCTCTTGAACTTGCATCGGATAATCCCAAGGACAGGTATGGTATTGGATTCTTCGCCATTGAAATCAATTTTACTCTAGATAAACAGAGGCAGCGTCTCTATTTGACCACTTCTGTTAAGGATATGGTCAAGCTGGATGATTCATATCCAAACAATAACTTCACCCGGATCGGACCAATCCCGTTCAACCAGTATTTGCCTCAGATGACTGAGGATATCATTTCAGGGAAGAAGAATGAAGTCGTGCTCAAGGACGGCAAGGTTTTGAAGCCGATGAAAATTGAACTTACTCCAGAACAGCAATCACAGCATTATGACATGGATCCGGAGACCGTATTTGCCACCGGTGCAGCTTATATGTCAAGATGGAAGGGAGACCAGAATCCCAACGATGGAGTATGGATTTACAGGAGCACTGTAATTTCTCAGAAACAGGAACAGGCGATTTTCTGGCCGACAGCCACCCAGGCTGTTCCGGGAAATACATGTTTCAACCGGAAGACAATCTACATTAACGGCAAGAAGCTTCCCGGATATGACAGTTTTTTCACGTTGAATGCCGGAAAGAATGATCTGATCATCGCATATGAGACCGCTCCTGCGAGCCTAAGCATCCTGAGCATCGAGAATATCGCGTTCTTCTGCCGTATAGCCTCGCGTCCTCAAGGTAAAAATCCACCATGGAACGGACTTGAGCCCAGGATAAAGACAATAAAATATACAATACCTGAATAAAATTAATGGAGGTTTTTATATGAAGAATGGGAAAAAGATTAAGGTGCGATTTTTAACCTGTTTTGCATTGCTCGGAATGTTCTATATAAATTCCTGCAGTAACCAGTCTGAACAGCCGGTCGTAAAGAATGAGATTTCACAGCAGACACAGTCGCAGCCTGCAAAGGAACAGCCTGCGCCAGTGGAACCCGTGAAGATTGCCAAGGCGCCAGAAGTGAAGTCGACTTCGCCAGCAACCGGAGGATGGAAGTGGTGCGGATGGGGAGGAGGAGGTTTCTTTCATTGTGCGGCATGGCATCCCGTAAATGAGAATATCATAATCATGGGCGGAGATGTCGCCGGGATGTACAAGACTGAAGACAAGGGAAAGAATTGGCGGTTGAGCAACAAAGGTATTTCTCATTACGGCGTCTTTTCCGTTGCTTTCTCCAAGACTTCACCGGATACCGTCTATGTAATGACATTGGACGGCATTAACAAATCCACCGACTGCGGTGAAACCTGGAAGATCCTTCCCCAGACACAGAAAGCAAATCTGGACATAAGTTCACATCGTCCATTGAGCGTGCGTGCAGTCGCAGTCGATCCTGCGAATTCCGCAATTGTATATGCCGGTACGAAGAATGGAAAACTCTTCAAGTCTACCGATGAAGGCGAAAACTGGAGCGAACTGAAATATCTATCGCAGGGAGCGGAAAAGAAAGATGCAGCTTCGGAGAAGACGAAGAATGTCGTCACTTCGGTTGCCGTTGCCAACGGAAATCCCAAAAGAATAATCGTTTCGACGTCCGAGAATGGCATTTTCCTTAGCGAGGATGCTGGCATGACTTGGAAGGCATGTGAATCTCCTAAAAAGACCATGTGTGTAACGATCAGCCAGAGCGATGAGAAGATCGCATATGCGGCTTGTGCGCAGGATGGCGTCTTTAAGACAGTTGACGGAGGGGCGACCTGGCAGAAGACTGGAGAAGGGATTGATGCCAAGGCCGTGGTCCGAGAGGTTTATGTTTATCCTCAGGATCCGAACAAGATCCGCTGTATCGGTTCAAAGAATGGATGGAACGGAGTGTTCTATTCGTCCAACGACGGAGGAGCGAAGTGGGAGGCGCAGTCGGGCAAGATTGCTGTCAATCTTGATGAGAATCCTACCATTCCAACCGATGGGAAATACGCGGCGGGGCTCAGCGATCTTAAGAATATCTCCGGAAATCCTGTCCATCCGGAAGAGATCTTCATTGCCGGCAACTGGCGAAACATCTTCAGTTCCGAGGATGGCAAGAACTGGCAGGAACGTAGTAAAGGAGCCGACATCAGCTGCATCGAGGATATACAGTTCTTCAACGGCAAGACGTATGCGGTCGTGATGGATGAAGGACTCCTTACAAGTTCCAACGGCGGGGAAACTTGGAAACAGCTGATCCCTCTCAAATATACGGCAGGCATAAGCGGGCACCAGTGGCGTGTACGGCTCATCAAGAACAATACCGGCGGCAAAATCATATCGACACTCTCACCGTGGACCGGTGAGCCGAACAGGATTTTGATCAGCGAGGATGGAGGGAAGAACTTCAAGGTTGTCACTCAAGGTCTGCCCAATTACATTTCATACAAGAACTGCATGTGGGGACGTTCTTATCCGAGAGCACTGGCTGTTGATCCTAACAATCCTGAAACTATGTACCTTGGTATGGACGGTGATCCGGAGCAGGACAAGGGAAAACCCGGCAATGGCATCTTCAAATCAACCGATGGTGGAAACAGCTGGAAGCTTCTGCCAAACCAGCCGAAATCACATCTGATGTTCTTCGGGCTTGAGGTCGATCCCACGGATTCAAAGCGCGTATTCTGGGGAGGCAACAAGGAGAATGGAGGCCTTTACAGGAGCGAGGACGGAGGGGAAAGCTGGAAAAAGGTCTTTGACAAGGAGACAATGATCTGGAACGTGATGATTACGAAATCAGGCACAATTTACTGTGGAAATGACAATCTTTGGAAAAGCGTGGATCATGGGAATACGTGGCAGAAAGTGTCGGATTTCAATGACAAGCTGGCGATTGTCGGAATAACCCATGATCCCGAAAATGAGAACAAGATCTGGGTTTCAAAGGTTGCTTGGGGCGAAACTGCGGCGGGCGGTGTCCAGAAGACGGAGGATGGAGGAAAGACGTGGAAGGACATCACCGGAAATCTTGAAGCAATGTATAGGAAGCCTCTGATCCTGAGGTATAATAAGGACTCACATGAACTCTGGGCCGCCGGAGTTGGAATATTCAAGATCAAGGAATGACATGGCTTCAATGGAAGTGATCGCATATCCCGCTGCCCCAGGACTCGTCACAAGTCCGGATTTTAAAATGACCGCGGACGATGTTCCAATTTGGGTCGAACGGGTGGGCAGCAAACTGCCCATGTTCAGTTATCGTCTGTACAGCGGAAGGGAAATGGAAGACCTCAATGTAGCCAGGTTTTCCTGTTCAGGACCAGTGAAGATGAGAATAACTGTACCTGAAGAGATTAGAACTTTCCTTATTCGCCCGAAGAGCCGTAATATCTCCGCAAAAAAGACAGGAAATGAAATCGAGTTCAGTATCTCCGGTCCGCAAAAGCTCTATCTTGAGATAAACAACTTGCCTCACCTTGCGATATTCGCAGATCCTCCCGAGGTCAATCCTCCGAAACAGGGAGATCCAGGAGTTGTCTATTATGGACCAGGTTTGCATGATCTAGGAAAGATCGTCCTTGAGAGCAACCAGACAATCTATGTTGCCAGCGGTGCGCTGGTGAACGCAAATATCACCGGCATGAATCTTAAGAATGTTAAAATTCAGGGTCGCGGAATCATCCAAGGAAGAATAGCTGTCTCCGACAGCTCCAATATCGAGGTGGAAGGCGTTTTCATCCGCAATACTAAAGGATGGAGCAACACCCTGACGAACTGTCATCATTGCAGCTATCGCAACGTGAAGGTATTCGGCTACGAGGACATCTACTCGGTTGACGGCATTAATCCTGTTTCATGCACTCACTTTGTCATTGATGACTGTTTTATGCGGTGCCGTGACGACTGTGTAGCCATAAAATCAAAGAACATAGATCTCAAGGTCGAATCGATTACTGTTATGAACTGCGTGATGGTTGGCTGGGCCTGCGGTGACGGTGTTACACTGGGATATGAGCTGAATGGAAGTCCTGTAGAGAATGTTCTTGTGAAGAATTGTGACATCCTCTATGCACGGAGTGGGGGAGGGACGGGAGGCCATTCCGGATTCAGCATCGTATGTGACGGCCCAGCATGGGTGAAGAACATACGGTTCGAGGATATACGGGTGGAAGAACAGATTGAATTTAAGAATCTCGAATTTATCATTACGAACGGAAAAATTTATGGCAAATATCCTCCGGGACACATCAAGGGAGTATATTTGAAGAATATCAGCTGGGAAAATTCCGGAAAACCGTTTATCATAAGTGGATTTTCTCAGGAAAACATGATTGAGGACATCACGTTTGAGTCCTGCAGGATCGATGATAAACCGCTCAAAAACGTCGCCGATGCCGATTTCAGGATAAATGAATTTGCTAGGAATATAAAATTCATATAATTGGGTGAAAAATGTTATTCAATCTCATTCACAGGCCGATTCCGACCGACAAAAAATGCGTGGAAGCCTTCAAGTTCCAGCAAGATGTCGCCCACAGGAACGGATTTCGGACAACAATCCTTTTGCCTGTACCAGCGCTCTTCGACAAGGCAACCATCGAGCAGGTCAAGGCATACAGCCAGGACTTCGGAGACG
Organism: uncultured Victivallis sp.; assembly: GCA_964600895.1. GTDB lineage: Bacteria > Verrucomicrobiota > Lentisphaeria > Victivallales > GWF2-50-93 > GWF2-50-93. Next base: position 15,985 of record CAZRKP010000032.1, read on the forward strand.
AACTCGGGGTTTATTTCTACAACCTTAACTGCAGGGAGTTCAAGGAGAAGTTCAACACGCTTGAGTTCCAATATTGGCTTTTTTCACCAGAAGACAAGAAGAAGATCGCCGACTGGGCATATGAGCTTTTTGCTGAGAATTTCGGATATATACCGTCAGCAGTGGGCAGCTATTACTTCGACGTGGATTCGCTTGCATACATCAAGAAAAAATATCCTGTGGTCGAATGTGCGCTTGCGACCTGCTTTGAGGAAGGCGCGAATGTCTTTAGAGGAACAAACGGATACTGGCACCTGTTCTCTGAAGGTGGACCTTGGTGGCCCTGGATCCCTTCCAAAAACCATATCCATGCCCCGGCGAGGAATTCAGCACAAAGCCTCGATGTCGTCGCACTGCCTCATCTCGTCCGTGACATGCTCCATTCTATCCTACATCGTGACGACTGTTATGCCAGTCATCCCGCGAACCTGCTCCGTGGCAAGATCTACAAGGACAAAGGGCTGGCATATGACCTCAACTTCATAGACCAGTACATCCATCAGGAAAAGTTCAACGATGGATATTCCTACTACAACATGTTTGTCGGACCGAATTGGGTAGCCTCAAGGCATTATTACGAGGAGGATGTGAAGATCTCCAGGGACTTATACGTGAAAACTCTGGATTATCTTGGGAAGAAGAAGAAGGAAGGTTCGGTCAAGGACATGACGATGACTGAGTTCGGACGCTGGTTCAAGGCAAACCGGAAACTTGATGAACCCGATCAGTGCTATTGGAAGGATATACTCTATGGTTCGAGGAGAAGCATTTACTGGATCCGTACCAGCGGATATCGCGCCACCATCGATCCTATGGCCGGTTCGGCGCTGACCGATCTGCGACCTTATGCCGGACAGGTGAAGATGCCGGTTGGTGCAGGCGCCAATGAGCTTTGGAACGGATCATATCCGTTCGTCCTGAACCAGTACCGCAAAGGAGGGATAAATTATTTCGGGCGTACCGGGGTTTTCAGCGCCAGTATCCTTTTCAAGGACAAGAAATACGATCTGAGCTTTGAAAGGACAGAGATAGAGTCGCTGGATCCGAAGAAGCGGTCTTTCTCTTCACCATTTTCGATTGAAACGCCCGAGGGACCTCTTAAATTTGAGAAAACAATCAGGTGTTCGGAATCAGGAATCACGGTTGATATAAAATTGATCAAGAGTCCAGCGGGCCAGCCTATCGAAGTCACCCAGTATCTTACCGGTGTCCAGGGGATTTCCGGTTCCGGAGATTATCCTGAGGATATCAGGGGTATCACTCTGGAAGCTGTCAATTCCAAAGGAAAAAACAGATTGCCGATCAACTATACGAGCAAGATGATTACGATAAAGAAGCCTCTCAAACTGATGGCGGATCTGCCAAAGCTGGATCTGAAGCTTTCGCTTGTTCCTGTGAACATGTGCGATTCCGGGAAAATAGCCGATGCGTGTCTCTCTGGACCCATGTACCAGATGGCCCTGATAAAGAAAATCAAACCTAAGGAGAAAATGTCAGTATGCCTAAAAATAGAAAAAAGATAATGGTGGAATTCAGGTGTCCGCTCTGCCTCTCCCGCGAATGCGAGACATTCGTGAAATATGATCCTAAGCACAAGGACTATTACTGCAGCACCTGCGAGTATACCGGCACCGAGGAGGACGTTAAGAAGATGTACGCCGTGATCACCTCCCGTTTCAAGCTGCTGAACAAGAGGATTAAGAGATTCTAGGAGCGAGATGGAAAGTAAAAATCTGCAAGATCTGTTCGAACCTGCGAAGATCGCAAGCATACGCGCATTCTATGAAGGACGTGAACGCTGGCGCGAGATCCAGGATTACAGGAAATTGTGCAAGCAGGTGGGACAGGTGAAAAACATCTTTTACGGTGATTCGATCACCAATGTCTGGCCGTTGACTGAATTCTTTCCCAACCACAGCATCCTGAACCGCGGGATTGGCGGTGACAATGTCTACGGACTTTATGATCGGATGAACGAGGATGTTTTCCCTTACAAGCCGCAGAAGGTCTTCATGATGATCGGGATCAACGGCATTCAGGAAGATGAAGCAAAGATTGTCGCCTGCATCCAGGCGCTTTCCGGGATGATGAAGGAAAAAGGGATTCAGGTATACCTGTCAAGCATTCTGCCGTTGAGGAAGCCGGACAACTGGGATCGTTTCCAGTACCAGGACAAGATAGTTTCGATCAATTCTACGCTAAGGAAATGGTCGAAGGACAATGCCGCAGGATTTCTTGACTACCACAGCCGCGTGAAGGATGAGACCGGACAGCTTGCCGCCGAATGCGCCCAGCCGGACGGCACGCATGTGACCTTCGAGGCCTACAGGCGGATGTCGGATCTTGTTGCGCCGTTTCTTGCATAAAGCCATAAAAAATCATCTGGTTTTCTTCAAATTCTGTCTTGACATCCTAAGGAACAGTAATAAAATAATGACATAGGAAAACAGTTTCCTATTGTTAAGAAACAATTTTCCTTAATATAAATCAGGTATCTGACATGATAATGAAATCAGCAGAGAATTCCTCGAAAAGCCAGAAGTCCGGCATAAGAAAAGTTGCCGAAGAAGTGGGTTGCTCTGTATCAACTGTCAGCAGGATTCTCAACAACTACTCCAATTTTCATGTATCCCAGGAACTTCGGGACAAGGTTACCGCTGCCGTTCGTCGCAACAACTATACTCCTCATCCGATTCTGAGGACCATCAAGGCGAAAAAAACCTGGATGGTGTCGTTTCTTGAGCGTGCCGACTATTCATACGCCATGAAGAATGTGTTTAAGAGGAATTTTGTGATCAAGATGCAGGAGGAAGGTTTCCAGATAGGAACCAACTTCCTCTCGAATTCCGAAAAAAAGGATTATTATCCACAGTGGCCGGTCGATGGCGTCGCCCTTGCCGACTCATTTTCAGTCGGAGAGATAAGTCGCCTTGATTCCTCTGGTATCCCGTATATTTCGATAAACGGAGTGGCCGGTGAAAATGGAGTTTCAATCATTCCTGATGATGAATCGGGCGTCAGACTCGCAATTGATCATCTCCGCGGACTTGGACATAGCAAGATAGCCTATGCTGATTTCCTCGAATGGTCCAGACCCCATTATTCAGTGAAAGAAAGGGAAGTCCAGTATGTACGCCAGATGAAGGAGGCAGGATGCAGTCCTGTTCCTGAACACAACGATCGTAATATTAATGCGGAGGAATACCTGAAACGGACAGTGATAGGCCATGGTGCAACTGCAGTCCTGTGCTACAACCAGTTCATTGCAATCAGACTTCTCCAGGCCGCCTGGCGGATGGGAATTGATATTCCCGGAAAACTGAGCGTCATCTGTTTCGGTGATGAGGATCCAGCAAAGTTCATGATACCTCCATTAACCTGTATTGCTCTTCCCGCCGCGGAGATGGGCAGACTTTCGGGAGAAATACTCTCAAAGATGATAAGGAAGGAAGGCGATGAGTTCAAAGGGCGTACGATCAAGCTGCCATGTGCTCTTGTGAAGGATGAATCGTGTGCACCAGTAAAGGCTTGATATGGGAAATGGAGATATGATATAATATTCTCATTGGGAGATTCAACAAATGAATGATAAAAGAAAAATAGTCAAATCCAGGAAGTCGTCTGTCATCGGTCGTCTGTCGTCCGTTTTTACCCTTATCGAACTGCTCGTTGTAATTGCGATCATCGCAATTCTCGCCGCGATGCTCCTCCCGGCGTTGAAGAACGCAAGGGAAACGGCAAAAGCCATTGTCTGTACCGGAAATCTGAAGCAGATAAACTACGCCGCTCAGGCTTACATCGAGGATTATAACGGCTACATGTGCCAATATTGGATAAACGTCAATTACAACTGGTTGCCCTGGTGGAGCGTAAGGGACGGTATTGGTTGCTATGTGAACAACCAGAGCACCAGCGGAATCGACGTCAATTGCCTGGTCCTGCAGTGTCCATCCGCAAAGGACTACGCTGTTAGCAAGTCGGCAGGGACTAACTATTATAACAATGCGGGCTATGCAATGAATGTCTATCTAGGAGGGGCAGTTGAAAATCCGCCTGGATCCGGACTTCACATGAATGTTTCTTCAACCAAAGTGAAGTATCCTTCCCAGCTCATTTATTTTCTTGACGGTATGGAGGGAAGATGGTTTGCCCAGGGCTCCGTCTGGTATGGCTGGTATGACGACCAACCTTGGACGAACTCCTGGTCGGTAAGCCAGCCCGGCTCACAGTTCAACTTCTCCTATAGGCATAATAAAACTCCCAACGTGGCCTTTTACGATGGTCATGTCTCGGCCACCAAGGACTTGTCGACAGCTCCTACCAGCCATGCATATACAAAAGTTCCGGACAGTTTGTGATCCATCCAGTCTTCAATCAACCATTACGATAAATTTTGGGAGGATGAATTTATGCAGTTTTTCAAGGGGATTTCAGTTTTTGCCGGTTTGGTATTGACATCAATGGTTTGTTTTGCTGAAGAAACTGGTGGACAGCTTGGACTTTCGCAGGACGGAAGAATGCATCTTCTGGTGAATGGAAGTGAACTTTGCGTATATTCACCAATGTCGGCAGATCAGGGTTGGAAATTCGCTTCTCCTGTTGCAGGTCAGTTACAGGGTGATGACAGCGCAACTTTTACCATAAAGGTGAACAATGCCGAAATAACCGGAGAAGCGAAGCTTTCCGAGAAGGATGGAAAAGGAGAAGCATATTGGTCCTTTAAGCCTAAGGCTGAAGTTACAGTCAATGCACTTGCCATAAGCATGGAATTTCCGATTGCCGTCCTCGGTGGTGGAACTTGGGATCTAAACGGAAAGAAAACGACATTTCCGCAGATTTTTGGTGGTAGTCCCAACCTTGGCGGAGCCGAAACATCTTCTTTCATATTAAATTTTCCTGATGGTAAAAGTTTCAACCTTGGATTTGCCAATCCGGCATATGTAGGGGTACAGGACAACCGCCAGTGGGGTGGACAGACATATACGATACGCATCAACCTGATAAAAGGTGTAAATGTCAAACTCTTACCAGCCAATACATATTCGCTTAATATGACGGTCTCAATTCCAGGAGGGATGAACTGCTTCAAAGATCGTCCGGTGATTCTTGCAGCCGACAACGAATGGGTTCCATTGAAGGAGGAACTCGATATTGTTCCCGGTTCGGCACTGGATCTTTCGAACCAGGGATTCATAGACGGACCATGCGGATCAAAGGGGCGCGTCATTGCGACTCCGGAAGGCCATTTCGCCTATGCCGACGATCCAAAGACCCCTCGCAGGTTTTACGGCGTAAACCTCTGTTTTTCAGCGCAATATCTACCAAAGGAGAAAGTCGACATCCTGCTTGACCGCCTGGTAAAACTCGGTTACAACACCATAAGGATCCACCATTATGAGTTCAATCTGACAAAGACACCATGGAAGCCAGGGTTCGACTGGGATCCGGCGCATGTTGACCAGCTCGATTATCTCATTGCCGGATGTGCGAAACGTGGAATCTGGGTTACCACCGACCTTTTTGTCTCGCGTCCGGTTCCGGGAAAACAGATCGGTCTCACAGGAGATCAGCCGGATCCGGGCAAGTTCAAGATTCTCGTGCCTGTATACGAGCCTGCATTCCAGGATTGGGTGACATTTGCTCGCAAGCTTCTCGATCATGTCAATCCCTACACCGGAAAACGGCTTGCCGAGGAACCTGCCCTTGCCTGGCTCTGCATGATAAATGAAGGGGGAGGATATAGCGTCAAAATTCCCGAATGGCCCGCAGCATGGAACCGCTGGCTGTCATCACGTTATCCGACCCGGGAAGCCCTTGATGCGGCTTTGGGAGATCTCACCGACAAAGAGGATCCGAAGGACGGTACAGTCATCATGCCGGACAACATCAAAAGTGGAACACGCCGTGCCCGCCTTTGTCAGGTATTTTTGGCGGAAACAGAAAAAACAATGATTGAAAGAATGAAGGCGGTTATACGCGATGAGTTGAAGTGTCCGGCCCTGATCACCGACCTTAACTGTGGTCCGTATTCCGTGGCAATGCAGGCGACCCGCAACAGCACCTTTGACTATGTCGACGACCATTTCTATGTGGATCATCCAACCTTTCTTGATAAGCAGTGGCAGCTTCCCAGCAGCTGCGGTAATGCCAATCCCGTCCGTGAAGGTGCGCCAGGTGGCAGCGGCTGTGCAAGTCTCAGGGTCTGGGGCAAACCGTTTACAATAACCGAATTCAATTATTCGGGACCTGGACGATTCCGCGGAGTCGGAGGAATCCTCACCGCGTCCATGGCGTCCCTTCAGGACTGGGATGCTCTCTGGCGTTTCGCTTATGCACACAATGACAAGGCAATATTTGAGCCTGCTCCGATTGATTACTTCAACCTGGCGAATGATCCGCTGAATCAGGCGGCCGACCGGATTGCGACACTTATGTTCCTGCGCCGGGATCTGAAGATGGCCCCTAACAGGCTTGAGGTGGTCATGCCGAAGGAAACCTTGCGCAATCTTCAGGGAAAACTTTCGGTCAATTCAACAGACTGGCTTGCCTGGATCACTAGGATTGGATGCATGGTTGTCGATGATCCGGCCAAAGTACTCGCCGATGCAATTGCAATACCGGTCAATAATGCAGGAGACCAGCAGATGGTAGCAAAAATCCTGTGCGATCGCGGAATTCCAGCGGAGGAAAAAGAAGGAGTGATTAAGGCAGAGACCGGAGAGATAGTCATTGACAAGAAAAAAGGAGTTCTAACAATCGATACGCCATGCGGTGCTGGCGGATATGCTGATTCTGGACAGGAAATCTCAGCCAAGAACGGCGGAGTGAAAATATCTGACATCACGACCGGTGCGACAGTTTTCGTCAGTAGCGTGGACAAAAATCCGATCAAGAGTTCGAGACGCCTGATCGTCACCCATCTTACGGATCTTCAGAACACCGGGATCAGGTACAATGAGACTGCAAGGCAGAATCTTACTGCCTGGGGAACATTGCCGCATCTCATCCGCGATGGTTCTGCTTCAGTTCGGATAACGCTGGCCGATCCAAAGAATTTTTCAGTCTGGGCCCTTTCGCCTGGTGGACGCCGGCTTGAAAAAATTGATTCCAAAGTTGAAGGTAATGAACTTTTATTTACTGCCAAAGTCAGGGGACAGGACAGTGCAAGAATGCTTTATGAGGTTGCCGATAAATGAAAAAGTTATTTTCTTATGAATCTTCTGGTGACCCAATTGGTCGAGGGATGGAGATCCAGCTAAAAACAAAAATTCCATCATTGCTTAATAACCTGACCGTACGGATCAAAGTCAATATCGGAAAGAAAGGATGGAGTTCTAATATTCTGGAATGGGGAAATCCAAAGGAATATTCATTCAGATTATATACCCGTCGTGCAGGAAAGGACCAGGAAGATCTGAAGTGGGACAACATAGAACAGAACTACCTTTCCTTTCCGGATGTATATGGGGCATGCGACATCCTTGAGGCCGATGTGGCCATAAGGAACCATAATCCGGAATGGAAACGCCTGCGTGTCGGTGTTCCAGCCGCAATGATCGGGAAAAACCGACCACTTGATATTGTTATTCTCTTTTCAGGTTCCCGCCTGAGACTTTATGTTGATGGTGTTCTTGTCGATGAGGAATGGCCGGTCGGAGGTATACCGTCTGTACACTGCCCTCTGAAGCTGGGAGACACTGCATTTGATGGAACAATTGAAATGGTCGAAATCCTCCCGTTTTCAGTTACAGAAGAGGAAATTGTCCGGAATGCTGGAGGGAAGAAAAGAGTTTCAATCAGGGAAGAAAAGATACTCGGTCCGGAAAATCCTTGCGCCCAATACTGGACTCCAAGAGGGCACAACCATTGGATGGGAGATGTCATGCTGGGAGATTTGTCTGGATTCGACAACGGCAGCATGCATCTTTACTATCTTACAGACAGGCGCCATGGGGCAAGCAAGTTCAGGAGAGGAGGACATTTTATAGCCCATATGTCGAGTGGGGATCTCAGGAAATGGGATCATCAGTATGAGAACATAGGATTAGAGCCTTGGAATACCATTGGGACTGGGAGACAGATATTCCATAATGGTAAATTGATCCTGTTCTATGGAATGCATACTTCACGCATCATGCCCAAGGAGAAGATCGCTGAATCAGCTGTCGATGCCGACGGATATGCGGAAGTGAAGAGATACCCTGTTGGAGAAAATTATCCTCTGGGGACATCATATGCTGAAAGCAAGGACGGAATAACATTCAAGGAGTCAAGGCTTCTTGTCCATCCTGCCCAGAATCCGAATGTCTGCCATGATGAGACCGGGGGATTTCTGTTGCTTGCCGGATATGGATCAAGGGGTTTGTGGCATTCGAAGGATTTGCAAAGGTGGAAGCTGATTGATGAGGATCTCCTGCCGGTAAACAATGATTCACCGACACGCAACAGCGATGAATGCCAGTGCATGTTTGAATGGAACGGCTGTCATTACATTATCGGCGGTCGTACCGGATATTGGATGTCTCGTAGCCAGAGAGGCCCATACTGGGAAGGAAAAGATGGGAAAAACAAAGGAGTCGTCAGACCGCGTTGGGACATTTATGAAGGGCTTTGGGTGCCGATGGTTGCACCATTCGGCAAAAACCGCCGTATAATGGCTGGATTCCTCCAAGGACCGGACTACGAGTGGGCCGGGCATCTCGTGTTCCGCGAACTCGTACAGTTTAAAGATGGTACACTTGGAACAAAATGGCCTGATGAGATGATTCCTGAAACCAAGTCCGTGAAAAAAATTGGGACGAAAATTGTAAAAGGTGCAGATATTTCAGTAGATGTGCCTTCAAAGACGATTTTTTCTGCAGAGATTACTTGCTCTGAAAGAGTTACCTGTGCAGGAATTGTTTTTTCGGGAGATGGAAAGAACGATTGCGTGTTATCGATACTACCGAGGAAAAACCAGATGCAGTGGAATACAATGAAAGGAACTTCAATTCCTGAACCTGTGCCGACGCTTCAGGAAATCATGGCAATGGACAAGGACTTCATATGGAATATGAAGAATCCATATGTTCATTTCAAAGGATGTGATTTTGCGATTGAAAATGTCGAAGGACTCAACAAGCCTTTCAATTTAAAAATTGTCTTCTTGCATGATCCCAAAAGCAGGAGCACTATCATTGATGCATGCATGAACGGCCAGCGTACAATGATAACCCGGAGAAAAAATCTCATTGTCGGCCAAATCCGCCTGATATCAGATGGGATCTGCGAATTTCGCAATATCCAGCTGGGAGAACTGAAATAATTTAGGGAACATCTAAAAATTCACAATTGGCGCGTTGCGGAAGATTTTTGGAAGCTCAAAAATAATTTCCGAGGAAGGCTTATCCAAGGCGATACGACGGACGAGGAATATTTTTCTTTGAGCCAAAAAGATCCGCAACCCATAGGGCAACAAATTCTTATGAATATCGGCCGCGTCGCAAAACCAGTTACAGCCCGCTGAGGGGCTGCTCCCGGATTTTGCTTCTCGCCGAATATCCATAATTTATTGTTGCGTACCATTTGTCAAATTTTAGAGGTTCCCGTGAATCAGTTGAAGATGGATTCGGTTCGTGTTCCTTTTGGGAAACTATATCCTGCCCTGACTTTGCATCTGCGTCCTTCATGGATTCTAACTTTGATTAAGTCATTGGAATATGACCAGCCAACTTTACCGAGAGAAGTGTGTATTCCTTCAACTTGCATAGGTTTTGATAGCCATTCTTTTGGTGTTCCAGCACCTATCACAAGTTCAGGTTCTTTCTTCGATTCATCGATGTATGCCAGCATGTCCAGCTGGAGAAGAAGCATTTCCGCGGCGGTCCAGTAATGGGGAGTGATGTGCTTTGGTTTCAGCCAGCCCCTGATGTCCTTCCAGAGCCCGAAAGAATTCTCCTCGCCGTTTCCTTCCCAGTATGTGTAGAGGCCAGGGGAGCATTGGTTCTCCCAGAAATACCTAAGAGTGGTCCATACTTTTTTCGTATCACCAAGAAGGAGCCATTGATGCGTCTCGGCTACATTGAAATAAGACCAGAGTTTCAGTTCGGCACAAAATCCTTTGCTTGCTGAGTCATCCCATCGCTTCTGGAGAGCATCTCTGAACTGTGCATGGTCAGGACCAATTGTCCATGTCGGCCAGATGGCTGAAATGAAGTTCCTGTCATTGTAGAGATCCTTCCTGGAAAAATTCTTCAGCCAGGCTTTCCTGATATCATCTGCGAAATTCGCAAATTCTATTGCCTTATGGTCTTCACCGAGTTTTACTGCGATCTTTGAAGCCTGGACAAGTCCGCGTCGGGAAACTGCGTTGATGTAGAGGAGAGGGAAATGCAGATCCATTGTCCCATTGATCAAGCCATCCTTGGCGGTTTCGCAGATGATCGGAATGATGTCTTTTCCCCTATGCGAAGGAACTATCGGACCAGTCCATGTTTTCCTTATGGTTGATTTCGCTTCGTACATTTTACGGATTATCGAGGCCTTGCGTAAGATATGAGGCCAGATCCAGAGCTGGAACTCCTTGTCGCCGGAAATCAATGCTGTTTCGACAAGCGCATTGATTGCTGAGCCGGGCGCGTCTGCTTCCGGACCGAATCCTCCGAAAAAATCATTCTCGGCAAAATGGACGCAAAGTTCCTTCGCAGTTTCAATCTGTCCGCAACGGGCCATTGCTATCACCGAATAGGCTCCATCACGTTCCCATGCGAGAGGGTAGTTCGTTGGTTCGCCGGGACATGTCTGCTTCCCTATAAATCCCATCATCAGGTTTGCGGCCTGAGCATCAAGGGAATCCTTGAACTCCTTTGAGGGCAGATCCATCTTCAGACAGGATTTTACGGAACTGAAAGAAAGTGGAGATTTGAAAGAAGGCGCGGAAGCATGAATTAAAATTGTGATTGGCTCATTTGAAAATTCAACTTTTGCAAAAGCCCAGCCATTCGGACTCTCAAAGGAAGAGATTTCCTTCCCATGATCTAGTTCGTCCAATGATTCATTGCCGAGATAAACCTTAAGTTGGGATTTTGTCTCAAATGATATTGTCCAACGGTGGTTCAATGTCAGGACTGATCCGTCCAGGAAAATACTTTCGAGCGGTGATCCGGCAGGACCAATGCTGCGGAAGACAATTGCAGAACAGGTATTCATCTTTTGCTTCATCTTCAGATCACAGCGGAAATTTCCGCCATCTACCAACGACCAGGAACAGGAATAATAAGGAGTGACTGTATTGATTGAAGGAACTATTTTTCCTTTTTGCCACGAATATTCCTGTTTTATCTCTCCCTTATCAAGTTCTTCGGTTGATTTAATTCTGTTTCCTTTTGAATCAAGGATCCAGAATGAGACTCCGAAACTTCCAGGGGCAGGACTGAAAAGTCCGCCGGGCTCGTGATAGCCTTTCTGCTCTCTCGGGCTCCCGGGTTCAGCAAGTATGACATGTCCATCTCCTTTCGGCCAGGGATCATTTGGACGTTCCTTCATCGCCTGCAGGCAAATTTCCCTTTGAGTAAGCTTAATATCCATAATTGTGCAATTCCTTTCGCTTTTTATGGGATTAAATATATATTAGAAACAAACTATATAAATGTCTAATATGCGCAATAGAATACGTGAAACAAACATTTTCGGGGAAGGAACAAGGCAGTTCAGCCGAAATGCCATGGATTGTCCTGCTCTTAAGGAAGTCGGAATAGATTCGATCGGGTTTGGTGAGATGGGCAGGGGATATTATTCCGGCAGGATCAAACCGGCATTCTCCCATATGGCAAGTTGTATTGCAGGTATTGGAGAAGTTTACTCCGGAGGCTCGTGGATGTCATGGCGACCGGGAATGAACGTCTTCCAACCTGCAAAATTCGCACATGCCGCAAGAAGCATTGAAGGAAAAACATTCAGTTTCTTCTGGATCCTGATCAACCGAGATTCAGCTTTGCTCAGGAGCAAAGTGTTCCTGAAACCTTGCCAGATCGAACGTGATTCCATAGCGGTTGCAGGAGCGGTGAGAGAGCTCTGCTGTGAAGGTATGGGAAGGAAGAAAGTTTCCGCGGATTTTGAAAAAGCTTGTGCCCAACTCATTTATTCCTGGCTCGAAGCCCTTGTATCCACTGAAGGTCCGAGTGGAAGGCTCGATCCCCTGTGGCAGGAAGTGGAGATGCATCTTGAAAATAAATGGAACGCACTTTCCCTTGCGAAGATCGCAGGCGTGTGTCCGACTCATCTTAGGCGGCTTTGCGCCAATGAAGAGGGAATAAGCCCTATGCACAAATTGACCCTTATGCGTGTAGAACGTGCGAAGACGCTGATGAGTGTAATGAACATGAAGATGGAAGAAGTTGCGCAGAAAGTTGGTTATGCCAACATGTTCGCATTCTCCGCCGCCTTCAAACGATGTGCCGGCATTTCACCAAGTAACTGGCGAGCTAAGGCCCGTAAAACAGTTTAACACTTACCGTCCTACGGCTTGGCCTGCTCCTTGAAGAACTTAACGATCAGTTCCTGTGCGTCGGCGGGAACCGAATGTCCACCGGGATGGATGTATGTGATTACGGGCGTACCTGTCTTGGATTTATAGATGGTGCAGTGTTCGCCCCAGGGTTCTCCTTTTTCGCTGCAGCCGTTCAGCTTGATCAACATGTCAATCGTCTGCTTCTGCCATTCGAACTTAACCAGACCGTCCTTCTCGCCAGCGATATGCATGACAGGCTTCGGTTTGAGCTCCTTCACGTTTTTACTGGCTGCCTCTGCCAGAGCGGCAAACTGCGCCGGGATCTTATTCGGGACGCCGGCGTTCAGCGTCGCTGCAGCACTTGGTGCAACCGCCGCGAACACGTCCCCGCGTTCGCTCCATAGCAGGTATGTGAAGCCACCACCGTTGGAATGTCCTGTGGAATAGATCCTCTTTTCGTCAACTTTGTAGTCCTTCTTCAAGGAAGCCACCACCGCGTCAAAGAACTTCAGGTCGCGGTCGTTCTGATCTCCTGCGAAAGCCTGCCAGCCGGGCTTCTTACCTTCGGGATCGACCAGTCTGCCAGGCGTGTTGAGCCCCTGCATGTAGACCGAGATTGCTTCTGGCCAGAGTTTATAATACGTATTGCCAGATGCGACCTGCTTCATATTGCCACCATGGCCGTGGAACGAAAAAACGACAGGAGTGAGAGTCGTCTTGGCTGCAGGCGGAATGTATACCAGCGCTTCACGTGTGACTCCATCAACGGTCCATTCCATTCGGGCTGGAGCACCAGCTGCTGCCTTCGCGTCTTTATCCGTGTCTGCAGCAAAACTGTTCGTGAGCAGGATGCACACCATGCTCAATGCCACTGCAGCAAACTTCAACACTCGGTAAGAATTCTTAGACATGACCATAGACAGCACTCCCCTTTTTCATATTATATCTGAAAATAAATATCTGACAGTATTACACATTAATCCCGGAAAAGGTTACACGCCAGTCTTCAGAGAAAGGAGCAGAAAGAAAAAGACTTATAGTTTTTCTGGAAGATTCCATATCTCTGATTCCTTCATTTGGATATGCAGGCATCTGCGCCAGCGGTGAGGCATGAAGATGTGCAGCATTCCGTTGTCGGTGATTAGATCGATGTACGAACAGTTCTCCTCGCACCAGGTTCCGGTGCCGTCTGCTGCGACAATGTTTGCAAGAACAAAGCGAGGATTGCTCCAGTTCCGACCGCCATCCTTGGAAAAAGATACCCAAAGCTGTCCACGGTCGCGCATGGCATTGTCGTTGAAGTGGCTTCCTGTATGCGAATTATGATGGAATGCCGCCAGCGTCTTTCCATCGCTTAGGTGGAACAGCATCGGCGGTGCGTCCGGATGGACAAGCGGACTCGGACCCAGTTTGCTCCATGTTTTTCCATCATCAAGGCTTCGCGATGACCAAAGATGGCCTTCACATGTCCGTGACATGAAATAGATTTCTCCACTGCCGATGTTTATCGGGCGTCCTTCATCCATGCGGTTGAACCCATCCGCAAACCATCCGTTCGGGCGTTTGTCAGGCAGAAGAGTCCATGTTTTTCCCTTGTCCTCGCTCCGGAGGATATATTGGCGAGTGCAGGTTGTCATAGAACCATCCTCCTGTTTAAAGAAAGGAGTTCCGGCATGTGCTCCAAGAATCCATGTTCCGCTATCAGTTTCACACATTCGCATTGCAGACATTGCCTGGAACCCCGGATCGTTCACAGGCTCGATTAATGCCACATCGGACCAGGTGAATCCGTCGTCATCGGAATAACGGAAACCGATCGCAGCATTTTCAACTCCATTGAACTTGTCCCAGCGTGGCTGAGTTCCGAATGCATAGAGTCTTTGCGAATTATTCGGAATAAGTGGGATGAAACTATGCATGTTATAGTCAATGTCAAAAGGTATTGAAGGTCCTTCCCAGGTTTCTCCTCTGTCCTTGGATCTGTAGGCGACAAGATTGTTTGTCTTTGTCTTGCTTGACGCATAATGGCCATTCTTTCCAGACTGCCTGACAGTACCGGGCAGAGCATCAGGGAACATCAGCAGATAATCGCCTTTTGGAGTGATCGTCACACGCGTCTCGTAAATTCCCGCATATTTATTTTCATGGATGACTTTTCCGGAGATACCGTTGTTTGCCAGTATAAGTCCTAAAGTGCTGTCAATCTTCATTCCGTCCGGCGGCCTCAACAAGCTAATGCTTTTCCCTCCAACAGATATTTTTTCCTTTAGTCTCATATGGATTATAAAACCCTTTTTATTTTTGAACGTTCCCTTTCCAGCTTCTTCACGACGAGTTTCGGATCAAGATTGCGAGGAGTCTTCTTTTCAATGATGCTCAGTACCGCAGCTGTTCCGGCGGCTTCTCCTGTCGACATGCATGTCTGCTGGATGCGGAGCGATGCCTGTGCCATATACCCGGAAGAAACGATTCTGCCGGCCATGAGGAGATTGTCCACTCCAGAGGCTACAATGCAGGCATATGGGATGTCAAAGTAATCACCATTCATAATCTTTTTCGCGCGTTTCCCATATGCCTTGCTCCTGCTATGGTACCAACGCTCCGGAATTTTTGTGTCATCAGATGGATGGATGTCTATCTCCCATGAAGATTTTGCTATGCTGTGAGGATGTTTCCTGCAGAACCAGGCATCGTCATCCGTGACCTGTGAAATTCCCCTGACGATCCGCGAAGTTCGCACCCCGAGTTCCATGGCGGTATCGATGAGATATTTGTCGGAAGGAAGATTATCTGAATCATCCCAGATCTGCCTGCGCAATTTCCTAGTCGCATCCGAGACAGCAAATGGATCGAGGGGATCAACCCGCTTGAGATCCTTGCGGGTCAGCCGTTCCGGACGTCCTCCTGTATTTGGAATATCGGCAGATGTGGAATTTGTCTTTTCCCAATAATTCTTGCTTCCGGTCCGGAAGTTAAGGGATACGGCCTGCGGCCAGAGTTTTCCAACGATCCCACGATCCCATTTCACTCCTGCCTCGTGGCAGATTATAGCATCACCTGTCGCGTCAACTATGCGCTTACCGAGAATAACGCCGCGTCCTGCTCGAGTGTGAAGCTCAACTCCCTTTATTGTGCCTTTATCGACAAGTACGCCATATACATGTGCGTTGAAGATGATGTCCACTCCGGCATCATCAAGAAGTTCGTCCCAGACCCTTTTCACAGTCTCAATGTTCATAGAAGAACGGTACCAGGTGCATTCTGGATAAAAATGACTCGGACTTTTGACCACGGGAGATATGCCATTCCTCTTCTTCAGCCGGTTGGCCCAGAGGTGCCAGATTCCTTGGAAGTCGATTGCATTTGTGCTGAGTATTACTCCAACCATCTGCGAAACAGCTGCACCTCCGGCAAAGCCGTATTTTTCCACAAGCAATGTCTTTGCTCCAAGATTTGCGGCCGAGATTGCTGCAGCACATCCTGCTGGACCTGCACCGCAAACAATGACATCATATTTGCCAAGAACAGGAATCTTCATATGATATCTCCAATGTTGACAATTGCCTTTTGCCTGAGCAGTTTTTGCCTTAGCATTTTCATATCAACTTTGCTGAAGGATTTTCCAAGCCTTGCCACTTGGTATGCCGCAAGACCGGCAGCCTCACCCATCGCCATGCAAGGGGCCATAACGCGCAGAGGACCTAGCAGATCCCTCTCGACATTTACCGCACGTCCCGGACAGATCAGGTTTGTAACCGGTTTTGGAACCATGATACCATAAGGGATAGGTAAAAACTGTGGCTTATCCACTTTCTTCGAATCCATGGGCTGATGACTTGGTCTCTTCGGATCCGGTAGATCCCATCCATAACTGGTGAATCCGATGGTGTCCGGATACTCGTGTCCGGAAATGATATCCTTTATTTTCATCTTCTCTATCCCGACGATCCTGCGGGTTTCGCGTATTCCTATCAGAGGAGCTATGGCCTTCAGCCTCGCATTCTTAAAGCCCGGGAAATGCCTGCGCATGATATGAAGCAACTCAAGACTTTCCCTCCTGCCGCGAACCATCCCTTCGGAAATGGAAACCGGATCCGTCCCATCGACATCACAAAGGCGGGATGTGTTTATCATCATAACACCTTTTTCATCAAGCTGGACGCTGATGAATATCTCGTAGGGGAATTTCCATATTCCTTTTTTTCGGAGTTTCTTTATCTCCTCTCGGAACCTGGGGGAGTTTTTCTCGTGGATATATTTGGATAAGATGTCCTGATCTACATTGTCCACGTGCATCATAAGGGTTGCCGGGGTCATCAGACCATCCTTTTCACGCCCCTTCACAGTCCTGCATCCGCTGAAAGCTGCGAGATCCGCATCGCCGGTAGCGTCGATGAAGGCTTTCGCAGTGATTGACGACAGTCCGTTCTTTCCAGCGACAACTATCCTCCAGATCCTTCCGCTTCTTACATCCGCATCCACAACTCTCGAGAAGAAGAGCACATCTACTCCTGCGTTCTTCATCTTGCGGTCAAGGTATGCCGCCATCATGAATGGATCGAACGGTATGCCGTGCTTGAGGCCCATGTGCCATCCATGCGGCTGATATTTCTCCTCCTTCCTAATCTTTGGGATTATTGCGAAACCCGCAGATTCGGCCTCCACAGCCATCTCCTTGAAGATTCCGCCAACTACCCATCTCCTGCAATCAAAGCTGCGCCCTCCGAGCCAGTGCGAGACAAGGCCTGATGTTCCCATTCCACCCAACTGCCCCATGTTCTCTATGATAATCACACTGAGTCCGGCCCGACTTGCGGAAAGCGCGGCAGCACATCCCGCAGGTCCACCTCCGCAGACCGCTACATCGTATTTTCCAAGGAATTTTGTTTTCATTTTCTAAGGTATCCTTAAGTTCTTGTAGATTGTTATTGCGGCATCACCACGGGAGATTTCATCAGGCAGGAAAAATTCCTTTGAAGCAAGTTCCCTGCATCTGCGTTTCCAATCTTCTTTGGTCTTGCAATCCAGCATATCCCGTGGACGTGCATCATATGAGTCAAAGAAACCCAGAGTCCCCAGATACTGAATTGGAACTGTCCATGCGTCCGGAGATGACGAATCGATGTCGTTGAAGAACGATAGACAGAATCCATTCTCCGCAAGACGGTGCTTCAGACGTGGAATTTCAATGGAGGATGGAGGTGTCCCGGAATCGATTGAAATGGCGGCGGCAAATCCCGCAGCCTCACCCAGTTGCATCCAAACAGGTTCGAGCCTGATGGCGCCGAAGCCGACATGGCTTGCAGATATGCAGACAGGCACTAGAAGATTGTCGCAGTCTTTTGGGAGAAGACACCTGTATGGGATCTGCGCAGGACGGCTTGATGCGCTGAGGAAGAATGCACCATCGTTTCTCCCTTCAACCGTCATATCAGTGCAAGCCACAGAATCCAAAGGCCAGTCGGTGATGCCGATACTGTTCGAATGTATGGTCGTTCTCCTTAATCCCTGCTTCAATATGGCGTCATGCTCCGTGAAGACATAACGACCTTCGATCCTGCGGGCCTCCCTGACATACACTTCATATGGAAGATGCCCGTTGTCTGAAAACTCGTCCTTTGGAAGTCCGAATTTCTGGAAGTAGCTGCGTGTCTCATTCACAACAGAAGAATCGTTCTGCAGGAACCAAAGCTGGGAAAGTATTACATCGAGGTAAGTCTTTGAAATCAGGTCGCGCGTTTTCCAGTCACCGCCTGGATATGCATTTTGCGGACCGATCAGGCGTCCAGCATTCCATCCAATCTTTGAGTTCGGAAGATCCCTTACGATGCTCATCGCCGGTAAGTTCCTGACCAGTTCAGGATTGTAATTCTCCGGTCTGGATATGGGAATTCTGTTTTCCGGGTCGGAACAAAGGATGAGCCGGTAATTGTATGCCATCACGCAGGAATCTCCCACTCCAGAACTTTCAGGATAAACGATGTCTTCAGCAGCATGAGGAAAGCTGCGGATGTTCAAACGACCTTCATCGACATCGGTTGGCCAGGACAAGCGTCCACCATCGTTAGGACTATGCTTGGTGAATACGCGACCGGCATGCGGTTCATCATATTCCTGCCGGTTTTCCCTGCCGATCCTGCATGGTATGCCTGCAAGCGCAGCAAGATCACCTTCATAGCTGCAGTCGACATATACATGAGCCGTGATGACAAGTTCTTTTGCGTTAGCGGCTGATTTGAGGATTATTTCCTTAATAAGTCCATCATTTCTCGTGACCTTGACAGGATCGGTATCCTTTAATAGGGTGATGTTTTGCTGTTCTGCCAGCATTTCCTCGAAAATGAGTTCAACCACTGCCGATTCGGCTTTCCTTCGATCCATGTGCCTGCGCGAACCGGCTGAAGGGATGGATGCCATTTCCTGTGGTGAACCATTACCATATTTTTTGCGATAATGTTCTGTGATGCGTTGCTGGACTTCTGAAAGTATCGGTGATCTTGTGCCGTCGTATGGAGACTCCCATCCCCCGGCTCCACTGGTCATGAAACCACCTACATGTTTTCCATGACTTGTGATTATGACCTTTTTCCCCTCGCGAGCAGACCGTATCGCACAAGCTATTCCAGCAGGAGTTGCACCGAGGATGAAGACATCATATTCCTTTTTCATTTATTTTCTTGCGGTCCTTTTCCAGTTTCCTTACAACGAGCATGGGATTGAGACTGCGCGGGATTGTTTTTTTATCTATGCTAAGTGCTGCTGTAGTACCGGCGGCCTCGCCAGTGGACATGCAGGTCTGCTGGATGCGTAATGAACTTTCCGCGATGTGTTCAGCAGAGATACAGCGCCCGGCTATGAGCAGATTGTCTATCCCTTTTGCAACTATGCTACCGTATCTGATGCTGAAATAAGCCCCTTTGACCATTTTCTCAGCGCGTTTCTTCCATTCAGCACTGTCACGGGGTACTGCAGGGGCGCTGTAGCTGTCGGCAGGCCAGACATCGATGTCCCATGACGATTTCGCAATCTCATCAGGATATGTGATGAACTCCTTCGCATCGCGTTCAGTAGCCGTGACGAGACCGCAGATTCGACGTGAAGACCTGATTCCTATCTGGTTGGAAGTATCAAGAAGGTATGATTCCTCACATCCAGGCACAAATCTCCTGTAAACCTCCGCCGCCTCCCATGCCTGTGCCCGCCCCTCGCGTTCTGCACGGGTAAGATCCCAGGGATCAAGGGGATCAACTTTTAAAACGCGACTTATGACGGACATTAGTTCATTGCGAGGTTCAGGCAGTTTCCAGGCCCAGCCACGGATATAGTTCAACAATCGCTTTTTCTCGGTGATAACTGGTGTCTTGAATTCACCACGTTCGATAGCTTTTGAAAGTTCTTTCTCGATTTTCTTCATAGCCTTTTCATCAGGCCAATTCGTTGGACGCTTTGCATTCGCGATACGGAATACTTTCGTTAGAGCCATCGCCCATTTATTGATTCCGTCACCCTGTTTCCAAGGGACACCGGCGGCATGGCAGACGATACCATCTCCTGTGCAGTCGATGACTCGTTTTGCGAATATCGCACGCCGTCCGGCCCGGGTTTCGACAAGGATTCCCTTGATGGTCTTGTTCTCGACCATGGCTCCTGCGCAATAGGAATGGTGAAGTATTTCAGCCTTTGCATTGGAGAGGATATCATCCCAGACATACTTAACTGCCTCGGGATTTACAACTGCGCTCATCTGGTGTGGAGATTTCCAGAATTTGCTCATGGCATTGCGCCTGCGGAGTCCATCAGCCCATTCGTGCCAGATTCCCTGGAAGTCGACACCGTTGGTGCTCAGGACCACGCAGACCAGCTGATTGACGGTCGCACCGCCCAGATGCCCTTCCTTTTCAACAAGGAGAGTTTTTGCTCCGAGTCGTGCTGCGCTTGCCGCTGCCGCGCATCCCGCAGGCCCTCCACCGCAGACCACGACGTCATATTCCCCAAGTACTGGAATTTTCCTGGTAGGTTCCTGATATGACCTGTTTTTCTTATTTGACGACATTGGTCGCTTTCCCATCAATGAAAGCCTTAACATTGTCGACTGCTATTTTCATGAGCCTTTCACGGGCAGACTTCGTCGCCCAGGCGATATGAGGAGTGATGATGCTGTTCTTTGCCTTCAGTAGGGGGTTGTCAGACTTAGGTGGTTCAACTGAGAGAACATCCATTCCCGCTCCCGCGATGCGTCCGGAATTCAATGAGTCAGCAAGATCCTGCTCGTTGATCAAAGGTCCACGGCTCGTGTTGATGAGGAACGCATTCTTCTTCATCATCCCTATTCTCGCTTTGTTTATGAAACCTTTGTTCTCATCTGTAAGAGGACAATGCAGGCTGACGATGTCGCTTTCGCGGAACAAGGTGTCCAAATCGGTCATTTTTACTTCTGCTATCGGTGATTCCTTGACATAGTTGTCATAGGCGAGGATTTTCATGCCGAATCCCTTTGCGACTTCCGCAGTCGACTGACCGATTCGGCCGAAACCAACGAAGCCGATAGTAAGGCCTTCGAGTTCAACCAGGGGATAGTCCCAGTAGCAGAAATCCTTTGAATTGCTCCAACGACCTTCATGGACTGTATCCGAATGGTGTCCTGCATGCTGCGCGAGCTCAAGTATGAGCGCGAACGCCATCTGGGCGACGGAACGTGTGCCATAGGTTGGAATGTTTGTAACTGTTATTCCCTTTTCCTTTGCTGCTGCAATGTCAACGACATTATATCCTGTCGCGAGAACTCCGATGTATTTAAGCTTCGGAAGTGAGAAAATAATTTTCCGGTCAAGGACTGTCTTGTTTGTCAATAGGATCTCAGCATCCTTTGAACGCTCAACTGTCTTTTCCGGAGGTGTCCGGTCATGAATTTCGCATTCGCCGACAGCTTTAAGTCCGGCCCATGACAAATCACCGGGATTCAAGGTGTAGCCGTCCAATACAACTATTCTCAATTTGCTCATAGCTCCCTCTGATTATTAATTCTGTCTATTTCGAATATGATCGAGCCTTATCAAGAAAGTATTGATAATTCTCCAAAGAGATATCAGGCGGGGCCTGATGATCCAGGCAGATAAAATAGCCTCCGGTCTTCAAAAAGACAGGAAGCACTCTTTCAAGTTCACGATCGATTGCATCTTTTCCCTTTGCGATTTCCCTCTTGTCTATACCTCCGCGGATGACAAGTTGTTTTCCATACTGTTCCCGGATTTTTGTCACATCCATTCCGGCCTGTACCTCAAACGGGAAAAGGCCATCAACACCACACTCAAGGAGAAGGGGGATGAGTTCTAATACGTCTCCGTCGGAATCGACCCATATCCCGAAGACGGAAGGATGCTTCTTCACATGTGAGATCAACTCCTTGTAGTATGGCATCATGAATTCGCGGAAAATCTTCGGAGAGACCATCATCCCAGTATTGCAGCTCATATCCTCCATGATGTTCAGAATGTTTATGTGAGTGTCAGGCATGATTCTATCTATCGCTTCGATATTCATCTTGAGCCATTGCTTCATGATGTCATGGACAAGTTCAGGATCATCATAGAATACATATGCCATGTTCACGTCGCCAAAAAGATGCCAGAGGATACGGAATGTCCCTGACATGATCTGACAGACGGGATATTCCCTTTTGGAAGAGACAGGATGTTTGTTCAGTGTCTTATACCTTACTTCTATGCCAGGATCCATGCGCTGTTTGATCCGATCCCAGTCGGCGCGTGACTGCACAGGGAACTCAAGATATTCAGCGATACTGATATTTTTCTCAGCCTTGCGCTGCTTGACCTTCCTGCCATGCTCATCTTCGAAGATCACGCACTCATCGTCTTCAGAGATGGTTTTCTTTTCAAATCTTGGGAAAAATGGACTGTAACCGTTAGTACCGAGATGGACACCGGTCCATCCTAGCTTGTCCTCCTGGAAATAATTGATTTCCCTCCAGTTTTCCGGCAAACCTTCCTTCCTCCATCTATCATAAGTTTCGATCCATCCTCCGAAAGTATGTACCGGCAACCTATCTGTCTTTTCAAATTTAAAACTTGCCCTGAAACGCTCTAGTGAGTTCATAAGATATATTTTCTGAGTGCTCCGTGGTTTGTATTCTTGTCTTTACCATTCGCCCTTGCGGTCGAATTTCTTCTTTGCGTTCTTGCCGAACTCTGCACACGCCTTGTCGATATTTTCAAGGATCTCCTTCTTGGTCAGTCCGCAACATGACCTTGCCGCGGGAATCATGGTCCTGCACTCATTCGAATCCATGAACCTTGCGGCCTCGAGAAGTCGATCTTCGTCCTCCTTTGGAATCGCAAGGAATCCATGCTTGTCTGCATGTATCAGCTGTCCGGGAACAATTTTCCGTCCGAACACCTCGACTTCGCAGTTCCATTTCACTGGGCATGAATATCCGTGGCCTACGCAAAGCCTTCTTGCAATCGCCTTGAGGCCGGAATTGTTCATCTCATCGAGATCCCTGATGCATCCGTCGGTGATCGTCCCGACACAACCAAGGGCCTTGTGCATGTTGCTATTCACCTCTCCCCAAAAGGCCGCGACAAAGTTTGGCTTGTCCAGATCCTGAACCACCACGATCTTCGGTCCGTCGATGGATGCGACATATTTGCGATATTCGCTCCAGGCGTTTGGATTTTTCTTCGGATGTTTCGGATTGCTTGGTTCGAAGAGGACTGTTATTGCCCTTCCGACCATCGGGCCCATGTGAGGCATAAAGTCTCTTGTCTCCTCAAGGCTTATTCCATCCTTGACCACGCTGTGCTTGGTGATCTGCTCCCATCCGTTGAAGATGGTCGGAGTGTTCCATCGTTTCAATTCAAGAAAGTCTGCATGTGTAATCGGCATCGTATTTCTCCTTATTAAACTTATTTCGAGGTCAAATATTCTATGTTGAACCTTGCAAGCATCAGATACTTGTCATCGTACATCCCGCTGACTCGTCCGCATTCATAGAGGCACATGATTGTTCCATCCTCACTGACGGTCAGATCGGAATAACCTGACGGACCATCCTCGAGAAGTTTTTTTACCGGCCAAGTCCTGCAATCGTCGTAGCTAAGGTGCAATGTTAGGTTTTTGCGGTCGCGCCTGACAGATTTCTTTCCCCAATCTGCATCCACAGGATCCAGGTTACGCGGATTTGAGAAGAGGATGGCGCTTTTACCGTCCGGACCTTGCACTTTCAGAAGACATCCCATGCAGATTGGTTCATAGAGGTCATTGTCGAAGGCAGGCTTGCTCCATTTGACTGCCCCGTCAGGGCTGTTTGAAATTAAGCGCCTGTTCTCATCACACTCTGAGCGGATATTGAAAAGGACCTTGCCATCTGAAAGTTCAACGGCGGTTGTCTCATTGGGATTGCGCATTCCCGGTCCAGTATCCACGACGATGTCGCCGCATTTCCAGGTGGTCCCATGATCATCGCTGTAGAGTGAACCAACCGCTGAAGGCCTGTGACCGCGGTGGTTTTTCCCAAATTCAGTTCCAGTACCGTCTGACATCCATAGAGGCACAACATATCTTCCATTCCTCAGCTGGATCCCGTGACTTGGACCAGTGGCGATCACAGTCCATGGATAAAGTTTCTTATATGATTCCAGGACGGAAGTTATTTCCACAGGCTTGGAAAAAGTCTTACCTTCATCCATGCTCCTGATACTGAAGACACGGTTGTAGTCATGGCAGAACAGTACCTGAACTGACTTGTTGTTCCTATCATAAATCATGATGAAGTTGCTTACTGGACCAGAACCATATGTTTCATTTGAAACTATGACCTGAGGTGGCCCCCACGTAATGCCATTGTCTTCACTGCGGCGCATAATGACATCGTTATTATCGTAATCTCCGCCTTTTCCACGGCGCGCCTCGGCAGTAGCCAGGACGACATTTTTTCCTACTGCCAAGATTCCTGGTATCCTATAGACATGATATCCATTGGTTCTCGCCTCAAAAACCGGTGTCTTTAGAACTTTGCATTTATCGGCTTTCATATTCTCCTTATATGGTATGTCGGCTTTCAATCCGACTCGTTTTTTCAATTCAGTCTGCAGGATCAACTGTCCACATTCCAAGAGGTACCGTTATTGATCCAGTACCGATAGTCTCGTCGGGATTTATGGGATTTACATGTCCATCGCAGAAAAGGTAATTCAGGGATTTCAGACCATGTAGCTTGGGAGGATTCACGATCTGCTGTGAAGGTGAATCAAGCGGTGTTCCCTGAGCTCCCTGCTGATTGTTGTATAGTCCAGAACTGTTCGCAAGTCCAGCCCATTCTGCAAGGAGGATAGTGTCTCCTGTCCTTTTGATCGTACTCATCTTCATTTCAGTCGGAGGAGTTGCGGAACCAGAAGCATATTTTCCAACACCCAGCTGTGACATACTCGTACGTGGCATGCTATAGGTTCTTGCGATGCTGGCACGCTTGCAGGTGTCGGCGGGACACTGGAATATCTCCAGTCCTTTTGCCACGGGAGTGGAACTTGCACATTTCTCAGCTTCCGTCAAAGTTCCACCAAGGTAATTGTTAAGCAAATCGTCATAGGAGATATAGAAGCTCGAGCCATCGCTCCAGAAGTAGAAAGGAAGCCTGTCGGCGAAGTCATCGTTATACATGAAGAAAGCAAGACCTATCTGCTTTTGGTTTGAAGCACATTTTGCCGCCTTTGCCATAGACCGGGCATTTGCGAGCGCCGGCAGGAGCATGGCTGCAAGGATTGCGATGATCGCAATTACGACAAGTAATTCTATCAAAGTGAATATTGCCGACGACCGACGACCGACGACAGACGACTGTATTCCCTGCTTTTTTAATTCTTTATTCATAGCTTCTCACCTCATATCAGTATAATAAAGGTATGAAGAATTGTATTTTGACATGTCCGCATCCTGCTCGAAGTTCTTGTTTCCGTCCAGACTGAGTCCTTTGTTTGTCGTCTGATCAATTATTATCTTGGACTGAATCTTATCCAGGCACTTGTTATCCTTTACAGATACGTTCCTGGTGTTTGAAAGGAACATTGAAAGATCATAACCCTGGAAACTGTTTCCTGTAATCTGTCCTCCGTCGACATCCTTGAAATAGATGGCGATCTGATAGAATATGATGTTCTTATACATCGATCCCTTGACCCTCAGTTTCTTCAGATTTTCATTTTCAGTGAATTTGCAGTCAATGATATTAATGTTCTTCTGTGCCGGTCCGGCGGCAGGTGCACCGGTATAGACTATAAGAGGAGAAAGCGCGCATGAGTCGAAAATGCATTTCCTGAAGGTCATGTTTTCAACAGATGGTCCAGGCCTGTGAGATCTTCCAGCATCCCCGAAAACCATCGCTCCGGCAAGTCCGGTGTCATGGATCTTCACATTGTCAAACTCTATGTTTCTAGCGGAAAGAATGGTGGCGCGGCTTCTGTTTGCGCCGAGAACTGTGTTCCTGACAGTTATCTTGTTGCATGTGAAGGCTGAATTATATGCCGCATCGCCTATGGAGATTGTCTTCGGTAGTTCTTCTCTGAATTTTATGATGTGGCATTTTTCCTTGGCGTCAAAACGCCCGTTGTCCACGGTAAGTGTTGTCAGATACAGAAGATCTCTAGCTCCGTAGAAGTCTATCCTGTCACCAGGACGTGCCACAGGGCCCGGCCAGCCGACGTCAACTTTCATCTTCATGGTGGACTTGTCAGTTATTTCAGCAACCTTGAGATATTTGCCGTTGATCGGAAGGCAGTCGTCTCCCGAAGCCTCGATTCGCGTGTTCTCGACAAGTAATTCTCCCATAGGGTACATTATGAACACGGCATCACCGGTGGTTGACATCACCCTGTCAGTTCCTGGTTTCGGTTCTACCGTGAGATTATTTATTTGTGTATCCTTGCATTGTGTCATGTGGATTGCCATTCCGGGTACACCCCAAATGTTGACATTCTCAATCTTGACATTCTCGCACAGGTTTATGTCCATGCCATACTGGCCGTAGATCGCATGCCTAAGGAGGATGAGAGTATCTACCGGCAGCGAAGAAAGCATGCTCGATACATATTTTGTCTTTTCGGGGGTTTCCCATTTGCTCTTGATCTCCAGCCTCAGCGTCTGGGGGGCGATAAGCTCCTTTTTCGTTATCGCGCTGCCAAAAAGATCAAATCTTGCTATTGGCATCCTAGAGACGGGATCATAGTCCATTAAAGCTTCGATTTTTTCCGTGCCATCGATCGGATAATTCGCATCAACCAGCACGTCCATGGAATTCGCCGTGGAGGAAACCACTTTACCCTGTGAGAAATACGGTCTGTCCCAGCATATGCTAAGGTTCCTGATGGTCACGCCTTTTGAGTTCTTGACGCTGATGACATTCATCTTCTGGCATGAGGGGATGAATTCCGAACCTTGTCCATCGATAGTCACATTGTCGATTCCGTCTATCGCAATTGCGGCATCAACTTCCTTGTAGGAAAGGATGTTTAAGATGTATTTTCCTTTTGGGAACAGGAGGGTTGAGCCGTTTCCACTCTTGGCTAAAGAGACGACCGCCTTGCGGATGGCGTCAGTATCGTCCGTTTTTCCATCGCCCTTTGCACCATAATCCGAAACATTCACTATATTGGATCTGTCATTTGACTGCATTTGAGCATTTTCCTGTTTGCTTGTGCATGAAGAGACAAGAAGAGCCGTGGCTATCATTGATACTGTAATAATTCCGGTTGTCTTCATCGTATGCTCCATATTTTTAGACATAGAAATCAGAATTGAGATGGAGTCTGATATATTTCTCAGCCTTGTCAGGATCATTTGTCTTCAGAAGGTCTATGAGTTTCATGTGATCGCTGTATTCGGTCATGTCAGATCTTCCATGGAACCTGTTCATTTTGAAGAAGAGTATATGTTTCATGGCCTTTTCGAAGAAATCGCTGACCTTTCCTGATCCGGCAAGGGAGACAAGCCTGCAGTGGAATTCGAATTCAAGATGGAACTTGTCGGCTGGTGATTTTGAAGGCAGGCTGAACCTGGAGGCAATCTTCTTAAGTTCCTGTTCATTGTCTTTTATCAGTTTTCCGTGGCAGATGCGGGCCGCCTGGCATTCGATTGCCTCGCGCAGGAACATATAGGCCCTGAGATCCTCCTTACCCGGGTTGCAGACTATGGTGCCTTTCCTCTGTATGGTGTTTATGAAACCGTCGGACTGGAGGCGGACCATTGCCTCGAGTACCGGGGCAGGGCTCATCTTGAGATCCTTTGCGATGCTTCTCCTGTTGATCATGGTTCCCGGAGCCAGGTCCCCGCTGATTATGCTGCCCAGCAGATGGTCGTATGCGGTATGCGAAAGCGGTCTTATCATTGCATGTTTCCTCCTTGATATGATATACTATGTGATATATCACCAGATATGTCAAGCGAGGATCGAAGAAAAATCGAAAAAAAATGGTGCATGGAAATTCCGAGTCTTGATTTAAGGGACAATGCATTCAAATTATTCCACATTGAAAGCAAAATGAATTTTCCGGAGATGCGATGGTAACACAGAAAGTGCTTCAGCAGCTTGCGAAGAAACATGGTACACCGATTCTTGTGGTCGACCATGACGTTATTCGACAGAACTACGCCATGTTCAGGAAGCATCTACCTCGCGTACAGGCATACTATGCCGTCAAGGCCTTCGCCGATCCGCTGGTGGTCAAGACCCTCTTCGAGGCAGGCGCCAGCTTCGATGTGGCTTCCATGCCGGAACTCAAGATAGTCTACAGATACATCAAGAACATGCCGCCGAAGCAGAGGCAGGACTGGATATGGGATAAGATCATCTATGCCCATCCGATCAAGGCCGACAAAACCCTCCAGGAACTCAACCAGTATAAACCTCTAGTCACCTACGACAACCATGAAGAGATTAAAAAGATAAGAAAATATGCTCCGAATGCAGGCCTCGCTCTCAGGTTAAAGGTTCCTAACACCGGAGCAATGGTTGAGCTTTCATCCAAGTTCGGAGCTGCCCCCGGAGAAGCCGTAGATCTGATCCTTGAAGCCGTCAGGGCCGGACTCGTAGTTGAAGGACTGAGCTTCCATGTTGGCAGTCAGACAACGAACTTCGACAATTATGTCCAGGCGATAAACCTTGCGCACAGCATATTCCAGGAAGCCAAGGATCGTGGATACAATAAGATGAATCTTCTCGACATTGGTGGTGGTTTTCCGGCACCATACGACAGCACTGTCAGGCCGTTCAGCGAGCTTGCCCATAAGATAAATGTGGAAATCGACCGGTTATTCCCGAAGGACGTTCAGATTCTCGCAGAACCAGGAAGGTTCATGGTCGCCACGGCCGCAACTGCCGTATCGAAGATCATAGGCAAAGCGATGCGCGATGGCAAGGTATGCTACTATATAGATGATGGAGTCTACCATACCTTCTCAGGAATACTCTTTGACCATTGCCAGTACCATCTGAACTCCTTCAAGAAAGGTCAAAAGCAGATCTGCACGGTTTTCGGTCCGACCTGCGATGCCCTTGATGTAGTATCGATGTCCGAGGAACTTCCTCCGAACCTCGAACTTGGAGATCTCCTCTACAGCAGCAACACCGGTGCCTACACGATCGCGTCATCCACGCCATTTAATGGATTCCCGCCGGCAAAAGTCGTCCATGTGAACAGGTAGGAAGATTGGGTGGTGGCTTTTGATGGATTCATAACAAGCCGAAGGCTCTTTCGGAGTGCGGTGATGCGAATCACCGCTTTTCTCTCCCTGTCTTACTCCAAAGCGCAGAATGATCTGCGCAATCGTTAAAAATCATCTTCAACATTGAGATTGTCTATTTTGAAGCTTTCAATCATCCGTATGAAACCAGAGGGCGCATTCAATTTAAACCATGCAGCCGAACACCATTGATAATTATCGGCAGTTGCTACAAGCTTATGATGAACGGGATTGTTATGGACATATTTTAGTCTGGCAAAATATGATTTTGGATAACTAATCTTGCTATCCCAGAACTGGAACCAAACCTTTCGACCAGGTTTAGAGTCAATCTTGTTCACGTCTAGAGAAGTTTCCCTGTGAATATTGGAAATATGCTTCTTAAGCTTTTCTGGATTATTACCTCTTGAATTTACTATGAAATGGTAATGATTTGACATAACCGCCCAGGCTTGTAGTTGAAATTCAGTTTGGGCGAATGTTGAAATTAAACTTCCTTCAATAAGATTTAGCTTGTCAGGTGTGTTGAAAATATGCTTTTTCAGATAGGTTCCTGCCGTAAACATATATGTACCTTGACCAAGAAGGCGATGAGGTGGCGAATGTGGCCAGTCAGGCATGATGTCAACACCTTAATTAAGGATGCAAAGCGCAGAAAAATCTGCGCACTCCAAAGATTGCTTCGCAATCGTTTAATTCCAACGAGCCGAAGGCTCTTTCGGAGTGCGGTGATGCGCGAATCACCGCTTTTCTTATTTCTTGCACATATCCCTGCAGATCGACTTCAATGCCTCTTCCTGGAACTTGCGGTCGATTGCGACAATCGGATTTGCGGCGGAGACTGTGACAGTTGCTGTGGATTTCTTAAGTTCATCCTCCAGTTTTCCAACTGTGCCGTTGAAGGAATCCTTGCTTCCGGGCTTGATCTCCTTGACGTCCGTAGGCAGGCCGATTTTGTCGAGGATTGCAATGAAAGGTTCGGGATCAAGTTCTTCGACATTCACCATCTTGCAGGCGTCCCATTTGCCGTTCGCAATGAGCATTGCGGCAGCGACCGGAGGAACTCCGGCTGTATAGCTGATACCCTGTGAACCGACTTCGAGGAAGCATTTGTGGTGATCGGAGACCTGGTAGATGAACACTTCACGCTTCTTGCCGTTCTTCCAGCCTTTGACGAAGTTCCCGATGCAAGTCTTGCCAGTATATTTCGGGGCGAGAGTCTTAGGATCTGGGAGAAGCGCCTTTACGACCTTCAGTGGAACTACTTCCTGTCCTGTAGTCAATGTAACAGGAAGGTGTGAAAGGAATCCGAGTGTGCGGAGCACTGTGAAGACATTGATGTAGTGGTTGCCGAATCCCATCCAGAAACGGATGCTGTTGGCATCGATGTTCTTGGATAGGGAATGAAGCTCGTCATGTCCGTTAAGATAGATTGGGCATGGTCCGGCTACCGGGAAATCATAGATGCGTTTCACTGAATGCGTCGGATATTCCTTCCATTTCCTGTCGATCCAGGTATAGACCTTGATGAACTCGCGGAAGTTAATTTCCGGATCAAAATTTGTAGCGAAATACCTGCCATGGCTTCCGGCGTTCACGTCCATGATGTCAATGGTGTCGATCTTGTCGAAATAGCGTTTCTGTGCGAGAGCGCAGTAGGCGTTGACGACGCCTGGATCGAATCCCGCGCCGAGGAGGGCGGTAAGTCCCTTTTTCTTGCAGATGGCCTTGCGCTTCCATTCATAGTTTGCGTACCATGGTGGCTGTTCGCAGACCTTGTTTGGATCCTCGTGTATCGCAGTGTCCATGTAGGCGGCGCCAGTCGCGAGGCATGCCTCGAGGACGGACATGTTTACAAATGCATTACCGAGGTTTATGACTATTTCCGATTTTGTTTCCTTGATAAGCTTTATGGTGGCGGGGACGTTGAGGGCATCGAGCTGGCGGGAAAAGAGCTTCCTGGAAGGAACCTTCATGTGCTTCATCTTCCTGATGCTCCTGATGATCTCGTCGCATTTGGACTGCGTGCGGGATGCGATGCAGATGTCACCAAGCACGTCGTTGTTCATTGCAGCCTTGTGGGCGGTCACGTGCGCGACGCCGCCGGCACCGATTATGAGGACGTTTTTCTTCATGCAGGGATCCCTTCCATAAATATTTTCAAGATTATTTTAACCACAGAACACACTGAACACACAGATGAGTAAAAATAAATTATAAAAGAAAAATTACACTAAACATATCTCAAAAAATTAATAAATATCTTAGAGGTTCCCCTTATTCTGTGTAATCTGTGTGTTATGTGGTCAGAAGTTCTCAGGAAAGATTACTGCGGAAATCCTCGTAGTCGAATTTCCTCACAACATCGATCTTCCCGCTTAGCCTGCGGACGACGATTGACGGCATAGGAACTCCGTTGAACCAGTTCTTCTTCACCATCGTGTATCCTGCGGTATCCGCTATGCGCACCTCATCTCCTACCTTCAGAGGTTTCCTCAGGCCGTGAGTGCCGAATACATCGCCAGCCAGACAGGACCGACCGGCAACCATGAATTTGTGGGATCCGGGAGCAGGGGATGCGAGCCTTGGAGTTGTGCGGTAGATCAAATGGTCAAGGGTGTGTGCCTCAAGGGATGCATCGATGATCGCGATATCGATCTTGTTGTGAACTATATCCAATACCGTAGTAACAAGTTCCGTGGTCTGAGTGATCGCGGCTTCTCCGGGTTCCAAATAGATCTGGACGCCATACTTGTTGCTGAAATCTTTCATTTTCCTGCAGAAGTCTTTGACGGGATATCCTTTCTTAGTGAAGAAGAGGCCTCCACCGAGGCTTACCCATTCCAGTTTTTTGAGGAGAACTCCATATTTGTCACCAATGTAGTCGATAGATTTTGCGAGATTCGCAAAGTCGTCGTTCTCGCAGTTGAAATGGAACATCACCCCGGTTATCAGCGGGGCCATCTCCATTACTTTCTTCTTGTCGAGTACACCGAGACGGGAATATTTCCTTGCGGGATCCGCAAGATCAAAATGGGAATAACTGATGCCCGGATTCACTCTCAGTCCGAGCTTGAGTCCTTTGACAAGGCCATGGTACATCTCAAGCTGTGATGCGGAGTTGAAGATGACCTTGTCGGCAAACTTTCTCATCTCCATGATATCATTTCTGGAATATCCGACGCTGAACGCGTGTGTCTCCTTGCCGAACTTCTCATGTCCAAGCCGGGCCTCGAAGAGGGAGCTGCTTGTCGTGCCGTCCATGTATTTCCGCATGAGCGGGAACACGCACCATGTGGAGAAGCATTTGAGTGCGAGCAGGGATTTGGATCCGGAACTTTCGCGGATCTGTTCGATCACTTTCAGGTTCTTCAGAAGTTTCTGTTCATCTATGAAATAATATGGTGTATCGATCCTCGGCATGTATTCCCTCTGCAAAGATAATTTTGGTTAGGATAAGTCAAATAAATTAATTTTCAAGAGACAAAAGGTTCAGCCACAGACTTTCACAGACAGGATTGATGTACGAGGAAATCAAAGGAATTTGTTTTTGAATGGGCAAAGGATATTTTACTTCATGATAATTTCAGATTTAGTGAATGGTTTGGACAAGTCAATCGACACTCCATTTCATATTGCCTGGCATCTTGCCCACAAGATGGATGGTTTTGAAAATGTCCATGTCATGTGCAGGATCGCAAAGACCTGCCAAATCTCCGGAGACAAGGAGGTATCTTCAAGGCTTCTTGAAACTGTTTTGCAGAAAGGTGAAATTCTTAAGGGCCTGGATTTGGTTGAAGTCCAAATGAAGATTGCTGAATCCGCGATCGAATGCGGGAATGCGGAAATAGCACGCAAGGCTCTCTCGAAGGCAAATCAGAACATCGCCGGGATTGAAGACAAGTTCAAGCAGTCGAACATGTGGGTACGGATGTCCGACTGCCACTTCAAGCTTGGTGAAGTCATGGAGGCTGGCAGTGCAAGGACGGAAGCTTTGGAAATAGCCCATGAGCTGAAGGAATATAAGATTGATATCCTAAGGGACGTGTCTGGGGCTTGCAGAAGAGCCGGAGACAGGATCTCAATTTCCGGGCTCATAGATCAGATACTGGCTGAATCAGGCACCCTTTCAGGTGAGGAAAAATACCTTTATCTGCTATCTCTTTCGGAAATGTATTTTGATGTCGGAAAAGATGATCAGGCAAGAAAAAGTCTTGAAGAGGCCGTTGTTCTTCTTGATGGACTGGAAAAGAATGAAATAATTGTTGTTCACCTTTATTCTCTTGCGATTATTTATGCTGAACATCCTAGTGGAATGGAGAAATGCCGCGAACTTGCAGCAAAGGCCATGTCTGTTGCTTCAGGTTTGGAAGAGGGGAACTCCAAGGATTTCGCGCTAGGCATGACTGCGCGGATCTGCCTGCTGGCTGGAAATGCCGAAAAGGCTTTGGAATGTGCAAATCATGTAAAGGGACTTGCCAGGATAAAGATACTTCTCGCGGTTTCAGTTTATTTCTCCGAGAATGGAAAAGATTCCATTCAAGCAATTAAGCTTTTCATTGAAGCCATTGGCCTCTTTGCTTCCCTCAATGAACGGGAGAAGAAGAGGATTCGTAGTATATTTCCGCAAATGGCATCGATCTGCCTGGATCTGAAAGAATGTCAATTGGATGCAGCACAGAAGGAGCTGATCAGGAAGTTCCTTGGAATTTGATGTCTTATGTTCCTAATATCCTGCCTTTTTCATACCATTAAACCCCGAAAATAAATATCCAGAATCTTATCTTTCTTTCC
This sequence comes from uncultured Victivallis sp., assembly GCA_964600895.1. GTDB lineage: Bacteria > Verrucomicrobiota > Lentisphaeria > Victivallales > GWF2-50-93 > GWF2-50-93. The sequence continues at coordinate 50,054 of CAZRKP010000032.1, forward strand.
TTGACAAGAACCTATGGATATAGTATTATTAATCAAACTGGATACTAAAGTGGATATAATATAGTAATTACATTAGTATATCTTTTATAAGCGGATATAAATGCGGATATTAATATGAGAAACTCAAAATATCTTAAAGTGTCAGAACAGCTGCTTCGCAGAGCCTATGGAAATGGAGCAAACTACAGGCTTCCGAGTGAACGCAGGATATGCACCATGTTCGGTGTCAGCAGGACCACCGCAAAGATGGCGTTGAACCATCTCAAGGACAAAAAACTCGTCGTCAGGCGCGAAGGCAGCGGTACCTTTTTTTCACCGCCTTCAAAGAAAGTCTCAATAAGGATGCTTGTTCCAAGAAAATACTCTGCTCCAGGGCTGATCTCCTACTTTAAAAATGAAGGAGCGATCTTTTCATCAAGGTCAGGCAGATCCGAAATAGAAGTCGAAGAATTCGATGAGAACCTACTTTCAGCTGTCAACGCAAGGCCCGGAGTGAAGATACTGTATTCACCCTATATGGGATTTCTCGCAGACACCGGAGTCCTTGTACCTCTGAATGAATTTGATGATTTCATTGAAACGGTCGGACAGCTGAATTCACAGCATTTCCAATGGTTCGGAAAATCTTCAATTTCAAAAAACTGTTATTCGATGCCGCTTGGTTTTGGAGCGGATGTGTTTGCATACAGCAGATCAAAGGCAAAATCTCTCGGACTTGATACCGACAACGGTCCTTCTGACTGGGATGACATCTTGAGATGGGCTGAAGTTTCTGAAAAGGGTGGCATCCATCCAACGACCTTGGCTACGACTAAAAACTATATTTTCCCTCATTCATATTACTATACCTTGACCGGAGGAGAGGATTTCGTGTCCGAAAAGGATGGAGTTTTCAGTTTCAACTTCAAAAAAGGAACAGAATGGATTTCATTCTTCATATCCCTGTATTCATACCCGGCAAATATCGATTATAGGAGATCTGCCGAAGATCCTCTGCTGAAGGGTGAAACTTTGTTCAGGCATGATGCACTTCCATGGATTGTTGAACAGAGCAGGAAGTTTGGCGTTGACAGTGACATATGCGTCAGGCAGATACCTCCGAGAACAAAGGGAGGAGTGTCCATATCAAAGATATCCAGAAGGGAACTTGGGATAATATCTGCTCTCAGCAATGGGCCTTCCGAGAAAAGGGCCGCCTGGGATTTCATGAAGCATCTTTCCTGTAATACAGAAGCCCAGCGCAGGATGCTGAAGGAGTTCCCGTCGATTGCCGTCAACAGGGAAATATTCGACGAGCAGCGTACCGATTCCGCATGGCATCCGTTCATCCATGCACTCTCAACAGGCATATCTACCTACGACAAACCAGCCAACTTCGGGGTGATGCAGGTCATAAAGAAATATTTCTTCGACGCTGTCAGCGGGAGGCTGACTGTGGAAGGCGCCTGCGAGAAAATATCCGAGACATGTTCCCTGCAGCTGGAAATGGAGAACGAAAGGAGGGGATTGTTTGTATGAAAAAGGTCTTGCTCATTGCCGATTTTAAAGTTGGGAAAGGCGATACAAGATCCAGGATTCAAGATCCAAGATATTCTAATCCTGCATCCGGTATCCTGCATCCAGTATCGTATTTTACACTTATCGAGCTCCTAGTCGTCATCGCGATCATTGCGATTCTCGCAGCACTCCTAATGCCTGCACTAAAGGCGGCCAGGGACACCGCCAAGAAGATATCCTGCCTTAACAATCTCAAGCAGACTGCCTACGCGTGCCAGCTCTATGTCGCAGACTATGAAAGATATCCGACTCCGAACTGCAGGACGAACATGCCTTTGGACACCGATGCCGACAAGGCCGTGAGGTGGTACAGGGCCCTTGGACCATATGTCAATCCGAGTTGGCCTTATCCTCCTGCTGACACCGAGGCAAACGGCCTAGCGTTGGCGGCCCAGACCGCTGTCTGGGAATGTCCCGGCTGTCCGACGAAGAGAGTTGCCGGTACGATGACCTGCCTGCACTTCGGAATGAGTGATTATTTTGACAACAGTACCGCATATTCCGGAGGATTCATTAGTGTTCCATCTAGCTATTTATTGAAGAACACCGGAATAATCTTTGGTGACAGGATCCAGGCCTGGACTGGAATGCTCAGCCGTTCAAATTCAGTGTACCTTCCTGATCCACGACATGGCAACGGCGCCAATTTTTCATTCGTCGACTGCCATGCGGAAACGATCATGTATCCGGAATGTCTTAGCTCATCATACTGGAAAATCCGCTAGGACAGGACAAATTATCATCCATAATACTTAGGGGAGATATTTGGCATGAAGATTTTTTGCGCATTTACCGCCGTCGGTCTGATGTTTGCGAACTTCGCAGGAGGAGCTGAAGATGCCGTCCAGAAACTTCCTGAAGGCAAGCCTATGACTCCTGAAAATGCCATTGCCGCCGCTGTGCCTATGGGACAGAAAGGGACAATTGAAAAGGTCGCGGTCGAAGGCAGAAGCTTCAAGGAGGCCCTCAGGATCACAGTCAGCGAGAAATGCAAGGCGGCCTGGGATATGCAGTTCGCAATACCCTGCGGAATTAAACTCTCGAAGGGTGACGCTGTGGTCGTCAGGATGTGGGCGAGGACATTGTCGGCCGTGAACGAGACAGGTGAGGCGTATATTTCAGGAGGAGCTCAGAGAAACAAGGCACCGCACGAAAAGCCCGTATGGTACAGCTTGAGCGTGCCGCGCGAATGGCAGCGTATCGAATTCGGTGGAATTAGCAATATAGACATTCCCCAGAACGAAGTGATGCTGTTCATGCATCTCGGACAGAATATCCAGTCACTGGAGATCGCCGACATACAAATGGTGAATCTCGGACAGGGTGTCCCGAAGAACCTTCTGCCTATAATGAAGCTCACATATGATGGTAGAAAACCCGATGCACCTTGGCGCAAGCCTGCGGAAGAGAGCATTGAGAAGATCCGCAAGGGTAATATTTCCGTCAAAGTCACTGATGCTGATGGCAAGCCTGTCGAAGGAGCGGACGTCCAGATCAAAATGAAGAAGCATGCTTTTCCTTTCGGCACATGCGTCAATGCGGATTTTCTCGGCGGAGTCAGGGATGAGAACAATCCTGAGGTAAAGAAGTACCGCGAAGAGTTCCTGAAGCTCTTCAACTGCGCTGTAATTGAAAACCATCTCAAACCTCCGAGATGGGAGGATCCGAAATCCCGCGAATGCGTAATGAAAGCCCTCAAATGGCTGAAGGGTAATGATATCCTCATACGCGGGCATACCGCGGTTTGGCCTTCGGAACAGCATTTTGCATCCGCCTGGAAGAAACTGATAGGCTACAAGTACGGAGATGCCGGGAGAACAAAGGAGCAACTCCTCTCATCGGTGAGCGAGGAAAACAAGAAGAAGCTCCAGGACGCGGTCAAGGACCATGTCACCGAGATCTTCACGGCTACGAAGGGATATTGTTTCCAGTGGGATGTGATGAACGAGCCTTATTCAAACCATACGCTCATGGACCTCTATGGAGACCAGGTCATGGTCGACTGGTTCAAGGCTGCGAAACTCGCAGATCCCGATACCAGGCTCTGCATAAATGACTACGGAATCGTGATAGACGGAAACCATGCAGAACATTACATGAAGACCATAAAATACCTTCTGGACAACGGCGCTCCTCTCGGTGGAATAGGAGAGCAGGGGCATTACGGACAACAACCTCCTTCAATTTCAGCGGTGCTGAAGACCTATGACATGCTGGGGAGTTTCGGGCTTCCCGTCATGTGCACGGAATTCGACATCGACAGCCAGGACGAGGAGTTACAGGCGGATTTCCTTGTGGACTACATGACCGCCTTGTTCAGTCATCCATCATGCGGGGGATTCCTGATGTGGGGATTCTGGGAAGGCGCCCACTGGAAACCTGAGGCGGCATTGATCTCGAGGGATTGGAAACAGAAACCGAACTACAAGTCATACTGTGAACTTGTCTTCAAGAAATGGTGGACGGACGCCGCCGGGAAATCAGGCAAGGACGGCTCTTATGGCGTCCGCGGTTTCCTCGGAGACTATGAGATCACGGTCTCCAAGGATGGAAAAGTCAAGACCGAGAAATTAAAGCTTGGCAAAGATGGTTCTGGAATCATGATTAAGATGGATAAATGAAACATCTGTATATACGGTATCCATTGATATAAGGGAACCTCTAAAAATTCACATTTGACGCGTTGCGGAAGATTTTTGAAAGCGCA
>CAZRKP010000033.1:0-38139 GCA_964600895.1 uncultured Victivallis sp.
CTGACGACCCAGACGACGATGCACGAAGCTGCGATCATGGCAAGGGAGGTCAGGATGATCCTCGCAGGATGCCTCCTGATTCCGGCAGTCATGATCTTTAGTTCGGTCTTCATGCGGCAGCTCCATTACGCTTGTCGCTTTCCACTATTCCCTGGTAATGGGAGGCAAGCGAATGCGAATCCTTGAAACCGGAAGTTTCAAAGCTGCTGATGATTCTGCCATCCTTGAGGACGACTATGCGCTTGGACCAAATGGCTACTGATGGTTCATGGGTGACAAGGATTATCGTACGACCGTCCTTGTCGCACATTTCCCTCAGCAGTTTACACAGATTCTGTCCATTTACTGAATCAAGACTTCCTGTCGGTTCATCTGCCAGCACAATGGCCGGCTGGTTTATCAGCGCCCGGGCTATTGCCGCACGCTGCTGTTCGCCACCGCTCAGTGCATCTGGCCTGTGGGAGATCCTGTTTTCCAAATCAAGTCTAGAGAGAAGAGAGGGGAGGGCCTTTTCTGCTTCGAGTATCCTTCCGTCGGATGCGGCTGGAAGAAGAATGTTGTCTCTAGCAGTCAATGTAGGTATCAAATTGAACGACTGGAATATTATTCCGATGTGGCGACGCCTGAACATCGTAAGTCTTCTGTCGGACATCCCGGTCAGGATTTCACCATTGATGCTTATGCTGCCTGCATCTGGCCTGGTTAATCCGGCTATAAGATGGAGCAATGTGCTTTTTCCTGAACCACTGGCCCCCATGACCGTCAGAAACTCTCCTTCGGCAACATCCAATGTCACTTCCTTGAGCGCTTCGACTACTGTATCTCCCTGCCGGAAACGCTTGCTTGCATTTTCAACACGGACAGGAATATTCTTTTCGGACATGATATCTCCTTGATGTATTTGGTATATATATGGAAAGTTGTCATGAAAAATCCACGGAGATGAGGCGGAAGGCCTTTTCCATCTTCTGGATGACGAAATAGTAGTTTCCTTTTTCGTTGAAGTCGCACATCACATAGTAGCAACCGGAACTCCTGTCTATCTGCACATTGGAGATCTTGAAGTTCCTGTTCCTGATATAGCACAGCATGTCATTGCCGTATTTCTGGATTTCTGGGGAAGCGGTGCTGCTCCAGATCCTGTTCAGGGCCGCTCCTGCATATTCCCCTTCATCAAACACTACGTTCCTGATGTAGTTTCCGAGATCTGCATATTCCGAGCTAGTCTCAGAGATGTTGCAGTCGGTCTGGTTCTTGACGCCGTTGACCGTGTATTTCCCTTTGTTCATGTAAAGGTTTCCAAGATAGGCGATGCAACTCAAAATCATGGCGGCGGCGATGCCGGAGGAAATCATCTTGATCAGAAACCTGTTCCTCTTTTCAGTCAGTTCAGTTTTCACCTTTTCAGTCTTTTCATTCTGGATCTTCTCGTCGATCCTTCCGTAGATCTTGGATTTCTCCTTCTTCTGGATGTGTGTCTCGGTCCGGTGTTTCTCCTTGCGAGCCTGCTCTATCTTCGCCCTTATATCTTTTTCATTGTATCTCATCGTAACAGTTCCTCGTTAAATAAATTACTGAAGCTCAACGTCTGGCGACATTTGAAATCCGGATGCCATCATACCTGCATTGGCGGGACGCGCACCGAACGGGGCAAGAACATGGTTGGGCAGCTTGCCAGTTGTCCAGGAATCTCCGGAAGCAAAGTCATGTCCATAGTTGGTAGTGCTCTTGTTGAGCTTTATTGCTCCCACATGACCGTCAAGAAATGCCGTATTCATCGCATTTCCATGCCTGAACGCATATCTGTTCAACGTGTTTGCGGCAGCCTTGATCATGACAGGTGAGGTAAGGGGATATGTTTCTCCCTGCGCCGCATAATCAGGCCCCTGATACTGGAAGTCCATCCACATCGCAACAGATGTAGGTTGGACGTTTTTCAAATCTTCCGGTCTCAGCCATTGCGCAGTCGGTCCGAAACTGCGCATGCTCCTGGTGTCAGAAAAGTTATTTCCGTTTACTCCTATGCTTACTTTCACTGTAACAGTATCCTGAACACAGTCTGCAAGCCTACCGAGTACTTCGGTTGTATCATCAGAGGGACATCTGGCAATCTGGTCTGGCCAGATATCCTTGTCCTTGTCAAAATATCCCAGAAATCCTGTGTCTTTCTGGAAATATTTCTGGGCATCGGGATAGAATTTCCAGTCGTTCACATAGTATTGAGTTGCCAGAACGTATCCTCTGAGCAAACTCATGCATGCAGTCTGTTTCGCTTTCTGTTTGGATTTGGCGAGAGCCGGAAGAAGTATCCCAGCCAAAAGAAAAATGATAGCGACGACAACGAGTAATTCAATGATGGTGAAGGATGATTGATTTTTTCGTCTTTTTAACCCAAATAAGTGCATAGATCCCCCTTTTTCAAGATAATGCTAAAATTAATAAATATAATAAAACAGTATGTGCTTGTAAAAAAATTGCAAGCTAGGTTTGATAAAATTAACAAAGTTGCTAAATTTAACTCCTAACGGACAATTTAAATTATTTTATGGAGTCAAACATGTCTTCATTGAAAGAATTACGGGATCTTTCAAAGTCGATTCATGAGAAGAAGAAAGAGTTCCAGAAGGTACAGTTTGAAAATAAGAAGAAGGAGCAGAGCCGCCTTCATGACGAGGCCTTGAAGAACAAGAGCAGGATCCAGGAGAATCTTGGCTCCTCCTCCCATATATATATTGAAAGCTTCTTTTCCAGGATTCGCTTCGACATCATCGGTGCGTGTGCTCTTGTCATGATAATAGTTGTTGAAGGATATTATCTCCACAGGCAGGGCATAATCAGTTCACCGTTACAGAAGGCGAAATATGAGGTTGTCGCCTGCAAGGCCGAAGATGAGAGCAGGAACATCGAGGCGGCTGTAGAAAAGATTGAGCAGGAGATCAGGGAACACAAGGCTGCAGAGACATTGTCACAGCTGTTCAGCACCAGCAATCCCGACAAGATAAATGCCTTTCTCAAGGAGACTAACAGCCTCGATGTCAAAGCCATTGTATATGCTAAAGGGGAAAACTGCTATTATGCAAGCGCAATGACAGACAGGGACAGGAACGTCTCCTTCAAGTTCAACCATCTTGCCGGAGACTTCAAGGTCTGTGCCATAGAGATAGAAGATTGAAAAGGATGAAAATTCCAAGCTCCAGAATCCAAGCTCCAAACAATATTAAAAATATCAAACATAAGAAACTTTGAACAATGAAAATCAAAAATCAAAAATCTCGGATTAAAAATGACTTTACCCTCATAGAACTTCTGGTCGTGATTGGCATTATCCTGATACTGGTTGGCATACTTCTTCCGGCCATATATGTGGCCAAAAAGAAATCCAAGGGGACGCTTTGCATCGCAAACATGAAGCAGATCGCGACAGGATTCACGATGTATGCCGACGACTATGCCGGATACATGGTTCCCGGGCGCATGCCCAGCGGCGTCTTCGATGTAGGGAACGGACAGAAGTTCCGTCCAAGATGGTATGCCCAGCTCGGTATTTCCGCAAAATTCTATGCGTTCAGCAATCCGGATCCGACGTCAGCCGGAGACAACACCCAGCGTGTGGATAACAAGATCTTCATATGTCCGCAGGCGGATCCAGTGACAGCTCTTGATCGAGACAATGGCAGGAACTATTCGTATGGTTACAACTTCCAGTTCCTCGGTAACTCAAGATATAAAAGTGGTACAACTACGTTCATAAGCTTTCCACGTAAGATTAGCTCAATCAAGAATCTGGACAGCACTGTTGTGTTCGCAGACTGCCTCGGAACTGCCGCCGGCAAGGCATCATCCGCCAGGCAGCCCTATGACGCCGTCCTGCAGGGAGGCACCTCGAACGGCGACAGTAAGATCGGCAACCATGCATGGGCGCTTGATCCTCCGAGGCTCGTGGCCGGAAGCAGCGACTACTGCAATGACAGTTCAAGGAATCCAGCCAGCCGTTCGGCACCTTATGCCGTCCATTCAAAACTTGCGAACATCGCATTCCTCGACGGACATGTCGATGCTCTCAGCCTTGAAGACCTCGGTTATGTCGTAAAGTCTGACGGTGCCGTGGACGTGAACGGACACAACAAGATGTTCTCGGGGACGGCCAACGACGATGATCCTCCTGCGATCAATTGAATGGGGCCATTATCTGTTATGGAATTCTGGTTTCATCTGCAAAGAAAATATAAGGTGTTGAGAACTTAGAAAAGGAGTTTGAAATGCGTAAGTTAGTGGTGATGGTTTTTGTAATCGTGGCCTGCTGCTGCTATGCAGAGGAGAAGAAGGAACAGCTTACACTCTCTGTTGACGGCAAGCCCGTGCTCACAATGCAGATGGCCGAAGGTTGGACATCAAAGATTGACAAGGATAAAACTATCCTCAAACCAGCCAAGGCCGGCGCTCATATGCAGCTCTGGCAGATGGCAAAGGCGAAAGACATCGCTGAAGCCATTGCACTCGTCCCGGAAGTGCTCAAGAGCGAAGTGACCGACTTCAAAGCCACTGAGACCAAGGACATCACCGTTGCCGGAGCTCCTGCAAAGCACCTGATAGGAAAAGGCACTGAGGCTGATGACGGGGATCCATCAAACGCAGAAGTCTTCCTTTTCACGGCGGGTGGTAAAGTCTTCCTTCTCTGCGCGCATGGTGAGGGTGAAAGCGCTTCAAAACAACGAAATGACATCCTCGCTCTTCTCGCAACTGCCAAGTAATTTTTCGACCGCAAGCTAAAGCTTGTACTCCAACGATTACTCTCCAATCATACCGTTAAATGCAGAATAAATGTTGGAGTCCAGCCTTCAGGCTGTCTTCGCGTTAAATCTAATTTGCACTCAGCATTGCGTATCTGAGTTATCAGGTGAGAATCTTGTAGAATATGTCGGGAGTCTTTGCCTGGAAGGTCATTCTTTTTCCGCTGTAGGGATGATTGAATGACAGCGAATGTGAATGCAATGCAAGGCGGCCCATGACCTTCCGGCCACGACCATATTTGTCATCATTGACAACTGGATGACCTTTTTCCGATAGGTGGACGCGGATCTGGTTCTTCTTTCCGGTCACAAGATCGATCTCGAGCAGGCTGAACCTGCCATTTCCCTGCAGTACCTTGTATTTAGTTATGGCAAGTTCGCCCTTGTTCGGATCCTTGACGGAAGAAACTTCATAGTCATCATTTTCCCTCAGATAGGAAGTGATGGTGCCTTCCTTTTCCGGCAAGGTTCCGTGGACGACAGCAAGATATTTCTTCTCGACGGTCGGCCACTGCTGCTTCAGAGCTTCCTTAGCCTTGTAGCTCTTGGCGAAGACTACCACGCCGGATGTCTCTCGGTCTAGACGATGCACTACAAAGATCTGCTTCCTTGATCTCGTGTCCCCCTTGCGAACGTAGTTGGTCAGGATGTGATGAGCAGTCCTTTCCTTCTCATAATTCGCCTTCACGGTAAGGAGGCCTGAGCTCTTGTCGATGACAATGATGTCAATGTCCTCATGGAGGATATTCATGCCGAATGGCCGGTGCCGTGAATTCTTTTTCATGTTTGTATTCCTGATATTATGAACGGAGCGCAGGCGTCTCGCCTGTCGAGTAATAAAAAGAATTACAGGCGAGACGCCTGTACCACATTGTTTGAATCCCCATATTCAATTCTTCATTCGATGTTCAAAGTTGAAAGTTGGATGTTCGACGTTCGGTATTTCAGCTCCAGTTACAATATATCCTTCAAGCCCGTCCTGAACGCCGCTTCGGCATGATAGATGATCCTGGACATTGTTTCAACTACCCTTACCGGATGTTTTCCTACGGCTGTTTCTCCTGAGAGCATCACGGCATCTGCACCGTCAAGGACCGCATTCGCCACATCCGTCACTTCCGCCCTTGTCGGGAAGAGATTCTCGGTCATGGACTCCAGCATCTGTGTGGCGACTATCACTGTCTTCCTGTGATATACAGACAGGGCCACGAGACGTTTCTGGAGTATCGGGAGGGCTGCGATAGGTGTGCAGACACCCAGATCGCCGCGCGCCACCATTATCCCGTCTGCGGCCTTGATTATCGCTTCGATGTTCCTTACGCCGGAAGGATCCTCTATCTTCGCAATTATCTTTGCATTGCTTCCCTGCTTTGAAAGAAGATTGCGGAGTTCGATTATCGTGTCATCGTTCCTGACGAACGAGGCCGCGACAAGATCAAAAGGTTCCCCTGCGAGATCCGCAAGAGCAAGCTTGTCCTCGGCGACCAGCGGTGGGAAGTTTGTAAGATCCTTTGAGAATGCAACCCCTTTTCTCGGAAGTAGTACTCCTTCAGAGTCGCTTTGAACCACCACACCGTCGGCGGAAACCTCCTTTATCCTGAACTCAAGTTTTCCGTCATCGATCAGTACCAGCATATCCGGTTCCGCCAAGGAGAAGTCTACGCCGCGGGGCAGTTCAATGCTTGGCATGGAAGCCTTGAATCCCGCAGGTGATCCCGTGAAGAACATCTTATCTCCGGCCTTTACGGGGTATGGGAGAGTGACGCTTGAACTGCCGATGCGCAGCTTCGGTCCCGGCAGATCGAGCATTATCTGCGCACCAAGCTTTTTCCCGGATCTGATAGATGACCTATGCGTGTTCCTGTCACCGTGGGAAAGGTTGATCCTGAATATGTCGGCACCGGCACCGATGAGGCCCTTCATGACCTTCTCATCTGTGCTTGCTGGTCCGATAGTCGTGATTATCTGTGTCCTTGCGTTTTCCATGTCCTACCTCTTTTCTGAGGAATGTTTAATTTGCTGTGTCTGTGGGAGTGCCTCTGCCATTTTGCCATCTTCTGACTTCTGTCTTCTGAATTCTGACTTCCTTCCCGAATTTTTATTTCCTTGTCGTCAGTACAAACTGCAGCCTCAGTAGCAGCCAGGTGGCATGGTAAGCGAGGCCATTGACGATTTTCTTCATTAAGGTACTGCTCCTGGCATATTCGTCTACGGTGATCTTCGTGCATTTTGTAATTATCGTCTTTTCCAGCTCTTCGCGGAATTGTGACGAAAATGCTCCGTCATCAATGTCGATGTTCATCTCCAGGCTGAGATAGTCGCTGAGCGCATTCGGATTATATGAGCCTATGGTGCACCAGGCGGAATCCATGATCGCTATCTTGCCGTGGAGCACCGAATCCTTCCATTCATATATGTCAATTCCCTTCGGAAGAAGCGTGGCATAAAGGTGTTCGGTGGCATATTTCACTAAAGGAACATCAGAGAGCCCGGGCAGCACAAGGATTATCCTCACTCCGCCTTTTCTAGCATGCAGCAGGGATCTCAAAAAACGGTAGCCGGGAAGGAAATATGGCGACAGGATGAATATTTCTTTTTTTGCCAGTTTCACCATGTCGGCATACGTCGCGGATATCTGTGTCCTGTTGCGGAACCAGTCATTGCGGCTTGCCCGGACCCTTGACGTTCCGCTGGTGGTTGGAAGCGCCAGTGGAAATTTGTTCCTGCGGAACTCTCGTTTCCAGCGCATGCGGCATGTCTTTTCCAGCTCGCCGCAGATTGGGCCGCGTACCTGGACTCCGAAGTCCAGCCATGGTGTTTCCCCCCGGCCACTATAACTGTTTGAAATGTTGAGTCCGCCGGTAAGCGCGATTTCCCCGTCAGCGACAAAGATCTTGTGGTGCATTTTTCGTCCAAGCTTGATCCTGATGCCGCTGAAGAGAGGCGAGAATTTCCTTACGATTATTCCTGAATTCCGCATGTCCTGCAGATGACTCTCAGCCAGATTCTGCGAACCGAAGGCGTCGAAAATGGCATACACTCTGACTCCGCGCATGGCGGCTTCCTTCAGCAGGCTTATGATGCGCATGCCCGTTTCGTCGGGTTCCAGCGTATATACCTGGATGTGGATATGGCTCTTCGCTTCCTGGATGTTGCGTTCCAGTGCCGAGAAGAACTCCTCTCCGCTGTGAAGGAGGCGGATCTCGTTGCCGTCAACATAACGGCTCTGCCAGCGTTTTAACTTGCGACTAATCATATCTTGCCTGAAATTTTTATAATGTAGCACAGGACAATAAAATTGATGCTGTGAGCGTTAAATATAAAAATGTACACAAAAGGAGGTTATATGAAAAAATTATTTTTATTGGTTGCGATATTCGCAATAGCAGGTTTTGCGGTTATCGCACAGGATGCTCCGGCAGCAGCAGGCAAGGACGCCAAAGGGGATGCAGGAAAAGCCCGTGCCGAACAGATGAAGGCAATGTATATCGAACACCTGAAGGAGACGGATCCTGCCAAGTTCGAGGAACTGAAGAAGCTCAAAGAGGAGAACCCCGAGGAATTCAAGAAACAGGTCGAAGAGCTGAAGGCCAAGGCGAAGGAGAACTTCGACAAGGAAGTTGATGCAATGAAGGAGCTCATCGAGAAGTATCGGCAGGAAAAGACAGACGAGGCACTTGCCGCCGTGAAAGCCAAGATGCAGGAATATGCCCAGAAAAGGATCGAGTCGCAGAAGAAGCGCCTCGCCGAAATGGAAAAGAAACTCGAGGAGGCGAAGACGAAACTCGCCGAAGAGGAGAAGAACATCCAGGCAAAGATTGATGAAAGGCTCAAGCAGATCGCCGAAGGCAATGAGCCAAGGGATAAAAAGGGAGACAAGGACGCAAAACCGGAAAAGCAGGAGCAGAAGGCAGAATAAAAACATCTTAGATTGAACAGGCCCTTCGGACACACCTACCCACACGATTACTGTCCGGAGGGCCTTCTTATTTCCTTGTTGAAAATCCTGAAATCAATAGTAATTTCTACATTTCGGAAAAATTTGAAGTTTAACATAAGGAAAGGCCGGGGAAAATGAAGATTCAACTCAAGAAGGATTGTCAGTGGGCATTGCTTGTTCCAACCAGCATGGGCGTGAGGATCACTCCTCTCGACGGACCGGTGCATTGCAGCAACACATACTATATGCAGGCGACCAGCGCGGAAACGAACGTCGCGAGCGTCGCTTCCTTCCTCGGACTGCCTGTTAAAGTTCTGACGAAATTCGTGAAGGACAGCCCGATTGCCCGTTTCATCAAGGACGATCTTGCAAAGCGCCATATGAGTTATGAGGGCAAGGAAGTTGATCAGGGAAATCCGTGGGGATACCGCCACCAGTTCAACATCGCCGACAGCGGATTCGGTGCGCGCGGACCGCGCGTCCAGAATGACCGGGCAGGGGAGGTCGGTCGCACCCTGAACGTGAAGGAATTCGACCTTGACCGTATTTTCGGCAAGGAAGGCGTCCAGATAGTCCATCTTTCCGGACTCATCGCAGCTCTTTCTCCCGACACCAGCACATTCTGTCTCGAACTTGCCAGGGCCGCTAAGAAATATGGCACGACGATCTCATTTGACCTGAACTACCGCGCATCGTTCTGGAAGGGCCGCGAGAAGGAACTCAGTAAGATTTTCAAGGAGATCGCCAGCGTTTCCGACATCCTTATCGGAAACGAAGAGGACTTCCAGCTCTGTCTCGGGATCGAAGGTCCTGAAGCCGGCGGCAAGGAACTCAAGGAACAGATCGAGAACTTCAAGGAGATGATCAACAGGGCGAAGAAGGCTTATCCGAAGACCGTCGTATTTGCCACTACGCTCCGCGAAGTCATCAACACTAACCGCCATCTCTGGGGCGCAATCATGGCCGAAGGAAAAGACTGGCATGTTGTTGAACCACGCGAGATAGCTGTCCTCGACCGCATCGGCGGTGGTGATGGTTTCGTAGGTGGAATGCTCTATGCCGTACTCAAGGGGTGGGAAAGCGAGAAGTGGATCCAGTTCGGCTGGGCAAGCGGAGCCCTTGCAGTAACTTCCCTCAACGACTATGGCCAGCCTGCCGACGAAGAACAGGTCTGGAGCATCTGGAAGGGCAACGCCCGAGTCAGACGCTGAGCTTGTGGGATATCAGGATTGTCTGGTGGATGTTGGCTTTTACGTCAGGCGCTTTGGCCTGACCTTGGAGTGCGTGTGACAAAGTCACCGCTTTGTCTTTTTTGCCATGATAGTATGTTTGCATATTAGAAAGCGCAGACTACATGAAATTTCGTCTGCGCACTCCAACGGATTCGTCCTCTGCGGAGGACGAATCGGAAAACAAATCAAGTCAAGAGGAGTCAATCTTCCTGATGGGGGAGGGGACAATGCCAAAACCACTAAATCTTTCCGCATTGATGTTCGCAGCAATTGTTTCTCTATTCTTACCGTTCATGTCTAATTCTGAAGAGCTGCCAGCACTCCGCAAATTCACCCTTCATGTCGTTGATGCCTCAAGCGGGAAGGCCGTGTCCGGAGCCCCGTTGAAGGTGGAGATGAAGGTCGAAGGGGCTGAGAAGAAAACTTATGATGCTGTTACAGATGACAGTGGTTCCTTCAGGGTAGACATCCCCGAAGGGCTTAAGGAATTTTATGTCAATGTGCTCTTTCCCTCGTATATTCACAGCCAGTTCCGGTGGCTGTTCGATTCCAAGAAGCCGGACAGGAAATTTCCTCCTGAGGAATACACTTTGAAAATGGTGACTGGCAGCCTGATCGGCGGGAAGGTCGTTAAGACTGATGGCAAACCACTGGAAGCCGTTACGGTCAGCTTGCAAATTTACGGATACAAGTGGAATGAATACGATCACCTCCTGGGTGATTCTGATGTCAGGACGGATGCTGAAGGTAACTGGTCCCTCCGGGTGGCGACGGAAAAAATCTTCATGATAAATATCTGGTATACACATAATGACATCGCTATTGGCGCTACTGAGCATATATATTTGCCTATATGCAAGCCGGTGTTGGATATTCTCAAAGAGAGGAAACATCTTTTCCGTGTAGAAGAAGGACTACTCCAAGAAGGAGTAATCCTAGACGAGAAAGAAAATCCTGTTGCAAATGTTGGCATCTATGTCTCAACAAAACCTGCTTTAAACATGAAATCTTCGGCAGATGGCTCTTTCTGTTTTAAGATCTACAGAAAACAGGGCTATGGGATACTTTTTTTCAAGGATGGATATGCACCTGAAGTAAAATCGATTAGCTCCAGTGAAAACTCGCTGCCATATATGAAGGTCAAGCTTGGAAAGGGGGTTGAAGTCAAGGGCAGGCTTGTGGATCCTGAGGGTAATCCGCTCAAGCATTTCAAGATTAAAAGGGACTTGAACATTGGAGAAGTCTCTAAGCCACTGGCGTGCAATACCGAGACGGATGATGATGGTTATTTTGTTGTCAGGAACGTGCCTGAATCTCAGACCGTTCAGTTTACTGTTCTTAGCACGGAAAAATTCATGGGGCGACATTTTGATTTGTCAGCAACAATGGAAGAACCTGTAGTTGTTGTTCCACGGAACATCCCGATAAGGCTTGAAGTGGAGGATGCCGATACCGGAGTAAAGATCGACAAGTTTGCAAACAGGCTCAGTTACTTCAATATGACACATTCCAGATATTGCGAGAAAGGACCTGCAGAATATGATTTTGATTGGATGTATGAAAATATGGATAAGCCTTTTGAGCTGAGCGTTGAGATTCTAGCCAAGGATTATCCGGTAACAAAGCAGACGAGAAAAATTTTACTTGGTGATAAAACACAGATTTTCAAGTTCCAGCTGTCACAGAAGGGTGCAAAACGCGGGATTGTTCTGACACCGGATGGGCAACCTGCCAACAAGGCAAGGATATTTTTCTATAAGGAGAACCAGCATGGTGCCGAGAGTCCTTCCTTGAGCGAATTCAGATCAGCTCTTACCGACTGGATTGAGGCTGCTGATGATGGCAGATATATCTTCTTCCCAGCCCCGGAAAATCCTGACATGGTGGCGATAATTCACAAGGAAGGATATGCAGAATATTCATTCAACGATTTCGCCGGTCTTGATAAGGTTGAACTCAAAAAGATGGGAAAGCTCGAAGGTGTTGTCATCAAGAATGAAAAACCTGTTCCTGTAAGTGATATTCGTATAAGTAAATATGTTTTCATAGGGGATGGACGAAAAATATTTTCAATGGCTAGGACGAAAACCGACGAAAAAGGACATTTCCTGATAAATGATGTTCCCGATGGATATTATGAAGTCTCGTGGGACAGTGAGAACATTGCAAGCTTCGTGAAATGCAGTTCTGGCAATGTGACATTCCTGACACTCGGTACTGTAGGTTGTACTGTAACAGGAAAGATCGCACCTCCGGTCGGTGTCAGCGTCAATTTCCTAAGTGACAGGAGTATAAGATGTTACTGCAGTCTGGATCCGGGCAATGACAAAAACTTCTGGAAACTTAAGACTCCAAGAACTGAGAATGAAATGAAAGAGGCAATAGCTAAAAAATTACGGTATGGATACAAAATGGAGTTTCTTCCAGATGGCTCATTTACGATCTATGATGTTGTTTCGGGAAATTATAAGATTGATTTCACATGCTATAAGGATGATGAGGATATGACGAGGTTGGGAAGCAGGGAATTCAAATTCTCCGTGACGGAAAAGAATATGAAAGGACTAAGTCTCGGTGTGATCAGGATTGAACCTGAAGGCCTTCCGGAAAATTGAAGATCATGGCTGTAAAAGTTCGAAGCCGGTAGTCTTGTCGAGAAGACGTTTTGCTTTGGAAGATGCCAGTTCCCAGATAACTATCTCCATCACATGCCATACCTTGACTCCGCGTCTTACGCATCCGGTGATTGAGGATTTCTTCCTTCCGCACGCGACATGCATGTGCAGGATCGGTCTTCCTTTGGCGTCAGGGAATATGGTTCCGGCACCGGTTATCTCGTGGGCGTCGTCGAGAAGTGTCTGCATCGGGATGATCTTCTTCGCACGGCTCTTTGTCGGACCGACAACAAGCTTGCTGTTCTTGTCAGCCCCTCCAATCACTATCAGGGCTGCTGACTTGATCTTCATTTTTTTCGCGAACGCCTCGAGCTGCTCGTGGAGGATCTCCCCGTCCTCGAGCCGCATTACGAATATTCTTCCAAGTTTTGCCTGAGAGTATTTCATGCTATTTCTTTCCCACTGGTGCGATGTAGATGGTGAATTCCTCGTCGCCATCCACCCCGAGGAGCTTATCGCAGAGGTCCTGGTCATATGCGGCGATCGCGCAGGTTCCAGCATTGATGGCGGTGCATGCAAGATAAAGGTTCTGGCAGACGTGCCCGACATCAATTGCAATCACCTTGTGAGCAGCAAGATCGTAGCGCCATTCCATCCTTGCAGGGATTGCTGTCCAGAAAAAGGTCACTGCGGCATTTGCCACAAACTCCTGTCCAAAGCATGCGAGAGCAGCCTTTTCTCCGATTTTACTGTCAATGGAAAGCTGGGCCAGCTGATTGTCGAAAGGTAGATAACGGTATAGTCCTGGGGTGATTCCTTCGACAGTGTTGACAGCCAGATAGGTTTCAAAGGCGTGACGCGCACCCGCCGAGGGCACGGTACGCAGGGCGCATGAAGGATTAACAGTTTTCCTGACACCCTGGGTTGCCCATAGTAGGGCGGAGAGTTCCTCAACTGACAATGGCTTTTCAGCATAACTGCGCACGCTTTCCCTGCGTGTGATTGCTTCAGAGAGAGGAATATTGCAGACCTTGGCCAGCGACTTTGCGCCGTCGGCAAGAGTTGTTCGCGGTAATTCTGCCGGACACTGCTTCTGGAGAGGTGGAGCCTCGACCAGACGGCTCTGGGCCGTCTTTGAAAAATCAATCTGCTTCCGGACGCTGTCCTTGAGGAAGAAACGGTTCTTCTCAAAATGCTTGCTGGATTTATTCTGAGTTTTCATTTTCTGCCTTTTCTGCTGGTTGTCCTTTGTCAGTGAGCCAGTACCAGCCGAACCAGATCAATGCAAGAGGAACTGCAAATACTGGGAGCAGCGTGGTATTTGACTTGAATTCGGCTGTCTTGCCAAAAAACTTGTTGTAGAGGACCCAGGCGAGGATGGCCACGCCGAACAGGAGGCTGATGCCACCAAAAATCTTCTTGACGATAATGCCGGTAAGTCCCCCGTGGTCTTTCAGGTAGAGGATGAGAAAAGGAATACCGATGAATAGCAAAATGAGAAATATGATTGTCGCAAACTCTACCATGTCGCCCCCAATGTTCAGAAGTATGATTGACCGGCATGTTATTATTCCTGGAATATAGCTTTGCATGAATTCAATATCAATGGAAAGATTGTGTCTGGCAAATAATTGCCGGTTCCCTTGGATTTCCGCTTGCATTGGTTTGCTGATGATGTCTATTAGCCCCGTGAGCGGTAACGATAAAAGGAGGACTTATGAAAATACAGTTTCTGACAATCATCATAGCGTCAGCGATATTTTTCCAGGCGAATGCGGCCGACGAGTCAAAGCCTCTACAGAACAGGCTCCTGAATGCAGTTGATTCAATAGGACATGTCGGTGCGTGGGAAGTCGACAACTGCCGTTCCTATCCCGCTGCCGGTGTAGAGACCAAACTCGGAAATGTAGCAGTTGAAATATACGGCGATGCAAGGCATGCCGGTTCAAAGGTTGATTCCTCATTCTTTGACGGGGAACTCATCGGCTGCAAATCGATTTCGCTCTGGATCTATGCCAAGCCTGAAAGCAATGTGACAAATGCCGGATTCCAGATTCGTGATGCTAAAGGCGAATGGCTGATGTATACGTTGCCTGTCGACTGGACCGGCTGGAAGCAGATCGATGTCGATCCTTCAACAGCCCCTTTCAAGCAGGCATACGAACAGAAGAATCATGACGGCAAAGTCGATCTCCCGGTGACATCCGTGCATGTGATCTGGTTTGCAAAGGACAAGGGACCAACATCGCTTGTCTTTGATGCTCTCACTGCAAAGAGCGAACTGCGACCTGGCGAGAAGGGATTGCGGCTTAACACTGCTGGCGGAGGTGTGTCCGATGCCGGTAAACCTCTGGATCAGCGCTTCATCGCGGAGAACTTCGAAGCCACCGAACAAAACTCGGAAATCAATTATACCCTTCAGACCAATCCTGCTCTTAACGATTCGACTCCTCCTGATCCTGTCCTCGGATTCGATCATGCTCTCGGTTGCAAGAACACTTGGAGCATTGACGGAACAGAAAAAGGCGATGCGAAGATGTGCGATGGGGAAGACACCTCCGGCGTCGAGACTCCCTGGGGAAAGGATTACAAGGAAGCGGTAGTGACTGTCGAACTCGGAAAGATCCGTGACCTGATCGCCATGACGATCCAGGCCGGCGATGCGAACTGGGTATGGAAGGTGGATGTCTCCGCCTCCGAGGATGGAACGAATTACAAGCCTGTCGAAGGTCTTCAGAACTATGATCTGCATGGCAAATGGGGAAGGCAGGTTGTGCCCTGGCCGAAACAGCCTGTAAAGGCAAGCTTCCTGAAGCTTCGTTTCCATGACAACGGAAAAGGGAACAACTGCATCAGACTGCCGGTGTCGCTGATGCTCTATGATGGAAGCGCGAATGACACGATTGCAATCCCGAAGACAGGCGACGTCGTTGCTTCAGGGAAGATTATTGCGAAGGTTCCTGCGAATAGTTTTGCGGAAATCGCATTGAAAGGCACGGATCCAATCGCTCCAGGATCGTATCTTCTCGGGCTTGAGTTGACGATTAATGGCAAGAAGGAAGTCAGGTGGTCTCAGTATTTCGTAAGGCCGGCTGATACTGTCGATACTGCGAGAACCCGCAGGTTCGGAATCAATTCTGCTGAGATTTCTGTGGCTGAAGAGATGCGGAAGTGTGGTTTCGGCTGGGTTCGCTTTGAAAATGCGAAATGGCAGATGTTCTGCACGGCACCGGATAAATATGGATTCGACGGTTCTGTAGCGCCATGGCATGTCAACCATGACCTGATCTTCTCAACCTACCAGAAGCTTGGGATGTTTGTCCTTCCATACGTCTTCCAGCCTCCGGAATGGGCGAGTTCGGCGCCAAAGGAGGTAAAGAAGAACCGTGACGGTTATCCTCCGAAGGATCCTGCGGACTACACCGAGGCGATCTTCCAGCTTGTCGCCCGTGATGGAAGCGCCACTGTCGATCCGACGAAGCTGTTTACTGCTGACAAGAAATCAGGGCAGAAACTGATAAATGCCGTTGAGCTCTGGAATGAGCCGAACCTGAATGATCCCGGCTGGGGACCGTTCGTAGGACCGATATCGAAATATTTTGAAGTGCTCCGCGCAGGTGCTGAAGGCTCACGCCGCGCCGATCCAACGCTGCCTGTCAGTTCCTGCGGCTGGGCGGGAATAGGGCTTGAAGTTGTTGGCCAGCTATACAACTTCAAGTATGCAGATGGGAAATGTCCACTTGATTTTGTCGATATAGTAAATGTGCATTTCTACAGCGGGCGTGAGGAGCCGGAGATATGTGGCTGGGATCCGAATGTCGACAGGGGTACTGTCGCCAAGAGCGGAAACACATATCCGGAACAGATCGAGGATCTCGTCGCCTGGCGCGACCAGCTCAAGCCTAAGGCGGAGATCTGGTTGACGGAAACAGGCAACGATGTCGGTGGCCCGATAGGCAGGACTGAACGCTATCAGGCGGCAAAGGTTCCGCGCACGCTGATGATAGCCTTTGCGCTTGGAGTGGAGAAAGTTTTCATCTACAGGGAGAAAGGCTCTAATCCTGCGATGCATGCCGGAGCAGGCCTCCTGCGAAACGACTGCAGTCTGCGTCCTGTATGGTTCACAGTGGCGACGATGATCCGGCAGCTGCAGGGATTCAACGGGCGTGCCCTCAGGCTTCCTTCAGCCGATCCGAAGGTATGGATGTATCTATGGGAGGACGCTCAGCGCAAGGTCGTGACTGCCTGGAGATATGAAGGTACGTCAAAACTCGGGATTGATCTTGGCAAAGCGAATGTGACAGATTCCTTCGGTCATGCATCGGTTGTCAATGGGACTGCCGATCTCGTGCTCAGCGAATTTCCGCTCTACATTTCGCTGACTGCTCCTGGGGCGGGATATGAAAAGCTTGTGGCTGAAGGCAGGAACGCTGCGAAGTCGCATGCTCTTGAAAGGGAGAAATTATCGAAGACACCGGCTTTGCTTTTTGACTTTGGTCCACC
Source organism: uncultured Victivallis sp. (assembly GCA_964600895.1). GTDB lineage: Bacteria > Verrucomicrobiota > Lentisphaeria > Victivallales > GWF2-50-93 > GWF2-50-93. Next base: position 17,081 of record CAZRKP010000033.1, read on the forward strand.
CACCCAGCGTCTTGGCATCCTGAAGGGATACGGTCTACCGAGGACATATACATCGATCAGCAAGGATTCGATCTGGGATGAGAAGAAGGGATATGGATTTGCGAATCCCGCAATGAACGATGATGACCGTCATTGGATCAATGATCCTCTTGAACGCGATTCCTGCAAGGTAAATCCCGGGAATACATTCAAGTTCAAGCTTCCGGCTGGCAAGTTCCGTCTGAAGGTTTCAGCTGAAGGAATCAACGGACAAGAAGGAAGTGTCACACTGAAGACCAGTTCGGGATCCGAACAGAAGAAGGTGGGTGGCAAGGAACATCAGGTAGAGTTTCAGGTTGACGGAAACCAGCTTGTGGAAGTCGGAATACCCGACTACGGCAACTTGAACTGGATCTCTGCGATCGGCGAGTAGCTCGGGCTTGTGCCTGAGAAAGTATTGGAGAGCCGGCGTAACGGAGTGACAGCGTTATGATATCTTAAACAGATGTTCTTCTTCCAGAAGTTTACTGCGTTGCACTTTTTCCCTTGACGGACTGGAATCTATTCCCGCCTGCAGATGATCCCATAGGAACTTCAGTGAAATTAGTGGCAGGATGTATTTTGCCGGAACGGATTGAAAATCAATGGTTTTCAAAGGATATTAACAGGTTGTGAGATAAGGGAGAACAAGTGAAGATCCTCGCGGCGACAAACAACAAGCACAAGATTGATGAGTTCAGGAGCATCCTTTCGGATGCTGGAGTCTCTCTTATTTCCCCTGAAAATTTGGATGTGAAGATCCCGGAAATCCCGGAGGATGGCAAGACGTTCGAGGAGAATGCCGAGATAAAGGCGCTCGGTTTTGCGAAATTCGCAAAGATGCCTGTCATAGCGGACGACTCAGGTCTTGAGATAGATGCCCTTGGCGGTGCCCCGGGGATTTATTCCGCAAGATATGCGGAAACCAACGACAAGAGGATAGAAAGGGTGCTGAGGGAACTTCTGGAAACGAACCGGAGAACCGGCGAATCGGAGTGTCGGCGAAAAGAGAAGGACATCGAATCCTCCAGCGGAGGAAACTCTGAACATCGAAATAAAATCAAAAATCAAAAATCAAAAATTGAAAATACTGACGACCGACGACTGGCGACTGACGACCGTTCTGCAAGATTTGTCTGCGTCATTGCGCTCGCAGTGCCGGGAAAAGTGATTGCGACATTCCGTGGCGAAGTGCAGGGATGCCTGGGATTTGAAGCAAGAGGAACCGGGGGATTCGGGTATGATCCGATTTTTATTCCGGACGGATACGACAAGACCTTTGCAGAGCTTGGTCCGGAGATCAAGGACAGGATTAGCCACAGGGCCAACGCACTGAAGAAACTTGAAAAATACTTGGAAGGGAAGAAAACATTATGAAGATCATTTGCGGTAAAGTAACTCTGATATTCATGTTCATTGCGATTTTTGCGTTTCCGGGAACATCTGCAGAACAGAAGCAGAAGATCAAGTTCTTCCGTCCTTCTGAGGCGGGCAACGTACTCACATGTAGCATAGAATCCGAAGCGAAGTCGGTTACCACCATGATGACCAATGATGATAAAAAATCCGAGAAGGTGCTCTGCAACAGGATAGCGATATCCGGAATAATGACGATCAAGACGGTCACTGAATACGGGCGTCCTGCCACGATCGAGTTCAAGGTCGACAAGGTCAAGGGCGACTTGAGCGGCAAGGAGGTGAAGTTCGCATCTGAGGGGAAGACTCTCGAAGTGAATCTCGACACCAAGCCCTGCGAATTCAATATCAAGGGCGAGGACACGAAGATCAGCCGTGAGGAGATACTCCTTCTCTCATTGGTATTCAGGAAGACGAGGAAGGAGAACATGTCGGATTTCATCGGTACTGAAAACGAGGTGGCAATAGGGGATACCTGGAAGGCTCCGCTGTCTCCGCTGCAGGGGGAGTTTGAAAAGCGTGGAGTGAAGCCCGGGGAGCTGAAGATGGAAGGCGATATCAAGCTTTCCGACAGGAAGGTTCTTGAAGGATATGACTGCTGGATCATAGATTCCGATCTCAAGGCGATGAGCAGTGACGAGTTCCTCTTCCAGTTCAAGGCGCAGGTGGCCCTGCCTGTCGACGGCAAGACCGGAGCCATCAGGATCACACGCGAGGCCCTCGAGAAGTTCAGCAAGAAGATGGCCGACAAGAATAATTCGGTAATGCCTGATGTGAAGGAATTGGATCTTGAGATCACCGACAAGATGAATGTCATGATGGTTCCTGCAGCAAAGAAAGAGGACAATTCAAAATGAAGGAATTGAAGGTCCTGTATATAGAGCCCTTTTCCGGAATAGCCGGGGATATGCTTGTTGCCGCCCTGCTTGGACTCGGTGCCGACTGCAAGGAATTCTGGAAAGGCATCGCCAGCCTTCCGCTGATGGAAAAACCGGAACTGAAACTGACTAAGGTTGTCCGCAACGGAATCAATGCGCTGAACTTCAACGTCATCCTTCATGAGGATCACCACCACCACCATCACCATAGGACCCTGGCAGAGATTGAGAAGGTAATCCGTTCAGCCAAACAGCTTTCTCCGGAAGTAAGAAAAAGGTCTATCGGGATTTTCAGGAGGCTGGCTGAAGCCGAGGCGAGGGTACATGGTTCTCACATAAAGCATGTGCATTTCCATGAGGTCGGTGCCGCCGATGCGATCATCGACATCGTAGGAGCAGTGCTGTGCCTGGAAATACTTGATGTGGATAGGATCGTCTCGGCTCCTGTCGCCCTCGGTTCCGGTACAGTAAGATCCGCCCATGGCATACTGCCTGTTCCTGCACCGGCAACCGCCGAGATCATCAAGGGGTGTCCGACATATCCCGGAGCGGTCTCCTGCGAACTGACGACTCCGACTGGTGCGGTGATGCTGAAGTCCATCGTAGATGAATGGGGCATGCCGCCGTCCGGCGTCATTAGCAGAATTTCGTGCGGTGCCGGTACGAAGGATTTCAAGATACAGCCGAATGTGCTCAGGGTCTCAATGATAAGGTGTCCTGTTTCCCGGAAGGCAGATATTGAAAAGATAGCGGTTCTCGAATGCAACATTGATGACATGCCAGGAGAGTCGTTCTCATATGTGTGCCCTGAACTTCTCAGGATGGGCGCCCTTGACTATGCGCTGATCCCTGTCTATATGAAAAAGGGACGGCCGGGGATAATTCTGCAGGTCATATGCAGGCCTGACGGGATTGCGAGGTTCGCGGAATTTGTGCTAAGGGAGACCAGTACACTGGGCGTCAGGTACAGACTTGAGGAAAGGAAGTTCCTGATGCGTGATGAGCGCGAATATGAAACGCCGTGGGGGATGGTTGGCGCGAAGCTCGCATTTGACAGGAAAGGGAAACTCCTGAAATGCAAACCTGAATTTGAGAGCTGTGCCAGACTGGCGAAAAGGACTGGGACAGGTTATCTTTCCATGGCTGAGAAAATAAAATTCCACTTGAAAGCGAAGGTGAAGAAATGAGCCTGATAAAAAAAGAACTTCTGGATATCCTCGCCTGTCCGGTGGACAAGGCGCCCTTGAAGGAATTGGAAGCTGAAAAAAAACTGCTCTGTACGGAATGCGGCAGGAAATATCCGGTCAAGGACGGGATACCTGTAATGCTCATCGATGAGGCGGAACCCCCTGTGAAAAAGTCGGAATGATCCATTTTGGAGCGGACTATGTCGAAGAAAAAAAGAAAAAAGCAGCAGGAGGAGAAGGCGAAGGCTGCTGAAGCTGCTGCCCAGGAGAAGAAGCTTCCAGAAGACAAGAAGGCTGACTCCAAACCTGCCACTGACCCGGAATCCGGGAAGATATCTCCTGTTCTGCCGAAGCGAGTGAAGCCCAAGTTCAAGGATGATGAGTTCAGGAGCTCCGCATATTCCATGATGAACATTGTCGAGCAGGGCAGGAAGGCGACCCCATTGTTCACTAAGTTCATTGCCGGACTGCTTGTCATCATCCTCCTGTTCGGAGCAGTATGCGTTGGAATGTACAAGTATCGGGAGTATAAGGCTGCTGAGGCGTTCAGGAAGGAGATAGAGGGAATGGAGAAGCAGATCAGGCTCCTTGACGAGAAGGCCTCGACAAGCGAAGGCTATGCAAAATACAAGGCAGTGCAGGATGCGATCAACTGGATCGATACGGCTTCCTCGATGGATCTGGCGAATCCGGAAAAATGGTTTGAGCTCAGGGAAAAACATCTCAAGATGTTCGAAGGCAGCAAGCCTGCAAAAGGTTCCGACTATGTCGTGCCGACAGGGGGTATAGACATGGCCTTCATTCCCCAGGGCAGATTCTTCATGGGAAGGAAGCCAAATGAAGCCGGTGGTCAGTCCGATGAAGTCCCGAGGAGGGCTGTGACGCTGGCATACGACTTCTGGATGTCGCGTACGGAGATAACGAACCAGCAGCTCAAGGAATCCAATCCCGGTCACAGGACCGAGCCATGGAGCGGATACAGGCTTGACAGGCTATACCAGCCTGCGGTCCTGGTGGACTGGCATCTCGCATCTGCATTCTGTGCTATGCTGACAAAGAAGGAGGAGAAGGCAAAACGCATTCCCGAAAATTATGAATATCGTCTGCCAACCGAAGCGGAATGGGAATATGCCTGCAGGGCTGGCACGGAGACGATCTACTATTGGGGGGATGCATTTGGTGATACAGGCGCCCTGTATGCCAACATAATGGATTACAGGACCGCGAAGATCTTCGGATGGACCGGTGAGAAAGGTATGCCTGCAAACGACGGAAACATTGTCACGGCGATAGTGGGTTCATACAAGCCGAACGCCTTTGGCCTTCACGACATGATTGGAAATGTATGGGAATGGTGCTGGGACTGGTACAATCCGACGGCTTACCAGGAACTGCCGGAAGTGAATCCTGTGCAGGTGAGTCCGGTGGTAACAGATGTCGAAGTCAGTGCCGGCTATGGCACAAAATACAATGTTTCCTCTCCCAGCAAGGTGATCCGTGGCGGTTCGTGGGGAAATGTCCCATCCGAATGCAGGATTGCCGGAAGGGATTCGATGCTTGCGGAAACAAAGAACACCGGAATAGGATTCAGGATTGTCCTTGCACCAAAAATTAGTTCAATTACGACGGCTCCAGTAAAGAAGGAAGCGCCGTAATCACTTCTTTTCTTGAACTGCATTCTGGCTGGGCCTGGCCTTGTAGATATAGATGACCTCATCCCTCTTGCATAGGCCATACTTCTCCCTGGCAACCTTCTCCACCGCCTTCGGATTTGACTCCAGATCGTTGAAGAGCTGGCGGAGCTCGAGGCATTCGGTCTGCTTTTCCTCGAGCTTCTTGCGAAGTTCCTCGTTGCTGGCCTTCACCTTCTTGAGGTTGGTGTAGGCAGGCAGAAGCAGGACAAAGGCGATTATCACAATTATTGCGAAAACCGCAAGGTAGATCAATTTTAAAAATTTATCCAATTAAGCTTCCCCCGGAGATGCGATGAGGGAGAGAATCAATCATTCTTCCTTCTCCTCGTCGAATTCCATATCCTCCATATCTTCAAAGTCAATGTCGCCGAGGTTGTCGAAATTCTCGGTTCCCTCTTCAGCTTCACTTTCAAGATCGTCGTTCTCATCGTCTTCGTCGATGGACGGAGTCGTGATAACAGAGCCGCATTCCGGACAGTATCCGTCCTCAGCTTCGACGGCGGCCATGCTTATCTCCATGTTGCAATACGGACAAGACATCATTCCCATTTAAACCTCCCAAGATTTTTATCTTTTGATTATGACTAATTTCCGAATTTCGTGGTATTATACTTGAAGAGTCATCAAAAATTCAATGTTTGTTTTAATTTTTTTCAATTTTCCTATCAAAAGCTCCATTGCCTCTACTGGCGGAACCCCGTTCATGGCCTTCCTGAGGGTCCAGACCCTCTGCAGTTCATCAGGATGCAGGAGGAGCTCCTCCTTCCTGGTACCGCTCTTCTCTATGTTTATGGCAGGATATACGCGCCTGTCGACAAGATGTCTGTCGAGGTGAAGTTCCATGTTTCCGGTTCCCTTGAACTCCTCGAAGATGACTTCGTCCATACGACTGCCAGTGTCTATCAGGGCGGTCGCTATGATCGTCAGGCTTCCTCCCGTTTCGATGTTCCTTGCCGCTCCGAAGAATCTCTTGGGCTTATGCAGGGCATTCGCGTCTACACCGCCTGAGAGTATCTTTCCGCTGTGGGGCTGGAGGGTGTTGTAGGCTCTGGCAAGACGGGTTATGCTGTCGAGCAGGATTACTACGTCCTTCTTGTATTCTACCATGCGTTTAGCCTTTTCAATGACCATTTCGGCGACTTGGACGTGTCTCTCCGGTGGTTCGTCGAACGTCGAGCTTACAACTTCCGCCTTGACGAAGCGTTTCATGTCCGTCACTTCCTCGGGACGCTCATCGATCAGCAGGACAATCATGTATGTCTCAGGGCTGTTGAGGAGGATGCTGTTCGCGATCTTCTGGAGGAGGACGGTCTTGCCTGTCCTGGGCTGGGCGACGATGAGTCCGCGCTGGCCTTTCCCTATGGGCGTGATGATGTCGACAACCCTGGTTGAGATCTCGTCCGGGGTCCTTTCAAGTATGAACCTCTTGGTCGGAAAATAAGGCACAAGGCTTTCAAAAGGAATGATCTCCTTCTTCTTTTCCGGAGCCTCATGGTTTATGGATTCGACCTTGAGCATTGCAAAGAAACGTTCCTTCTCCCTGGGGGGACGGATCTGACCGGCGACATAGTCTCCGGTCTTCAGCGAGAACCTTCTTATCTGTGAAGGGCTCAGATATATGTCTTCGGGGCATGGCAGATAGCAGTAGCTCGGGGAGCGTAGGAATCCAAAGCCGTCGGCCAGGACCTCCAGATAGCCGCTTCCATACATCAGGCCATTCTTCTCAGCATTGGCCTTGAGTATCTCGAATATGAGTACGGATTTTTCAAGGGCGCCTATTCCTTCGACCCCGAGTTCGCTTCCCATCTTGGCGAGCTCCTCCATCCCCTTTTCCTGGAGTTCGGTAATGTTGAGGCTCGGAGCGGTCTTGTCCCTGATGGGCATGTCACCGTTCCTATGCTGTTCCTGTGGGCGTTCCCTGTCATCCTGAGGGGGTTTTACCCCTGCTTGCTCGGATTCTGTCTTCTGTGGAGGAGGTGCATCCGAGGCTCCTTGCTGCGGAAGTGAGGGTTCGTCATTATGATGGCCCATGGAACCGCCTCTGGAACCGTACCCCCCCCTGCGATGGTATGGACGTCTCTTGTACCTTGAATCGGAATCCGGACGCCTTTCCTTCTCATCCGCCAGGGGATCATAATATTCGGGGCGTTTTTCGGAACGGGCGCCATCATTCTGGCTGTCGTCCGAACGGTGTCTTTTGTCTTTTTCGTCATTTCTTTCCATGGCGTTCCTTTATTTTCTTATTTAATAGTTTGCATTGTTCTTTCAAATCATTCAGTGTCCCGTTGTTTATTATGGCGAAATCTGAGAGTTCCATCTTTTTCTCAGGTGGGATCTGGCATTTGCATCTCCGTGAAATTTCCCTCTCGCTCCATCCCCTCCTGGCAAGGCGCTGTCGCTGTATCACTCCATCGGTCCATACGGATACTATGCAGTCGAATTCCTTCTCCCAGCCGGCCTCGAAGAGCAGTGGAACTGCGAATATCGCATTCTTCCTGCCGGATCTGGCAATTTCCGCCCTGGCCTTTTTCAGTACCTTGGGGTGCAGGAGCGAGTTAAGCCATTTGAGCTCCCTGGAGTTCTTGAATACTATGTCTGCGATAGCCTGTCTGTTTATCCTTCCGTCCGGAAGGAATACCTTGTTCCCCCATCTTTTCCTTGCCGCTTCGGCAACCCCGCTGTCCCTGTCCTCGTATAACTCATGGCATATCCTGTCCGCATCCAGAGTTTTCCAGCCAAGCGAGGAAAAGCATTCAAGAGCAGAAGTTTTGCCGCAGCCTGTGCTGCCAGTTAATCCAACAAACATCAATTTGAAACTTTCTTACGGATTATGGATACCTTAAAGAATTGAATACGGGATATGCAGTTGAAAAGCCAGATATTAAAAATGTATAAAGTAAAGAATTAGCAGTTTTTAGATTCTTATTGTTCTGATTTTTTCCTAATTTATTATTGCCTTTTCAAAATGCAAATGCATTTCCACAAGATATATTCTTTTATTTTCAAGATTTTTAAAACAGGAATTTTTCATGGGCGGACCGTCGATTTTGTCAAAAAAGAGGATTCCTTCGGGCAACTGGCTGTATCTGGAGGAGCTTACATATCTGGATCACCATGGTGTCAGGAGGAAGTGGGAATGCTCCAGGAGGACGGATGGAACTGGAGCGGTTGCGATCATCGCACTTCTGAAGCCTTCCAATAGGATAATCCTTGTCCGCCAGTTCCGACCGCCGGCCGGAGGGCATGTCATCGAATTTCCGGCAGGCCTCTGCGGGAAAGGTGAAAAGCCCGAGGTGACAGCCATAAGGGAGCTCTATGAGGAAACTGGTTATTCCGGAAGGATCACAGGGATGTCCCGTCCGATATACAGTTCACCGGGGATGACCGGGGAGAATGTCCGGATCGTGCATATGGATATAGACGAAAGGCATGTCCGGAACAGGAATCCTGAGACGGCTTTCGATGACGGCGAGCATATCGAGACGTTCCTGGTGCCTGTCGGAAAGATTGGAAATTTCCTGGAAAAGATGTATAAGAAGGGTGACCGGCTTGATGCAAAGGTCGTCAGCTTCGCCAGAGGATTGGCCTTAACGGTGAAGAATAACCGGAAGAAAAAGAAAGGATATTGACTGTCATGGGAAAATTATTGAGATTGATCTTTATCGTTGCGGTGCTTGTATGCTGGAACTCCCGGGCGCAGGAACCTGCAACTTCAAAGTTTGAAAAGGACATTGTGAAGTTTGAGGAGCGTGACAAGGAAAACCCGCCTCCCAAGGGGGCCATACTCTTTGTCGGGAGTTCCACCTTTACAAAATGGAGGAGCGTGGGCGAGGATCTCAAGCCCCTGCCTGTCATCAACCGCGGCTTCGGCGGTTCCAGCATGCCGGAACTTCTCAAGGTGGTAGACAGGATTGTAATACCTTATGCCCCCAAGATCATAGTGGTATATGAAGGAGACAATGACCTTGCCGGAAAGGACAGCAAGGCGGAGAAGTTCTTCGAGAACTGCAAGGTTTTCATTGAAAAGGTCCAAAAGGCCCTTCCTGACACTAAAATAATCTTCCTCACTGTCAAGCCTAGCATCAAGAGGTGGGATAGGTGGGAGGAGATGAAGAAGGCCAACCAGATGGTTGCCGATCATGTTAAGCAGGGCAGTGGTCTCGGTCAGATCGATATTTCACCCGCGATTCTCGGTCAGGACGGGAAACCCGACAAGGAGCTTTTCGAGAAGGACGACCTTCACCTTAATTCCAAGGGATATGCGAAGCTTGTTGAAATAATCAAGCCGATCCTTGCGAAGGAATACGCCACGAGCAAATAATTATATTTTTTCAGCCGGCTGAAAAAAACAAAGGAGGGCGGACTTTCCAGTCCGCCTTTGAGTTTCTCTTTCGCGGGTAAGAAAACCCGCGCTCCTTTGAATTCTGAGTTTGGCAATCAATCAAGGGCCCTGGTCATCAGCTTGAAGTCCTTGCATCTTTCATTGGGTGCGGTTGCCGAAAGGAAGAACTCCTCGCCACCATATACGAATTTCTCGATCCAGATGGTTGCGGCAGTGGTGATCTCCATGCCTGACTCATTGAACCACTGGAACCTGTAGGCGAACTTGTAATCCGACTTGCGTGCATTCCTGAAGGTCACCTGGACTTTCATCAGTCCGCCCGGAACCTCCTGCTTGTCAACGCTGACGATCTGGAGCCTGTCGCTCAAAGTCTCATCGGTGATGACCCTCTTGTTCTTGACGAAGTCCTTTTCCATGGCCTTGTCGGTGTTCTCCACAGTGTTCACCGGAGAGTTGCAGGCAGGAAGAAGTATTACCATTGACAATGCCGCGCCCAGAAGAAGCTTGGATGTTTTCATGAGATCCCCTCTCTATATTGTTTTTGCATACATTACATGTAAAAATGAAATCCGCCACTGCTGGATTTTATTCAAACTCGAACACTCTGACGTTGATGTTCCCCTGGATATGCCTGACATGTACGATTGATTTGGACTTTTCGATCTTTATCTCCATCGGCTCTGCCGACACCATCGTGCCATCCTTTGAAAAGGTGCTCAATTTCAGGATGCCGTCCTTCGGCCTTGGGAGCTGGGTGACCTGATATTCGCAGGGCAACGTCTGCCAGCAGCGGGTGTCTGCGGTATTGAAAGTGTATTTGTAGATGCTGGTAGTGATCCATACGCCTATCACGGCGAGGGTTGTAGCAGTGGCATCCCCAGCCTGACTTGCAGCTACATAGGCAGCCGCCGTCGCTCCCTCCTTTATTAGGGTGGATATCACGAGCCTGGTAATCATCCCTGGGAATATCTCCTGGTATTCCTGGGAAACAACAGAATTCATCGCTGAAATAGTCGCCGTCCTGTATACCTTGCCCGAGGAATCCTTCACCTCTACGCCGCCCAATGTCGGGTTGTAGAACTCAAGTTCTGAATAGGCTATCCCTGAATAACCAGTAGGCAGTATGAGCTCGAACTTCTGCTCCTTGAGTGCAGGTACAAGGCCGTTTTCGAAGATCACGTAGACGACATTTCCTGACAGGGAGAAGTCAAACGGTTTGACCGAGGAGATCTCCTTCGGGACCTTGCTCCCCATGCGGTTGGCGAGTGTCACATAATACTGCTGGGCGAGTTTGTTCTCCACATCCATCTTGTAGAGGTTCCTGAAGTCTACTTCGGCTTCGGCGACGTTCCCGTCCATCATGTAGCGTATCCCCGACATGTATGTGACGAACGGATTCATCAGGGCCCCGTAGGTCTTGTTTGACATGGCCTTCATATCGTCATAGGACTTCTTGACTTCGGGATGCTCACCTTGGACCGTCTCAAAGCTTACGTTCTGCCCGGCTTTCGCCGCTTCCTTCTGGTTCTCCTCGTCCTTCTTCTTTATCTCATCGGCAAATTTCTTTTCAGCTTCCTTTTGGCGCTCATAAGCGCGGCGCATCTCCACACCGGCGCCATTCGGGTCGCCTAGGGCGTAGTAGCCAAGGGCCTTGTAGGTGTTCAGGAGGATCCTGTCGTAGTTGAATCCACTGTAGGGGAGGGCGTTCTGGTTCGTGAAGGCCGCTCCAACTTCTGCTCCAGCTTCTCGTGCATTGATGGCAGCCCTGTCGTCGAATTCCTTTATGAGCTGTTCGCACTTCTCGAAGATTGAGAGGCTGCCCTTGTAGTCACCGGCATCGAACTTTATCTTGGCCTGTTCGAGCCTCCACATCAGTTCGTCTCCTGTACCGGCCCTGTTCTCTGCCTTCTTGTCGGCAAGCTTTACGGCTTCCTCCATGTCGCCGGAGGTGTAAGCCGACATAAGGGCCTCCTTCTGAGACCTTGACGTGTAGACGGAGGAGCACCCCGTGATGAATATCAGGAAAGCCAGTATGAATGCATATTTAAGAGGATTTAAAGACATAATATCTAAAATACCGCCAATCGGACAGACGGAAAAAACTGTTCCTTGAGGCTGACCGAAAAACGGTGTTAATCTGTTTTACCAGCCGGGGGTTGCCCTCGGCGTAGCGGGTTCAACTTCCTTTGCTTTTTTCTCGATCTGCCTGCAGATCGCTCCAACCTCTATCACGCCGTCGGACTTGACTATCTTCGCCTTGGAGAACTTCTGCTGGACAGAAGTCACTTCGATAAGGCCTATCTTTGTTTCATCAGTACCAATGACATCGCCGGTGTCGGGATCCTTGACGGCCTCGCCCTGTGAGAAGACTTCATAGCGTGCCCCTTCTACGACTCCAGTGCCTTCGCCACGGTTGAGGACGAGTTCCTCACCTTGGACAGATGCCACCTTGATGGGGTAGATTCCTTCGAGTATGTAGTTCGATGCTGCAACTGCTGCGTCGCTGAATAGCCTGTCCCTGTAGTCGCCGCCGGTCATGTTTTTGCGTTCGGAAGCCGGGATGTCCTTGCTGTCAAGCTTCCTGGTGATAGTGTTGGCGCATACGATCTTTCCTGAGCTGGTCTGGACGACCCTGAAATGGATCTTCATCGTGCCCTTGAGCCTGATGGAGGTCTCCTTGGTTATCTCGATGTATTTGCTTTCAAGCGCGAATTCGACCCTGTCGACATGTCCGACGACGAGATAGTCGGCGACAAGGAGTTTTCCGATGCGCTGTTCTTCGCCGGGCTTGCAGTATTCGGATTCTGTCAGCTTGTTCTCTTTCATGATCTTTTCGACGAAAGCACGTTCAAGGACGGAGAATTTGCGGGATTTGACAAGGTTCTGGAGAAGCTGGTCTGCGAATTCACTCTCTACGACCTGGATCTTCATTTCCTTCTCATTTACGTTGATCTGTATATTGTTGGGTTCAAGAACGAACGGGAGGACTGCAAGTGTAGGCTTTTCAAGCTTTGCCGGAGCTGCCTCTTTTTCCTTGTTCTGGGCGAAAAGGCCGGAAACGCTTGCTGTCATAACAAACAGCATGACTGAGATTCTCAAAAGATTCTTCATAAAACCCCTCCAATATATGATTTGTTTTTGTAGCGAAAAATATACACCTGACAGCACTAATTGCAATCTGCAGTATTCCACGAGGATTGAAGAAAATTTTTCCGCGGAGAAATTATATTGAAATTAATTTGATCAATGCGGAAATGCTGAAATAAAATATAGCAGGGCAAGATTTTATCAGAAGTCATCTTCCTTCGGGGGAAGCGGCTTGGAAGGTGCGTCGAAGTTGAACTTGTCCTTCATCGTCGGGATCATCCCAATGGATGTCCTGGACAGTCTTACCGTGCTCTTGGAAATCTTATCATCTATCTCAACACCGGTGATTGTCCCTGTTTCGGTGACATTGTAGTTCTGGCTTTCCGCATCTTCAGGCTTGGGTATTTCAAAGACGAACTCGCATTCAGCGCATTCGGCAGTCTCTCCGGCGAACTCGAGCGGCACCGAGAACGATGCTTTGCATTTCGGACATGCTACTTTGAATTCTTTGTTTTCCATATTTTAAGCTTTACCTTTAAATTGAAAGGATACTTGAGAAATCAGAATTTAACGGGGCTTTCATCAAAATCCAGTATCATATTCAAAATATCCTTTCATGTTATGATAATAAAATACCCTCTCCCCCACGGCAATTTGAAGCAGTTTCCATGCCAGATGATATTTTTTGCATTGCAAAAAATATCATTTCCCTTGATATTCACATAATCCAGCTTAGATTTTCCGGTTCGCATCAATCGCAACTGTCATACTTATAGGAACTTAAGACCATGAGCGCCAATGAAATGCCGAAAGCCTACGAACCAGGCAATGTAGAAAACAAATGGTATCCGATCTGGGAGCGGAATGGATATTTCAGGGGAAATCCGGATTCTGGAAAGAAACCCTATTCAATTGTCATACCTCCACCGAATGTCACGGGGATACTGACCATGGGACATGTCCTGAACAACACTCTCCAGGACATCCTTATCCGCTGGCGAAGGATGCAGGGATACGAGGCCTGCTGGTTCCCGGGCACAGATCACGCTGGAATTGCCACTGAGACCCGCGTTGACAAACAGCTTCGTGAGAGTGAAGGCCACGGCCGAGACCATTATGGCCGCGAGGAATTCGTCAAGCGCGTCTGGCAATGGAAGGAGCAGTACGGCGGGACTATCATTAGACAGCTTCGTACTCTTGGCACTTCCTGCGACTGGGAAAGAGAACGCTTTACCATGGATGAAGGTCTGAGCGATGCCGTCAAACTTGTCTTTATCAAGCTTTATGAGAAAGGTTATCTCTACCGCGGCCGCCGCATGATCAACTGGTGCCCCGTATCGAAGACCGCCCTTTCCGACGAGGAAGTGATCCACAAGGAGGTCCACGGATATTTCTACCATTTCAAATATCCTCTTTCCGATGGTTCAGGATTCCTCACAATTGCCACGACCCGTCCGGAGACGATGCTCGGAGATACAGCCGTCGCGGTCAATCCCGCCGATGAACGCTATAAGAATATAGTAGGTAAGACCGTTGACCTTCCGCTTACTGGAAGGAAGATCCCGGTGATCGCGGATGAACATGCAGATCCGAAATTCGGTACCGGCTGCGTCAAGATCACCCCTGCGCATGATCCTAACGACTTCGAGGTCGGCCTCAGGCACAAACTTGAGATCCTCAATGTGATGAATGCCGACGCCACCATGAACGAGGCTGCCGGCGAGGAATTCGTCGGACTCGACCGCTTCGAGTGCCGTGAAAAGATCGTGAAGCTCATGCAGGATGCAAAGCTCGTTGTCAAGATCGAGGATCATATGCACAGCGTCGGATACTCCGAACGTGGCGACGTGCCGATCGAGCCCCGTGTCAGCGAACAGTGGTTCGTGAAGATGGACGAACTTGCGAAACCCGCAATCGAGGCCGTAAGGTCCGGAAAGATCAGGTTCTATCCGGAACGCTGGAGCAAGACATATTTCCATTGGATGGAGAACATCAAGGACTGGTGCATAAGCCGTCAGATCTGGTGGGGGCACCGCGTTCCCGCCTGGTACCACAAGAAGACCGGGAAGGTTTATGTCGGGCTTGAGACTCCGAAGGACATTGAGAATTGGACCCAGGACGAGGATGTCCTTGACACCTGGTTCAGCTCATGGCTCTGGCCGTTCTCGATAATGGGCTGGCCGGCGGACACCAAGGAACAGAAGTTCTTCTATCCGACATCCGACCTTGTCACCGGGCCCGACATCATTTTCTTCTGGGTAGCCAGGATGATCATGGCCGGATACGAGTTCAAGGGAGAGCTCCCGTTCAGGAACGTCTATTTCACGAGCATAATCCGCGACGAGATCGGGCGCAAGCTCAGCAAGTCGCTCGGTAATTCTCCGGATCCCCTCGATGTCATCAAGACCTATGGCGCCGATGCCCTGCGCTTCTCCATTATATATATAGCTCCGCTTGGCATGGACATCCGCTACAGCAACGAGAAATGCGAGATCGGCAGGAACTTCGCAAACAAGCTCTGGAATGCCTCCCGCTTCCGTCGGATGCAGGGGGACGTAGTCCCATTTGATATTAATTCTCTAAGTGCTGATGCTCTTTCCCAGGACGACAAGTGGATGCTTGGAAGGCTCAACCAGGTCGTGACATCAGTGAACGAATCTCTGGAAGCTTTCAGGTTCCATGAGGCCGTCCACAGCCTTTATGAGTTCGTCTGGGGCGAGTTCTGCGACTGGTACATCGAGGTCGCAAAGGAGACCTTCTTCAACAAGGAGAATACCGAGAAACGCAACAGGACGCTCGGACTTTTTGATTATGCCCTCGGTACGATCCTCAAGCTTCTCCATCCGTTCATGCCGTTCCTCACCGAGGAACTTGCGCACCAACTCGGATACCTTCAGGAGAACGAGAGCATCATGCTGGCCGAATTTCCGAAGCCGATGGGATCTGCGAGGCTCGCAGAACTCGGGATCACTGATGGACTCATAAAAGGCGTTGTTGCGAAATTCGCAATCATCAGTGCCGGAAGGAACCTGCGCGTGAGCTGCAATATCGCGCCATCGCTTAAGATAAAATACTTCATCAAGCCCGTAGACGAAGGTACTGAGAAGTTCCTGCAGGAACAGAAATCCTCGATGGAGATGCTGCTCCGTGCCGAGAGTGTCACCATAGATGCGAAATTCGCAGCTTCAGGTCCGGCGCCTTCGATGGTAACAGATGCCGGCACGATCTTCATGCCCCTTGAAGGGCTTGTGGACATCGCCGCGGAACTCGCAAAGCTGGAGAAGCAGAAGAAGGATCTCGAGGGCTGGATCGCCGGATCGAAGGCGAAGCTGTCCAACGAGAAGTTTGTCAGCAAGGCCCCGCCGAAGGTCATCGAGGATTCAAAGAAGCTCCTTGCAGAGAACGAGGAGAAGCTCAATCGCGTCAATGATATGATAAGTGCTCTAAGAAAATAGGTTCCACTTCGTCATATTAATAACAACGGAGCGCCGGCCTGCTTCGACAAGCCAAATACAGGTCTGGCCGGCAATAATTTGTTTATGAGTAAAAAAAGAAATAACTCCAGCCTTGAAAAGGCTCTTAGGGATTTCATATCCCGCGCCAGCAACGCATTTACCGCCGAAGAGGCCGCGGAGGAAATTGCCGCCACGATCAAGACTGATGCAGGAAAGATAATTCCCGAAATAGAGGAAATGCTCGCGGAGGACAATTCCTGCCTCGACATTACCGGCGAGGAGGATCTCCGTGAGAAATATATTCCGAGAAACAGATTCTTCGATAAGGCGGAGTTCTGCATCTCGCCGACACAGGATGAGATTGACAAGGGGATTCTCATTCCCGGGCACAGGTTCATGCCGTTCCTGAATCCTGACAGGGCCCCTTCCGATTCGCTGCTGAGGCCCGAGGATTCTGAAGCTGTGGTCGGCAAAAGGGAATTTAAGGATTTTTCGGACAGGAAGCTTGAAGCTTACCATTCCCTTATTGCTGGCGGAAAGACAAAAAGGTCTTCTGCAAAAAAAGGCAACCCGGAGATTACTGTATTTGACTTGAAGGAAATATACAGGAAACATTCATTCAAGCTGGGTGATGCGCTCCTTGTAAGCGCCGAGGATTCCGACAAGGGGGTTTTCCGCTTCAGCATTCTTCCCGGATCGGAAAAGCACCAGCAGCTGGGTGACATCCAGGGCTGGGTTCTCCGCATGGAGGAGGTGCTTGTTCATGTCCTGGAGACATTCGGCCAGGACATAGATGTCCAGTCTCAGCTTGAACAGGCTTACATGGCTGACCCTTCAATGATGGAGAACGTCCTCACAAGCTTCGAGGAGTTCCTGAAGATCAGCGGCCGGATCTGCCTGAAGCCGCTTGAGAACGGTACTGCTGTGCTGTGGCTCAAGGAAAATAAGCCATCGTCCGGAACCAAGGTCAAGCCTGAGTTCTCCATATCTACCGGAAGCGTGGAGAGTCTGGACAGGATATTGGAGGAGCTCAAGGCCGGGCTGCAGTCATTTGAGATCGAAGCCTTCATGAGGGACGAACTATATAACGACCGGAGATCGATAGATGGTGTTAAAAAGCGCTGCTTTGCCGGATTTGAGCTTGCATTCACCGACG
Organism: uncultured Victivallis sp.; assembly: GCA_964600895.1. Lineage (GTDB taxonomy): Bacteria > Verrucomicrobiota > Lentisphaeria > Victivallales > GWF2-50-93 > GWF2-50-93. The sequence goes on from CAZRKP010000033.1 coordinate 34,314, forward strand.
AAGCGCAGCAGATCGCCTTCGACAACTTCCTTGAGGAGCTATGGGAGGAGGTCGTTGTAGATTATGACAGGTCATCTGACGAAGCGAACGGCAGGCTCCGGGGCAGGGCGCTCCAGCTCATGGAAGAGAACATTGCGTTCATGCGCCGCCTGGGAAAACTCAGCATTATGCCTCACAGGATACCGAAGGAGGAGATGCTTGCCCTCACAGAAACAACCAGCGTGCTTGGACAGCTTCTCAACGTCCTGAACAATTCCGGCAACCAGTTCGAGGAGGATGAGATGGAAAGGATGTTCGGCATGCTCGAAGAAGCCGTAGAAGCGCTCGTTATGATAAAAGCTTCAATGGCAAGTAAAATTCCGGGAATGGAGGATCCTGATCCGGAGTAATTTGCGCGAAGCGCCTTGGAGTGCGTGTAGCGGAGTGGAACGGAGCTACCGCTTTTCTTCTGCGAAGCTAGCTTCGCAGGGAACAAGGCTGAAGCTGGCGCTTCAGCACTCCATGGTCAGGATGGAACTCCTGACATAAGAATATGGAGGATGAATATGAAGAAAATATTTTTCCTGCTTATATCCCTTGCCTCTCTTCTTTGCTGTGCCCAGGATGCCGTTGAAAAAAAATATCTGATAGAAGGGGTTCCCGCCGTCCTCCAGCGATACGACTTCTGCGGAGAGGCCTGTGTTGAGATGTATCTGAAAAAGCTGGGTGTGAACGTCACACAGGACGACGTGTTCAACGTTTCAGGCCTTGATCCTTCCCTCGGGCGCGGATGCTATACAAGGGAGCTTGTGAAGGCCCTCGGGAATCTCGGTTTCAATCTGGGTGACGCTTCCAAGATCTGTTCGACCGTCAAGGCTTCAAATTCCAGGGAACTCGACACCTGCTTCAATTCAATGCTCGCAGATCTCAAGGCTGGAAAACCATCGATCGTCTGCATGCATTACGATGACAGCGCCAAATCAACAGAGCATTTCCGTCTTATCCTCGGGTATGATCCGGGCACCGGAGAAGTGATATACAATGAACCTGCTGAGGACAATGGCGCCTACAGGAAGATGAAGAAGGATCTTTTCCTGAAGCTATGGCCCCTGAAATATTCCGCGGATGAATGGACGGTCATCAGGATGGTATTGGATGTTGACAAGGCAAAGGTCAAGGTGCCGGAGCGCAAGGCTGTTCAGGCAAAGAAGATCATCAGCAAGACCGGCACGGAGGAGGAGGTCAGGACCATCCCTCCATCCAATGCGGACTTCGCTCAGAAGGTCAGCGAACTCAAAAGGAAATATGCCAAAAAGAAGCTTAACTATGTGGTTGAACCGCCATTCATCGTTGTCGGAAATCTCGACACCGTTTCATTGAAGGACTTTTCGGAGAAGACCGTCCGGTGGACTGTAAAGATGCTCATGAAAAGTTATTTCCAATATTATCCGACTAAGATCCTGACGATATGGCTGCTCAAGGATGCCGACAGCTTTTCCGAATACTGCAAGCTGGTCACCGGCAATGAACCGCATACTCCATATGGATTCTATTCCCCTCAGAACGACTGCCTCATTATGAACATCGCAACCGGAGGAGGAACTCTTGTGCACGAGATCGTCCATCCATTCATCGAGGCAAACTTTCCGGATTGTCCTCCATGGTTCAATGAAGGAATCGGTTCGCTCTATGAGCAGTGCCGCGAGAAGAACGGAGAGATCGCAGGAATGACCAACTGGAGGCTTGCAGGATTGCAGAAGGCGATAAAAAGGAATGATCTGCCTGACTTTGAAACATTGTGCGGGTACAACAGCCTCGAGTTCTATGGTGGCGAAAAAGGCGACAACTACGCACAGTCACGATATCTTCTCTACTACCTTCAGGAAAAAGGGCTCCTCGTCAAATATTACAAGGAATTCCATGACAACTTCAAGAATGATCCGACCGGTTACAAGTCCCTTGTGAAAGTCTTGGGAGCAAAAGACATGAAGCAGTTCAAGGAGGACTGGCAGAAGTACGTTATGAAACTGACGTTCCCGTGATTCCGGGAAAATGTCAATTTTATAGTCCGTGCAAGTCTGTGGCTAAAATCCCGCCTTCACCGAAATGTTCTTAATGTCCGTGGCGCGTCCGGTCGCCATATCGTATGAGAGCACAACTGCATCGAGACGGATGTCCTTCTCTACGACAGGGAGTTTCTGCGGCATCCCGCTGGTGAATTTTTTCAGCACCGCATCGATCTCTCGTCCAAGGATGGAATTTATCGAGCCGGTCATGCCGACATCCGATATGAACGCAGTCCCTTTAGGCAATACGGTCGCATCGGCGGTCTGGACATGAGTATGGGTACCGATAACTGCGGTTACGCGTCCATCGAGGAAATGAGCCATTGCAGCCTTCTCACTTGTTGCCTCCGCGTGCATGTCGACGATTATTGTCTTTGCAGTCGGAGGCAGTGAAGCGAGTATACCTTCCACGGTCTCAAACGGACAGCTCGAGCTCTCCTTCATGAAAACCTTACCGAGAAGATTTATTACGGCAACTTCGCCTCCGGCTGAATTCCTGAAGACCTCGAATCCCTTTCCCGGCTGCTTCTTGTTGTAGTTGGCCGGACGGAGGAGATTGCTGAAACGGGTGATCTCTTCCTCGAATCCCTTCTGGTCCCATACATGGTCACCTGACGTGTATACATCCACCACGCCGGCGAAATCGGTCAGGCAGCTTGCGCTGATTCCGGCTCCGCCAGCGACGTTCTCAACATTGGCTATCACAAAACTGCAGTTGTATTGACGGCGGAGTTCGGGGACAAGCTGCCTTACGGCAAGCCTGCCACCCTTACCTACCACATCACCGATGAACAATAAATTCATATCATTTCCAATTTTCGATTGTCAATTGCCAATTTAAATAAGCTATAATCCAAATTCAGAAACGGCTTTGACTTAGCAAAGCGTAGCGACGCTTGCCGAAGGCAAAACCAAAGCCCTCCACCTTGAATACGAAAATGGAGGGACGCGCTTGCCGCGACCGTTATTTTGCGTAGTCCACGCATCTGGTTTCCCTGATGACCGTTACCTTGATCTGCCCTGGATAGTTCATTTCCTTCTCTATGCGGTGGCATATATCCCTCGCAAGCACCTGGGCTTCGGCATCGCTGACCTTTCCAGGCTGGACAACCACGCGGACTTCACGACCTGCCTGCAGTGCATAGCACGAATCGACTCCGGAGAACTCGCACGCGATCTTCTCGAGCTGGTCCAGGCGCTTGAGGTAAAGGTCCGCTGTTTCGCTTCTGGCTCCGGGCCTTGATGCACTGAGTGCATCGCATACGCTGACAAGCACCGCGTAAAGTGTTTCCTTCTCGACTTCCTCATGATGGGCGGCGACGGCGTTGATTACATCCTTGGCTTCATTGTTCTTCCTGAGGATGTCTGCTCCGATTGAGGCGTGCGAGCCTTCAATTTCATGGTCCATGGCCTTGCCGATGTCATGGAGCAACCCGATCCTACGTGCCTTCTGTACGTCAAGCCCGAGCTCGGAGGCGATCGTCCCCATGAAATATGCAGTCTCAACGGAATGCCTGAGGACGTTCTGCGAATAGCTGAAACGGAACTTCAGCCTGCCAAGGAGCTTTATCAGGGAATTGTTGATACCCTGGATGCCGGTCTCCAGGACTGCGGCCTCTCCGGCGGAGAATACCGTGTCTTCGACTTCCTTCTCGGACTTCTTGTAGAGCTCCTCAATCCTTGTCGGATGAATTCTTCCGTCGGAAATCAGTTTTTCAAGAAGCAGTCTCGCGGTCTCCTTCTTGACAGGATCGAAGCAGGATATGACCACGGCTTCGGGA
>CAZRKP010000033.1:38149-53618 GCA_964600895.1 uncultured Victivallis sp.
ATCGATCATGAGAGTGACTCCCGCAGCCGCTTCTATTGCGCGGATGTTGCGTCCGTCACGTCCGATTATTCTTCCTTTCATCTCGTCGTTCGGAAGCGGGATAGTCGCTGTTGTGTGCTCATATGCGCAGTCCGAAGCATATTTCTGCATGGCGTAGATCATTATCTTCTGGGATTCCTTCTCGGCCTTCTCCTTCGCCTCGTCGACAAGGCTGCGTATGAGGTGGCCGGTTTCGTTCTGCACTTCGCCCTTTATCTTTTCGAGTAGCATTTCCTTGGCGGAATCCTTCGTGAGTTCGGAGATGCGTTCCAGCTCGGAGATCTGCTTGGAGATCTCCTTCTTCAGGTCGGCCTCCTTCAGTGTGATGCGTTCCCTGGTCAGCTGGATCTCCTTCTCCTCCTTTTCGATCGAAGCGGTCTTTGCATCGAGTGCGTCGGCCTTCCTCTCCAGGATCTCCTCCCTCTGCACAATGCGTTTCTCAAGGGTTATCAGTTCCTGCTTCCGCTCCTTTGTCTCAGTCTCGAACTCATCCTTGATCTTGAGGAGTTCTGACTTGGCGGCCACCTTCGCCTCGCGGAGTATGTGTTCCGCCTCCTTGCGCGCGTCTTCGCGTATCTTTTCGGCAGCAGATGCAGCGGTCTGTCCCCACAGCTTCGCGATCAGCCAGTGTATCAGGAACCCAAGCGCAATTCCTGATACAAGCCCGATCACCGACTTGCTCATAAGAGCATTCAGCAGATCATTTAAAAATTTACTAAATTCGCCGTTCATCTTCCATCTCTCCTTTCAGTTTTTCTGGTACAACGGTAAGTTCCGGATTCAGTGACGACCATGTCCATCATGACGTCAACTGCATCAGAAGGTACCGTGTCAATTATTTGCCATTCATAACAAATCCCGATCTTGAACCCGGACGCATCCGAGAGGAGCCGGTCGAAAATTCCCTTTCCGTGCCCGAGCCTCCCGCCTTTCCGGTCAAATGCGATTCCAGGAACCAACCAGGGTGTCTCCTTCAGGACGTTTGCCGGAACGGCCTGCTTCTCAGGCACAGGTTCCATTATCCCGAATTTGCCCCTGGCAAAATCTTTCGCGAGATCCGCTGCGACCGCCATCTCATATCTGTTGGCAGCCCTCCTGAACCTCGGAAAGCATACTTCCTTTCCTTTTGATATCTGTTTCCTCAAAAATCCAGTTATATCGGGCTCCCCTCCGGCAGGAGCAAAAGCCGCGAATATATCCGAATCCATCAATTCTGCTATCTTCATGAGCCGAGAGGAAATATCTTCCCCGGCCCGCTTCACAAACTCCTTTTCAAGGGACATCCTCTGCGGAACGAACAGCCGTCTTATCTTATCCTTTTCCTTCATTGCCCTTTCCACCTTTCCTCAGGGCATCCCAGTATTCAATGCGTTCCTTTATCTTCGACTCATAACCGTTCTCGGAAGGACTGTAATACTTCTTTGAAACTCCAAGATAATCCTGAACCGTGAAATGCCCTTCCTCCCCGTGCGGATATACATATCCTTCACCGTGCCCCATCGTCTTTGCACCCTTGTAATGCGAATCCCGCAGATGCTTTGGGACCGCCTGGACACGTTCGTTCCTGACATCGTCCAGTGCGGCATCAACTGCCATGTAGCTGGCATTGCTCTTGGGCGCGGTGGCACAGTAGGTGACGGCCTGCGCAAGAATTATGCGAGCTTCAGGCATTCCGATCATTTCGACAGCCTGCATGGCGTTGACTGCTACGGTGATGGCTCGCGGATCGGCGTTGCCTACATCCTCGGAGGCGAAAATCACTATACGCCTTGCGATGAAACGGATATCCTCTCCAGCATGCAGCATCTTAGCAAGCCAGTAGACGGCCGCATCCGGATCGCTGCCACGCATGCTCTTTATGAATGCACTGGCTGTGTCGTAATGGCCGTCATCGCCGTATTCTACGGGTTTTTCCTGTATCGACTCATGGGCCACTTCAGGTGTGATGGTTATTACACCCTTTTTGTCGGGTTTGGTTGTCATCACTGCTATCTCAATGGCATTCAATGCCCTTCTGGCATCGCCTTCGCAGGAGTTTGAAAGGAACTTCAGTGATTCGGGCTGAAGCTTGATCTTCTTGTCAGGGAATCCGCGCTTGTCGGTGATCGCCTTGTTGATGAGTTCAGCAACGTCCTCTTCCGAAAGAGCCTCGAGCTTGAATACAAGCGAGCGGGAGAGCAGGGGGCCGTTGACGTAGAAGAAAGGATTCTGGGTTGTCGCCCCGATGAACCTGATGTTGCCGTTTTCGATATCTGGAAGGAGCACATCCTGCTGGGCCCGGTTGAACCTGTGTATCTCGTCGATGAAGAGGATCGTCTTGCGTCCGGAACTTTTCCGCCTGACAATGGCGGTGGCGATCTCATTCCTGATGTCACCGACGCTCGAAGCCACTCCAGAGAGCCTGATAAAGGCAGCGTTAGTGAGTTTGGCGATGAGTTCGGCGATGCTGGTCTTGCCGACACCCGGTGGACCTGAAAGGATTATGGAGGTGAATGAATCGGAATCTATGGCGCGGCGCAGGAGCTTGCCTTCCGCAAGTATGTGCTTTTGGCCCACATATTCATCGAAATTGAGTGGACGCAGGCGCGCTGCAAGAGGCTGTTCATCCTGGCTGTTGGTAGGAGCATTATCTTCAGGCGTGAAGATATCGCGTTGTTCTACAAATAGGGAATCCATGCGCGGTCCTCTTTCCTGGAAAGGAGATCGGATCCCGGCATGGGATGTGAGACAATACTGAGCTGGCAGAATACAATAATGCTGTAACATTTCCGGACGGAAATTAAGGCTGTACGGACAACGTCCGTGCCATATATTCCATTGGAAATGGAACTAAACCCGGTCAAAAGAACCCAGCTTCTGAGCTCTTTGAGTAAACGGGAGAAAAATGCCATGATGAACAAGATGAACATGCCGAAAAATCGATTTCCTTTAAAATATTAAAATACCCCAATAATCAAGTTAATGGGTAACAATATACACCATGAACTCCGGCATTAAAGCGGTTTGATGGAGAAAATGTGTTAAAAAGTCACAGATGGGAGCTTGTGACTTCCATCAGCATGTCGTTGGAGTAGAGGAGCTTCATCATTTCGACGTCCATGAAGTGGCTACCCTTGTAGTCGGTGATCCGTCCGATGAAACGGCCCTCCTCGATAAGGGCTATGGCGGCAAGGAGATCAAGGTTCGCCCTGTGCCAGGCAGCCTCAAGTGATTTGCCGTTGTGCACCAGATGCGCCTCGTTAAGGTATCTTCCCTTGGCGGCGATAAGCACGTTATGGCGATTATAACCGATATGGCGCGTGTCGGCGAACAGCTTCCCTATGGTTAGGCAGAAGAGCATCTGCTTCGTGGTCGTGTTCGTCCTTGCTGTCGCCCCGTATCTGAAAGTCTTTTCGTTCAAGGTGAACCTGATTCTCTGCTGGCCAATGGCGTTCCTGAAGTTCCTGGCACAGTCAATTTCAAGGGTGTGTTTTCCCTTCTCCGGTGGTTCGATGATCACGAACCTGCCGTGGCGGTTGACGATAGAAACCTTCTCCTTGACAGTGAAGAAACGGAGCGGTCTGTCCTGTTCCTTGCGTCCAGCGGACATCAGTGCTTCTACCAACTCCAGGCTTCCACGCTCGAAGAGTGGTGGATCGCCTGAGTCCAGCGAGATCATTAGGTTGTCGACATCAAGCCCAGCTTTCAAGGCGATTATGTGCTCAACCAGACGCACGTAGTTGTGCGAGTTTCCACTCCTGAGGACGATGCTGCTGACAAGATCCTCGGTTGTCCATACGTTCCGGCTCGAGACTTTTATAGGCATGGAAGCCGGCAGGTCAGCCCTTTTGAGGTACCAGCCTTCGCGGTCTGTGGGTTCAAGCTTCAGGTTGCTGATCTTGTGCTTCGAGAAGGTGCCATGTGCGCTGACCTCGACAGGCTTTGCTATGGTCTTCTGTTTTCCATTGACGTTCATCTCTCCGTCGCCGGTCATCTCCTGGTCGACGGGCAGAACTGCGAATTCCGCATAACTGCGTTTCAAATCCTCAAGTCTTCCATCAAGTATTTTTCCAAAGTCTTCCATAATTGGTGATTCATTTCCCCCATGAATACTTGCGGTTGGACTTGCGTTCGACGGTGTTGATGACCTTTATCTCCTGGGAATTTGGATTCTGCCTTCCGGAGATTGTCGTCTGAACCTTCATCTCCATTGTTTCGGCAATGCAGGGGGTGGTAAGATTTGTAGGGAACAGTCCCGTATAATAAGTCAACATGGCTGAGCTCTCCACCTTCATTCCGGAATTTGGTGGAAGTGGAACAGTAAAGTCCTTTATTGTCATTTCTCCGCTGAGGGCAAGACATTCAAGGCCATCGGATTTCTCCACTTTTTCAAGCTTCGTGGTACCACTGATGTTCTTCTGGTCAACCGTAACTCCATGCCTCAGGGCATCAGCAGGGATCTTATCGGTCATTATTTCCCAACTGTCACCGACCTTCCTTTTCTGCTTGGAACCGAAAACATCATCGTCTGAGATGGAGCCGGTGTAGACATGTTCAACAAGTTCAAGAAGATCCGCAAGGTTTTTATCAACAGGAGCGCCATTGACCTCGTAAATGCTCTTGGTGTCCTTAGGAGATATTGTTATCACAATTCCCTTTTCAAGGGGAGTGCTTTCCTGATCGCCCATTTTCAATACGCATTTCTCGACCTGCAAAGTCTTCTTGGTGGGTTTTCCATCCTGATTCACCTCGATTATATTTGTCTGTCCTTCGAAATCTATTGAGACTGACTGGCTTGCGGACTTGACCTGATTGCCACCTGACATGACGTTTGATTTGATGCTTGCAGACCCCAAAGCAGTTATCTTATATTTGACTCCAGCCTTGAGCGGCCTGTCGAATTTTATATCATACTCCTGCGCAGCTGCGGAAACTGCCATCATGACCACGGCAACTATCAATGCAATATAACGCATTTCAAAATCCTCCTTGAGATTCTGGGTTCCATTTATTTGTTATTATCAGCTTTCTTCTCGCCATAATCGTATTTCTGCACGCTTTTCTGTTCGCTGGTGACAATCACTTCCACTGCAGGAACGTCGGGATCCGGACGCCCGGACATCTTCATCTGCATCTTCATCTCCATTCTCTCCTCGATGATCCCCTTTGATACGTCGACCGGATAAAGCCCTCCGGAAGTCGCGAGTATTGCCGATTCCTTGACATTGAAACCATCCGGGATATCAATCGGTTTCAGTCCCTTCAAGGTAAGTTCAGCGCTTATCTGCAGGCAGTCAGTGCCTTCAACCTTCACAAGCTTTTCAATGGTGGTCGATCCGCTTATGTCCTTGATGTCGAATTTCAATTCTTCCTTTTCGATATCCTTGGCTGCGGCTTTGGCATTTATGTTCCAGGAATCCCCGATCTTCTTCCTCTCCTTTGTCCCGAATATCTCATCGTCGCTGGCGGACTCCGGATCGTCAATGAAGTCTATCATACCGAGAGCTTCGACTATTTCATCTTCGATCGGTTTCCCGTCGACCTCGAAGATGGTCTCATCATCCTCCATTCGTGCGGTTATTTCTGTCCCTTTCTTGAAAGGCTCAGATTTTTCACCGTCAAATTCGATCACGCACTTGTCAACGGTCAAAGTCGACTTGAGGATTCCACCTCTCTTGTTGATCTCAACTACGGCAAGAGAGCCAGAGAAGTCAATGGATTTCTTCTCCTTCTCGATTTCCGGTTCCTCCCCTTCGACAATCGTTGTCAGTATCTCGGAGGAACTCGCCGAGGCCGAAAAGGAACATTTGTCGCCGGGCTTGAAGGACCTGGTGAGTTTTATCTCGTAGTCCTGGGATATTCCAGGGAGAGAGAACGCCAGCAGTACTGCCAAAGCGAGCAACTGTCTCATGTTCGTGACCTTTTTTATTTGATAAATGAGATATAAACCATTAATTTAACCACTTTATTGCAATTAACAAAACATATTTCACATGAAGTTCATCAAGGGAAAGCTCGAAGGCACTTTTATAATCGAACACGACGTCTTTTCAGACGACAGGGGTTTCTTCCTGGAAACATACAGCCGGAATAAGTTCGAAGCGGCTGGCATAAGGTCCACCTTTGTCCAGGACAACTGGTCCCGCTCGGTCAGAAACACCGTCCGCGGCCTCCATTACCAGATCAATTCCGGACAGGACAAGCTGGTAAGGGTTGTCGCCGGAGAGATATTTGACGTGGCAGTCGACATCCGCCACGGTTCCCCCACCTTCGGACAGTGGGACGGATGTATCCTTTCCGTCGATAACAAGAAGCAGTTCTACATCCCTATAGGCTTCGCCCACGGATTCTGCGTGATCAGCGAAAGCGCCGATGTGATGTACAAGTGCAGCGACTTCTATTCCCCTAAGGATGAACGCGGGATAATCTGGAACGATCCTGACATCGCCATTAAATGGCCGCTTTCAGGTCCAGCAATACTCTCAAAGCGAGATCTCGCCAGCCCAACCCTCGCAAAAAGCGAGAAGTATTTCTAAACTTCCAGCCACAGACTTATTTCACAACCATGAATCACACGGGAAAAATATATTTCCCGCCCTGAGCCGATTCAGTATAAGAGAAGATATTTCTGTGTTTATCTGCGTGCATCTGCGGTTTAAAAATATTATCTCTGCGCTTTTGTGGTTAATCTTCCAGTCTGGTAAGGTCCGTGAAAGTCTGTGGCAAAAAAGATTTTCAGGTTTTATTCTAATAACCGGCCTTTGATGTCGTCTTATCCTATAAAGACAGGAGGTGTTGCCATGAGAACTATGTTAATTTATGTCCTTTTGATTTCGTTTTCTTTCCAATCCTTTTCCCAGATTGTCGAACCGCCGATCTGGCCACCACGCCCACCGCATCCCCATCCCCCTATAATCATCGTCCCGCCGTCAAGACCAGTGTACCAAGGCAGCGTGGAGCTCACCGGCATCAAGGCCGACGTGAAGATCAAGGAGCAGGTGGCTGTTACAACCATCGACATAGACCTCAAGAATCCTACTCCTGCCAGGCTCGAGGCGGAAGTTCTCATGCCTGTTCCGGATGGTGCCGCCATAAAGCTCTTTGACTTCAAAGGCTCCGGCAAGGAACCTTCTGCAAGGCTTATGAAGAAGGAGGAGGCTAGGAAGATCTACAATGACATAGTCGCCAAGATGAGGGATCCTGCAATCCTCGAGTTCGCCGGGCTCAATCTTATACGTTCATGCGTCTTCCCAGTGGAACCGAACGGAACCCAGAATGTCCGTTTGGTATACGAACAGATACTCGAGGCCGACGGCAACAGGATAGATTATTTCATTCCCAGAAGCGAATCGCTGTCATACAAGGTTCCATGGAAGTTCACTGTGTCGATAGAAAGCTCGAAACCGATTTCCACGGTATATTCCCCCTCGCATGAGATAAGCGTAAAGAAGAAATCGGAAAACTTCACAGATGTCGTCGTGCCAGAAAAGAATAAAGCGGACCCTGGTCCGTTCCGCCTTTCATATCTTTTCGAGAACAAGGATGTTTCCGCCTCACTGATGGCTTATCCGGATCCGAAGACCGGGGGCGGATATTTCCTATTCCTCGCGGGATTCCCGACATACGAAGGGAAGGATGTAAAACTCAAGAAGATCAAGAGGGAGCTGACCATCGTGATAGACCGCTCCGGAAGCATGCGCGGCGACAAGATAAAACAGGCTAAGGAAGCGGCGAACCAGATAATAGCCGGACTCGAGGAGGGCGAGGCGTTCAATCTCATGAGCTACAACGAGGCCGTCGACATGTTTTCCAAATCTCCCGTCTTCAAGAACAAGCAGACCGAGAAAACCGCCGCTGAATATCTCGATAACCTCAATCCCTGCGGTGGGACTAACATAAATGACGCCCTTGTCGAAGCCCTTCGCCAGAAACCCGCCAATGAGAACATGCTCCCCATAGTCCTCTTCCTTACCGATGGACTCCCCACGATCGGGCAGACCAGCGAGAAACTTATAAGGGAAGGCGTCCTCAAGGGAAATCCGTTCTCGCGCCGCACATTCACCTTCGGAGTAGGACTTGATGTCAATACCCCGCTCCTCGACAAGATCGCATCGATCACCAGGGCGTCATCTACTTATGTCCTGCCCAAGGAGGATGTCGAACTCAAGGTAGCGTCCGTCTTCAAACGCCTTTACGGACCGATAATGGTTTCACCGGAACTCCAGGCGATGGAGGAGGATTCCAAGCCGGCTCCGGGATTTGTCGCCGACATGATCCCCGCGATGCTGCCAGATGTTTTCACCGGTGACCAGGTCATAGTGCTGGGCAAGTATAACAAGGAAAAACCGGTGACTTTCAAGCTTTCCGGCAACTACGGTGGCGAACAGAAGGAATTCAAGTTCACGTTCAATTTCGCAAAGGCGACCACCACAAACTCATTCGTGCCACGCCTATGGGCGAGCCGCAAGATTGCCCTGCTCATCGACGGCATCCGCGAGTCCGGCGCCGATCCGCAGACAAATCCTTCCGATCCGAAGATCAAGGAGCTTGTCGATGAGATTGTCCGCCTTTCGATAGAGTTCGGAATACTCACTGAATACACTGCCTTCCTCGCGGAAGAGGGGACAGTGCTTGCTGATGCCGCTGAAATCAGGAAGGAGGCTGGCGCACACTTCGAGGTCAGGGCGATGGCTGCAAGGTCGGGCATGGGGGCAGTGAACCAGAGCGAGAACATGGCTGTCATGGCAAAGCAGGCGAGGGTTGATTATTCCAACAGCTACCTCAATGACAAGATGGAAAGAGTAACCGTTTCAAAGGTCCAGCAGGTCAATGATCTCGCGTTCTACAACAGGAACGGGCAGTGGGTCGACAGCCGTGTGGCTTCAAAGAAGAATACACCTGCTCCGGATGTAACCGTGGAGTTCGGCACGAAGGAATTCGATGAGCTTCTTACCCGACTGATAAAGGAGAACAGGCAGGGAGCTGTTGCTCTGAAGGAGGACATCCTCCTCGAAGTCGACGGGAAGACTGTCCTTGTGAAATCGATAAAATAAAAATTTGCAAAAAGGAGCATTACCATGAAAAAGATCTATGTTGCGATGGCGGGGCTTTTCATCTTTGCGAACTTCGCAATCTGCGAGGAAAAGGCGGTGCAGGAAAAGCAACCGGTGGTGCAGATAGCGATCTTGCTTGATACGAGCAACAGCATGGACGGCCTGATCGCCCAGGCGAAAAGCCAACTCTGGAAGATAGTTAACGAGTTCGCGCTTGCCAAGCAGAACGGCAAGCGCCCGAAGCTCAATGTCGCACTCTATGAATATGGCAACGACGGACTCAAGGCCGAAACTACCTGGATAAGGAAGATTTGCCCACTCACCGACGACCTCGACAAGATCTCCGAGGAGTTGTTCGCGCTCAAGACAAATGGCGGGACCGAATGCTGCGGGACGGTCATAAAGAAGGCAGTGGACGATCTTGAATGGTCGAAGAGTCCGGACGACCTCAAAATGATCTTCATCGCCGGAAACGAACCTTTCACACAGGGCAAGATCAACTACGTAGATTCGTGCAAGGAGGCGATCTCCAGAGGAATTACCGTGAACACGATCTTCTGCGGAAATATGGCTACCGGGATCGACACCAAATGGAAGGATGGAGCAGTGCTTGCCGATGGTTCCTACATGAACATCGACCAGAATGCCGCGGTTGCAGACATTCCGGCTCCACAGGACAAGGAGATCGCAGAACTCGGAGCTAAGTTGAACGATACATATGTCGGTTACGGGCGGTTGGGGGAGCAGCGTAAGACTGTCCAAGCGGCCCAGGATGCAAATGCAAAAATGATGAGCCCCTCGGTGATGAGCCAGCGTGCCATTTCGAAATCTTCCGGGAACTATGTGAACGCCTCCTGGGATCTCGTAGATGCGATCCAGAACGAGAAGGTAAAGCTTGAAGAAATAAAGGAAAGTGAACTGCCGGAGAATATGAAAAAGATGAACGCCGAAGAGCGGAAGAAATACATTGAACAGCAGGTTGCCGAAAGGAAGACTCTTCAGGAGAAGATCCAGCAGTTAAACAAGGACCGCTCGAAGTTCATCGCAGAAAAGCAGAAGGAGAAGAAGCCAGGCGAAAACACACTCGACGACGCCATGATCAAGACAGTCCACGATCAGGCTTCGAAGAAGAATTATTCTTTCAAGGAAGAATGAAAAGATTTGAAATACAAGAGCAAGCTGAAGCGTGTACTTCAACATTTGCTTGACATTTAACGGTTAAATTCGGGATATTCGTTGGAGTACAAACTTTAGTTTGGGTGTCAGTCCAGCGGGCCCGGGGCCATTTCGCAGATGTGTGTGTTAAACCTTGTCCTGACGTTGGCCCTGCTGATTTCAGCACTTGAGTATTTTATAAGGAAGGTTTTGCTGGAATCCACACCTTCGAATGAAAGCGACTTCAGGTACTTTACGATCTCATCATGTTTCGTGGTGGCAAGAACACCGCCAAGGGTGTTCATCAGCTCCTTGCAGCGGAACTTCACTTCGGGATCTTTTGTCGATTCAAGGGTGTTTCTCAGTTCAGGCACGAGCTTTGAACCATAAGCCTTCAGTTCTTCTACAGCCTTGCTCCTTTCGTCGGAGGAGTTCGAACCAAGCCTGGCAATCAGCGAGGTCACCTGTGCTTTTTCCTTGTCGGTGAGCAATGCGTCTTTTGAAAGATCGGTGTCGCCTTTGAATATCTCGGCTGAAGCGACCTTGCCGACCTCGGTGATCTTCAGTTCGATCTGGACATCCGCCGCAGGTTGGAGAAGGCCTGCGAGATTTCTCAGGAACTGGTTGGTGAACTGGTTCCTCAGTTTGTCGGTTTCCTCATTTGAGGCTGAAGGAAATTCCTTCTGCGCAGGTTTTACCGAGGTGTCTTCATTTGGCTTGGTCTGGTTGGTATTATTGCCTGTGTCCTGGGGAGGATGAGCGATCATCTCGAATACCTGTGTCGAGTCACCTTTGGTGCACGACGCCCCAAATGCCAGTCCTGTCACTATTCCGAGCGAGGCGGCAAGCTTCGCAGGAGTGGGAAGCGACGAACTGTTACGGTATTCAGATGCCTTCGAGCGGATCTCTGCGAGGATCGCAGATGATTTCACGAACAGCCTGTCGCTGTCCGCCGCAGATTTTCTCAGAAGACAATCAATGAAACCTTCCATTTCCTTCTCATTTTTAAATCCTTTTTCGGC
Source organism: uncultured Victivallis sp. (assembly GCA_964600895.1). Taxonomy (GTDB): domain Bacteria; phylum Verrucomicrobiota; class Lentisphaeria; order Victivallales; family GWF2-50-93; genus GWF2-50-93. The sequence goes on from CAZRKP010000033.1 coordinate 49,398, forward strand.
GGCATCTGAAATCTCCTCGAGTAGGCTACATGTACCGAGATTCACCTCGCGGATGAAATCCTTGACGGACTTTCTTAATCCGGGAGTTGTCTTGAAGAACCGCATGAGCAGCTGGTGTTCGAAATCAAGCCGCATCGCCGTGTGATGGATGTTGTTCATCTCGAAATGACGGTCATGAAGAGCTTTCCTCATGAGCTCGAATGCAAGCTGGGCACGGGGATCTTTGATCTTATAACCATAGCCCCAGTGGCTTCCAAGGAGACGGCCGCTTCTTCTAAGTTCAGTTTCGAGAGGAGTTCCTGAATAGACTTCGGTCCTGCAGAAGTTCATCGGATTGTCAGGAAAACGTCTCAGAAAACTGATGTTGCCATTGAGATCCTCAAGGGTAGAGTCCGGATTTAGGAGGAGCAGGTTGAATGTGGCATGCAGGTCCAGGGAGTTCAGAATCTCAAGGGCCTTCTCATTGTCAGATACGGTCTGGTTCCTCCTTCCAAGTTTCGACAGGGAATTATCTGTCCCGGCCTCGATGCCGATGAAGACACGGAACATTCCCATGTCCTTCAGGAATTTGAAGAGTTCGGGATCGACGCATGCCGGCCGGCTCTTTACTGCGAATGCGATCTTTCCGACCTTGCGCTTCTTCAATTCCTTCCTCAGGCTATTCATGCGCCTGAATGTCTCGTCCCTGTCCGGGAGGAAGAATATGTCGTCGTGGAAGTTGAAGATCCTGTATCCTGAATGATAAAGCTTTGAGAGTTCCTCGGCTACATTTTCCGTGCTGCGGAGGCGGTACCTTTTTCCGCCACAGAGCTTGTGCCAGGCGGATATGGAACAGAAGTTGCATGAGTGTGTGCATCCCCGCGAAGTAAGCATGTTCGCGATCGGAAGACCAAGGAAACTGTCAGGTGGACTTTTCCTTGACGGTAACGCGAGCATGTCGAGATTGTCAGGCTTTTCAGCAGGAGGATTCCTGATTATTGTGCCGTCACCGCTGCGCCAGACAAGGCCACTGATCTTTGAAAGATCTTCAAGGTTCTGCGCCAGCTCCAGGAACGGAAGTTCGCCTTCGCCGACGATCACTGAGTCTATCGCAGGGATATCGTGGAGCAGCTGTCCGGCGTTGAATGCCGCGAAATGCCCCCCGGCGCAGATGTGTCCAGAATATCCTTTTTTCCTGGAAAGGATTGCGAGATCCGCAAATTCCCTGGCGCGGTAGGTGAAGACCATTGAGAAACCGGCGAGAGTGGCGTTGGAAGACGCAAGTGAAGCTGCAGCGGCATCGGAGTCATATTTGTCGTTGAACACGATCTGGCGGACTGAGAATTTGTTTTTCTCAAGAGTCCCGCGGATATAGCGAAGGGAAAGGTTCTCCTCGCATTCCGCACCGACAAGGGCAATCTGTGGTTTCATCATATTTTTTATCCTCCGATAAAAAATATCAGTCGTTCTTCCTCATGCTGAACATGAGTGCTCCGAGCGGAGGTAGCGTGAGCGAAAGGCTGCACGGTCTTCCATGGCATTCCCTAGGCTCGGAATCGACCCTTCCCTTGTTTCCTACGCCGGAACCACCGTATGCCTCGGCATCTGAGTTGTATATCTCATACCAGGTTCCGCCGAACGGTACTCCGACCCTGTAGTTGTTCCTCACGACAGGCGTATTGTTCAGTACGACGAGTATGGGTTCTGCATGGTTCTTGTCCCAGCGGATGTATGAGATGACCGACTGGAGGATATCGTTTATGTCGACCCATTCGAATCCCTTCGGCTGGAAGTCCATCTCCCAGAGAGCGGGCCTCTGCTTATACAGTTTGTTCAGATCCTTCAGGGAGGACCTGAGGCCTGTATGGATAGGATACTTGAGCAGCTGCCAGTCGAGTGAGTTCTTGCAGTCCCACTCGTTCCACTGACCCAGCTCGCAGCCCATGAACAGGAGCTTCTTGCCCGGGTGGGTGATCATATAGGACATGAGGAGCCTCAGGTTCGCGAACTTCTGCCAGTAGTCCCCGGACATCTTGTCCAGCAATGAACGCTTGCCGTGGACCACCTCGTCATGACTGAAGGGCAGGATGAAGTTCTCGCTGAATGCGTACCAGATCGAGAAGGTGAGCTTGTCATGATGATAGCTCCTGAACACTGGATCCTTGCTGAAATACTCGAGGGTGTCGTGCATCCAGCCCATGTTCCATTTGCATGTGAATCCGAGTCCGCCGAGGTATGCCGGACGCGACACGCCTGTCCATGCAGTCGATTCCTCGGCGATCATCAGGGTTCCTGGATAGAGCTCGTGTGTGAGTTCATTGAGCCTGCGCATGAACGCAATGGCATCGATGTTCTCCTTGCCACCGTATTTGTTCGGGATCCAGTTGCCGTCCTGCTTGGAGTAGTCGAGGTAGAGCATGGAGGCGACAGCGTCTACGCGCAGGCCGTCGATATGGTAGCGTTCAAGCCAGTAGAGCGCGTTTCCGATCAGGAAGTTGCGGACTTCGCAGCGTCCGTAGTTGAAGATGAATGTTCCCCAGTCGCGGTGTTCGCCCTGACGTGGGTCGAGATGCTCATAAAGGGCAGTGCCGTCGAAACGGCCGAGAGAAAAATCATCCTTCGGGAAATGCGCCGGAACCCAGTCCACCAGTATGCCGATTCCCTTCTGGTGCATGTGGTTCACGAAATATGAGAATTCATCTGGTGTTCCGAAACGTGCGGTCGGGGCATAATAGCCGGTGATCTGGTACCCCCACGACTGGTCGAACGGATGTTCCGCCACCGGCAGGAGCTGGACATGCGTATAGCCCATTTCGACTACGTAGTCTGCAAGCGCATGGGCGATATCCTTGTAGTTATGGAAATCATTTTCATCGGCGGGATTGAGTTCGCGGAGGCCGGGCCCGCGCCAGGAACCGAGATGCACCTCGTAGATGTTCATCGGTCCTTCGAGCCAGTTTTTCGATTTCCGCATGTTCATCCATTCTCCATCGGTCCATATGAACTTGCCTGCAGAATATACTTTTGCCGCAGTGTTCGGACGCATCTCTGTCCAGTAGGCGTACGGATCGAGCTTGAGGAAAATGTCGCCGTTCTTTGCCCTGATCTCGAACTTGTAGATCTCTCCTTCCTGCAGCGATGGTATGAAGAGCTCCCATATCCCTGATGAACCGATGCTCCTCATCGCATGGCGGCGTCCGTCCCACTGGTTGAAGTTGCCTACTACGGATACGCGTTCAGCGCTCGGGGCCCAGACAGTGAAGAGGACACCCTTGACACCTCCGAAATCACGCAGATGGGCACCCATGAACTCATAGACCTTCTGGTGTTCGCCCTTGTTGAAGAGGTATTGATCCATCTCGCCGATTCCCGGCAGGAAACAGTAGGGATCGGGGGAAGTGAATACGGAATTGTTGTCGAAGTGCTTCTCGAGTTCGTACTTGAAATGCTTCTGCTGCTTCGGGAAAGAGACAGCAAATAGTCCGGGCTCATGCACCTTCTCCAGCTTGACCTTTTCACCGGTCTCGGTGATGGCGAAAACCTCAAGGGCCTTCGGATCGAAACACCTCACGACTATGCATGCAAGTGTTGCGTCGAAATGCATCCCGAGGACGGAATGCGGATTATTATGCCTGACCTCGGTTATCATCTTAAGGTCATTCTCATTTGGAAGTAGTTCGGAACTCATAAGTTTAAGCCTTTTTTTATAGGAATGGATTAATCAAAAAATATAGCCTCATTTCCGTGATTTGAAAAGCCATTAACCCATCTTAAATCATAGATTATATTTGCTCATACTAAGGCACGGAGCCACAAAGCTATTATTAACCGCAGATGAACGCAGATACCCGCAGATTCATTAAGTGAGAAAATACATCTGTATTTATCTGCGTTTATCTGCGGTTTGTTAATCTTATCTCTGTGCTTTTTGCTTAATCTTCCAGTCTGGTAAAGTCTGTGTGAATCTGTGGCAAAATTTCGGAATGCAGGTATTGTATCTCTGCTTTTCAGCAAAACTTTGAAGGGGGATATAATGAATCTGCTTTTCGCTCTTGCGCTATCAACTCTGATATCGGTTTCCGGCTGGCTCAATGAGGGCCTCAAGTCGCTTGAGAAAAAGGACTACGATGCCGCCATTGCGACTCTTTCAAAGATAACGAAGGAGAATTCTACCGGAACGAAGTTCTATGAGCTGGCATTGTTCTACAAGGCCCAGGCATACCAGGGCAAGGGCGACAAGGA
>CAZRKP010000034.1:0-52819 GCA_964600895.1 uncultured Victivallis sp.
TCCCAAATTCAGCATGCAGTACTTCGATGACATCGGCAAGGTGACAGCCGACGATGTGAAGCGCGTCTCCAGGGAGTATCTCCGCCAGGATCTCCTGAATTCTACTTCCTTGAATCCTGTCGGGAGCCTTGCGAAGGCCGGGGTGGTGGAGCCGGGACCAGGTTCCGGGCAGATCAGGAAAATGACACTTGCCAACGGACTCAGGCTCCTCGTGAAAGAGGATTCCCGACTACCAATCGTCTCTGTCAATGCCGTCTTCCGCGGAGGTCTTCTTGCGGAAACAAAGGAGACCAACGGCATAACCAGCCTTTTTGCCCGAAGCATCCTCAAGGGAACAAAATCCCGTTCAGCAGAACAGATTGCCAGCCAGATCGAAGGCTCCGGAGGAACCATCTCCTCCTCCAGCGGCAATAACAGTTTCAATGTCTCAATGGAGCTGATGCGCCCGGATCTGGACAAGGGCTTGGAGATTCTTGCTGACATCTTGACCAATCCGGCTTTTCCTGAACACGAGGTGGAACTCGAAAGGAAGGCCCTTCTTGCCGCAATTAAGACTGAGGATGAACAACCTCTGAATGCGGCGAGGAATATCGTCCGTGAAAGGCTTTTCGGACAACATCCCTATTCCCTCCGCAGTTCCGGGTCTGCAAAGGCCCTTGCCACTATTACATCTGATCGGCTAAAGGAGTACCAAGGAGAATATTTGACAGCCAGGAACGGGGTGATAAGTATTTTTGGCGATATCAAGGCGGAACAGGTGATGGCGCTTGTGGAGAAGAATTTCGCAGCGATGCCGCAGGGCAGGCTTGCCTTTGACAAACCGTCTTCTCCGGTTCCAGTTTCTTCCATGCCGCCAATCTCCTCCAATCTTGACAAGCAGCAGGGGATCGTGATGGTTGGATATCAGGGCATTGCCATAGACGATCCGGACCGTCCTGCAATGGAGCTGGTTAATGAGGCTTCAAACGACCTCGGGTCACGCTTTTTCAACCGCATACGTGAAAAATCAGGGCTTGCTTACTTCGTAGGTTGCTCCCAGTTCTTCGGGCTTGTGCCCGGTGCGTTCATTTTCTATCTCGGAACTGATCCTGCTAAAATTGATCTGGTCTCGAAGGAACTTAGGGATGAGATTGCCTTGCTCGCCAATGACGGACTTTCCGAAGAGGAGTTTTTCCGCGCCAGGAAAAAACTGCTTGGTTCAGAGCTCATACGCAATCAAAGCAATGAGGCTCTGGCATCCATCTGCGGAGTTGAAGAGCTCATGGGAATCGGATATGATGCAAATGCGCGGCACAAGGAAGAGATAGAAAAAGTCACCCTCGACGATATCCGCCGTGTCTCAGCGAAATATTTCAATCCCCTTCGGGCCGTCGAGGTCAGAATTCTCCCTGAGACCAGGGAAGATCGTCCAAAATGAACCGTATGACTGGTGCTTATGATGAACTCTGGCAGGCACATGCTGTTTGTTCTCCTGGCCGCGGCCATATTGCTTGGAACCCAGCACGAACTTCTCTCCATAGAGGACGGTAATGCCGAAAGCAGGAGCAACGACGGAGGCTGGTTCGTCCAGCTTGGCAGCAATTCCCCAGAGGAAATAGAGCCCGAGGACAACGGGACTGTTTCCGCAGGCATCAATTCCACAAAGGGGGGAATGCTGTTCTTCCAGAGGAAGCGTGAAACATTTCGTCCGACAAGGGCCGATTTCCGCAAGAACATTCTTTCAATGGAAGTAAAGGTTGACACCCCGGACAACAGGCCTGCCAGCGGCAACATCTTCATAAAGGACAAGGACGGCCTTTGGTTCCAGGGCATGAAGAATTGCCAGCTGAAACCCGGTGAGTGGACGAAGGTCGAGGTTGATCTGCGCTCTTCAGCTCATGAACTTGTGCCCGGAGGGCACTCCGCCGCATGGAGCTGTCTGAATGCCGCAATGATGCTCGACATGGGATTCAACTTGTCGGAGGAAAAGGACGGCCATGAAATCAAATTGTCGCTGAGGAATCTCGGTTTGAGCGGGGAACGGCAGGAACCGGAACTCTACATGCTGAACCTCGTTTATCCGGAAACCGGGCTGGTCAACAAGATGGTTGAGGGAAGCTTTGATCTCTCAAGGGAATACTTCAATCCTTATGATGCCGAGGACATCAAGGTCGACATCCAGTTCATCGGGCCGGATTCGGGGGAATTCACAGTTCCCGCATTCTTTACGCAGGACTACGGAAGAAAGCTGCATTTCAACCGTGAGATGAAGACTCCTGTAGGCAAGGCCCACTGGGCCTTCCGCTTTACTCCGCCGGCCGAAGGGACATACAGGTTCCGGATCGTGGCTACGGATTCAACAGAAACGCCGGTAAACGAGATTGGGACGCAATATCTTGAAATCAAGGTTGCCCCGTCGGATTACACCGGGATTGTCCGTGTTTCAAGGGACGATCCCCGTTACTTTGAACTGAGCACCGGAGAATTTTTCTACCCCATAGGCTTCAATATTCATTCCGTCAAGGATCTGAGGAGTGAAACCCAGCTGAAGATAGGATACAGGCCGGACAGGGGTACATTTTCATATGAGGAATACTTCTCGGCAATGTCGAAGAACGGCGTAAATGCCGTAGAGGTCTGGATGGCGGCCTGGTCGTTCGCGCTTGAATGGACAAGTTCCAGGACAGACTATTACGGCCTTGGAAGATACAACCTCTTTAATGCCTGGCGTCTCGATCATATCCTTGATGATGCGCAGAAGAAGGGGATTTACGTACATCTTGTCCTTGACAACCATGGCAAGCTTTCAAGTAGCGTTGATCCTGAATGGGACAACTCTCCGTATAACAGGAAGACCCCTTTTGCCGTCGCCGACGGCGCGATGCTCGAAATGCCAAAGGATTTCTTCGGTGACAAGGAGGCTGAATATTACTACAGGAACAGGAACCGGTATATAGCCGGAAGATGGGGGGCATATACGAATATCATAGGTTTTGAATTCTGGAGCGAAATAGATCTTATTACAAAACATGATGAGGCATACAGCAGCGGCAAAAGCATTGAATGGCACAAGATGGCGGCGGATCACTTCATGTCGCTTGACCAGGGGAAGCACATCCTGACCACTCACACCTGCGGTGATTACAACAATACCATAAAGCACAGGAAGTTCTATGAGATGCCGCAACTGTCCTACATTGTCGGAGACGCCTACCGGGACAATCTGCCGTTTGTCGATCACATGCTGAAGCACATTGAGAAGCTGAGAGAGCTGAAGAAGCCACTGCTGATAACCGAATACGGCGGCAGTCCTCATGCGGGGACCTTTAACAGGCTTGAAGCTGATCTCCATGCCGGTCTCTGGTCGTCGTTCTTCTGCGAGCAGGCGGGAACGCCGTTCCTCTGGTGGCATGATTTCATCCACGACAAGAACAAGTACCCGCACTTCAAGGGATTTTCGAGCTTCATGAAAGGGATTGACCCGAGAACCAAAAAGTTTGTGTATTCTCAAGTTGCGGTCAGTTCCACCGAAGGGAAGGCCAATCCGGCCTATTCCTGCCTCGCCGCCGGAAACCAGGACGAATATTACGCATGGGTTTTCATGAAAACACCGATGGACAACTACCCGGATGATCCCTCGTCGGCAGAGGAGCTTCAAAACCACAGGATCACTCTCAAGGGACTGATGCAGAACGCTGAATACAAGGTGGATTTCTATGATACGATCACAGGTGAAATTGTCCGCACTGAATATCTCAACACAAATGGAGAAGAATTGAATGTAGTCCTTCCCCCCCTTAAGATAGATCTTGCCATAAAAGCCTTTCTCAATAAAAAGACTCTTTTGGGGATAAATGAATAAATGGTTAATTACGTCTCTATATACTTGCTGAGGGTATTATTGGACATGTTATCTTTACCTGCGGCATAACAAATGACACTGCAGCATGTTAATCTAATACTGAATATCAGCACCAATTTTCCGGGACGTCCCGGAAAATCCACCAGTCACGTCAGAGCCGGCGGCGAGTACAGCCCGACGGCAATCCTCCTGCACCCGTGCCTCCTGAGCAGACGGTATATCCTGTAGTTCAGCGGTTCGGCCCTGGTGGCCTTCCTGTAGCTGCGCTTGAGCATCCTGACCGATATGGCGGGACAGCCGTACAGCTTGTCGATTGAACAGGATCTGCGTAGCAGCGTCTGTTCGCTGGCGAAGCTGATCTTCTCCCTGTGCCTGCCGCCGCTTCCCCCAATGTGGATGACAGCTTTCAGCCCCAGCTTCCTGAATGCGCAGCGGATGTTCCTGACAGTCTGCGGCGACATCTCCAGCAGGGAGGCGAGTTGGGTGGCGGTCACGCGCTTGCCTTTCCTGGGCTTGATGGCGCTCCTGGCGCATATGAGCCGGCGGTAGCCGTGTACTGACAAGTCCTCCCGGCTGAGGATGTCCTGGAGTTGCCGGTACTGCCGGTCGATGTCCTTCTGGGTGATCATGATGGGAATATAGCACGGGACGGATATGGTGCAATCAAAATGATAATTATTACCACAGTAAATTAGTTTATAACTCCTGTGCTACAATGCCTTAAGTCGGCTACTTGACGGAATCTGGGAGAGGATGAAGGCGGTGTCGATGGATGTATATGGATGGGAACAAATTTCGATCGCAGCTCTTAGGAATGCTCGAAGGGGTGGTCGATTCCAGCAAATAAGATCATCCTGGAGAGGGACAGGTCAGCAATTGCGTCCAGCATAATAGGATATGTTCCTTGATTTTTGTGGTAGGATGAGTACTTTTCTATAGTTGCAAAATAGATATTCTCAATAATTGAGCATGATGGACGTGGCGCGATATTTATGCGATGGCACTAATGTTTTAGGGGTTGATTATGCAGGATGTTGAACAATGGGATGGAAATGAATGGCAGAAATGGGTCAATAAGCTCCTGAAGCAGCGGTATGCCGAGAACTACCGTGCAATATCTGACAAGGATTCCGGTGATGGGGGAATCGAAGGCTTCACCATCTGTGGGAAGGCCTACCAGTGCTACTGTCCCGAGTCCTCGATTGTTTCCAAGTGGAAGCAGGATGTCCAGAGAAAAATCAATGAAGACCTTAAGAAGTTGCAATTAAACGAGGAAAAGCTTTCCCTTCTGCTGGGTGGTGTCAGGCTCAAATCCTGGCATCTGGTGGTTCCGGAAGACAAATCCAAGGACTTGATGGTCTACTGCAATGGAAAAGCTGAAGAATGCAGGACATGGAAACTGAAGATACTTGCAGATGATTTTCTTGTGACTCTTGAAACAGAAGATAACTGGCCTGCCGAGGCGAGTGCTTTGCAACATGCCAGGGCTTCACGCATAGATTTCAGGATTCCCCGGGCAAAGACTACTGACTTGTCGCAGTGGAGGGATAACAATGCGGATAACTTCAAGAACGTCAAGAGGAAGTCGCTGGTGATGGCGCAAGGCCGGAAGCAGATGCAGGAGGAGTGGGAGCAGAAGATTATCCAGTACTATGTTGAGGGGCAGAATGCAATGTCCGCCATCAGGGTGAAGTTTCCTGAGATATATGAGAACATCATGGCTTTGAAGGAACAGAAGGAGCAATATCTCCTGGAGCTGACATCGGCGTCAGATCAGAAAAATGCAGTAGGAATATTCAATGAGGTCGTTGCCGACATGAAGAAGGCAATCAAAGATGAACTGCCGAACGCCAGCGATGGAGTCATAGATGCACTGACCAGGGAGGCGACAGCTGACTGGATTATGCGGTGTCCGCTGGATTTTCAAGGAGGGGAAGATGGAGGGAGCACTACCTGAAGTTGAGGGTGTGAGCTTTACTTTTACAAGGAGGCCGGAACCTGTGCCTGGGGAATTTCGCCCCCGATGGAAAGCGGCCTTGATTTTGCTTGCCCTTTATTATTGCGGACGAGGCAAGGCCGGGGCGTCGTCGATTAACAAGCTGAAAATACTCTCGTGGGCATCGCGCGATGCCGAAACGCAGAAGGCATTGATCAGGTTTCTGGAAGGAAATCCCCGTCCAGACGATGTATTGCTGCGTCACGAGCCAGCATTGGTCAGAGCGATAAACCTGTGTTCTGGATCAGGGCTGATTGCAAGAGAAGGGGAATCGCTTTCATTGACTGATGCTGGGGTGCAGCTGGCTTCGGTGATAGGGCGAGAGGCCAATCTGATGCAGGAAGAGATGGCTTTTTTGCAGTTGATAGGGAAACGTCTCTCTGAAGAAAAAACAAAAATATTGACGGAACCTTAAAAATGCCCTTTATCGTCAAAAGAATCAAGTTGAACATCTCCTGTGAGGGAGGTGAGCGCTTTGGAGCTGACATTGAGTTGAGTGGTAGGTTTACTGTTATAAGGGCAGAAAACTCCAGAGGAAAATCTACCCTCCTGAAATCAGTGGTATATGGACTCGGCCTCGAGGGAATGCTTGGGGCCTCCTCGCATATCCCCTTGTCCCCAAGCGTTACTGATGCTCTTACATGGGAGGGGAGGAGGCACAAGGTCCTAGATTCAGAAGTATATCTAGTTGTTTCCAACGGTGATGGGACTGAGATCACAGTCAAGAGGAACATCAGGGGATTGGATAACCAGCATAATCTCATTTCAGTATGGCCTGGGAATGTACTGGTAAACGGGATTACTGATGCCAGGAAGGACTATTATGCCAATGTGCGGGGGGCTGCCCAGAATCCGGCGGGTTTCCATAATTTCCTGGCCGAGTTTATTGGCTTTAAACTGCCGATGGTCTCCAGGTCGGATGGAGGTGAATGCCCGCTTTATCTGCAATGCATATTCCCGGCTTTCTTCATCGAACAGATGCGCGGATGGGGAGGGACGCTCAGCGGTATGCCGTATCAATATGGAATCAGGGATGTGATGAAAAGAGTAATTGAATTCATACTTGGGCTGGAAATCAATGCTTCCATATCGAAGAGAGAGAAACTCCGGACGAGGAAAGATTCATTGCTGCAGCAATGGGATGCCCAGGTCAGGACAATAAATGACCTGGCTCGTGTTCATGGAGGAATTGTTGAAGGAATTCCTGGTGAGCCTGTCACATCCTGGCCACCGGTGACAAAACCGACATTTCTGATATCGAAAGGCGAAGGATACCTCAATATTGATGAGATTATCTCCGGTCTGCAGCAGAGGCTCAGCACCATTAATTCGGAGATAATACCAACCGTGGGGCAAGTTGTCGGAAAATTGCATGAACAGAGAGAAGCCCTCGATTTGCGTGTTCGCCAGATTGAGGAGAGGATAGAAGTGTTGAATAACGAGCTTGCAGCCGCCGAGGACTATCAGACAAGCATTTCCAGAAGAATTGAATTTCTTGAGGACGACCTGCGAAAAAATCAGGATGAGCAGAAACTTCAGAAAATGGATGGCAAGCTGTGGGGGATAAATAACAATAAATGTCCAACCTGCGGGCAGGACTGGCCTTCATCGTTGATGAGGACCAGGCCTGCTGCCCAGATAATGTCAATAGAGGAAAATATTGAATATGTAAAATCAGAGATTCAGGCATTCCAGGCGATGGAAAATAAAGGCGCCGATTTTATCAAAGTAAAAAGAATATCGATTAAAACGGCATACGGCGAGCTTGAAGAATCGGCAAATTCAATCCGTGAAATCAATGAAACGATAGTTTCCCGGGGGACCGCACCTTCAATGGAAGCATATAAACTGCATGCCAGCCTGCAGCATGAAATTGAAACGCTGGGAAAAGTCACTGTGCTTTTTTCTGAACATGTTGATGCTTTTGCAACAATTGCCGAGGAATATTCTGAGGTGATAGCTGCCTTGAGGGAACTGCCCCGAGGAGAACTGCTGACCAAGGGCGACGAGGGGAAGATTGCCAATTTACAGAATCTCATACAGGATCAGCTAAAAAGATACAAGTTTACAAGTATCGAGCCTGAAAATATTGAGGTGGACAGGGCAAACTACCATGTCATAAGCGATGGACATGACATATCCTCCAGCATTTCGGCAAGCGACCTGATACGTCTTATCTGGGCTTATCATATAGGGCTTAGGAAATCGGTATCCGCCTTCGGTGGAAACCACACAGGAATCCTATTCTTAGATGAACCAAGGCAGCAGTCGGCAAATCGTGTAAGTTTTGCTGAACTGCTACTGGAATGCGCTTCCGAGCATGACGGCAATGTTCAGACTATCCTTGCGACAAGCGAAGAGATGTCATCTCTTGAACATGCATTGAAGGACGTAAAAGTTCAACTTGTTGATTTTCCCAAGAATCCAGGAGCCGATTACATTATAGCTCCAATCCCGGTACAGAAATAAAAATGAAATCTACCTTGGTTGGTTATTTAATAACCGCTTGTCGGATATGGAAATATTGGTCAAATAGCCCCATATATGAGAAGATACGTCCCTCCTATAAGCAGCCATAAAATGAGGCAAGCTCATCTGTAGCATGCTGTGATTCTCGCTTACACCGGCTAAAAAAGAGGGCATTGCCCTCTTATCCTATTTTGATGTTTCCGAGCCCTTTCAGCAGCAGTCGCCACACCATGGCCACCACCAGCGACAAGAACCATAACATTTTGATCCTGCCGATACCGGCCTTGCGCAATTCCCTGTTGTCCTCCATTATCCCTCTTAGCACATGGATGAACGGCCAGACTGTTCCTGCTAGGAGTATTGCTATCGGCGCCGACCGGAACAGCCCATGTTCGATTAGCCCGTAAATCAGTATTCCGGCATTTATCCCCAGATAGCCGGTCCATGCAATAGCATATTCCGCCCTCCTGCCGAACCTAAATATATGCTTGATGCGCCGCCTCAAAGCCTCTACAATCTCGGATCCGAACAGCGTTACCGTCACGGACATCACTGCGAAAAATATCATCCTCGGCCCGAGCCTGTCCAGCATTTCATTGCGCATCTCTGCCCCCTGCCGTGCGATTGCGGCCTGCATCTTGTGCCCGCCTGTAATATAACCAATCCTGTAATCTGTATCGTCGGCACAGGTTATGAATGCAGCCAGCAGCAGCAATAGGACGATTGACTTCATCCTCCATTTCCTTTCCTGTATCTGATGTAGGCGGCTACCACCACTGCTATGATGACCAGTGCTATCAGATATCCTAATATGCCGGAGCCTTGGCTTACACTTGGTATTGACGGCTGTATGATGACCGGCGGCTCTCCCTTGCCGGCATTTCCTGCGATTATGAGTATCGCCAGACTTATTGCAACCCAGACGAAAAATGGCATAATGTCCCTCCTTGTAAAAACGAGGGCGGAACCTTGCGGAACCGCCCTCGTCTGCATCTTGACTTTCGGTTGATCAGGCTGCGACGCCCTTCTCCCCGGACTCCTTCACGAATTCGACCTCGTCGCCGTCGTTGATGACGGTGTCTTTGTCCGTGACCTCGTTCCCGTTCACGAGGATCGAGCAGTTGTCCTTCGGGATGTTCAGCAGCTGCCCGTGGCTCCGCACGGCTTCATTGATGGTCTTCCCGTTGAGCTCCGCCAGTTCGATCTCGTTCACTCCGCAGATCAGTTTCGCCATTGTCCTCTCTCCTTCTTTTTGTTGCCCGCGTCCACCATGGACACGGAATGTTTCTAAACTATCAATCCAGCAATATCATGTATTCCTCGGGCCAGTTCCTGCCGAATATCGCCAGCCCTGTTTCGACGTTCCTGTAGTCGCCTATCATCTCCGCGCCCTTGATCAGGTCGTAGAGCGCCACCGCAGCAGGACACAGCTCGATGCTCTCCCCTGAGAAGGGATTCTTCACGGTTTCCGGCTTGGTGCCGATGGTGAGGCCGTCGAAAAGTTTCTGCTCCTCGATGCCATCAAGCTTTACTTCCACTATTGTCTTCATGTAATTTCCTCCACGTTTACGAGCCTGTAGACATCACGCTAGCGCCTTTCACATCCGGCGCATGACAGCTCCTGCGATGCGCCTCTGCCTTCTATATCCACGGACTCGCCGCTGATGCTTGTTGATCCGCAGAAAGGACAGTTACTGCCGCTTCGCAGATAGGCTCTTTTCTTCTTTGCTGTCAGCCCTTCAGCCACTCTGTCCATTGCCAGTCTCCTTTCCGACAAACCTTTCGTTCACTATCTCGACCAGTGCCGTGCCATATCTCCTGCGCAGCGCATCTCCAAGCTCCGGGGAGTACTGCCGGCTGAGAGTATGGAACAGTCCTTCCTTGTTGCCTTCCAACCGGAACAAAACTTCCTTCCTGCAGAGCCGCCGGAGCTTTTTGTCCAGCAGATATGCGTCAACCATTCCGGCGACAAGCATATCCCACGGCTCGATAGCATCTGTTGAAGCATTCTTCCTTGCATGTTCGAAGAACATCTTCCTTTCGGCCTCTTCCTTGAAGTAGTAGCTGTAGCAGCCGCCGTCGGCCATGTCATGGACGTCCGCGACCTTGTTGCCGTCGCGGCAGAGCGCAGCGTTGAAGCCATGCCCTTCGTTCCCCATGAACGTCTTTACGTTCCTGAGTTCATAGCCGCCATTTTCAATTGACTTCATTGTCTGCCCTCCAGTTCCGATGCCCCGAAGCATGCCGGTTCAGGCTCATCCGCGCAGTCGAGCATGAAGAGCCCGTCACGCATGCCCCTGTCTCTCCTGAAATGCCGCGCCGCCGCCAGCCTCGCAACTTCCGATGAATACGGCCCATGCACCACAGGCTCGATGTCATCGAGCACCTGCAGCAGGAACAGCTTCTTTGCCCGGACGTGATCCGGCTCAAGGTGGATCTCCAGCCTGTCGCTGTCCCCGGCGTCAATGATGAGATCGTCGAAGAAGTTCAGCACTCCCTCGAGCAGAGTATCCATCCTCTTCGAAGTTCCCTTGCGTTTCTGCGCAAGCAGCACGGCATGGAACTGCTTTTTCAGCATGGGTATGTCCACGGAGAGCAAGCTCTCTTTATTCTTATTCATTGCGCAGCCCCTCCTGTTTGAATTGCTATGCGGCACGTTTTACCGCCCTTGCAGTATTCTTCCTGATGTCGAAATACGCCTCGGTGTAGCCAAGGGTTCCACATTTGATTCCGTAGAAGGCGTTCATCATCAGCGCTGCCGCCATGAAGTTCGCGAATATCAGCTGCGGGCTTGATGCAATCTCCTCGTCGCAACCGATCTCGTCAGGCCTGCGATCTTTCGGGAACTGGATCTCGGGATGATGTTTTGTGATCGGTGGACTTGTCACACGCCCTCTCTGCCTGATGAACACCTGCACGTTGCCGTCGGTGTATTCGTTGCCTCCGGAAATCAGCACCGCATCCTTCAGCTTCAGCATGTGTTCCTGGACCAGATTCCTTGTCGCGTGGTTGTCGACGCAGAGCATCACGGTATCGCCGTTTTCTATAAGCTTCCCGATGTTCGCTGGCGTTACGTAGCTGGCAACCGCCTTCACAACCAGAGCCTTGAACATCCGTGACAGCCTCTTGGTCCAGACATCGGCCTTGTGCTGACCGACTTCATCATATGAGACCCTCTGCCTTTCGGCGTTGTCAGGTTCATACCTGTCGCCGTCTATGAGCAGGATCTGTTTGCTGCCGTCGTTGTGCGCGACAAATCTCGCCAGCGGTTCTGCAAGTGCACCTCCTATTCCGCCAAGACCTATGATTATCAGCTTCGTCATCACTCCTCCTTTCCGTTCTTCCATTTCACGTCCCTGTCGTAGCGGCGGTATACGCCTCCGTCGGCAGGGACGCTTTCGTCGATGTGGAACCCGCACGTATATCCCAGCCCGTCGCCGGGATCGTTGTTCACGGTTCCGCGCCTGCCTCCGAAATGCTCCGCTATCAGCGTGCCCAGATCCTCCAGGAACCGCTGGTACTTGAGGCTATCGTCGATCTCCCTGGGCGCACGCCTGATTATGTCGAACATCTCCACGTCCCTGAGTATCTTCGCCATGCCGCACCTCTTAGAATTCAGCCATGGTCATGTTCCTACCGAGCTTCCTCACCCTGGGATCAGCGTATATGTCCGACAGGCTAATAGCCACGCATTCCTTCCTGCTGTTGATTGCAACGGCATCCCCGGTCAGGTAACGTAGATTCTCATACCCTATGGACATGAATATTGCGACCTCGCCATCTCTCAGATGCAGTGCCACGATGTCGATGATATTGAAGTCTATGTCCTTGCCGTTGCCGTCCACGTACGAGCTGTCCCAGCCGGAATCGCCGTTGGCCAGCAGGGCCACTTTGCCCTTTTTGCCCCTGCCGGTGCCAGTGACGATATCAACTCCGCATTTGGCCATGACGGCCCTGAACCTGTCCATATCCTTCACCCGGAAATAATTGCTCCTGGCGGATCCATAGTAGTTGGCCATACATCCTCCTGTTTATGTGAATGCTCCGTTTACTTTCCTGGCTTTTCCGTATCTGTCCTGCCTCGCTTCCTGAACAGTTCGCTGATACCGTCGCGCCTGCGGATGCTTCCCTCGGCATAGCTGCGTTTGATAACTGCGGACAGCCCCCCAGTACGGAATCACCCAGTCGTCACCGAGTCCCGAGCACACTGAGATCCCGACCTTATTGCCTTCCACTCTGGTTATCTGGTAGAAGGCCTGTCCATCCGCGTATGGTTCGGCGATGTAGCGGCCAAGCAGCGAACCCCGGATCTTTGCTTCCCCGTCAATCCTCCTGAGCTTCTCCCAGTTCCCGTCCATCGCCTTCCGGGATTCCTCCCAGCTGTGGAAATCGACAGGATCCGGCCTGTATCTTTCAAGTTTCCTCATTGATGCATCTCCTCTCCAGATTCTTCCTGACCTTTTCAATCTCCGCAATCTTCGCCGAATATCCTGCAATCATACCGACCAGGAATTCGATTCTTTCTCTTGCCCCCATCCGGTTCCATGCCCAGTTCGCCGCATGCCTGTGCTCGAAATACCTGTGCGCCCCGGTGTTCATGTACCTGTGTGCCCGCTCCGTCGCCACGGGGGTGTTTTCAAGCTCCTTCAGCAGGAACTCCGGCAATTTGCAGAACTCCCTGTAGTCCAGCCTGTGCGTAATCACATCTCCTCCTGGATATCGTTCAGCCGGTAGATGTCCGACCAGCGTTTGCCACAGGAGTAGCACATTACCGACTGTGTGGCGCTGCCGTCAATTGCATGCGGATGTGAAACCGCCTCTATGTCGCCGGACCTGCACCACGGGCAGCGCACCGGAGACTTCAGATAGGCGGCCTTCATCCGTTTCGTAAGCCTTTTATTCTGTGTCATTCCAGCTATTCCTTTCCGTTGTACGTCTGCCTCTTCAGCCACTCCGCCAGCGCGACGCAGTCGTTTACCGCCTCATCACCGTCCACGACCACGGCTCCGCATTCGAAGCACTGGAAAAATATCCCAGGCGAATCATCGTTGGCCTGGACCGCAGGGTTGTCCTCGTGGTCATGGTCGCCTTCGGAATCAAGACTGGAGATTCTGGACGTAACCGTCGCCGATGGCTGCACCTCCTCGAGCTGCGTGCCGCCGCACACCGGACATTTGAATTTGAGCTTCATCAGTCGTCCTCCTCCATCGACCACCCGGTACGGCTGCCGATCCGTGCTGCGTCCGACCTGTCACCGGCCTTGAACGTCTCACCGCAGATCATGCACTCGGCCTTCCCGGTCTCATAGTCGACCGCAACTTCGTCCCTGCCGCATTGCGGACAGAGCAAATCCGTGGGAGCTTGCCTTTCCGCATCCCTACCTGGAAAATCAGGCAGCACATCCCTCTCATTGAACGGGAACCTCCTCTGTGGCCGTCTCACATGCTTCATCCATGGATGATTCCTCTCCTTGTTATCAGGGTTGCCGGGCATGTCTGCGATGATGTCATCGGGCCTGCACTCGAAGCTCCTGCCGTTGATGTATACCGCAGCTGCGATCTCTGGAAACGGCTGGCTTATCCTGCCCAGAACGATATGCAGCCCGTCGAAATTGATGACGTCGCTGTCATCGGTCCCTGAAAAGAATGCGCCCATGTTGCAGTGGGAGTGGATCGTGCCGACGGGCGTTACCTTGTCAACGCATTTGTATTTCAGGTGTGCGGGCTCCACGGTCTGCTTCGGCACGCTGATGTCCCAGGCTCCATCCTCATGCGTGACCAGGACTATCGCTTCGCCCTGGTACTTCATGTAGACCGCCCTGAAGAAATCCAATGTGCTCTCTATGAGCGACCACGGAAGCTTCTGCGCAGTCCATGTCACTGATTCCTTCACCTCCGGATATTCCGGCAGCTCCGGCACCTTGACAGTGCATTCGTAGAGAGGAGTCTTCTTCTTCAAGTAGAATCCGTCCTTTCCGACTATGTATGCCGGCGCATCAGGCATTTTGCCGCCTGCGCCCACGACTGGTATTGGCATTTCCTGATCCTTTCCTTTTAGGTTTTACATTCTCCGGGCAGCTCTTGATCACCGCCGCGAGCTTTTCGAATCCCTCCTGTTCGATGTCCCGGTTGATGCAGTCCCTGTCGTCCCTGAGATGCATCGTGAGCCGTGCGGCCATCACCTCGTCAAGCTTGCCTTTGAAGTCCCTGAGGCCCGGAGTGCCCATCTCGAAGAACCTCCTGAAGCAGCTATCCAGTGTGACGGGATACCGCTTTATCCTGTCCATCGCCTTTTTGATCCTGTCCATTGTTCAGCCCTCCAGCAGGATGTTGACCGTCTCGTTGAGAGTCCTGTTCCTTTTCCAGTGGATCTTCGCAGGATCAAATCCCGGCTCGGACGACATCTGCTCCCACTTGGCCAGTGGGTCATCGTCCCTGAACACATCCGGCAGCGCACTGCTGAACGCGCTGTCCAGATCGGAGTTGAAGAGCGAGTCCCAGAAGAAGTCCTCGGTCTTTCCTATCTTCTCGCCAAACCTTCCAGCGATGTCGAACTTCAGGTCATCGCCGATGCACACGAGGCCGTCCCCATGGATGTTCTTCAACGGGAGCCTGTACAGCATGTCCGTCGTCTCATGCACTGGTCCGCCGGAGCAGAACACATATATGGAGTCCAGCGCCGCGTTGTAGTACAGGTGCATGAAGTACACATGCGGCAGACTGAGCGAATACTCCCTGGTCGGCAGGCCGTTGAGCCTGACCTTTATCCTCTTAGCCGCAGGAGCCTGGTGCGTCATGTAGAGCTTGTATTCGCTCCTTGCCGCGTAGAAGATCACACGTTCGGGCAGAATCGGCGTCCTCACGCCTGCCGATCTTGCAAGCTCATCGTAGAAGTCGTCGATGGTCACGGCCTTCGCCTCCTGCACAGAGCGCAGGACTGCACGTCCGCCTGTTATCAGAATCTCGTCCATATGAGGTTCCTTTCGTTGTTGGTTGGGAAATGGCTTGCCTTCTACGGGCGGTGGATCCAGGAAGTCCCATTCCTGGATCCTGAGCCGTAGAACATTCAACAGGAAAATCCTGTCTCTCCGATGACGGCGCTGCGCCGTCCGGCCCTCCCTTTTGACGGGGAGATGCGATGCCAAGCCTTTTTTAAATTGGAAGCGTCTTGCATATGTCTGTAGAGGTCCCCGGGCTGAGCGGACCCAGAGGTACTCTGGGGAAGAGCAGCCGGGGGACCCGGAAGACCTTTGATCAGACCAATTCTGACCTGAACGCTGTGGCGCTGCGCCACAGTTCGCGCCCAGTCTGGAACATCCAGAGACATTCCACTATGGACGGCATGTTGCCAAAACGCCTATGTAATCAAGCTGCTATCTTCGAACTCATGCTCATTGCACGGGCCTCCAGGAGCCTTTCGATCTCCCGGATGTCCTGCCTGAAGCTTTTCGTGGCTTCAATGTTCACCGACTGGAAATAAGCGACCATCCCCTTTAGCTTTGCATAACAATCCTCATCGAAGGAGTTGCCGTCGAGTAGAGCGGTCTTCACATTGTGGAGACCTGCACGGATGTTCCTTCTCAGCTTTCTGGGAATGTTGACCTTGCGGTTTACTACGATTCCAGTCACGATCTGCCTTCTACCCTTGCGCATTACTTTTGTCTTCTTGTAGTTCAGCTGGTATCCGCACTGCTTGAGCACGAACTCCACCTGTGGGATGATCTCGTTCAACTCGGTGTTGTCCGAGCTGAAGCAGAGGTCGTCCGCATAGCGGGAGTATGTGGCATCGTACTTCTTCGCGAGTGCCGCAAGCCTGACATCCATGCCCTTCACCGAAATATTGGCGAGGAAAGGGCTTGTCGGAGCTCCCTGCGGAAGATACCCATCAAGTGTGCATGTGTTTGCGATATCTTTTGCAAGCTGGCCCGGCAGTCCGGCCTGCATCAGCGCCGTAATTACCTGTCCCATCTTCGTCGTCCCGAAGAAGTCCTTGATGTCCATCTTCAGCACGACCTTTTTCCCGACATGCAATCTTGCATGTGTTGCAGTCGATCTTCCCCTGGCAAATCCATGCGCGTATGAACTCGGACGTATCCCTCTTGCCGTAAGCCAGCGCAGTATGCCCTGCTGCTTCCTCTTGAGTTCCGGCTCAGGTTCGTGGATGATCCTCATGAAACCATCCCTCTTCGGAATCCTGTGTATCCTGTAATGGCTGATGTCCATTGCAGACTCCTTTCATTTGAGGTCGAACAGCCCGGCCAGTCTCCTGTAGCAGAAGTCGGCCCTCATGGGAGAATACTTCTTCGCCGTCTCCGTGAAGCTGTTGTACAAACTCCACTTCGTGGGCTCCTTGAACTCTGCATGCTGCGGTTCCCTGAACTCGTCCAGCACAGGAACGATATCGCTTGACGGGATCGCCTTGATCTCAGCGGCCATCACCGTGATCACACGCGCTTGGTCCGCGCTGAGCATCTCAAGCTTCATGGTCTCGATCCTTCGCTCGAAGCGGACATACTGTTCACCGAGCTTGTCGAAGGCTCCCGGTATCAGTTCCTCGATTTCGATCCTCGCAGTATGCTTCCTGCGGATCACGACCTCCCCTCCAAAACTCATATTGTCACAAACCGCGATCCTTTCTCCAACTACAAGTCCCAGCGCGAACCTCTTGTCGTGGCTGTTCCTTATGCCCAGAGCCCTGGTGCATCCGCTTCCGCCCGGATTTGCGAAATTAAGCACCCCGAACATCTTCATCCCGTCACCGGCAAGGCCGTATTCCTCCTTGACCAGCTCATAGCCCCTGTGCTTCGCCACGTGGGTGACAAGCTCAGCCACCTCGTAGTGCGGCACCGGCCTCCACGACATCGTGGGCTTCGGCGTCAGCACATCCCTCAGTTCATCCCGCGACACCTTCCTGGCGCCGCAGTGCAGTATCAGATTGTTCTCCATCTTCGCCTTCTCCTTTATTGCGTATCTTGCGGTTATCTCCTTTATCCCGTGCCCTGTCAGCAGGAACTTGGGCTGCGGCTCCCACTCGTCCTCCAGCCTCTTGAAAAAGGCCGTGGTCGCAACGTCGTATTTCACTTTCATGCCGCCATCCTCTCCGCTGGCCTGTGATTGCCGGTGGAGATGGCAGTTGCCTGCTTCCTGTGCCATTCCCGGCATGCTCCGGCATACACGCAGTCCCCGCAGAAATAACTGGCCTCGTTCGGTATGAAGGATTCGGCTTTGATTGCCTTCTCCACAGCGCCGGCAATCTTCAGCATCCTCTGGAAATGGTCGTGCTTCCTCATCGTCGGATAACGTGTGACCGAACTCTTTTCGGTCTTGGTCACGACATCGTACCTGAACAGCGTATTTCCGGGATCCATCCGCCGTTCCTTCCATCCGGCATAGAGGTAGCATGTCGCCTGCATGTCCTTCGACGCCTTGTCCGCGGGCCACTTCCTCGCCGCCGTCTTCCAGTCGATGATCGCGACGGTCCCGTCAGGAAGCCTTACAATGAGATCGAACTCGCCGATTAAAACCTTGTCCGACACCGGCAGCCCGTCATAGCCGACAAGCGGCACCCTGAACGGAACTCCGGCATCGATGACAACCTCGCCCTGCGGCCAGTTCTCAATAAGACAAGCAACCATGCTCCTGCCCATCATGTCGCAGGCGTTTTCATTGCTGTCGCCGAAACTCATGTTCTCCGAGCTCCTGCACTCCTGGAGGAAGCATTCGCTGAAGAAGTCCTCGGCCTCGACTGCAGCGAAGCTCCTGTTCTCCTTCCTGTTAACCGCTATCAATGTGGCCGCGCTGTGGAACGCCTTCCCGAACACAAGGTTCACCGGGGTGTGCTCCGGCATGATCCTGTAATGGTACTTGAACGCCCACTGCAGCGAGCATGACAGGAAACCGCTCAGCCTGGAATATGACCAGTGAGGCGTCTTCAGATAGTTTTCCGGAATAGGCATAAGTTTCCTTTCCTGTTGAAGAAGGGCGCCGGCGACATGGCAGCTGTCGGCGGTGGCCGCAGTACCGGCGCCCTTTGTTTATCGTATCTGGTCGATCAGCTGGCTGCACTGCTCCCTCGTAAGGTCGTATGCGCTGCCGGCATTGAGCCTCCTCAGGGCTGGCGTGATGTCCACGGCCTTCTCCTTGGCGAGATCCAGCAGGAAGTTCACCTGCTTCTTCGTAGCAGGCATGTGTCCGTTCTTGCCCCCGCCGTTCGCCTGTGGAGGCTGTATCGGCTGTGCATCAGCTGCTGTTGGAGCAGATATCGCCTTGCCATTGATCTCGTTCTCGACAGAGTTCTTCACCAGCTCGAATGTATTGTGTATCCTCTGCCTGAGCTGGTCGTCGTTCAGCCCGTCGGGCAGCTCGACTTCTATGGATGCCAGAAATCCTCTCGATTCAGAAGGCGTGTCACCCCACACCTTCTTCTGGTATGACGCATTAAGTTTCAGCATTAGTCCTTTCCTTTCTTTTTATCTTCAAAAAGCAATACCCAGCGACCTCTCCCGTCATAGCCGCATGAGAATTCACCGCCGGGCATGCACTGCGGGAACAGTTCGCGCAGGGTTGCTGCCCTGCGGATGTCCCACTGCATTATCGTCCTGCGGCCTGCTTCGAGCAGAGCCGACATGTTAGCCCGCCACGGCCTGTGGTTCTCCAGTGTCATCAGCAGCGCATATGGCGCGGTTCGTTCAACAGTTGTCTCTGCAATGAACGGGCAGCTGAAGTCCGCCGCCGCCCTTTTCTTCACAGTATCCCAGAGAATCTTCCTCATAACTTCTCCTGCCGGATTGCCCGGGGCCGGTTATGCCGCGTAAAGGCAATGGAACTCGTCCTCCGATATCTCGTTGACCTTCACGGCGTGGCTGTAGGTGCCGCTGCCGTAGGACTTGTCTATCTCGTCCTCCGCCTGCGACGCTGCAGTGAACGGGCTTGTCGCCGCCACGAGCACGCAGACCCTGCCGATCTCCCTGCCTTGGCTGATCACGCCAAGAATGACTTCGTAGAAGTTCATATCGTCCTTTCATAAATGGAAAGGCCCGCCCCGCAGATGCAGGAACGGGCCTTCGGTTATTGAGTACCTGGTTTAAGCCGCCTTGGCCTTGATCCTCTCGATGAGGTCGCGGGTCTCCTTGTAGTCCTTCTCCCTGAGCTTCACCGTCCGCTGTGCATCGGCGACCTTCCTCTGGATCAGCGCCGCCGAGTCCGCAAGCGACTTTGCCGCCTGCCTGATACCTTCAGCCGCCACCCGCAGTTCCTCGAACGGATCCGCCGGTGCCTGTTCCTGTGCAACCTGGGTTCTGAACTGCATCCCGGCTTTCGCCGGAACATGCGCTTCGACTTTCTTCTCGGACGCCGCTGTCTCTGTTTTCTTCTCCGTCATGACATCCTCCTCTTTTGGGTTTATTCCAATCTTCTTCCAGCACGCTTCAATGTCCCTCACGTTCCGCATAGGCATGAACACGTAGATGCCAGTAGTGTTGCTGGCCATGAACGGGGAATATGCATCGCTGAATTTGAACTCGGTGAACCCGAGCTCCAGCGCCCGCATTATGTATTTCCTGTTCATGGCGGCAAGCATTTCCACGCCTTTGTATCCGGCCTTCGTCTCGATCTTGACATTGCTGGACGGCTGCCGCGACATGAACTTCACGCCTTTGCTGCCGGCATACATGACAATGCCGTATCCGTCGTCCTTGTAACCCTCGATCTTCGGGATGGACTTCTCCAGCATGCCGACATCCTCGGCGGCGAACACAATCCTGTTCCTGAGATCCTCGTCCCTAGGTATCACATGGCTGAAGTCCGGATAGTTGGCGACGATGCATCTTACGGTGTAGCTCCACGGCCCGGACTGGAAGCAGACATGCGTGATGTCCTTCTTGTCCATGATCACCCCCATAGCGCCATCATCCTTGAAAAAGCCTGATGCCAGTAATCTCGTGTTCGGCAGTATTACCTGCTCCTTGAGTGGAAGCGCACAGTTCAGTCTCACAAGTTGCGAGCCGTCCGTTGCCGATACCCCGTCCTTGTCCAGACATATGCCGGTAATCGCCCTCCGCGTATCGTCCTTCGACGCCGACGGATATGCAAGCTTCATCAAATTGAAGATGTCCTTGCTTATAGGAGCCATCACCTTCGGAGCCGTCTTTAACTGAGGCCAGTCCTCCAACGGCATAGCTTCGAGGCTCCTTTCCATCGGCTGTCCCGCAACATCCATCGTAAGTCTTATGTTCTTTCCTGCAGCTGCGATGCTGATCATGTTCCTGGTGTCGCCGCCTTCTATGAACCCCTTCAGCTTATCAAGGCTGACAATGCATTCCATAGGCTCGGCAACCTCCGCAGGGACCCGGCACTCGAGCCACTGCTCCAGATCGGTGCCGCTGAGCGCCGCTGATTCCTTGTCAGCTGTGATCCTCACGCACGATAATATCGGCAGGCTGGTCTTCGAGCACACGACCTTCGACAGCCCTCTCAAGGCTTCAAGCAGATTCGATTTCATAATCCTGATCATATTTCCTCCTCTATATGTTTTCCCATATGAACCTCACGGCATCTTCCCCATAGGTCTTCCTTATGAAGTCCTCCAGCGATCCGTCCCTGTAGCCCTTGTGCGCAGCCATCCAGTCGTCGAGCTTTATGATGTCTATGCTGAACCTCCTGGTAATCACCGTCAGCAGCGGATCCATGAACTCGTCGACAGGTAGGTTGAAAATCCTCGTGAACTCCCGCCTATTGTCAGTTATTATCTGTGCCGGTGTTTTCATAGTTGCCTCCATCTGCCTTTATTATCGCCTCTTGCTTCCCAAAGAGGTCGGCACCGAGATTTAGTCCTCCCGCCTTGGCGTTGACCTTGTCCAGCAGGTCCTGCCGTTTGAACTCCATATGCATGGTTCCCTTCTTGTACCACTTCACGATGAAGTAATCGGTCTCGCATGACATCTGACCGTGCTGGCACGCCTCCCTGATTGCCGTGATGAGGTTGCCGGGGTATTTCGCTACGCCTTTGCCGTCCATCAGATGGAAGACGTTGTCTATCGCCTGCAGGTATTTGTCGTTATAGTAGATTATCCCCATCCTGCCGTTCCAGATGTTCTCGAACACCCAGCTCTTGATCACCTTCCTGCCAATGATCTCCCTGTTGTTCGTCTTGTAGCCGTCACGTTTCCATGGCCGCAGCCAGTCGAAAACCTCCTTGATGGAGTCCTCGAACAGCCTGTCGATATTTATGGCGTAGCTCTCGAACCATGCCTGGATGTTCTCGAATGTGAACTCGGGCAGGTTCTTCTCATCGGCCATCTGGCGGTTTATCTCATCGCGCTGCCGTATGGAGCAGAACTCGTAGACGCCGGACCTTTTCAGGATGTATCCCCATGCATTGCCCTTTATCCGGGCCAGGCACTTGTCCCTGTCTATGGAATGCTCCAGGATGTGGGCGTTGTATTCGCCCAGCACGGCGGCGAGATCCTTCTCGGCCTTCTCAAGTATGTCGGCGGCCCTGGCGAAGTCGTCCCTGGACCTGTTCACCTGCGCGACTATCGCCGTGATGGACTCGTGCTTCATGATGTCGGTGTTCATAGGCTAGCTCCTTGGATTGCATGCTGTCGTCCCACGGGACGACATATTGAGGGCTATATCTTGAAGACAGTTATTGTACCAGCAAAAGCCGGGAAATTAAGCAAGGGCAGGGGAACTGGAAAGGTAATGAGAACGCTCTCAGCTATTATACCACAATTTGAAGGATAATTAAGTCACTGGTTTGACGGCTAAACACGTGACTGTATAGTATAGAAAGGTTGCGGAAATGCCTAATGTAGAGGCCCGAAAAACTGCTACCGTAATTGCTACCGTAGAAACAAGTTTATGGCAGTTTATAACAGTTTGTGAATGAGGCTAAAGGAAAGTGCCATAGAAGTGTTTTACAGACTGGGGGTCTGTAGGTCGTGAGTTCGAATCTCACCGTCCCGACCATTCTTCGCCCTCACTCCACTCTTAGCTTCAACCATTGCCGTTTCTTGGTTATGGCAAACAAGCCGAAAGACGAGACAATTATGGAGTATGCTGAGGAAATACCTCTTATTGTATCAACATCCTGCATATCAACGAAGCGACCACCGCCACGTCCTCGGTGCTGAACACGTTCTTTATGGATGAGTCGAATACAAAATCCGCAGTTGCAGGCATTTCATCATCGCTTTTATAGTAGATCAGTTCTACCTTTATTTTGCCGATCACATGTATCTCCGCCCCGACGTCACCAGGTGTCTTATCCTTGCAGTCAAGACGGACAAGATTCTTCTTCAGCTTTGCGATGTCGTCCCTTATCACCGTGGAAAGGATATTGACACTTCTTGATTTATATGGTTCAATGTAAAACTGGCCACCGGGAAGATCCCGGAAGTTGATCAGCTTATCGGTCTCGACGATCTTGTTCTCGCAGGAAAGGTAGTGGAGGATGATTATTTTAAGGTCAGGTCTCACAGCCTTTCCGGTTTTCTTGTCCTTAACCTCGAAAGTCTTTGTATCAACAGTGCAATCCGAACCAAGCACGCGGATCTGAATAGTGTTCTTGTCAATGAAGCTGAAACCGAGTTTGTCCGCACGCGCGGCTAGATCCGCTTTTGCGAGTTTCGCAGAAGCTATCTTGATCGCTTCCTGGAATCCGTCTATCTTTGACATTTGCCACACCTAAAAGATTATTAGCCACAGACTTTCACGGACAAGAAATCATTCTTTCTTTGTTGAAATTAAAAAGGCATTTAGCAAGCCCCAGATGATAAAAGTGGTTATGAATATTATAAGTATCCATGGGAGCATGTAATGGAAAAAGTTATAACCAAAAGGGCGAGGAGTCGGATGTTTAGAAATACTTATTGGAATGGCCGTAAGAGAATAGAAAAAACCTGGAATTAGGCTGAGTAGGGCAAGGGTAAATCCGTTTTTCAATCCTTTTCTCCAATTTGGATATGGTGGTTTTGGATTTTCCATGACAATAAGATAATCCTGTAAATCCTGTTATCCAGTCTATTATTACTTCGTGTCCTTCGCGAGCTTCGTGGTGAGATCCTCCTTCATCTTCTTCACGGTCGGGAACCTGTTGATGTCGGTGTGCGGGAGGAAGAGGGCACCGGTGTACTGGTCCATGTAAGCCGGGGCGGTGTTGAGCTCGACATAGGTCATCTTCCTGGCAAGCTCAAGTTGTTTCTCACGGAATTCCTTCGAGAGGAGTACCATGTATGTGCCCATCAGCGAGGAGTTCCCGATATAATGGAACTTTTCCCGGGGAAGATCCGGCACAAGCCCTATCACCATCGCCTTCTCCAGATCGAGAGATCTCCCGAATCCGCCAGCGATATATACCCTCGAAAGATCCTCGAACTTCATCCCGACCTGTTCCAGCATAAGGTTGCATGCGGAATATATTGCCGCCTTTGCACGGACAATGTTCTCAATGTCGATCTCGCTTATAGTGATGTCCTTTCCGGTCGCGCTTTCCTTGGCCGGAACAATCAGATATTTCGCGAATCGTCCCTCCACAATGACGTGTTTTGACTTGTTCTGTCGATTGAACTTGCCGGATGCATCTATCCAGCCTGTAAGATAAAGGCTTGCCAGTAGCGAGATCATTCCGGAGCCACAGATCCCCTTTGCCTTTACATTTCCGATCGTCCAGTAATGCGCACGTCCGGTCTTCGGATCGACCTCGACCTTTTCCACGGCACCGATCGCAGCACGCATCCCGAATTCAATGCCACCTCCCTCGAATGCCGGTCCTGCGGAACACGCACATGTGAGCATGAAATCTGAATTTCCTATCACAAGCTCACCGTTCGTCCCGATGTCGATGAAAAGACTTATCTCCTTGCTGTCAGTTGCAAGATCAGTGCAGAGGATTCCCGCCGTGATGTCACCGCCGACATAGCTTCCGACATGCGGGGAGAAATAAAGCCAGGACTGAGGGTTGATGTCCAGCCCTACCTCAGCAGCAGTCAGGAACGGCGATTCTCTTATTGTAGGCGTATACGGAGCAAGTCGCAGATACTCTGAATTTATCCCGAGCATAAGGTGGATCATCGCGGTATTCCCGGAGATGACTCCGCTCGAAATGTCATTCAGATCAATATTATGACTTTCTGCAGCCTGCTTTATAAGACGGTTGATTGAGCTAAGGACTCTCTTCCTCAGTTCATCGAGCCTCTCTGGATTCTTCGCATAATTGATTCGGCTTATAACATCGAGTCCGCAGTCGATCTGGTCGTTGTAGTCGCTCCTGACTGCGACAACTTCCCCGAGGAAGAGATAGACTAATTCAACTGCTACGGTCGTGGTCCCGACGTCTACTGCAAGTCCGTAATGCTGGACTGTAGTGTCACCAGGCTGGATGTTGATAACATAACAGCGTTTCGCATCATTGATGAGAGTGAAAGTGACCATTCCATCCTTTGCGCGGACCGTCTCCGGGATTTTTCTGAGGACAGGAAGGCTGTAGATGATCTCGCATTCCCCCCATTCCCTTTTCAAGGCACGTGAAAGGCGGTCAAGATCGGAAAGGCCGTCCTCGATCTTCGCCTCAGGAACCTTTATCATCCATTTGATGGCGAGAGGCTCGTATTCCCAGCGTTCGGGAAGAAGTTCCTGTCGGATCAGATTGAAATCCTCTGTGGTCGCCTTGGTGAATTTTCCACCTATCCTGCCGACCTGTTCGGGAACATCGACGGTTATAGGTCCGTCAAGGACTTTCGTCTTGCATGCAAGTACATAGCCTTCGGCGACGGCCGTCTGCGGCAGGACGCCGAGACTGTCGGAATCGACAATTCCGGAAATGACATGCACGATGCATTTTCCACAGGAACCTTTTCCACCGCAGGGTGAATCGATCTTCACCCCGGCCTTCCTTGCGGCCTCTAGGAGTTCGGTCCCCGGAGGAACATCAATCGTCTTTCCAGAAGGCTTGAATGTGATTACTGGCATAGCATTGTTTCTGAGTTAAATCTTTTCTCCGTTTCGCCCAGTCTCCGATACTCCGTTACGGAATCTCGGGCACGAATGCCCGAGTTACTTTATCCTTGCCTTAACGAAACTCTCAATATCTGCGGCCTCCTGCGGACCTACGACAACTTTCCAGCCCGGGAGGCTTTCCTCAAGTTCTCCGCTGATCTGTGCGACATATCCGGGAATTATGATCTCTCGTGTTGAAACCTGCTGCTCGAGACCGATTCCCTTTATGAATTTCGCTATCGATGCGCCTGAGAATTTCCCAGCAGCCCAGGCTGTGAGAACGCTCATGCCCTCGCATTCGGGAACGATAAGCCACGCATTCGTCCCGCTGTTCTCGATCTCTCCGGAAACGATGAAGTATGTGAGCGAGAAGTTTGTCGTGACAAAGACCGGCGAATTCTTGTCCGGTTCGCCAATGGAATATATTTTTGGTTCGACCTGTATCGGCTTTTGGGGATCAGTATAAATGTTTAGGCGGAGCGTCATGAGTGATACCAGCATAGCTGAATCAAAATATGGAAGAACACAAATTCCTCCGTATTTTGTGATCTCATTTATCGCTTCGCCTGCGATATCGAACATCTCACCGCCGTCGATGAACTTGAGCGAAGGATATCCGAGTGGCTTGAAGGAATCCTTCAATGC
The DNA here is from genome assembly GCA_964600895.1 of uncultured Victivallis sp. GTDB lineage: Bacteria > Verrucomicrobiota > Lentisphaeria > Victivallales > GWF2-50-93 > GWF2-50-93. Next base: position 25,946 of record CAZRKP010000034.1, read on the forward strand.
CGCCCTGCGTGCGATCGAGTTCACCTGGAATTGCTCAGAAAGCGAAAAGGTCTCGAAGTTAAGGATGATATTGTTGAAACCCGAATCCTTCAGTTTCGCAGTGAGAGCGGAAAGTTCGTCAAGGTTCGGGGCTGTAATCGCGAGTGCATGTCCGTTCTCCTCCGCGATCTTCCTTAGTTCTTCAAAGGTCTTCGGGTTCGCTGAAGCGATCAGGCTGTTCGATCCCTTCAACGCCTTTGCCGCTGCCGAAAGGTCCTGTACACTGGAACTCCTAATGATCACAGGACGTTTCACGATCTCGTAGGCCTTTGAGCATATGTTTGCGAATTTCGCAGGATCCCCGCTCTTGCCTGTTACGCAGATCATGTCCACGACAAGTTTCTCTCCGACACGCTCAAGCACATAGCCGGCGACGGCGCGGAGAGTCTTTTCAATTGATTCGGGCTTGTCGTTGTCATTGATGTTCACGGCGAGGGCTGTCTGGTTGACAAAGGTCTTCTCGTGCCTGTAGAGAACTGTCTCTTCTCCGAGCTTCAGTTTCTTTTCAGGGCCAAGGACAATTGATTTTACCGGCGGTTCGCTCGCCGCTCCGAGTACTTTCTTAGCCTCTTCGGAGGCATAGGGACATTCGGAAAGTTCCGCTTTCTTCGCCGCAAGCTTCATTGCAAAGGCGAGACATGTGTTCGAACCGCATTCCTTGCAGTTCGTCTTTGGAAGAAGTTTCTGTATCTGTAAACCTGTCAAAGCCATGATTAATGCCTCCTATATTAAAAAATTATTCTATCGCTGAGCCACAAAGAAATAATTATTTGATTTCCATTCATTTTAAACTCTGTGCCTTTGTGCCTCTGTGGCTGATCATTTGCTCATTAATTTCGTTATCAATTTTCTGATCGCGACTGCCGCATCCGGACTGTACATGATCAGGATATCAGCACCTGAATAAAGCAGGTTCGCCGCAGTCGTGTATTCCCAAAGAGCTGCACGCTTCTTGAGATCTCCCCAGGCCGGGAAGTCCTTCTCCTCTGCCTTGACCTCCTTCACCTTGGCTGTCTCCTGTCCGGGCGATACGATCATAGGACCCGCAAGCATCTTGTCACACATCAGGCCGGTGTATCTCATGCGTTCCATTACCGAGTAAGTGTATTCGATGCCGTAGCCAACGGAACCTGTCATCGGATCCATGACGATCTGTTCGGCCTTCACATCCATGTTTGTCAGGAGGATGTTCAGCTGTTTTCCGATGTTGACGTCGATCGGCGACTGCGCCACGAGGGAATGTCCATATCCGATTGCGGCTCCGGCGATCGTGCGGTAATTGTTCTGTTCGACCCAGTTGAGAAGAAGGTTTTCACCAGCACATGCCTGGGCGACAGCCTTCATCACCTCGTTGTTCTTCTCGAAATTGTTGTGTCCAGTTATGATGAGGGGCACGTCAACGGCCTCGAGGACAGTTTTGACGAGTTTCACAGAATCCTCAGGAGAACGATTTCCTTTTTCCGGATGGGTTCCTTCGAGGCGGACGCTTATTAGATCTGCACCGTATTTCTCTACGCAGACCTTCGCCATCTTTGCGGGATTCGCAAGGAGATCGCCATAGACATTCCTTAGCACCTGAGGATACTTGTCGCTGAGAACGTCAAACACTTCCATTGCCACGAGAGGTCTGTTCGGCATCTCGCCTTCCCAGAGATGGAAAGGCATGCATGTGGCACCGCCGACGGAATAAGTTTTTCCGCGCGTGCCACCTTCCTTCTTGGTTGCACCAAGCTTGACTGACCATACAGGAACTTCGCATTTGTCCTTGCGGATCTTGAAGGTCTTTAGGGAAGAGAACCTTTCAACAGGAGAGGGGGCTGGTACCGCCGGGGCAACAGGTTTCTCAACTGGCGCTTCAGCTGTTTTTGCAGGAGCCGTTTCAGTCTTCTGTACCTCTTTAACTATTGCCGGCTGTTCCTGCGGAATCTTTCCGCCCATATATTTATCGCTCAGGGTACCGATGATATCCCTGACTATCTCCTTGGCGATCGTCGACTTGAGCTCTTCGGAGATCTCCTTGGCGATCTGCGTCTTCAACTGGTTCACCAGTTCCTGGGTTATCTTCATTTCCTCCTCCTCTGATTTTTTGTCCACGGCAGGAGCATCTATCTTCTCGATCGGTTGTATTTCCGCCGGTGCCGCCTCCTGTTCCGGCTGTTTCGCCTGTTCCGTGGTGGCAGAATGCGAATGTATCGTCATGTCATCCATCTTAAGGGCGGGATGTCCAACCTTCTCAAGATATTTGCGGACTTCGCCGGCTTCCACCGCGTTTGTCTCGTCGGCGATCTTTTCAAGCAGGTCCGGAACTCCCTGTTCCTTGAAACGTAGCTTGAGATCCGCGGCGAGAAGCTCCTTCAGTTCCTTAGGCATCCATACTAGTCTTCTGAAACCTCCCTCCGAACCGAGGAATTTTCTCGAGGTAAGGAAGACTTTGCCACAGCCCATGAATCCCGGGGTCTGCTGTCCGCCGCCGACATTTCCGGCAAGTGTGGAGAATGTCATTCCGACAGGCGTATCCCCCTGGAATTCGCGGTTGACGACCATGACACCGTTGCATTCCGGCAGATATGCGCAGATGACTTCAAAGCATCCGCAGCTTGTCATCGGCCTGTCCATGATAGAATAGGCGCAGAACGCATCGACTGTCTTGTGGCTGTTGGTGAAAACGTAGTCGTTTATGCCTTTCCATATTCCCTTTACAGGATCAATGCATTCGCCTTTTTTTACCGGCTGGTTGGGTCCAGTCTCATCTATCTCGAACGCGGCTTTTCCATCGAGCCAGTTGTAGGCACCGCAGAGGCCAAGTCGTTCAGGTGTGATTATGCAGACGTGGTTAGGCGCGAACGACTGGCAGAGCAGGCATGAATAGAATGTGTCGACAGATTCATCAGTCATCGATTCGAGACGGCGGTTGCGTTCATCATAGACCTTTCTTGCCGCAGCAAGACGCTTTTCGACTTCCTTTGTGTCGGTAATCAGTGTGACCTTTACCTTGTCGACGATAGCTGGATAATCGGAAAGAAGTTTGGCGTGCAGTATTTCACCGTAATGGCGCAGTCTCAGTCCCTTTGCGAAACCGTTCTTCGAGACGCGCGTCCAGATGATGTCGCGCTGGCCCATGTGCCAGATTCCCTCCGCGCCGTTGACCAGATGATGGATCTGGCGCTCAAGGATAGGTTCGAAATCAGACTGCATCTTGCGTCCGGCCACCTCTACCCATATCCCGAGCGGAAGGGCTTCACCCTCTTTCACCTTGTCGATATCGGGACCGATGATTTCAATCTCACCATCATTGATGCTTTCAAGATCAACCGTTGTCACAAACTCGAATGCAGGAGTCTTGTTTCCTCCGAATTCGACATGGACATCAGCCTTGCGGATTCGTTCGCCCTCGAATGCTGGTCCATAAGGAACCGGTATCGGAACTTTTGTTATCTTGATCTTGCAGCCCCTGACCTCAAGAGCCTTTTCGACCATTGTCTCGTGCGGAATTCGCGAAACTACATGTTCATATGTGCAGACACCGGTGGGCAGGATCTCAGGAATCGCGGTATCAGCGATCACCGGGAACCCGTAGTTGATCGCTCCTGCGGCCGCCGCATACTTGTCGGCTGTGACTTCACCCAATGCGAGCACGAAAGCAAAAATCCTGTCCTTGTTATATTTGAGGTTTGCCCTGAAGTCGCCGGGTTTGACGCCTCCGAACGAAAGCGCCGCGCGGCTGGCGAACCCAAGCGCATATACCAGAGCTGATACATCACGGCCGAACGGAACCAGTCGCGTTTCCCAACCGAGTTGAACGCCTTCCTCAGCGAGCTGTTCTGCGAACTGCTTTCCATTTGTGCATCCTGCCATGAACACGTAGAGGTTCTTTTCCTGGAGCTCGCGGGCGATTTTCACTGCGATCTTGTTGTTCGGTGCGGCACCGGTAATCGCTGCGAATCCGGGCGCAGTCCCATCCACGAATTCGATACCACGTTCACGCATAATTACATCGTTGGCCGCTCCGAGCCAGATGCCGTTGACAGGATTTGGTCCAATTAGATATTTGCATGCCTCGATCACTTCGCATGCAAAGAGTGCGGCAGCTCCGGCATCGAGCGCTTTTCCTAGATAGGGCAGCCATACCTTGTCGGCAGGTCGTGGAGGGAGGATGCTTTTCGCCATGTTCAATATTCTTCTTAGGTCGGAGAGCTTCTCCATCTTTTCGCCGGTGAACGAGTATATGATCGGCAGATAGTAGGCGGTATTCGGGAATCCGACCGTGCACGATTCGCCTTTCTCCTTTATCGCCTTATCGAGAATGGCCTCGGCCTTCGCCACCCATTCAACGGCTCCGTCGATCGCGCTTCCGCATATTATTTTAGACATTGCCAGTTCTCCTATCTTTCATGTCGAGCAGCTTGCGTTCGGCCTTCTTGTTGATACCGAGCTTCTCGCGTTTGGCTTCTATCAGCTCCATGATCTTCTCAACAGCCTGCAGAGGATCTGGAATATGGATGAATCCACCTCCATACTTTTCCCTCGCCTCAGAGTCGAGATATTTCGTCACGTTCTCCGATCCGGAGATGTGGAAGGGCTGTCCAAGTATCACATCGACACCGGACGCTACGAAATAACATCCTATCGCAACTGCCTTCTCGCTCATCCATTCGGGGGCAACGCCGACCGCAGGAACTTTTGCAATGCTGTCGCCAAGTCCGCCTTCATAGACGATCTCTGATGCCGCTTCAAGTATGCGCGTGTTGTCAACACAGCTTCCCATGTGCAGGATTGGCGGGATTCCGACCGCCTCGCAGACCTCGCGAAGTCCTTGTCCGGCCTCATCAAGTGCGGTTTCTGGAGTGAGCTTGCCAGCCTTTCCAGAAGCCTGGGCAGCGCATCCTGTCTTGAGGATAAGCACATTCCTCTTTATGAGTTCCTTTGTAATAGTATTGATATAGAAATCGGTCTTTGTCTTGATGTTGTTGCAACCGACGATTCCGCAGACTCCACGTATCCTGCCCTGGATGATCGCATCGTTGAGCGGACGGAACGACGCCCTGAACCTTCCACCAAGCATGTATCTTATTGCCTCGACGCTGAATCCCGCGACAAGTTGGTTTTTCACCTTCGGTATCTGGACTTTCTTGGGATCGCGGTTCTTGAAGTTGTCGATGGCCTTCTTGATCAGATTCTTCGCTGAAACGTAGGCGTGGTCCTCGTCGAATTCCATGTGTATCGCGCCGATTGTCTTTGCGATATCCGCAGTAGAAACAACGAGAGTATGGTAGGAAGAGGCAACCGACGGAAGACTCGGCATTACGCACTGAACATCTACGACCATCATCTCAACGGCCCCTGTGATTATCGCGAGTTCCTGCTGGAGGAAATTGCCTGCGACGTTTATTCCGCGGCGCATCAGGATTTCGTTTGCGGTACAGCAGAGCCCTGCGAGATTTACGCCTTCGGCTCCGGCCTTCTTTGCGTATTCGATTATCTCAGGATCATAGACCGCGGTGGCGAGCATTTCAGACAAAGCAGGCTCGTGGCCATGGACAATCATGTTTACTTTCTTTTCTTCAAGTACTCCAAGGTTGGCGCTGCTGGTAATCGGTTCCGGCGTACCAAAGATTATGTCGGAAATCTGCGTGGCGACATGCGCTCCCCCCCAGCCGTCAGCGAGAGAGGTCTTGAATGCCATGTCGAGAAGATTCCTGTAGTCGTGGTCCACTCCCATGTTGGTGCGGTGCATTGCTTCGACAACCATCCTGTCTGCGCCCTTGGGTTCAATTCCCGCCTTCTTCCAGACGGTGCGCGTTTTTTCAGGAGCGAGGTTCAAGGTCTTCAGAGGTTCTTCCTGGGAGGAGAATTCCGCCATGAAAACATTTGCGAGCTCAATTGCTATTTCCTGTTGGCTGCGGCCTTCAGTCTTGATATCATATTTTCCAGCGATCCTGTAGAGGGCCTTGACATCGGTTATTTTGTAGTCTGGCTCCCTGCCTTCTGCGATCTTCTTGAAAAGCAAAGCGAGATGACGACCATGATCAGAATGAGCTGCTGTTCCTGCCGCCGCTTCACGCAGGAAGTTCCTGGAAACAATCGTGTCGGCATCGGCTCCACAGGCTCCACGCGGCGACTTGGGCGTTATCTTGCACGGGCCCATGTGGCATATCTTGCAGCAGACGCCCAGCGTTCCGAACTTGCAGGGCATTCCCTGCTGTTCGGCCCTGACGAAGCAGGTCTCGATGCAGTCAATCTGGGACTTCTGTATCATCTCCAGAGACGCCTGGTCGGATACCAGTTCTTCCGGTTTCTTTATTTCTTTGGCCATGTGTGTTTCTCCTTAGGACAATTGTTTTACGAATCCGTCGATGATGCCGGCAACTTCGTTCTCCTTGGAAAGAGATGACAGTTCTTTGCCCTTTTCCGAAAACGATGCGATCTCCGAGTTGTCCGGCAGCATTATTATGTTATCGGCCTCCGTTTCATTCTTCAGATATTTCGCTTCTTCAGGAATATTTCCGTTCCTGAGCCTGTTGATGAAGATGCAGAGCCTCTTGAAATCTATTTTCATCTCGAAAGCAAGCTTGTGCAGGCGTCTGATGGTATCTATGCCATTTTTTGTCGGATCCGAGACCATCACCAGTAGATCAACCTTCTGCACGATGCGGCGCGAAAGGTTCTCGAGCCCGGCCTCGTTGTCTATCACAATGTATGGATAGCTTGCTGAAAGTTTCTGGATCACATCCTTCAACACGTTGTTCGCATAGCAGTAGCAACCTGGGCCTTCAGGTCTTCCCATAGCTATCAGATCGAAATCCTTCGCTTCGACGAGGCATTCCGCAATCTTCATCTCAAGCATCTGCTGCTTGGAAATCCCGGTGACCTTTCCTTTTGAAGCTTCTTCGCGAACCTCCTCGCGTATTCTGCCGACGGTGCTGTCAACATTGACACCAAGTACATTGTGCAGGCAGGAATTCGGATCGGCATCAACGGCAAGCACCGGAGTCCTGCCGTTAGCGAGAAGCCGGCTGATGATAAGACCGGTTATGGTCGTCTTGCCAACCCCGCCTTTGCCTGTCACTGCTATCTTATAAGTCATTTTAGATTTCCGATTGCCAATTTCCGATTTTTAACCACTGAACACACAGAAATGAATTACAATTTATTATGAGCTAATTTCAAATCACCGATACTCCCATACTCCGTTACGCCGGAACTTGAATTTCATCAATGCGCATGCGGTTTTCCGCAGCCGTCGCTGATCCTCGTCAGTTCATTCCTCTTTGCCGCGAGATCATCCTTCATCTGGACAAGCTCCTTTTCGGACTTCTTGCCAGCCTTCTTGGAGCCTTTCTTCTCCATCTTTTCGATCTTGTCCTCAAGATCCTCGATCTCCGTCATGAGACGGACATATTTCTCGCGCATTACATCCGCTTTCATTTCAAAAGTTTCTCCAGGTTATTTAAGATTGTTTCAAAAGCTTCCCTTGTCGCAGGTTCAATCTTCTCCAGGACGGAAACACCGCTCATGTCGGACCTGCGGATCTTTTCCGAATACGGAATCGCTCCGAGAATCTCCCGATCCGGGAAGGAATTCTTGATGAATATCTCATCCTCGTGTCCGGTCACTCGGTTTGCTACGATATGGAGTTTTTTAAGTCCGATGTCATGAGCCATTCCGATTATCGCCTTTGCACAGTCCACGGAACGCTGTCCGGGCTCCACAACTATCAGCATTCCGTCGACACCGCTTGCGGTCGCCCTGCCGAGATGTTCGACCCCGGCTTCCATGTCCATTATGAGGGCCTCGTTCCTGTGGAGGACAAGGTTAGTTACAAGTGCCCTTATCAGGACGTTTTCCGGACATGCGCATCCGCTTCCGCCTTTTTCAATTGCGCCAACGACGATCAGGGAGACATCATTGTATTTGATGGCGTACTTGTCGGCGATGTCCGCGACTTCCGGATTCATCTTGAACATCTGCCCGTAACTGTTGATCTTCGCTCCGGTGCGCTCCTCTATCAGGGCTTTCTGTTTTGAGATCGGGACTATCTTCTTCCTCATCTCTTCAGGCATGCCGAGGGCAACTGCGAGATTCGCAGCAGGATCGGAATCGAGGGCAAGCACCTTTTTCTTCCTTCCGGCCATGAGCATGGCGAGCGCCGCCGATATCGTCGACTTTCCTACCCCGCCTTTGCCTGTAATTGCTATCTTAAAGGACATTGTAGATTTCCGATTGCCAATTTCCGATTTTCAAACCACAGAGCACACAGAAATGAATTACAATTAATCTTATCCAAATTTCTAATTTCAAATCACCGGTACACCTATACTCCGTTACACCGGTTCGATTAAAAACCATATTTCTTCTTCATTTCATTCGAGAGCTGGAACAGTGTCTCGAACACCTTCTCGGCATCGGCCGGATCCATCGATCCGGTTCCACAGGAGGGTGTGATCATCGCCTGTTCAGTGATAAGCTTCTTGTCGATCCCTTTTGAAGCCAGGTTGTCCATCATCTTCTCGAGATGGGCGGCGAGCTTCTCGACTGTCTGTTCCCTGATCGCAGTGGAGGTCGGGACAACGCCCCATGCCAGGATTCCGCCGCGTTCGAGATGGGCCTTCACGGCCTCGGGATACATTGCGATCGTCTCGCCGAAACCGAACGCGTCGAAGTTCACTATGTCAACGCCTGCATCGATGAGGATGCTCCATTCGGTATTGCCGCAGCAGTGGACCCCGGAAAGTGCGTCTTCCGCATGGATGGATTCAGAAACCTCATTCACCATGAATACGACATCCTCGCGTTTTACGGATACGTATGTCGAACTTCCAAATGCCGAGAGGATAGGTTCGTCGATGAAGCAGATGATCTTTTCGGCATAAGGCTGGAACTTCTGGATCTGCCAGCGGCTCTTCATTGAAAGCGATTTGACGATCATGTCGCGGAACTCTTCGTTATAATAGATGGCTCGCTTGTTCTCGTCGACGAGTGTCAGGGCAAAACTGCAGGGACCGGTTGTCTGTACTTTCACGAATGGTAGTTTTGCTCCGCCTTTGGCCTGAAGGGCTTTTTCAAGGGCATAGATTCCCTTGGAGAAATCCGGACTTATGGCCATCTTGGAGAAATCTTCCGTCCCTCCTTCTTCAGTTGCGGCGATGAAACCTTCATAGAGCTGGGCGAACGATTCCGAATAGTCCTTGGACGTGTCGAAATACATTCTATGCTTTTCCTCGTCGATTACGGCGCAAGGCATGCCTTCGGAGTATTGGATCTCCATCTGTTCATGGAGCCCGAGTTTCGGGAGCTGTGGCCAGATAGGGGCGTCGCACATCTTGGATAGGGAGACCTTTACTGCGTAGTCTGGATCCGGAAAAGGCATGCTCCCGATACCTGTTGCTGTGAATTTGGTCTTCATATTGTTTCTCCTGTTTGTTTTATCAATGTGGTACAGGTGTCTCGCCTGTAATTTTATTTTTTCCACAGGCCAGATGCCTGTTTCACATTCTTAACAAATTTCCAATTTCAAGTTACGAATTGCAAGTTACTTCTTGAACGCATCCACCGCCTGCTTGATAGCCTTGATGTGTGCCGGTGTCGTCCCACAGCAACCGCCGATGATATTCGCTCCGGCCTTGATGAGCTCTGGAACCCTCTTCGCCATCTCCTCAGGCGTCTCCGGGAAGATGTCAACACCGTTCACGTTCTTTGGAAGCCCTGCATTTGCATGGACGAGAATGAATGATTTCGGGGCGGCCTGCTTGATCTCCTTGACGATCTCGATCATGCGTTCGATCCCGTTTCCGCAGTTCGGACCGATGATGTCGGCACCGGCCTCGATCGCGGCTTTTGCTGCATCTGCGGGGGTGACGCCCATCATTGTCCTATATCCGCCATGTGCAGTAAGCTCGAAGGTGAACGTGCAGATGATTTCGCATTTCGTGTTTTCCTTTGCGGCCCTGATGGCGATCGCGGCCTCATCGGTTGCACTCATCGTTTCGATGCAGAGCGCGTCGGCTCCGCCTTTTTCAAGAGCGACAGCCTGATCCTTGAATGCCTTATAGAGATCATCTTCGGTGACATCGCCCATGACAAGCATTTTTCCAGTCGGACCAATTGATGCAATCACCCATTTGTTGTCGCCAGCGGCCTTGCGAGAGATCTTTGCAGCAGCAACGTTTATTTCAGAGGTTCTTTCAGATAGGTGATAGTGTTCAAGCTTGTAGCAGGTTCCACCGAAACTGTCGGACTCGATCATGTCGGCTCCGGCATCGATATAGTTTTTCGCGACATCGAAGACATCGTTCGGACGGTCAATGCACCAGAGTTCCGGGCACTCCCCTGGCTTCAAGCCTTTTTTCTGGAGGAAAGTACCCCAGGCACCGTCGGAAACCAGGATTTTTCCGCTTTTCAACGCATCAATGATTTTTCCCCTGCTCATATAACCCTCCTAAAATATTTTGGTAAAATACTGCATCAGTCAAATCAACGTTCAGAGTATAATTATACAGGCGAATAAATAAAAGCGGGCTTTTGCAGCTTTATAGCAAACTTCAAGTAATTTGCAGGATAGTGCTAATGTGAATTGGGTCTAAAAAAGCTGTCAATTTGCAAAACATTTATTCTCTATGTAAAATGTTTACATGAAAATTGACAGCAGCAAACCAAGGTGTCCGGGGCAGGACATGAGATTCTGGAAACCCGAGGACATATTTACTTTGAAATGTCCGCACTGCGGAAACGAACTTGAGTTCTGGAAGGACGAACCGTTCCTCAACTGCAGGAAATGCGGCAATGAGATTAAGAATCCCAGGATTGATCTCGGCTGCGCGAAATGGTGCAAGTTCGCCGACCAGTGCCTCGGTAGGGATTCAAAGAACGAATCGGCGTCACCTGTGATCGAAAAGGTCAAGGCCTTGCTTGTCTCGCAGTTCAAACCTGACGCCGAATCCATGAATAAGCTTGAGAAGGCCTGCAGGCTCGCGGATGAAGTTCTCGGTGGGACAGGATGTGATCCTTGTGTTATCAAAACGTCCCTTGTCCTTCTGTTTTTTTCAGCAGGCGCGAAAAGATATGATGAAGGAATTTCTGATATCCTTGCAAGGGCTGGAATAAATCCTGAGCAGCAGAAAAAGATCGTTGCCATTGTGAAGGCGGTTGTTGCAGGCTCCGAGTCGGACTCGGAGGAATTCAAGACCGTACAAAAGGTTCTGAAAAGCAAATAGATTTCCTATCGGAAATTTATCGGATATGGAACTTCGAGGAGGTGATCTTCTTTCCAGATACGATCTGCCTGTACCAGGAGCTAAGATCGTTCAAGGGGACCCATCTCCTTTCCTCTTTCCTGTAGTGCCAGTCCTTGTCATTCTGGTAATAGATCTGGATCCGATCACCCTCGAGGATGTTGAGTATCTCATTGTTGTGGTAGTTCTCCTCGTCGTAGTCGGTCAGGGCACGCTGTCCCATCTCGGAATAGCAGGAATTCAGCTCGAGCAGCAGGTCGTTGAGTTCGGCGTCAATTGGCTTGACCTTCAGGCCGATGCGTTCCGCCTCGCGGAGGGTGATAGGATATTCGTGTGAGGGATAATTGGAGTTGAGATGCTGGCTGATCTTCTCGGAAACCTTTGCATCCTTTATATGGTATGAAAGGATTTCCTTGCACAACTTTATTGACAGCGAACTTGCCCTGTCGATCGCTCCGAACACCAGCGGATGGATGTGAGTGTAAAGCGATTTGTACGGATTCTCTCCAGCTCCCTGCTTGTATTCGTGCCAGAGCCGGATTACACGGGTGAGCTCATCCTGGCTAACGCTTACGGTCTGGTTGTTCTTGTCGACAGGTGACAGGCTGTGGCAGAGGGAGGTGTCGATCGCCGTGAGGTAGGCAAGAGGGCCCATATGGATCTCATCGGCACCAAGTGCGATCATGGTGGCGGCAGACGCACATTCAAGCGGAAGAATAGCGATTATCTTGCTGAAATGCTTGCGCAGGAGGTTTACGATTCGGAGCGAGGCCTCTCCATCGCCGCCGTTTGACTTTAAGAATAGATAGAGCTTCTTGCCGGTCTTCATATATTTCATGATCTCATAGAAGGCCATGACGTCGTTATGGCAGACCGATCCGCCAGGAGAGTTCCAGTATGAGAGGAATGTACCGTCGAGCATCTTTTCTATCTTCTGGACGCTTTTCTGGGTCTGCCTGATGAGTACCGGTGGTTTGTTGAGCTTTATGTTCTTGCGTGGCATGGTGATTCCCTTAATTAGATTTGATAGGAGAAATATATTAGGAAAAGAATGGAAATACAAGAGGGAAGGAATTTAACCACAGAACACACAGAAAAATGGTAACATATAAAATAATGATTGGATTTTGTGCCAAGAAATATTTCTGTGTAGTCTGTGTGTTCTGTGGTTGAGGACTAGTGTTTCCTCAGATTCATTAGCCTGTACATTTCCCGGCAAAGCTGAGGCAGGGTGATCTCGCTCTTTTCAAAGACCTCGTCCGAGAACCGCTCTGCCTCAGTATACAGGGAATCTGTTGAATTGAGCCCTGTGTATACGATGATGGGCGGGGAAGTATGGGGTTTGATCCTCCTTATCTTCTTGATGAGGTCGATTCCCTGTTCCTTGTGACCTTCAATGTTGAGATCGCTGAGGACCAGTTCGATTTCTCCCGCCAATACCATGTTTTCAGCATCCGTGAAGTTGCACGTTACGATGCTTTTTTCGTGGAACATGTGATCGAGCATGTGCTTGAGCACAAGACCGACGTCCATGTTGTCCTCGAAGATAAGTATCATTGGCTACCTCCGGATGTTCCTAATGTAAATACACAAGGACCCTAAAACCCAATGAAGCATAAAGCATGCCATGGGGCAGGTGGTGCAGAAGGAATATTTACAAAAAGTCCGATGCTATACCACAATCCCAAGAACCAGGAAGTGCATTGGATTCTTTCCGGTATTCACAAGGGAATGGCTGTGACCTTTCCGGGTAATGCATGCGTCTCCAGGCTGCACATTCACATCTTTTCCATCGATCCTCATGGTGCCACTGCCTTCAAGGATGATGTAAACCTCTTCGTCAACTTTGTGCAGGTGTTCGCCAATACTGTCACCGGGCTGGAGGATATTGTCATGGTAGAACTTCACCCCGGTCTCCTTGCGTTGATATTCTGCGAGCATCTCCATGCACAGCAAAACTCCCTTGCCATCATGGCATTTGTCGAGTTCCCTGATTTTCGATTCCGATTTGCGCAAGATCATTCAATCCTCCATTTTTAATTCAACCACAGAGTTCACAGAGGGCAACATATTATTTTAAAATCTCTGAGAACTCAAAAACAAGATAAGAATTTTGATTATTTTGTATTTCGAGAACACAGGGAACAGCTCTGCGCCCTCTGTGGTTAGTCTTTTATCTTCCTCCAGTCGAAGATCGAGAAGAGTCCCTTGGCACGCCTGTTCAGCAGATCCTGGTACGCGTCCTGCGGGTTCCGCGGATCAAGAAGCGTGCTTAACCCGTCTATTTTCACTTTCCCTTCGGAAAGCCACTTCAGTGCCGTTTCATATCCGGCATAAATGCTGTGAGGACGGAAATCAGATGAATATAGTGGAAGTTCCCACTCCCAACCGCTCCTTAATACGGCATATTTGTGGAAGACGGCATAGAGTAATTCGTGTGCTGAAAGATCCGTCTTCTTCTGCCAGGGAACACCCACCAGCACGACTTCCCCGCGCTTCCGTACGACCTTGCATGCGTCAACTACCGCCTGCTCGTGACCGGAGCATTCAACGACAATCGCTACCTTACCGCATATGGAGGAGTCCTCAAGAGGAATTTTTTCAATGGACCTTAGCCCGCATGTCTTTTCAACAAGTTTTCTCCTGCTGGCATCAGGTTCAACGACGAGAACATCGTAGCCGGATAAGGAGAATATCTGAGCGGCAAGGTAACCGACGGGACCAGCTCCTGTGACGATCACAAGGTCTCCAGGACGGGCCGCAGTTGTCATCAATGTGGTGAATGATACCCCGATCAGTCTTGCAATGACTGCCTTTTCAGGAGCCAGGCCGGCGGGAACTTTTACGGCATCGGTCGCGCTGCATTGCTGGATGCTCCTGTGTCCGCCCTTGTGGAAAATAACGTCGCCTTTGGCGATATCTTTGACATCTGAACCTATTTCATCAACCTTGAAGACCGCGGCATAACCGGGAGTTGTCGGGAAATTCTTTCCACAGTAGTTCCAGGCTAATTCGGTTCCGGGACTTATCAGGGAACATATTGCTCTGCCTCTGATATCGTTGGGTTTCAGGACAGGCAGTTCAGCGACTTCACGGAGTTCGGCCTTTTCCTTTGCGGTAATAGTGACTGCATAATTCTTCATATTTCCAGGCCCTCCTTCCTTGCTACGGACCTCATGTGTTCCGCAGCCAGCCTGTATTCCCCCTCGTTAGGAAGATGTTCAATCATCAACGGCACGTCCTGTTTCAATTTTCCTGCTTCCTTCAGATAGGTTGCATAGTCAATTCCTCCGGTCCCAGGCCTGCACTCGTCAAGATGCACTGTAAGCTTGTCCCTGAGAATGATGTCTTTCACGTGGCAGGACTTGATGTATGGACCGAGTTTCTTGAAGCATTCCTTCAAAATATCGGTGTTGCTGAAATACCTCTGGGGGCTGCAGATGATATTCACGGGATCAAGATGGACAGCAAATGACTTGCGGTCGATTGCCTTGATCAGTTCGAGGTAGGAGTCAGCCGAATCCGGATACATCCAGGGCATGGTCTCAAGCGTGTAGAAAGTACGTTTCGGTTTTACTGTGTCGATTATCTCCCTGACGGATTCGACTATCAGGTCAAATGTCGCCTTAGTGAAGTCGTTCTTGTCAGGCCCGTCCCACTTCACCCCTCGTGATCCTGCGATGTTGACACAGCACAATGCACCGATCTCATCGGCGAGTGCAAGCTGTTTCTTGCATTTGGACATTGCCTCGCCTTGGATCTTTGCGTCCGGGCTTATTGGATTGCTCCAGGCACCGCATTCGGCGATGACTATATCTGCCTTTTTCGCAGCGGTTTCATATGCCTTGATGACATCTGGGGCAGTATCCGCACCGACCGGACAATATGCCGCACGATATCCATTCGCCTTGACCAGCTTAATCCAGGCTTCAGGATTCTCATATTTCCCATGAACAGGTCCGCCGAGTCTCATGACATTTCTCCTCTTTTAAATTTGATATTATCATATCTCTATATCTTGCCATAAGCAATTTATAAGAATATCTTATCCATATACAGGACTATTGAAGAATAGGTAAATGGATGGTTGGATGCATGGATGGGGAGATGAAGTTGAAATGTTTTTACCCAATCATCCAGTCATCCATTCACCCAATCATCCTTATTAAGGATTTTAGATGCTGTTTTCAACGGATTCAATCAAGCTGACCTTTGCTGAACCGGGCAGGGGGAGATGGGAAACGAGGAATCTTGCCAGAGGTGAAAGCCTGGTGCACCGGAAGGCCGTACCCTACATCATAATAGCCCAACCAACGGAAGGACAATACAAAATTAAATGCGGAGACGGCCGTTCCGAGCTTATCAGGACCAACGAAGCATTCCTGACGGCTCCAAATGTCCCTCTCACGATAGAACACCATGTCAATCCAAAGACAGGCAGGATGATATCACGGTGGATACATTTCAATTTTACAGTGTTCGGTGCTATCAATCTGGCATCTCTTTTCGAACTTCCGCTGCGGATCGAATCCGGATGGGCGGAGAAATTTGGTGTGATATCCGAAAAGATGATGGAACTGAGAAGGGCAGAAGATCCCAAATCCCTCAGAACTATTGCGAAAAAGAATGAACTCGCATTTTCCGTCCTTCACGTTCTTTTGGAATATCTGGAGAGCAAGGGAATTTTTCCGCAGATGAATCCTGACATGAACAGGCTTCTGCCAGTGCTTGAATACGCGAGGGGGCATCTCGACCGCAAGCTTGAAGTTGCGGATCTCGCAAAAAGGGCGAACCTGTCTGTTCCCCGGTTCCATGCCGAATTCAAAAGACTTTTTGGCGATTCTCCTCTCGATTACGTTCGGAAGATGAGGCTCTCAAAGGCATCGGATCTTCTCAGAAGCAGCAGTTCATCTCTCGAGGAGATAGCGCAGGAGACAGGATTCTGTAATCAATTCCATTTCAGCCGCGAATTCCGCAAATGCTATGGATACCCACCTACTGCGTTCCGCAAGAACATTTCAAAGGGACTGGTGGTTTAAAGCTATTTTTTGCAAACAGCCTCATGAGCGATCTTCTTCAGGAACTCTGCGTCTCCGGGAGGAACCTGTTTCGGTCTGAACTTGATCTTGCGGCAGTCCTTGCCGAAAAAGAATTCAAGCCAGACACATCCCCCCATGAATTCTCCTGCGATGTTCGCATGATGGCTGTCGTAACCAAGTACCTTCACCCCATCCTTGTCTCGCCAGTGGTAACCGCCATGTATTGAGTGCTTGTCCTTGGGCAGGGCAGGGAATCCGGGGTTGTTCGAGAAGAACTTAGTGTCTGGGATGAATTTCCATTTTGGCGAATTTGTCGCGAGATGGAAAGCATCACCGACAGGAATGATCCTCTTTATCCCGAGTTCCTTGGCGATCGTCTTGTAGGCATGTGTCAGATCCCTGTACATCTTTTCAGGTGTGAATTTTTTGTTGAAGAGTTCCCTGTCATCCTCCCTGTACGCCCAGGTCTGATGGAAAACGATCTCTGCCTGCGGGGCGTATTTCTTGATGTAGTTATAAAGACGTTTACCCGAGGGACGGTATGTGTTGATCTGGAAGCTGTACATGCTGTACTGCTGGATGGTGACATAGTCCCATTTCTCCATCTTGAGCATAGCCTTCAGACTCATCTTCTTGCCGTTGTGCCAGTATGGCTTGCCTTCTGGGGTGCTGGGATTGCGTTCGTGCTTCATCGCGAGCCTGTAATGCTTTTCCATCGGACATCCGCCTATGCAGGCATGTCCGAACACGAGTCTGCATCCTCCGGCGCTCTTTACGATTTCCCCGAGGAATTTTGTGGAATTGCCTGAAAAACTGTTTCCAACCGCGAGTATTTTCATTGATAACCCTTTCTCTTAATAAAGGCTTATATTAGGACAGGGATACAGGATTTTCAAGAAAGTTTGTAGTAGGCATCCTCCAAAGGAAGATATACGCCGTGGATTTAGATGAATCTGCCAAGCAGACGCTTGGCGTTCCCGGGCCGGGATCGCCGACCGTCTGGTCGGCTTAAAGATGAAAAAAGAACGCACAATAAATTGGGCTACTACGAACTAATCCTACCATCCCATTCCCATCATGTCAATTTCATTTCCTGCCTCAAGGCACAGAAGCGCAAGCATCAGGAAACCTGTTCCGTCAACGGCATCATACCGGTGTTCGCCGGGATGACTACGGAACATTCCATTGTCATATAGTGATTTTACAGCGTCATCCGCCAGATGTATTGCGAGTTCCGCATAATCATCTCTTTTCAAGGCTTGCCCGGTACGCCAGAGGAAATGAATGCAGCGTCCATAATGCTCCGCGTATTTCGCATGATTTGTTTCTGACAGGCTTTTCCGTATCTGTCCAACCCACCGTTCGCAGGCAACTTTATATTTATCTTCTCCCGTGATCTCATATAATGTCAGGCAGCATTCGGCGAACTGCATGGGATAATCATGTGCGGGGAATAGGGGGCGCCAGATCTCGGAATAGTCCAGTGGCTGATGTTTTTCCGAGATGTCATTTAGCTTGTCAGATTCGGATTTGCCTATTATTGGAGAGCCGTCCGCTACCCGCAAACGTCCCCAATATTTTCCAGATTTACCATCGAACCCGTATTTGAGATAGGCTGAAACTGCGCTTGATGCCTTTTCAATCCACTCATCTTTTTTCTTTACATGAGCTGACGCCCGCAGCAGGGAGCCGCCCCAGAGCCCGCATTCGGTAGTGCTGGCCAACTTGTCCCAGCGGGTGACCGTAGGATTGTTGACTACAAGTCCTGTCCCTGGTTCTTTTTCATTGAAGCTGTAGTTGATTATGAGTTCCGTCTGATCAATCAGGGATTTGTCGCAGGTTTTTCCGTAGAGCCATGCCAGTGATTCGGCGATGATTCCTCCGGATTCTATGAAGGCACATCCCTTCTTCCCGTCGGAATGGCGGTTGAAGCCTCCGGTCTTCATGTCAAAGAAAGAATTCAGGCAGTATGTCCTAATGCCCTTTTCGGTCTTTTCAGGAGATATTTTCCAGAAAAGCTCCCAGGCGGGAGTGAGCGGTCGGGCTTCGTGATAATCACCGATCTCTGTTTCAAAGTCAACCGGCTTTGGAACTTCTTCACCCTTGAACTTCAGAGTTTTGCCCTGGAAGGCATCCCAGTAGTAATGGTTCCCCCACAGGAATATTCCGTTCTTGGCAATACAGCGTTCCAGGAAATCTGAAACATAGTAGTCGACGGCATCAGAATAACTTTTGTCGCCAGTGATCATCGAAAGCGCATTTGCAGCTACGCATGAAGGCTGATCCCAATACAAGTTGCAGCCTTTTGGCGCATCGATTGCCCGGTAATGCCTGCGTGGAATATGTGCAGGTCTGCCGTCATCTTCCGGATATTTCCCTGTCCGCGTGTCAAGGCTCGACATCCACATCCGAGTGGGCACCGGTCCGAAATCAGCGAGCCCGCTTTTGAATTGCCTGTCAAGATGGGATTTTACCAGATTGCAATATTTTCCATTTGTGGAATTCATGGCTAAATATCCTTATACAGGATTCATGGATTGTCAAGATGAAATGGGTTTAATTCCTGAGCAGGGACACTGCCTTGGTCAAAGTGGATTTCGGGAAGTCAGGCCTGTAGCGGTCCCCATAAAGATCACCCCAGAGGTCTGGAATGGGCTTTGAACTGTAAGAATACCATTCCACGTGTCCATCAATGAATGACAGGTTGAAACCTCGGGTATTATGAAGGTCCTTCCAATGGACATAGTTTGCCGATCCGCTCCAATCCCGCCATGCGCCGCACATCAGGAGTCCGCTTTCTGCATTAAGAAGGCTGATGCTTTCGCTCAGATTCTTCTCATAAAACCAGCCGCAGCGGTACCAGTAGTCGTTCCGGATTGTCGAGGTCGGGGTGTCCTTTGAAAATCCTTTCAGCCCTTTTGTACTGTTGGCGGAGCCGCATTCCGCACCCTGCCGTGCGCTTTCGTTTCCGCACCAGAACACCTGCAGACCGCCCCTCACATATTCAAGTTCCTTCAAGAGGCCTAGTCCGGTGTAGTGCTCCCCCCACGGTTCCCGGAGCCCCACCGGAGGGCTGACAGGAGGGGTTCCGGCTGTTCTGAAAAGATCAAAGGCCCACATATCGTTGTATGGCAACCATGCATCTGAATCGGCAGCATAGCTCAAAGCTCCAACGGACAACTGCCTCTGCTGTCCCTTGCACACGACGTCCTTGGCCATTTCCTTGGCGTGTTTCAACGCCGGCAGCAGCAGAGCAATGAGAATCGCAATAATGGCTATGACAATAAGCAATTCAATCAAAGTGAATTTATATCGCGTTTCAAAAAGGGTTCCAATGAACCCCTTTGAAATATTCCCTTTTGATTGCATCATTCTGCCAGTATCAGGTTTGGCCATTCTTCAGGTTTCTTCTTCTGATTTGAGCTTTCACTGCGCTTGTTCCATTCTTTCCACTCATCGACATCAGTACGGTCCCTGTCCCACACGATCAGCACGAACGGGATTTTCTTCCCTGCAGGCGCCGTGATCGAAAGAACGGAAAGCGGAATTGAAGCTTCGACTGTCCAGGAAGTATCGTCCTTCGCCAATGCCCATGTAACTCCCGACTTGTCGGTCGTCTCCGTTGTAGAGACGATCGTAGTCTCATTCTTCGAATTGGCATCGCGCTCCGTGAGTTTGAAGGCAGGCTTGCCATCTTTTGTCGTCGGGGCTATCACGATCCGGTAGAACATACCGAGACTGACATTTTTTGAGGCAATGCGCAGTTCCACGGCATCAGCAGCCTGCATCCTCTCTATCGGCTGGTCATTTACAATCTTCTTGTCGAGTACCTTTACTGCAAGATAAAGGTTCTTGTCATCCCAGGATATGTTGGCATTTTCAGCCTTGAGATCATCAATATTGCTCGTGTCGCTCATGCCTATGAAGCCAATACCCTTCCAGTCGTCGAGCTTACCGTCGATTGTCGGCGGCGCCTTCATCTTGGGGGCCGTCACGTCCTGAGCTAAGAGCTGTCCAGACATGACACACACGGTGGCTGCGAATATCGCAGCAATTAAATTCCTCTTCTTCATTTCCTGTTCCTCCTTTTAGTTTATATGTTTTGATGCGAAGCATCTTTTGGAGTGCGGCGTATAAGCGCCGCTTTGAATATCTTAAAGCGCTGCTGACACAGCGCACTCCGAAAGAACGGCGAATTTATTCGCCGTTCAGAAATATCTCTCATATTCCTCCCAGCACATGCAGATGGTTTCCGCAGGCGCTCAGCCTCTGGTTCAGTGAGTAGAATGGATTGGAATATCTTGCTCTTGCCGCATCTGAATCAACAGCATCAATGTCAGCCCATATCCGTATCGCCCCATCAAAGGAATAGGTCAAAAGCTGTTCACCGGGCAGATCAAGGAACTTGGATGCAAGAGCCCCGGTGCCTTCAACGGATCCGAGAGGCTTTCCTTTGCCGTCAAATACCTCACCATTGCAGTTGCCGTCGTGTTTCGTTCCTCGTACAAGTTCGTGGATGCCATCGCCGTTCATGTCAATCGGTATTGTCTGGAACGTGTCGAAAGGAAGTTCAATCTTTTTTCCCGAAACGGCATCATATGAAAAGACTTCCCTGTCGAAGATCTGCCTGCATTTTTTGGTCTGTATCTGCGAGCCGATCCTTATTCCCATTGCTGTCATTTTTCCCTGAACCAGTCGCGCGACCCATCCTATGTGGACATGCCCCTTGTCCATATCCGCCCAGACGATCTTTCCTGTCGAATCGAAAACGGAAATTCTCGGATAGACAGTGCTCTTCTTCTCCCTGGTTGCAAAAACGAGCCATTTGCCCGAAGACGGATCGATGAAGGGCTGGATGATATCGGAATGGCCGCAATAATTTTCACGGTCATAGCAGAAAAGTTCTTTTCCGTCATTGATGCTCAGGCACCTCTCACCCCACATCAGTTCGTCATTGCCGTCGCCGTTGATGTCCACTATCGGATGCATATGGCTGCCACGTGCGCCGGGGCTGCCTTTTGGAATTGTGATCTTCCATCGCTGGGACATGTCCGGGTTCCAACCCTGCAGATACATGTCGTCGTATAATCCCTGTGCTGTGACAAGGACAGGTTTCCCCTTGACATATCCTCCGGCAATCGTGTTGCGGAACGCGTTGTTCATGTTGCATTCCGAATTGTAGCCCGGCCATTGCCATTGACCGGTCGTTTTTCCGTCTGCGGAATCGAGTCTTTCAAGGCGATACTTGCTTATCGCAAAGGGATGTTCGGGATCGGTGTTGTTGACAAGATATATCTCGTCCTTGCCATCCTGGTCCATATCGAACGAGAAGATGGGACAGAAACTGCCGTCCGGGATCACTCCCGGCCCCAAATCCCTTTTCCATATGAGCTTTCCCTTGAGATCGAACACGGCAAGCTTCAAAGTGTCTGCCGGAAAGCTGAACATCTCGATCCATGGATTCGAGCCTGCACTATTTGAATATGCAAGGAGTATCGCGTCGATCTTTCCTGATCCGACCCTGAGTGGAAGCGCCCTGCAGAGGATGACTGGGCCTCCAAGCGACCATTTTATGACAGGCTTTATATTCATGATCTTCCTCCTCCGAACACGAGTCTCTGCACTACTCCCTTGCCCATTCCCGGGACATTGACAGGAGTACTTTTCCTTGTGAGTTTTCTTCCCTTTAATTCCATGAGGAAAACTTCGCATACGACATAAGCCCTGCAAGCTTCCTCCATGTGTCCGCCAAATGCGCCTTTTTTTGTTGACAAGGCAACATGGATATGGGGTTCACCTCCGACTACAAGACCGTTCATTCCAAGAATTTCTATTCCACCTTTTCCTTTGCCAAAGGCATTTTTACTCGGGAGAGTTCCTCGGGTCACCCAGTGCAGGTGGTATTCCGACAGAGTTCCATATCCTCCAAGTATAATTGCCTGGGAGATTTTGTGCTTGTTAAGGAGTTTTCTGACGGATATAAGCACATCCTCTCCGGGATCTATACGGAGAACATGGATATTTCCGGAACTGAAATTGAATGATTCCATAATTGGTTCCTTTATCAGTTATTTGTTTCCTGTTGCTATCGTTCCAGCTGCAGCACCTGTATAAAAACATGTCGGTATCATCCTTGTGGCGGCTTGCGCTTCCCTGTCGGCAGAGATGCACCTGCCGGCGACAAGTATCCCTTTCAGCCCTTTTGGAATAAGGCATCTCAGAGGGATGTCGAACCAGTCACCTTCCGCAGGGCGTGTATTTTTCTTATGTTCTACGCTATAGGTTGTGAAATCCTGACCGGGAGGTGAATCGTGCAGATCGATCCAAAAATTGGCACGTGCGACCGCATCTTTGAACTTGCGGCCCTTTATTACATCATCCCTTGTCAGGACATAATCACCGAGGATCCTCCTTGACTCGCGGGTTCCGAGTGTTGCCGGCAGATGTGCGATCTTCGCATTCTCATGACCAGAAAGGTTCTTCCTGCAGAACTTTATCACATCGAAAGCTGCCCTGTGGCATTGTGCGAGAGTTTTGCTTACGGCGAGTGCATCGCTTGGATCTACTTTTTCAATTTCCCAGTAGGCAAGAGAGAGCTGGGACTTCTTTGAGTTGTACGGAAAACATTCAGCAGATGGAGCGAAAAGATTGTCCGGAGGTACGATCTCACCTTTCTTTATCGCATTTTGGAATATCCTTCTTATCTTTTTCGGTGGGGGGCTGTTCTTCTCAAAAACATCCTTGTCAATCCCACCGATTGAATAACGGAAATTGACATGCTGGATGCGTCTGTCCTTAGGATCTCCTTTCATGAACTTTGCTCCTGCGCTTGCAGCGATATCTCCATCAGCAGTGCAATCAATCACAAATTTTGATTTGATGAAAAAGCATCCAGACTTGTTCGCAATGTTAACACCGCCGACTTTGTTCTTTCCGGACATGTGCGCACCTGTCGCAACGGTCTGTAGCAGTACTTCGGCACCGGAGTCCAGAAGCATCTTCATCGCAGCCGCCTTCATTGTTTCCGAATGGAAGCGGAACCTTCCCGGCTTGTGATGAGTTTCAGGATCATATGAGTAGTTTCCGGCGTCCATTTTCTTCAATAGTGTGATCAATTCATCATATATGGGACCGCCCATTGTATCGCAGAATGCTACGAGATCTGCGCTTGTCGGCATTCCACCGACATGGCCAAGCTGTTCGAGAAGGAGGGTTTTTGCTCCGGCTTGCGATGCCGCAACCGCAGCCCCGACTCCCGCCGGTCCTCCACCGCAGACAGTAACATCATATTGAAGATGAGATTTCATTTGAATTTATCCCCATTTTCCCGGAGCCACTTCTCCAGCATCTCCCTGTGCGAGTCCAGTATTGGGGCCGCTTCTGGCTGGCCTGCGAGATTATGGACTTCCCCATGATCGGAATCGAGGTCAAACAGCTGCTCGGTCTTGTCCCCGCAGTTGTAGACGATGTATTTATAGCGACTGCTACGCAACATTCTTCCGGAGACGCCTTTCCCACTGTCGGAAGCAGTGAAGAGAAGATCTGTCTGGGATACGACGAAAGAATGTGTCTTCTCCGTCAATCCCCTGGCATAGGCGTAGAGGTCCTGTCCCTTCAATTCAACTGGAACGGGAACTCCGGCGATGCCCAGGCAGGTTGTTGCAAGATCAATGCCCGTGTTGATCAATGCCCGTGTATCGACAACGTCCCCTTTGATTGTTCCCGTCTGGCGCATGATGAAAGGTACGCGAACAACTTCATCATATAGCACTGTTTTCTGATTCCATCGATGGGCGCCCATGCCATCACCATGGTCGCTTGTGAAAATTATGACAGTGTCCTGATCAAGGCCTTTCTGCCGAAGTGCGTCCAGGAGCCTGCTGATCTCCCTGTCAACCTTTTCCACGATCCTGCAAGAACCCCACAGATAACGACGCCATTCGGTTTCACCCCAGTTATGCGTCGGATAGACACGTTCATGGCTTTTTGAATGCATTTGATGGAGCCGGACAGCTTCAGGTTCATCATCAGGTATCTCAAAGTTCATAGGCAGGGGTGGACATTGGTCAATAGGTGGAAATTCATCGATATCCCCTTCCGGAAGCTTATCGTCCATTCCTCCGATCCTTCTCGCAAGCTGGCATACGTCATGAGGATTGACAAATGACGCCACCAGGAAGAAGGGACGATTCTCTGCAACGGCCATGAATTCAGCACATGAGTCAGGTATTGTACTGTCCACATTGTGGTTGCCGACAGACGAGAGAAAATCAAATCCTGACCATTCCTGATCCCATATCTTGTGCGGTATATGCCATTTGCCTGTATAACCTGTCGCATATCCGGCTTCCCTGAGCAATCTGCCCAGGCATGTGCCGGCTTCAACAGTCTTTGCATCATTATTCATCACACCTGTCTGATGGCACATCAGTCCCGTAAACATACTTGTTCTCGAGGGAACGCAGATGGGATTGCAGCAGTAAGCCTTCTCAAAACGCATTCCATCCACCGAGAGCGAATCCATGGCAGGTGTCCGCAGATGTGGATTTCCAGTGCAGCTCATGGCAGACGCAGACTGCTGATCGGTCATTATTAAAAGTATATTGGGACGAGTATCTTTGGTCATACTATTTTTTCCCCTGCAAGTGAATTTGTTTTCTCATTTCAAGCAGATTTTGCCATGGCAAAACCTTGCATCTGCCAGCCCATTCGGAGTAAAGTCCGATAAGTTCCTGAACAATATCGGGATGATCGGCGGAAACATCGTTCAATTCCGTACGCCCGGTATCCATGTCGTAGAGCTCCCAGGTGCCAGGATATTTGCAGACGAGTTTCCATTTTCCCTTCCGAACAGCCTTGTTTCCTTCATGTTCCCAGTAGAGCACCTTCCGTTTGTGCGGATGATTCTCAAAAGTGTCTGCCATGCTGTAACCCTCTAAAGCTTGGATTTTCATTCCATTGTGGATCTTGGGGTAATCAACCGCGGTGATGTCAAGAAACGTGGCCATTACGTCGGGCAGCTGCGCAGGCTGATGGCGCAGTTCGTTTCGAGCCTTGATGCCGGCAGGCCAATGGACGATAAATGGCGTGGAGATTCCTCCCTCGTGAACCCAGTGCTTGTAAAGCCGGAACGGTGTATTGGACACATTCGCCCATGGTACACCATAGCTGGAATAGGTTTCTTCACCTCCAGGCAATATGTCAGGGCTATTCCCGAAGCGGACATTGCGGCCATCGCGCGTGACAAGTGTTCCCGCCTTTTCAAAGCTATTGGCAATCCAATCACGGCAATCTGTTCCGAGTTCCTCGGCACATCCCCCATTGTCGGAAAGGAATATTATCAGAGTATTTTCCCATTGTTCCGTTTCCCTGAGTGCATCCAAAATACGACCAATGCCCTGATCCATCCTGTCGATCTGCGCGGCATAGACCTCCATCCGACGCGCCTGCCACTCCTTGTGGCTTTCATCTTTCCAAGGTCTGACCGAAGGGTCGCGATCGCTTAGTTTCCAGTTCTCATGAATGAGCCCCATTCCTATCATCTTGTCCAGGCGCTGCCTGCGAAGCTCGTCCCATCCCGCGTCGAAACGGCCTTTGTATTTCGCAACATCCTCCGGATGCGCATGCAGAGGCCAGTGCGGAGCTGTATACGCCACGTATTGGAAGAACGGTGTGTCTTTTCTGTTCGAAGCGTGACAGCGGATCTGTCGGACGGCTTCCTTGGATATCTCATCTGTCAGGAAATAATCTTCGCCTTCCGGCTCAATGCGTTCATTGTTCCTAGTCAGGGTGCACGGCTGGAAGTAGTTGGCGGCTCCTGAGATAATCCCATAGAAGTCATCGAATCCGCGCTGTATCGGCCAGTTGTGCTTTGGACCGTTTACATGCCTTGTCACATGCCATTTGCCGGACATGTATGTGGCATATCCTCCAATCTTGAGGGCTTCGGCAATGGTAACAGTATTCTGATTCAAATCTCCGAGATATCCCTCAATTCCGTAATCACCCATCATATGTCCGACATCAGCTTGATGCGGATGCAGGCCGGTCAACAACGATGCCCGGGAAGGACAACAACGGGCTGTATTGTAGAATTGAGTATATCGCAAGCCTCCCTTTGCCAGGGAATCCAGATTGGGCGTGTGGACTTCTCCACCATAACAACCGAGATCCGAATATCCCATGTCGTCATTCAGGATCAATATTATGTTTGGATTCCTTGTCGTTGGCATAGCTTCATCTCTCTTCTCTGTGTATCATGATCGTTTTCTCCTAATTCCTCAAATATGAGACCGCCTTCGCCAGCGTGGTCTTCGACATGTCCGAGCGGTATCTGTTCGGACCGGAATCACCCCAGTCCCTCGGTTTCGGATGTGCTGCAAACGAAAACCACTCGACATGTCCATCCGTGAAGGTCAGATTAAATCCACGTGCCTGATGAAGTTCATACCAGGCAATCCTGCCACCCCATTCGTCCGCACCGCACATGAGGAGTCCGCTGTCAGAATTGATGCGGCTTACAGGCTCTGTGGGATTGACATCATATGACCATACACATCGGTACCAGT
>CAZRKP010000035.1:0-48390 GCA_964600895.1 uncultured Victivallis sp.
AAGAAGAAGGCAGAAGACCTTTCCTCCATCTTCAAGAATCTTGCCGAAGGGCTCAGGAACCAGGCCGAAAACAATGCGAAGGTCAATCCGCCTTTGTAAGAGCGCGTGATTGGATTGATGGATGACTGGATGATTGATTTGGATCTTATGATTAAGATTTTTCAAAATATTATCCTTCCATTCATCCAATTCCTATTAAATTCTCGTAAACCTCAGTTTCCTCTTGTCATCGCCTGCATGGGCGATCTCGACGCGGAAGGTTCCGTGGGGAAGCATGTCTTCAATCCTTTCCGCCCATTCAATAAGCAGAACTGAATCCGGATTAGAAAGATATTCATCCACTCCGAATACCATCGCCGCCTTCGAATCCTCTATCCTGTAGAGGTCGAGATGATAAAACCATTTCAGCTTGTCGTTCCCGGAAACCTTGTATTCCTGCATAAGCGTGAAAGTCGGACTCGATACCGTCTCACTTATCCCGAGTCCCCGCGCAAATCCACGTGCGAACACGGTCTTGCCAGCACCAAGCTCACCGCATAGCGCGACCACCGTCCCCGGAGAAACAGCTTTTGCGAAATCCGCAGCAATCTCCTCGGTCATCGCTTCCGATGAACTTTCAATTTCCTTATTTGCTGAAGTGTTCATAGCCTGTCTTGAATCTTTTTACCAACAGTTTTCCATTCATGTCCAAAATCCTGCATGATTTCCCTGGAATGAATCTCCCGATCCGGGAAAGCCTTATGTTCTTGAACGGCCATTCCTTCTCGAGCCTTGCGGATTTCGCAGGTTTCACCGCGAAGATGAGTTCATAGTCCTCACCCTCGGACAACGCGCTTGCCAGACTTGCTCCCTTCCTTATGGGAATGGCTGCCGTATCGATCTCAAGCGAAACCATTGAAGATTCACATATCCTCTGTGCATCGGCAAGAATGCCGTCACTCACATCCATCATGCACCGCGTAAACCTGCCGGCAAGGAATCTACCCGCATCTATGCGCGGGATGAATTTAAGATGATGTCCAGACTTGAAGGAATTCCCGAAACAGCCTGTGGCGTAGAGCAGATCCCCGGCCTTTGCCGCGGACCTCAGGCAGATCCTGTCCTTTTCAACCCATCCGGCAATCGTGAGAGTACATACGGTTCCGGTCTTCTTCAGCGAGGAGATGTCCCCGCCACAGATGCTGACCTTATACCTGAGCGCCTCTTTCCGGAGTGAACTGAGGAATGCCGTGATCCATCTCCTGTCGGCGGAGCCAGTCGCAATCGTCAGCAGTGCGAACTCCGGTTCGCCGCCCATGGCCGCAATGTCGCTGAGGTTCCGCTTCAGGAGTTTCACCGCGACCGCAGATGCGGGAGTTGACCTCGACACGTAATGGACGTCCGACACCACCTGGTCGACGGCAAGAAGGAAAAGACGCTTCGCGCCGACATCAACTGCCGCGCAGTCGTCACCAGGACCGACAACAACTTTCCTTCCCTGCCTGAAAGTACGGCATATCAGGCCATGAATTTCCTTTTCCTTCATGCATGCAGGCATGCTTTTCCTCATTTCCATTTGCTAATTGACCAAGTTCAAAATATTGTAATACATCCTAGGATACCTCTAAAAATTAGCATAGGGCTGGCAAAAGTAAATTATGGATATGAATATGTTCGAATCTGTCCAGTTCGATGTATTCACCACGGTATTCCTGGTGGCCGTCGACATCATCATCTGTTTCGTCGTCGCGGTCCACATACTTCTCAACAAGCACGAGGAACCGACATCCGCCATAGCCTGGCTCATAATCGTCTTCTCCTTCCCGATCGGCGGCACATTGTTCTACCTGATCTTCGGAGTGAACAAGATCTACACGAAGGGCGTGGCCATCCAGAACGCCCATGAGTTCGTGAGTTCCCACAGGAACAAACCGAATCTTGTCCCGGCAGGCAAATATTTCGAGATGATCGGCAAGTTCATCTTCAAGACAGAGAAGCCCCAGGATTATCCGCTGTTCTGCATGAGTCTTGACAAGCTGCTCCCCCACTCCCTCCCCCTGGGCGGAAACAGGATCGAACTCCTGCTCGATGGCACGAAGGCATATCCGAAGATGATCGAAGCCATCGAGAAGGCCACCACCTGCATACACCTGCAGTCGTTCATAATCATGGACGATGCCGTCGGCAGCACGATCCTCAACCACCTGGAACGCAAGGCAAAGAGCGGCGTCAAGGTGAAGGTCATCTACGACAAGTTCGGCAGCGGAAAGGCGCTTTTCTCCTTCCTGTTCAGGGGATACGGAAGTGATATACCGAACTTCGAGATGCGTCCGTTCACCCAGTTCCACCTGAAATCACCATGGGGGATCCAGCTCAGGAACCACCGCAAGCTCCTCGTGATCGACGGCAAAACCGCCTTCGTCGGCGGAATCAACATAAGCAATGACAACATCACCGGTCTCAGCAGTCCGGACCACTACATCCATGATCTCCACTGCATGATATCAGGTCCTGCTGTCGGCGAAATCCAGATCTCGTTCCTCCGCGACTGGCATTATGTTTCAACCACCCATCCAGTTGAACTCCTCATCGAGGAACATCTGCCTCTTCCGGAGTCAGTCGGTGATTCCATAGTAAGGATAATAGATTCCGGCCCCGGACAGAACTACCTCGCCTCGGAGAAGCTCTTCATGACCGCAGCGGCAACGGCACAGAAGCATATATGGATAATAACTCCTTATTTCGTCCCGGACAAACCATTCTGGAAACTGCTATGCATGGCCGTTGCACGAGGTGTCGAGGTGAGGATAATCGTCCCAAAGAAGAACAACCACTGGTACGTCCAGTACGCCGCCCAGAGCCTCTATGCAACCCTGCTTGAGGCCGGCATCAAAATCTATGAGAAGGAAGGTTCCTTCTCGCATGCCAAGGCGATCCTCGTCGACGGCACCTGGGCCATCATGGGCTCAAGCAACTGCGATGTCCGCAGCTTCAGGCTCAACTATGAACTTGACTTCACCGTGATGCAGGGTGACTTCCTGGACACCCTCCACTCCCAGTTCCTGAAGGAGATATCCGAATCAAAGGAGGTCCACCTCGAACAGGTCCTCCAGAAGAGGCTCCCACAGATACTCCTCGAGAACGCTTGCTCACTGCTGACACCTGTGCTTTAAGAGAGTCGTCGGTCGTCAGCCGATAGTCGTCAGTTGGAAAGCAGTGAACTCCAACAAATTTCCAATTTCGAATTTCAAATTTCTCCGTCACTCCCATACGCCGGGCCTATTTCACATTCTCCATCCACTTCACTCCTGCAAATCCAGCGGCATGCCCGTCAACAAAAAGTATGTTTCCGAACTTATTATGATTGCAGGGCTTGTCCCATGCCACTGCACTGTCGACCGAAGTCGACTCATTGAGGCCGGAAGCATATGAATATGATATGCTGGATGCCCGGAGATCGTAGTTGTCAGTGATCATGTCAGTTGTTGAAGGACAATTATACAATTTGACATTCTCGAGATATCCGCCAGAACGTAACATTTCAAGACCTTTTGCTCCTTCACAGTTAGGAAATTCTTCTTTGTACTCCTGAGCATACATCCTTATTGCCAATCCGATCTGCTTCAGGTTGCTTATGCAACGCAATTTTGAAGGAGTACGGCGATCCCTGTTCTCGAACATATCTATCATGATAAAAACTGTTATCCCAATGATAACAATAACTATTACCAGCTCCAGAAGTGTAAATGTGCGTTTTGTTTTCATCTTGATTTCCCCTTGCTGTGCAGCACAGGTATCCCACCTGTGCTACACTCTTAATTCATTTTCAAATTTCATCTTTCTCCGACCTGTCCGCCGTAGCCCTGGTCGCCTTCGGCGCTGCCACCTTAGCAAAGGCGGACACTCCGTTACGCCCATACTCCGATACGCCCCATCGTCGTTTCACCGGTTCCATTTAATATTCTCCATCCATTTCGCCCCGGCGAAGTCTTCTATATGTCCGTCAGCAAAAAGGACATTCCCGTAATTCGCATGATTATTCGACTTGTCCCAGGCTACCGCCCTGTCGCCAGAGCTTGCCTTGTTTAATCCGGCACGGTATTCGAACGAGCAATATTCCTCTCTGATTTCATTGTTTTTATATGCCTTATCCCAATCTTTAGTTGAAGGACACGTATACATATAAATGTTTTCGAGGTATCCTCCGGCCCTGAGCATCTCCAGCCCCTTTGCCCCATCATAGGGAGGATATTCCCCCTTATTTTCCTGGGCATACATGCTAAGAGCCAAACCAATTTGCTTAAGATGATTTGAGCATGTTGTTCTTATCGATTTTTCTGATTGCTTTGAAGATATTGCAGGATGAAGCAACCACGGCAAAATACTGATAAGAATCAGGACGAATATAAATTCAACATGCGTAAACCGATAAACCTTTTTCATTTTTATTCCTCCTTTATTTCTTTTCCCAAATTTCCAATTTCGAATTTCAATTTTCTCCGTTACGCCGACACACCGACACTCCGATTCGCCGGTTCTACTTAATATTCTCCATCCAGTTCTTCCCATAAAAACCAGCCGCGTGCCCGTCGTTGAACAGGATGTTGCCGTAATTCTTATGGTTCCCTGGCTTGTCCCATGCAAGCGCCTTGTCGACCGGACTATTCTCATTCAGGCCTGCCTTATAGACATAAGAACAGCTTTCCTCCTTTATCTCACAGCCGTCTTTTGCCTTTTGCCAGTCACTCGTCATGGGACACGTATACATCCTGACGTTCTCGAGAAAACCGTTGGCACGCAGCACTTCCAGGCCTTTCGCGCCATCATACGGAGGATACTCGCCCTTGTATTCCTGTGAATACATCCTCAATGCCAGTCCGATCTGCTTCAGGTTGCTTGTGCAGGATATTGCACAGGCCTTTTTCCTGCCACAGCTTGCCGAAGGAACGATCGCAAATGCGACGAACGACATGATGAACACCATCACCGCGATCTCGGCGGCGTTGGGATTGAGAAATGACTTTTTGGGGATTACGGGAGTTCCGTTCTCCTTCCCATTCAACTTTCCGTTCCCATTGCCATTCCTGCTGAACACGCTGACCATCGCGCCTATTCCCAGCAATACGAATGCGAGCATCACGAAATCCCAGTATCCCAGCTTGCAGAGCAGATAGAAAATTCCACGCAGGAGTGGCACGCCCAGCAGGAACACCACCCATCTGTTGCCACAGAGCTTCCAGTATGCCGCAGCAAGCACGGTGAACACAATTGACGAAATTAAAAGATACCAGAACGAATCACCTTCGTAGAAGTTCGCGGCCATTGCCGTGAACGCCGCGATCACAGATATCAGCAAAGGGAACTTGTCCCTGAAATAAAGCGCAAAACCGATGAGTCCTGCACCCCAGAGGAGGAAGCCGCTGGCAGGAAAGGAAAGTCCGAGGCTCGTTAGTTCCTTCGTGATCTGCGGTACCTCGCCGATCCCTATGACGCCAATCGTGTATCCGGCAAGAACCAGCCACACCTGCTTGAAATAAAGTCCGGCTGTCAACAGGATTACCGCCAACGCCCCAAAGAACAAATAGGTGTTCGTTACGCCCGGTACGCGGACACTGCTGGCGATAGAGATCAGGAAGAATATGAGATACGGAGCCGACACCCATGCGAACTTCGCACGTCCATGCATGAGGAACAGCGCTCCAAACGAAAGTCCCCCAACAAGGAGAAGTACTGGCGGATTCCAAAGGAAGCCGGGACTGAAACTATAGTCTGTGATGAAAGCCTTCTCCGCAGCGGTAATGCCAATCACACCGAGCGGGATCAGCGAGACCATGATCTCAAGGATACCCGTCTTCTTACCGTAGATCCTCAAAAGTTCGATCTGGAGGATCGTGAAAAGGATTATAAGGGGTATGAAATCTCCAAACGTGTAGTCGAACTCAAATACGTATGCCAGAGCAATCTGATGCCCTATCCCGGAAAGTATGAGCATCAGCGCGAATATCCATGCCATCCTGCGAGAGAGCACAAAGCGCCTGTCCTTGTCGCGTGCGAGTTCCGCACCGTCAGCAGTCCTGATAGCGCCGATAAGCATGAAGATCCCCGCGGCGAGCATGATGATCCATCCTCCGAGCCAGACATTCCTGAGAACGATCTTTATCGCCGGATCATCGGAGAGCACGTATGCCATGATTGGCGATGTAAAGAAGTTCCAGACGAGGAAGATCATCATCCCGCCGAGGAGATATTTGCCGAAATCCATTGACAGTTTCTTTTCCATCAGGAAGATTTTCACGATGGCGACAGCTATGCCGATGAATCCTGCGAGAAGGGCGACATGCCTGTTGTCGTTCGTGAGGCTGTCCATCCCTATCCCCGTGCCGACCATGAAGAGGGCGGCATACAGGACTATGGATACGGCGTCGTTGAGTGATTTCTTCAGCATTATAAGCAGGCAGAGGACCCCGAAAAGCGCGAGCTCATATGCTGAAAGCGCGGAAACACATGAGAGTTTCACTTGCAGGTTGTCATGCCTCTCGAAGATCGGGCAGAAAATTCCGGAGATCCCGTAGATCAGGGCTATTACGCTTAGGCAGTAAAGGATGCTTGCACCAGATCCGACAACATACTTTTTCATGATCGACTTGAAGTTGTTATAGAACCTCAGCAGGTAATCGTTCATCTCCGGGGTTATATCCAGTTGGAAGGACTGCGCCTTCTTCCCTGGATCCGGTTCCGCCGACCCGTTCAGTTCGCCGAACTTCTTTTCCACGGCCTTCTTCTGCTCGTCGCTGAGGTTACGGGCTCCGGAATCGCCGCCATTCACCATGAAAGCATCATTCGAGTTCATAGACCGGCCCTCCTTTTTTAGGGTAACCGCGGGCTACCCTTTGACACCATGGCATTTCATATGCTATCATTTACTATCTAATGCTATCATACAATCTTTTAAATATTTGTCAAGTAGCATTTGACATTATTTTATACTATTTTATAGTAAATGACAGGAAATGGAGTAAATGCGGTCGTCAGTCGTCGGTGGACGGTCGTCGGCAGACACCTTCGCTGAGAAGCTCCGGCGCGGCAGGCAGTCGTCAGTCGAAAGAGAAAGATTTAGCCTAAAGGCTGTACTCCAAGCACGTTGATTTGTAAGTGACAGTAAATTTCAAAATACACGTGTTTGGAGTACGGGCTTTAGCCTGAATCTTAAGGATATATAAATGAATCATTCTCAAAACTCAATAAACGGTTAGGTAATTCGGCGCCCCCGTCTTCCTGAGGGTTAATCGTTAGGTCATGAAAATGAAAACATGGGAATATGACATGCTGTTTCCTAAGGCGAAATGGACACCATATGAAAGATATTGGTGTGTGTTGCTGGTTGCTGTCATTGCGTGTTTCATTGCAGAGACTATGAACATGTCAACGGCAATTAAAGACCGACCGATTGTGACGTACCTGTTTTGGCTTGAGCATTTATTTAGTGCTGTCCTTTTGATCTATTCTATTTCACTTTTCAAGAAGCTTCCAAGGCGCATGATCATCATAGGAACAGGTCAAGTCTGCATGTTTTTCCCAATATTAACTCTTTTTTTATTTAATCACCTAATTAATTTATACGACTGGATTTGTAAGATAAAAATATAGAGACCTAACGCTCTCCCATTCTGCCAATCTGCTTTCGCAGGTCGGCAGATAGGAGAGCGTTATCAGTAGAAAAGCAGGTTGGGCTGTTATTATGAATAAAACAAGTAAGAAATTTTCTCTTCTGAGAGTTGCCTGTGCTCTTGCTGGAATATTCCTGATAGCGTTCATTGCTTATGAGATTATCAAATATTCTGAAATCAAAAGGATTCAAAATCAGATTCTTCGAGAACTGGCCACGACAAATCATGTAATTGTAATCAGTTCAAAAGGATACATTGGCAAATTAATATTAAAATTTATCCAAGACGATGATCCGAACTTTCTCAACTTATTCCCAAATGAAACAAAGAATGCCGTTAGAATCAATTCCCAAGCAGATATTGATAAAATTATAAGTTCAATAGTTTTAACGAAGGAAGAGAAAGGCAGCTGTGCCTGCAACGGGAGCCATTATCTAGGATTCTATCATGACAAGGTCCTCTTGGGCATAATACTTGTCAAGCATGCTGAACTTATTATATACATTAACAAAAAAGACGAATCAATAGGTCAATATTATTTAAAGAAATCTAAGATGATTGAGATTGTCAGCACACTTAAAAAGTACAAAATAGATTTGAAATGAGCGTTAAATATTAATTTTATAATATCAAAAGGAGCATAGCATGGAAAACCAAGTCAGTCAGGGGCCGAAATGGTTCACGATCAGGGAGGCGGCGGAGTATCTTTCAATCGGGGAACCAACCCTATACCGCTGGATGCGCGACGGCAAGATAACCTTCAGGAAAATCGGGGATTCTACCAGGTTCCTCAAGGAGGACCTCGACGCCTTTGTCCAGGTATTCCCAAGCGCGAAGGATGTCAGCCAGGTCAAGGAGATCTGCCACGTCTGCCACCATGACAAGCTTGTCGAAGGCCAGTTCCGGACCACCGGGCTCAACTATTTCACCCCGTCAAAGACCAAGTTCTGGAGCCTGAAGACCAGCAATATCGCCTCGCATGCCAAGATGTGCACGCGCTGCGGCGCAATCATGCTCTTCGGCGACCTGAAAAAGCTCCAGACCCTGGTAACGGCCCAGGAAAAGGAGGAGGCGATGCCGGAAGTCAAAGAGCCTTAACCACAGAACACACAGACTACACAGAAACAAATTAAACTATGAACTGGAAAGATATAAAATGGAGTACACCTCCATCCGGAGAACCATCCTTGGCTGTTTTTCTTCTTTTAATTGGATTGATTCTTTCTCCAATTCTCTTCAGCTTTCTATGTCCATGTGTAAATCCAACGCCAATCGACACAACTGTTGTATTCATCGTATTGGAAGGCATTGCTGTTGGAACCTCGTTAAGATTGGCAAGGTACAAGGATAGGGCTTTATGTATTATTGGAATACTCGCCCTTTGCGCTCATCTTCTAATCGTGATGATGATTATCATTGGAAATCTCAAGTATCTTTTGAAGTGACATAAAGAATTAAGGGGAATTGAATGATGATGGCACAATTGAACAGGTTATCCTCAATTGCATTCTGGGCTTTCATACTCATAATAGCCATTCTTCTTGCCGTGTCGCTGTTCAAAAAGGACAGTAGAATAGACAATATAGCCTTGACCGCTAAGGAAAAGCGTTTTGCAGGCCCCGAACTTAAGAGTTTGCTTCAAATGCATTCCATGAACAAAGGGATCTTCCCGGAAAAGATAGATGGCGCCTTTATCAAGAGCCTGTTTGAAAAGTATTACGATAAAAAAGATAGCGAGAGAGCCATAGAACTCTTCAAGCTGAACCGCCAGCTTGAGATGCCCAAGGATTCGTGGGGAAACAGCTACCATTTCATATCTACGAGCACCGAAATATCAATTATCTCCTCCGGTCCGAATGGTAAATATGAGGATGGCAAAGGAGATGACATAGTTTCCTCTCTGCCTTTGCAGACGGTAGAAACGAAGCAATGATTCTGATTCGTTCTCATGAAGAACGAATCTTTGGAGTGCGGCCCAAGCGCCTGACAAAAGCAATTCTGCCTTGTTTTACTTAAAACTTAACACCTGAAACTTAAAACCATTTCTCCGATACTCCGTCACGCCCATACGCCGTTACGTCTTCACCTGCGGTGCAAAAATATCATGCTCGCGGCGCGTCTGGCGTTCCCACCTTCGATTCCTGACCGACGTTCACCTGAGTCCCTGTTGAGACCGTCGAGGATGTGGCGGCGGTTGGAATCGTCCCTGTCACCTCTGCCTTCCCAGCGTTCCTTCCAGTCGTTGTCCTTCAAATTGTCGCGCCAGTCTTTGTCGCCGTCGCGGTCGGGCTTCCAGTCGATGTCGCCCCAATTGCCGTGACCGTCGTATTTCTGCCACTGTCCATCTTCCTTCCTGTAGAGGTTGCCGTCGTGTCCTGCATAGATGTCACCGTTGCTCGCCTTGGCGATGGAGGAATCGCCCTTGTGCTCTCCGGTGATCCATTTGCCGGAAGAATTCTCAGCCCAGCCCCTTGTCACTCCGTTTGGTCCGGTGAAATGTCCGGCTGCGGCCCAGTTGCCGTCGTGCGTGACAACGCTCCTGCCCCAGGAGCTGTAACCGTTGTATCCGCCGCCGTGGGCGAAATATCTGTCGGTGAAAGGATTGTATGCCTGCGTTCCCCAGCGTGCCCAGTCATTGCCATATGCATATCCTGAACGCCCCCAGGCGCCTGTTGAAGGATTGTAGAATCCGCACCAGCCAGCACCGCCGTTCGGGCCGTAATATGGATAGCACGGACGATAATAATTCCCCCAGGCATAACTGTAGTGCACCCCGCTTCCATATGAGAAAAAGAATGAACAGTCGCTGTTATTGGCGCTGACTGCCATCATGGTGATCATCGCGGCGCCGAACATAAGGGTCTTCGTTGAAGACGAATTGAAAGCACCGGTGTACCCGCCTGTGTATCCGACGACCGCCGTCTCCGGGGTCGAATCATATACATATACATAAGTGGTATTGTAGAGCGGGCATTCCGGCGGGATCGTGTAGATCAGCGGATCGACCTTTCGGCATACGGTCCAGGGTCCGGTCGCGTTTTCCGATTGGAACCAGATCCCCTTGTAACAGCAGTAATAGACATTGTTCACCTTCACTACCTGGAATTGTGTGTTAATAGCATAGGTCATTGTCGTTCCAGGAATCTCAACGAACTTCGGTTCACCATCATAGATCACTTTAACCGTCGTCTCGCTGATCTTAACTGTCGCTTTGTGCGGAACTGAAGCGAGCAGAACAGCGTCCTTCGCCTGTTGCGTTCCCGGCACTGAAGCCAGCACGAATCCGACCGGACAGTCAGCCTTGATCTTTGCGAATTCCGCAGGAAGGCTTGTCGACGCCGCAGACCAGGGACCGTTCAGTTCCTTGGCGCGGAACCAGCGACCAGCAACGAGGAAATAATAGTTCTTGTCAGTCATGTCGAGGAAGAGCGGCATCACCGGATTTGTCGCATACATCAGCTTCGTTCCGGGGACTGACACGAATTGCGCAGGGCCATTGGTCACGATCAGTTCCGCAGGAACTTTGCTTGTAAAGACCTTCGGGAGTTTCTCATTGGATTTGCCGGGGATGTTCTTGCGTACGTCGTCCCATGCCTTGTCATCGGGCAACTTGGTGAATTCCGGCGGAGTATGTCCTGCATAAGTCCAGGGGCCCTTGATCGGATCCGGAGAAACGAGCCAGCCGCTATCCTTCAGCAGGTAATACTTTCCATCTGCATTGTCCTGCAGGATGGTCCAGTTGGTGTTGACCGCGAACTTCAGCTGCGTCCCCTGCACTGCCTTGAACATCGGCTCCCCCATGAACGTCACGAGTATCGCCGGTTCCTCGCTGTAGAATATCGGTGGCGGGTCGAGGTTGAGCTTCACCTCCGGGAGCTTTGTCTTATCCGGCATTTTCGAAAGGAGGTTTTCGAGCGGCACATCGAAGCATTTGGCTTTCGGCACGATCTCCTTCACGAGTTTCTTGAATACGGAAGCCTTTTCCTCGGACATTCCCGGAAACCTTACCGCGACGTCCATGTTGCTTATGAGCACCATGCGCGCCTCGCGGTCGACTATGGTGTCGGCCTTGACGGCCAGGACGCCGTAGTTCTGAACCTCGCTTCCCTTCTGGCAGACAGCGATCGCGACGCGGAACTGGATCTTGGTTTCATTCTCCCAGGTATCGATCTGCGGCTGGAAAAGGACTACAGTATTGCCGCCCTCCTCGAAGGCGCGCGGCCACTGGAGTTCGATCTGCCCCTCGTTCAGTTTTTGAATGTTCGTCACACCGGAGGGATTGTCCTCGGCAAGGGCCGACTGGCAAGCCAGGGATGCGGCAAGAATCATCGCCGCGAAGATCGCAAATCTGAAACACATAGAATCTCCTTTTAAATAATGTGGCACAGGCGTCCCGCCTGTGAAAAAAATTAAATTACAGGCGAGACGCCTGTACCACGCTGTCTGGTTCAAATTACAAGCTTCCAATTTGAAGGATATCAGAAATCCTTCAATGACTTCTCCGCCTTCTCGGACTTCGCCTTGAACTGACTCTGCCTGTTCTTCTGGACGAGTTCCATGTATTCCTGGTTTGAAATGAGAAGGGATCCTGATATTCTTGACTTGACCGCGATCAGGCCGTCTTTTTCCGGACCGCCGCTGCAGATCCATCTATCCTTTGCAAATCCCGGCTCGATCTTGTCGCTTGCGATCACTCCTTCATCATCGTCGATCTCGAGCAGCCAGTCGCGGTTGTTCGCCGTGCTGTCAGGCTTCCAGTCCTTGCCATTCGCATCAAGGAGCTTCTTAATGATCACAGACGACTTCTCACCGGTCTCGAGCTTGAGGGTGTCATAGTCGTATTCAATGTAGATTGCCTTGCCATCCTTGCCGAAGATTACATTTACGCTCACTCCGTTCTTGTTGAACTGCTTCATCTCAAGTCCGGTCCTCTGGTCAAAGAGCTTTTCACCATCGGTCGTCGATATGGGCTTGCCATAACGCTTGACATGTTCGTCAAACGTTTCCCCGATCCTCGCATGCAGTGCAAAAGCCATCATGAAAACAGCGGCTACTGCCAACACAACCCTTCTCATTTTCCCTCCCTGTTATTTATTGAGATTTTTATAATTGATATTCATATCGCGCCCCTATTATTGCCTTATCCGAGCCTTCCTTCAAGTTTTTTTGCCTCAGCGGCTATGTTTTTAATGATTTTCTAACAATCCCGCCTATCAAAAATGCGGCTTAATGCTATTTTCTATCTTTCACGAAAAATATTACCATAGAACATCAACCAATGAACGAGGTATTCTGTGAGCTGCACTATCATTGTGTTTGTCAAACAGGTGCCGGACACCAAGAACGTGACCGGCGAGGCGATGAAGCCGGACGGAACGGTCAACCGTGCCGCCCTTCCCGCCATATTCAATCCTGAAGATCTCAACGCGCTCGAACTCGCCCTCCAGCTGAAGGACAGGTACGGCGCAAAGGTCATCGTAGGAACCATGGGACCGCCGAACGCGGCTGAAGTCCTCCGCCAGGCCCTCTACAGGGGCGCTGACGAGACGATACTCCTCACTGACAGGGCCTTTGCAGGCGCCGACACGCTCGCAACTGGCTATGCCCTGGCATGCTGTGCCAAAAAAGTCGGCAAGTTCGACCTCATCCTCTGCGGAAGACAGGCGATCGACGGCGACACCGCCCAGGTTGGCCCACAGCTCGCCGAGAAGGCGAACCTCCCCCAGATATCCTATGTGGAAGAAGTGATTTCCCTCGACAAGAACAAGATCCGCGCCAAACGCGCAATCGAAGGCGGCTACGAGATACTTGAATCGCCCCTTCCGGTCCTCCTGACCGTCGTCGATGCCAACGATCCTCGTCCACCGGCCGCCAGCAAGCTCATGAAATACAAGAAGGCCAAGACCAGGACCGAACTCCTCGCCATGCATGCCGGCGCGAATTACACCGACGCCGAGTTCATAGAGGGTGAATCTCAGGAGCTCAAGAAGAAGGGCCTCTGGATCAACGAGTGGAACGCCGCGGAAGCCGGGGCAGATCCCGAGCGTACGGGCCTCAAGGGTTCTCCGACCAAGGTCAAGCAGATCATGAGCGTCGTCCTCAAGGGCGGCAACTTCAAGAAGATCGAGCCTACCGAGGCCGGACTGAATTCTCTCATGCATGAACTAATTGAAGACCATACTTTAGGGTGATAACAATGTCTCAAAAAATCGGAAATGTCTGGATTTTCATCGAACAGGAAGGCGGAAAGATCGCCAATGTGAGCCTTGAACTTGTATCCAAGGGCAGGGAACTCGCAAACAGGCTCGGAGTCAAGACCGAAGCCGTCTTCATCGGAAACAACCTCGAAGGCGCTGTCAACACCCTTTACCAATACGGCTGCGACACCGTCTACCTCTCGGAAGATCCGAGATTCGAGCCGTTCACGGTCCTTCCGTATGCGAGGACTCTCGTCAGCCTCGCCAAGGAACACCGCCCGAACATCGTACTCTTCGGCGCAACTCCGAAGGGACGCGAACTCGGTCCGCGCGTCGCATCAATGCTCCTCTGCGGTCTTACTGCAGACTGCACAGACCTCAAGATCGACGACTTCGACGACAAGATCAACAACAAGTCCTATAAGGACAAGCTCATGCAGATCCGCCCGGCGTTCGGTGGAAACATTATCGCCACCATCGTCAATACATGGCAGGATCCCCAGATGGTCACCGTCAGGCCCGGCGTCATGAAGATGAACGAGCCCGACAAGTCCCGCAAGGGCAAGCTGGTGAAGGTCAAGGCCGACATCGCCCCCGAGGACATGGTCATCAAGGTAATCGAACGTGTCCAGAAGGCGAAGGAGATCGACCTCCAGGCCGCGCCTATCATTGTCTCCGGCGGCTACGGGATCGGCGGCAAGGACAACTTCAAGCTCATCTATGATTTCGCCGCCGCAATCGGCGGAGCGGTAGGCGCCTCGCGCGCAGCCGTCGACGCAGGCTGGATCAACCACGACCATCAGGTCGGACAGACCGGAGTGACCGTCCGCCCGAAGCTATACATCGCCTGTGGAATCAGCGGTTCTGTCCAGCACCGCGCCGGAATGGCGGAGAGCAGCAAAATCATCGCGATCAACACCGACCCCGACGCCCCGATCTTCTCGGTGGCACACTACGGAATCGTCGGCGA
Source organism: uncultured Victivallis sp. (assembly GCA_964600895.1). Classification (GTDB taxonomy): domain Bacteria; phylum Verrucomicrobiota; class Lentisphaeria; order Victivallales; family GWF2-50-93; genus GWF2-50-93. Next base: position 14,814 of record CAZRKP010000035.1, read on the forward strand.
CGTGAACGATGTGATTCCAAAACTAATCAAAGCCTTCAAGGCCAAAGTATAAGGAGACATATTCATGGCTAACTTTTTTACAGAAAACAAGGATCTCCAGTTCACTCTGGCAAACCTTGACCTTGAGGAAGTCGTAAAGCTCCGCGAGGATAACTACAGCGAATCAAAGAAGTTCGAACATGCACCGGTCGATTACAAGGACGCGATTGACAACTATCGCCGAGTGCTCGAGGTCATCGGAGAGATTACCGGCGACAGGATCGATCCCAGGTCCCGCCAGGTCGACGAGGAAGGTCCTCATTTCGAGAACAACACCGTCACCTATCATCCTCTAACACAGAAGAACCTCGAGGATCTGAAGAACGCAGGCGTCATGGGCGTCATGCTCCCATACAAGTACGGCGGACTCAATTTCCCGAACACCGTCTACACGATGATGACGGAAATGGTCTCCAGGGCCGATGCAAGTCTCCAGAACCTCTTCGGTCTCCAGGACATCTCCGAGACCATCTATGATTTCGGTTCCGAGGAGCAGAAGGACAAGTATCTTCCCGAATTCGCTTCCGGCGAAGCCGACGGTTCGATGGACCTGACGGAACCTGATTCAGGATCCGACCTCCAGTCCGTCCGCCTCAAGGCCACGCTTGATCCGAAGACCGGAAAATGGTACCTCGACGGGATGAAGCGCTTTATCACGAACGGCTGCGCGAAGATCCATCTCGTGCTCGCACGTTCAGAGGAAGGCACGACCGACGGACGCGGTCTCTCGATGTTCATCTGCGAGAAATGCCCGCAGCTCGTTGTCAGGCGCATTGAGCACAAGCTCGGTATCCATGGCGTCGCGACCTGCGAACTCCAGTACAACCACGTACCGGCCGAACTCTGCGGACAGCGCAGGAGAGGTCTTACGAAATATGTCATGTCCCTGATGAACGGCGCACGCGTCGCCATCAGCGGTCAGGCGCTCGGAATCGCGGAAGCCTCCTACTACGAGGCGAAGAAGTACGCCGCCGAACGCGAGCAGTTCAAGAGCGCGATTGACAAGTTCCCGGCCATCTACGACATGCTCACCCGCATGAAGCTCAAGATCCTTGCGGCCCGCTGCCTGCTCTATGAGACGACGAAGCACGTCGACCTCAGGGCAATCTATGTCAAGAAGTTCGAAGAACTGCCGGACGGAACGGTCAACGAGGAACTCAGGGAAAAACAGAAGTATTACACCAAGGTCGCCGCCATACTCACCCCGATGAGCAAGGCTCTCTCTACCGAAACCGCGAATTCGGTCGCCTACGACACCATCCAGATCCACGGCGGTACCGGGTTCATGCACGACTTCAACGCAGAACGCTATTACCGCGACGCCAGGATCACGAACATCTATGAGGGAACGACACAGCTCCAGGTTGTCGCCGCCATCGGCGGTGTCATCCAGAGGACTCTCGATCCTCTCATCAAGAAGCTCGCATCCCTCAAGTACGAAGGCGTCCTTGAGAGAATGGCACGCGAACTCGACAAGATGCACACGAAGCATCTCGAAGCCGTCAAGTTCGTCGCCGAGAAGAAGGATTCGAACTACCATGATCTCATGGCGCGTCCCCTCGTCGAGAATGAGACCTACATATTCGTGGGATACCTCATGCTGCGCGACGCCCTGAAGAGCAAGGAAAGGGAGATCCTCGCGGAGAAGTTCGTCCTCAATGCCATACCTGAATTCCATTCCAGGTTTGAACTCGTCATGAGCAACGACTTCTCGACGATCGACAGGCACCGTGAGATAATTGACTATTGATTGAATTGATGTAGAGTTGTCCGTCGCGGACAAGAATGTAAAGCTTAAATGTAGAGTTGCCTGTCTCAGGCAAGAAAATCTTCGCCGTGACGGCGAACACTACATCAGAATGACAAATGTAAATCAGGAGGATTTGAAATATGAACGCAAAGTATCTTGAGAAGGCGAGAAAGGTCATTCCGGATCCCAGGAAGCTTGTCATCGTCGCTTCCAGAAGGGCCAAGCACCTCACCAGGGGCGCGCGTCCGATGGTCAGGACGACCGACGACAATCCGTTGAACGTCGCCCTCATGGAGATCGGCGACGGACTCATCAACGCCGAGGAACCAAAGCCCGAGAAGAAATAGCTTATCGAAGTATTTTTCAACAGGCCTGGCCGGTAATTTCCGGTCAGGCCTGTTTTTTTAGAAAGTGATACAGGCGTCTCGCCTGTAAAAAGAAAATAAATTACAGGCGGGACGCCTGTACCACATTCTTGAATTTCAATCTTTCTGTATTTTGACCTTACGATTTCATCATTCGTTATTCAATATTCGATATTCAGTATTCGACATTCTGAGTTCGTATTCCCCTAGCCTTTCTCCACCGCCATCGGCTTCAGTCTGTGGACGATCTCGACCAAGTCCTTCTGCTCCTCCATAACCGTATCGATGTCCTTGTAGGCCATTGGCGACTCGTCGAGGTGTCTTTCTGAACAATGGAAGACAATTCCTTCCATTGACTCGCGGAACTTGTCCATGGTGAATGTCTTCGTGGCCTGATGCCGGCCCATTACGCGTCCGGCGCCATGGCTGCAACTCCTGAACGAATCTTCGCTTCCCCTGCCCTTCACAATGTAGCTCGAGGTGCCCATGCTCCCCGGAATGATGCCGATGTTCCCGAGACTTGCGAAAGTCGCACCTTTCCTGTGCACCCAAACCTTTTCGCCAAAATGCTCCTCAAGCGAGGCATAGTTGTGATGGATGTTTATCTTCTGAAGTATCGCAGGTGTACTGCCAATCACTCTCTTCAGCGATTCCGCGATCTTCTTGAACATGCATTCCCGGTTCAGGAACGAGAAATCAATGCAGAACTTCAGCAGGGAAAGGTATTCCTGTCCTTCATCGGAATCAATTGGGAGGAACGCCAGGTCCGGAGCAGGAAGGATTATCTTATGTCTGCCATTGAGCTCTTTCGCGATCTTGTTGAACCTGTCACAGACGCATTTGCCGATATTTCGGCTGCCGCTGTGGAGCATGAACCATAAGAAGCCGTCATCGTCGGACTGCATCTCGATGAAATGGTTTCCACCGCCAAGTGTCCCGAGTTGTTCCGCCACCGCATCGAATGTGGCAAGCTCATCACCGCGCTTGAGGTTCCTGAGCGAATTCCTGTGCTTCTCAAGCAGGTCCTTGGCTTCCTTCTTGAAGACGGAATGGTCGCGCTGATGCCTCATGCCCATGGGAATCAGGTCGCGAATCTCGCGCATGATGTTGATCTTGTCCTCGCGAGAAAAAGCATCCGCCTTGAAATCGAACTTTTCCGCCATCATTCCACAGGCGATGTCAACACCTACCATGTTAGGGGAGATCGCCTCCTTGAGCGCCGACACCCCACCTATCGGCATACCGTAGCCGGGATGCAGGTCCGGCATGAGCGCGACATGACCGAATATTTTCGGGTGGTTGCTCACGTTCAGGGCCTGTTCAAGCGCCCCCGCCTCGGGATTCCCGCACCAGCTCTTGATCGGCACCTTCTGACGGTCCTTGTTGAAGATTATATTCATAAGAGATTCTCCTGCGCACTAATCACACAGATAATATACCTCTAATTTAGGCAAAACATAAGAACCTCTCACCAAGGCACAGAGGTACAAAGCTTTTATCAACCGCAGATGAACGCAGATATACGCAGATTTGAATCGCCTCTACTATGCTCCTGCATAGGGAGATATGCGGAAATGGCATGAGAATGAGAACAAGTTTTTATTCTCATGCATATTCCGCATTACCGGGCGAACATGTTCGCCTGAGCCGATTCAGCATAAAAGAAGATATTTCTGTGTTTATCTGCGTTCATCTGCGGTTTAATAATCTTAACTTGGTGTCTCCGTGCCTTTGTGCGAGAAAGTATCTTTCTATATTTTTCTGTGTATTCTGTGTGTTCTGTGGTTAAAATATCGTATTATGATTTTTTTCTCATCGAGAAATTGCAGATCACCGCGCCTGTGATCACGAGTGCGCAGGCGATCCAGACGCCTGTTACAAGCGTCACACCGAGATAAATCCCGGTGACTATCACCGAGAACAGAGGCGTCAGATACGAGAAGGATGTCACCAAGATCATATTCCCCTTCCTCATCGACATATCCCAGAGGATATATGCAAGGACGCATGGAAAGACAGTGAGTATTGCCATCTCAATGGATGTCCTCACGTCCCAGGTGCTTTTCTCATGGAAGCATACTGAGAGTATTTCCAGTACAATCCCGCTTGTGATCAGAAAGAACGGTAGCGTCAGCTTGTTTGATAAATCGGCATACAGGCTTGCGAGGTTGGAGTAGATGCTCCAGGTGATTGCGGCAATGAGCGCAAAAATATATGGCAGCGCATTGCTTCTTATGTTCGAGATGAATGCCTGAACGCTGAGTTCACCCTTGTTCATTGATGCATCGGCCAGCACTATCCCTGAAAGCGAAACTATTATGCCTAGGATCAGCCACGGGCTTGCACGGTTCTTCAGGATGGGAATTGAAAAAACCAAGATCAATGTCGGCCAGAGATAGTTTATCAGCCCGACCTCGATGATCTGCTGCCGGCTCGCGGCCATACCGATCGCCACGTACAGGGAAATTATATAAATGATGAAGGTAGTACCGCAGAACCAGAGATACCTGGGGGAAAACTTCATGAGCGATTTGAACTGCGACCGATGCGTGGCGAGATAATATATCACAGGTAACGCTCCGCCGATGAGACATGCAAGCCCAGCCGTATGGAATGTCCCCAGCTTCTCCGTCAGGCTCCGCGACAGCGGAATCGACGTTGACCAGAAGATCACAGCCATGAATCCTGCAAATGTGTGCATTGGGAAACCCGTATTTTTCTAAAATAGCCATCCGCCTTAATTTCAAATAAAAAATGTGCAAACTAAAGTTTGTACTCCTACAATAATTTCGCGTCCAAACCGTCAGTTGCAAAGTCAAAAGTTGGAGTCCAAGCTTTAGCTTGTCTTCTGGACTTAAAACACATGACAGCCATAAATTGTCCGAACATTTATCATTTGCAAGCATTTTGTTAGCAGTAGTCCTACGCTGGAGGATTTGCGCATTGTTCTCTTACGGAATTTTTGCGTCTTTCACTGCAGCATAAAAAAAGGATGCCGGGCGTTGCACCCGGCCATCCTTGAAGGGAGGGAATTTAAATAACTTTGTTATCTGACCTCGAAGTACTGGTTCAGGAGGGCGTCGTATTCCGCCTGCTTCTGGCTGCGTTCAGCATCCGAGAGGTTACCGTTGGCCAAAGTCTCCTTGAGGGAGAGCATCTTCCTGAAGTCGCTTGTCAGGGCCTTGGCGTCCGCACCGGTCATGTTCTGGTTGGACATTGCGCTGGTGAACGAATCCTTGGCGAAGACGTTTTTCCCGAGTCTGTATGTCGCCATCTGCTTACCGTCTGTGTCATGTTTCTCCGCCCAGATATTGCAGCTTGCGACGTTAAGCGCCTCGTGCAGGTCCTGCATCTCATTCTTCGTGAGCTTGCCGTCGGATTTGTATGAACTCTCCAATGATGCTATCTGCTGCTGCTGCGACTTGAGGCTCTGTGTCTCTTCAGGTGTCAGATACCCCTTGTTTATTCCGTGCTGAATCCTCTTTTCCTGACATCCCTGACGGGTATCGACATACTTCTCGCGCTTAGCCTCAACATCTGAATTGATCTTGTTCTTGGCAGCCTCAACCTTTTCCTTGTTGGCGCTGACCTTCTCCTTTATAGCATCCTGATTGGCCTTATGAGCCTCGATCTTCTCCTTTATGGCCTCCTTATGGGCATCGACCTTGGCTTTTATGCATTCCCTGTTCGCCTTGACCTTTTCTGCAACATCGGAAGCCACGTGTTTCCTGGCCTTGTGTATTCCAGCATGAACCGCATTTCCCTCACCGGCATTGACTCCAAGCCCGAGAATCAAGACCGCCGCCATTGTTACCATTAACTTCGTTTTCATTGTCGTTCCTCCTTTATTAGTTGACCCTTTTCTCTCTTTTCATAGGGAACTACACAGGAGGAACCGGCAATCTTTCACATGAATGGAAGATTTATACAAATAAATTCGAAATAACGGAGGGTGGACATTCCTGTCCGCCAATGGCGGGTTGAAAAACCCGCCCTCCTTTGAAATCTGAATTATCCCAGTCTCACTTTTTTCTGGGAGGATACCCGGTGAATGTAATTGTAACTGGTAAAGTGACATTAATATAACCGATGCAGAAATGCTCGAGCCTCCACCAGAAATCTTTCCTTCTCTCCTCATTTATTCTAAACCAATAGTCTGTCCTTTCTTCAGGCAAATCATCATTCTCCACGGCATCTCCTTTTCTGGCATCAGGTGGCAAGTTATGCATAAATCCATTTCCACTGATAAAACTACACTTGCATAATATGTATCCTCTGTTTCTCATATCCTCCAACTTCTCGCTACTTACTGTAGCTGTCTCCTTATTCATCTCAGGAACCTTTATCATTCTTATAGAAATTCCACCGAAGAGAGGTTTTCGTTGGATTTCAATTCGTATTGCCTTGCCTTCTATTGCAAGTGCCTGGCATATATCATACAACTTTTCACACGTTGCCTTATCAAAGGCTTTCCCCTTCTGTCCTTTAATTGAACTTAGGTCATTCCATTCTGGCGCATCTGATTCGATACTATTTATAGTGTTCGCAGGCTTCAAAAATCTAATAATAATGTTCCCGTTTCCGATATTCTGGAAGCGTATTTGCTCATCATCTTTACAAAACACCGCTATCTTCTCATCGTTATTCATGGATGACACGAGCTTCAGAATGTCATCGTCCTTGATAGCTTTTATCTTTTCAATAAGTTCATTTCTCCGATCTTCGCTCACTCTCCTTGGATCGGGATATCTTGGTAATTCAGAAGATTTAACTCCTTCAAGAATCTTACCTACCCGCGCTTTTGATATGGACTCGTAAACATCTTTCCCTATAACATCAGTGCAATTGAAATATTCAGCATTAATTTCCACCTTCTCCCCTCCGTAAAAATCTTCCAGAACTGATTCTGTCGCTTGCGAAACTGTAGTACTGGATTTATCATAATCATCCCATGGTCTTTTAAACACATTGCTATCAGAGCATATCCGATTATCTGATAGAAGTGTTTTCCAGAGTTCAGCAGTTGCAGAAATGGGCGGAAGAGAGCCGGAAATATCTTCGCCATATTTCTTCCCCAGCTTTTTATAGTAATTCATAACCACATCGTCAAGCAAGATGAGGATACCACCTCTTGACAGTAAATCCTTTGAGGCCACTGCCCCATTCAGAGAAAGCTTTATCATGTCTTTTGGCTTTTCCTTCCCTAGCTTGACGTAAAGGAGACTCCGGTTTTCATTAAAGAGCCTTTTCCCAGATGCAATATCTTCCATGATTTCATTGGCGCTTCTTGGAAAGATCAGATCATTCAAAACAACCCTTGTTTCATTTACATATTGTGTGTCTGAGTCTTCTATCAGTTTTTCATCTGATAACACCTCAAGAGTTTTTTTGGCGAATTCCTTCCCTTTATCTCCCCGTTCAACACAATATTCCCTTGCAAGTTCCAAGTTCTCGACGAGTCCGCATTTAGTTAAATAGTTTTCTATGAATTTGGCATTTTCTTCGTCCCCGTCTTTAACGAGGAAGGAGATCGCAGTAGACTTTCTTTCTCCACCCTCCGCCGTAAGATAGGATTTTGCAATTTCACAAGGCGTCTGATTCTTGTGCTGTTCATACCATTCATAATACTTTACAATAAGGGCTTTCTTACCATCCTCCAGGGCTTCCCTCGTATCGTTATTGCTCAGCAGGGGTTTTAGAATTATCAATGCAATGTCCTGACCTGAAAGAGGCCTTCGGATCGAATCATACATTTTTTCCAGGACAACATCCTCTGGCTTGTTATCCGATATCCTTATATCATCCCAGTACGTCAAGTCACGTACTGAACTCCTGTCTATCTTCAAGAAGCAATCTCTATCCAAAAGCGAAAGCAGGAGCGGGATGGACTTCATCCCCCTCTTCCTTATCCTGTCTATGACATTTTCAGGCTTGGATTCTTTCTTATCACCGGGACGTTCCACAGGTAAAATCCATAATCCAAAATGGAGCACTGCCAAGGAATGCAAATCGTTTGTATTTATAGCGCCATCCCTCCAGGCAAAACGAATAAGCTCATCTGCTATCTCCCTGTCTTCCTCAGTGAGTTGCCCGCCTTCTTTATCTGAAACTGATTTTAGTGAAGCCATTTTCCTAGCTTTCTCCGCAACAATATTTACTGCTAGACGTTTGGGCCATCCTGATTTGAATGTAAAAAGAAGAGAATCGAGCCGCTTTGAAAATTCACTGAAGTCGCCATCAATGTAGAATTTGTCGAGAATCTCTTCATACTTTGCATCGGCTATTATGCCTATCGCTTCCTTTACTGCATCCTCAGCCGAATTAGATTTAAAAATTACATCCGCAAGTCTATTTGCTTCATCCTTGTATCCAAGCCTGTATGCATGGGCCGCAGTCAGCAGGAGAGAACCATATTCATATGGTTTAATATTTTCTCCCTTGTCACTCATCCTTTCAAAGACGTATTCAAGTTCCTTCTTGAAATCAACCTCTCTCCACCTTGCTCCAATTCGCCCTTTCTTATCGGCATCGTAATGCCCCGGGATTACATAATCGCTGGATGCTATCCCCAGCATTTTCTGTTCTTTATCCTCCTTATTTCTTATATCCTCAAGAAATTTCTTGTCATAGGCTTCAATCACTTGGACATTCCTGACAACAAGAATACTCTTATCCTGTTTATTCTCTTCCAAAAGAAAGGAACTAACTCGACTGTTTATTGAATCAAATTCGGGATAATAATGATCCCATATTATATAAACAAATTTACCTTTTGATACATCCGGCAGACCGAGCTTGTAGAACATCTCGAAGCCGGCACCGTAATCCTTGGGCTTGGCGGAAGGAGCGGGAGGCTGCGCAGGGGCTTTTTCCTCCGAGAACAGCAGGAACGGCAGGAAGGCGCCTGCCAAGAGAATTGCGATCTTCGCAGTTTTTCTCATGTTCCGCCCCATTTAGCCTTTTATTCAATTTGTCAGGAGCTTTGGCCTGACCTTGGAGTGCTGAAGCTTGCTTCAGCCTTGTTTCCTGCGAAGCAAGCTTCGCAGAAGAAAAGCGGCACCAAGGTGCACGCACTCCAAAGATTCGTCCTAAAAAGGACTCATCATAAATCATTCAAATCAGAAATTTTCCCTTATGAACTCAATACCTTTTCTGACAAATGCATCCCCGTCAGGACATACATTGTGGAACATCCCGCGCGAGAACGCGAAATCCCCGTTCCGAAGGGAGCTGTTGTAGGTCTCCAGGATAAACCAGCCGTCGAACTTGTTCTTCTTCAGTGCCCTGAAGATATCGTCCCATGGAACTATCCCTCCGCCCGGAACCCCGCGGTCGTTCTCGCAGGCGTGCACACCCCAGAGCCTCGGCGCAAGGGTGTCCACCGTTTCCGCATAATTCCGTACCTCGGTGACGAAGTGGTAGGTATCGAGCAATGCATAAAGGTTCTTGTGTCCGGCCCTGCCAATAAGATTTATCAGCTGTGCTGGCGTGTTCACCAGACTGACCCGGAAATGGCTCATCGGTTCGAGGACGATCTTCACTTTCCGCTTTTCTGCGAATTCCGCAAGGGCGTGGAGATTGTCGGCTGTATACTTGAGTTCGTCCTTTGTGACCTTCCTCCTGTCGATGTGGCCGGGATGGGAATAAAGGGCCCCGGTATATGCGGTAGCTCCTGACTGAGCCCCCTTTTCAATCCATTGCTTGTGCCACTCGAGTCCAAACCTTCTGTCCTCAGCCCTTGACGATGAGATGTCAGCCTGCATCGGCCAGACACCGCCCGGGCTTATGACTATCTCCATGCCGTTGTTCGCAGCACAGCGCCTGATTTCCATGGCGTCATACTCGACATCGTCGCCTACGGCGATCTCGAGCAGTCCCAGCCCGAGTTTCTTCGCCCTTTCGATCAGCCGCATCTCGTCAGCCGACCATCTTTCAGTCCAAAGAAATATGTGCGCCCCGAACTTCATAACTTCTCTCCTGATACCTTTGACAGGATAACTGGATTGACTGGATAAATTGAATTCATAATATCATATAAATCCTGTAATCCTGTCAACTTTATTATGTCTTCGTATATAATCCGTCTATTTCCCTGCCGGATGCCCGTGAAAAGTGATCTTTATCTGTTCAAATGGACTTCTCTCTCCGGAAAATATTTTCCCAATATCCTCCCAGTAATCTGTCCTTTCCTTTATATACTTAAGATTCTTTTTATCAGCATCATCAACCTTTTCCTCTTCGTCGATCTCGTCCTTGACTTTCTTCACCTGGCTCTTCTTCTCCTCTCGGAGCGGCCACCAGGCATGACACCTTCTTCTGTTCTCTCCGACGATGTATTCCGATGAATCTACATTTTTATCATTCCCTTCTGACATTTTTGAGAGCCTGATCGAAACTCCGCCGAGGAACGGCTCCCTGCGTATTTCGCACTTTACCGCCTTGCCATCGAGGGCCAATCTCCTGCATGTCTCAAACATCTTTTCGCAGGTCTCCTTGTTTAAAGGCTTGCCTTTCATTCCCTCGATCTCCTTGAGGTCGCTCCATTCCGGAACTTCAGATTCAATCGCAAGGATCCTGTTAGCGATTCCCGTCAACTTCAGCAGGATTTCCATGCCATCTTTTATTTCCAAAGCGATGGCAATCTTTTCATCATCCGAGAGGGAGGCCACCTGTTTGACTACTTCAACATCATCCGCAGACTTGAGTTTTTCAAGAATCTCCTTAGTTCTTTCCTCTGGCACGTTTCCGGCACTTGGATACTGCTGAATTTCAGATTCGTTCCTGCCTTCAAGTATCTGCTCGCAGCGCATCCTTGATATTTCATTAACCCTCTCCTCACCTAGAATTCTGGCATTATATGATCCCCTTGTGCTGGAATTGGCATACATCCATTCAAACCGGTATAATGCGAGTTCACCGACCGTGTCCCTGTAAAGTTCCTCATATTTCTTCATGTCTTCTTCATCATCACTGGATGAATAATTGAACTCCCTCCTGTCAGCAAAAACCTTCTTCCATGCTTCAGCGCAATACACCGGTGAAGGTGGAGCCTTCAGACAATCTTCATCAAAATATATCTTTTCATCAAAGATAACTCCCCATTCCATTTTCTCTTTATTATCGAGGTAATAATAATATAAACTGGAAATATTATCGATTAACTCGTGGCTGACTTCTGGATCTTTGACATCGACGATGGCATTCAGGATCAGGTTCATCCTGTCCTTTGAATTATCGATCCTCATCCTGTTTTCCAATATCCCCCAGATTTCAGGAAGCTCTTCCTCCCCTGAAAGCAGATCTTCTATCAGCTTCTGATCGGTCCTGGGGGAAATGGCATCTTTCAACACTGAGACAAGTTCCCTGTCATGACACCTGCCATATACATCACTATTATTTAAATATCTCCTTTTAAGCGCCTCTATCCCGTCTTCCAGGTATTTTTTGGCCTTTGCGCCGCGCTTGACAGCATAAAGCATGATATATGAGTCGTCTCTCCCTGACCGCTCTTCTATTGACATCATATTCTCAAGGAACTGAAAGTCCTTTTCATCTCCTTTTTCTATGAGTAATTTCATTGCGGTATCAAATTGCTTGTAATCATCCACCCCAAATCCTATGTTGGACAGATAGAGTTTTGCAATTTCAATAGAAGTTTTGTCCTTTATATCTGAATACAATTCCGAATATCTCTTGTAGGCCGCATCCATCCCAAGCTTATGCAGTTCCTCCCTTTCAGGCCCCGGTATCAGCGGATCCAGTATGCAAAGCGCCAGATCCTGGCGCATGGCAGGTCGACGCAATGTTCTATAGAGTTTCTCAGTAATTATTTCCGGGGGATCGCTGCTTTCGATATTTTCATGATCGTAAAACCGCGGGTCCCTCTGCTTTATCCTCAGGACATCCACATTGACAAGGCATGTATCCTTGAGAAGCGCAATCAGGAGCGGCATTGATTTCATCCCCCTCATGATTATTCTGTCAACGACATTTTCACTTGCATATTTTTTATGCAAGGACTTCTCATCCTTGATAATCCACAAGTCATCATACTGATAAAACGGAATGCAGCATGAATTAGCAAAATAAAGGAGCTTTTTTTGGTTTACATCGGCGAGCTCAGAAGCAAGTTTCCAATCCTCATTCGTAATCCCCTCTCCTGTGATCTCAGGAATGGCTTGGGAGCTGGCACGCTTCCGCACATCATCGGCAACACGTTTGACTGCAGCCCAATATACCCAAGCCGAATCAAATGTGGAAACCAGTTCATCAAGCCGTTTCGACAGCTGCTTCCAATTACCATCGATGAAAAATCTTTCCATGATATCATCGTATCTGGCGTCAGCAAGACGGTTTATTGCAGCCTTGATCACCTTTTGCCTAGAGCCAATCTTTTCAAAAAGAGTTTCGGCAATCCTGTTCGCTTCATCCTTAAATCCCTTCCTGTATGCATGAATAGCTGTGAACAGAAAAATAACACACTCATTCTCATCAATTTTCCTTTTCTCTTCCTTATCGGAAAATTTTTCAAATTCCGCCAAATACTCAATGATCCTTGCAAGATCCTGCCTGATATCCGCATCCTTCCACTTGGCTCCTCCAAATCTGCCGCTGTTCTGATACTCGTTTGCATTATATTCGAGTTCAATTGCTATTTTTTTCCTCTTATCATCAGTCTGCTTCTGAAGCTCTTCAAGTTCTTCCTTCCTTATCTTTTTCAGGACATCCTCATCATAAAGTTCAACAGGAAGGCAGCCAATTACGATAAATTTGCTTTTCCCGCCCTTGTTCTCTTCTATCAGCCACGCATCGCCTTTCAGCTTCACGTCTTTATTGAATATGGAATGTTTATCTATATACATATTCATCCAGGCATCAAGCTTCACATATCTGGCATCCTTCACGTCCGGTAGTCCAAACTGATAGAACTTCTCAAATCCGGCTCCGTAGTCCTTGGGCTTGAGAGGGGTAACCGGAGCCTGGGCAGGGGCCTTCTCTTGGGCAGACAGGAGAAAAGGCATGGATAAAACTGCAAGAAGGAATGTAGCGGCAGTTTTGTTCATTGGTCGGAATCCTGTTCGGTGTGGTTATTCTGCCATACAATACAATTCCGCACGCCCAAAGGCAAGAACCTGAGCCCGGAGAAAGACTTACCTCGCACAAAGTCGAAGATCCCGGCCCTTTGGCGTCTGGACCGCAAAGCACACAAAGTTTTGATCAACCGCAGATGGACGCAGATAAACACAGAAATATCTTCCCTTATGATGAATCGGCTCAGGCGAACGTGTTCGCCCTGCGATACGGAAATGGCATGAGAATATGAACGAGTTAATATTCTCATGCATATTTCGTATCCTCCCTCTGCCAGAGCAGAGAAGAGCCGATTCCTTATCGAGAACAAGTCAGTGATGGAGTCTGTGCAAGTCTGTGGCCAAGCTTTCCTTCGCGAGCTTCGTGTCCTTCGTGGTGGAATCTTTTCTTTGTGGCTTAGTGGCTCTGTGCGAGAAAAATGATATCTAGGCTTTTTCCAAACCGAGAAGGATCCTGATACCGAGATGGGTCTGCATTGCGGCGACGAGGGCCACGCGTGAAGCGATGGTGCCGTTCACGGGATTCATCTCAGTTTTGCCGTCGCCAATGATCCAGAAGTTCGGCCCCTGTTTTCCGATCCTTATTTCACTTGAGGAGCCGAGACCGGCAAGACCGGAAACGGTTATGAACGGAATCTTCTTCCTGTTCTTCAGACAGAAAGAAGCAATCATGGCCTTTGCCTCGGCACGGTCAAAGCATTCGAAGATAATGTCGATGGACGATGGAATCATCCTTTTACAATTTTCAGGCGTAATCTTTTCGGCAATGGTCTTTATATCCATCTCCGGGTTTATCCTGGAAAGGTTCATGCGAAGGGCGTCGACCTTCTTCATGCCGATCTGGTCGCGGAAGAACTGCTGCCGGTTCAGGTTGGAGGATTCCACCTTGTCGAAGTCGGCAATGGTAATTGAGCCGATCCCTGCTCGTGCCAGTGAAACAGCTACGTTGGAGCCGAGTCCGCCAGCCCCGGCAATGAAGACGGATTTCTTCCGGAGCTTTTCAGTCACACCGGGAGGATTGGAGGAAAAGTATTTATTGATATCCATTGTTTTCCTTTTATATAGTCGTCTGTCTTCGGTCGTCAGTCGTCAGTCTGCTTTTTTATATGTCAGACTCTCCAGTCTGACCTTGGAGTGCTGAAGCGAAGGTTTTACGCAGATTCAGCCTTGCTCCCTGCGAAGCAAACTTCGCAGAAGAAAGGCGGTATCTCCGCTTCGCTCCGCTACACGCAGTCCAAGGATTCGTCCTCCATCCGGAGGACTCATCAATAAATCAATTATATCCTTTCGCCGTTACACCGACACGCCATCACGTTCCCTCAGCCGCCGCCAACAAACGAAAATACATCCACCTTGTCGCCGTCCGAGAGGGTTGTCTTCGGATACGCCTTCTTCTCGACGACATTCCCGTTCACCGATACAAGTGTCCGTTCGGGATTGAATTTCAGCTTCAGAAGAAGTTCCCGGAGGTTCTTCACCTCCAGCTTTTTGATTTTTCCGTTTATGATTATTTTCATGACAGATACTATCCTAATTAAACACCTATTTTCAAGAACATCCTACCATGTGAGGATTGACTTTTAGTTTGTAGTAGGCGAATTAATTCGCCGTTATCTTAAGAACGCGCAATAAATTGCGCTACTACGAACAAATCCGGTGCTCCGTTCTTATCATTACTTCGTTATTCGAAATTCTTTATTCGACATTCGATATTCAGCTCTCCTATTCCGCGCCCATGCACCTGTCCCAGTCCTTGAATACCGCCTCCAGTCCGAGTTTGCCAAGATCCCTCTCGACTTCCTTCACCGTCCGCGCGTCGCGGCGGGTGAACTGACCAAGTTTCCCTTCGCGGGCCGTGGCATATCCGCCAGGAACTACGGACGAACCGGCGCTGATCATGTTCGCGCAGGTCTGCACGGCCTTGTTGCGGAATTCGCAGTTTTCACGGGTGGAAAGGACAAGGTCGCATTCCGGGAAGCATAGGCGGAATGCAAGCATCATCTGTTCAAGATCATTTTCAGTGACAGGGGCCGGTATGCTGAAGTCGCCTGCGATCGGCGTTATCCTCGGAAAGGAGAACTGTATCTTGCTCCTCCAGTATTTCTTCTTGAGGTATGAGGCATGGGACGCAAGCGCAACAGCCTCCATCCTCCAGTCGGAAAGTCCGAGGAGCGCTCCAAGTCCGATATTGTAGAAACCGGCCTCGGCGGCCCGGGCCGGGGCGCCGATACGGTTGTCGTAGTCGCGTTTAGGTCCGGAAGGATGCAGTTCCTTGTATAGATCACGGTCATATGTCTCCTGGTAGATCGTGAGCCCATGCGCTCCGGCCTTGAAAAGGCGCCTGTATCCTCCGACATCCGTCGGGTAAATTTCGAGAGAGACGTATGAGAAAGATTTCTTGAGCTGTCTGAGAGCCTCTTCAAGGAAAGAGATGGAGACGTATTTGGGATCTTCACCGCTTACGAGCAGGACGGAATCAATACCGAGTTTCCTGATGGCGCAGGCTTCCTTGATGATCTGTTCGATGGTCAACCTCTTCCTTGTATCGCTTTTGTTTGCGGTCCTGAACCCGCAGTAGAGGCAGTTGTTTATGCAGTAGCTGGAGACGTATAGCGGGGCATAGATCCTGACGGTCCTGCCGAAGTGCATCTTCCTGAAAATGGCGGCCCTCCTCCGCATCTGAGGAAGGAACTTTGACGCCGGTGTTGAAATCAGATTGAGGAAATCTCCGGAACTGAGACGGTCCTTCTCAAGGCTTTTTTTGACCTCGTCCGCCGAAACTTTTCCAAGTCTTTCCTGAACGGCTTTAGTTCTTGTAACTGTATATGGAATCATAGCCCCTCATTATATACCTTAACCCGAATAATTCTAATAAATCCTGTTTTAAAGACATCCTCGCAGAAAGCCATCCTCCTTCGTCAAAGCACTTCGGAGGACAGGCAGAGCCACAAATAATTTAAGAGACATGACCACAGAACACACAGAATACACAGATAAAAATTAACAATAATAAAATGGGGCTGAATAAAAGATTTTTTGCGTGTTTTATTTATCTTAATTTCACATAAATAATATCGTGATGGGTATTCTTTTTCTGTGTATTCTGTGTGTTCTGTGGTTAAAATCTTTGGATTTAAGTGTGGGTTTTGTTGATTTTGGCGATTTTGGCGTTTAATTATAACCGTACCTGTAACCTGAACTCAAACTTATATGTATAATTGGTAACAATACTTGTCAATGACAAGCAGACAGGTAGGATATAGGTCATTATCAAAAGGGTGAATGCGTGAATGGATTTATTCGCCGATGGCGAATTGCTGGATGAATGAGAAGGATTTATGATTGAGAAGATTTATATTTCACACACATCCAATCATCCATCCTTCCAGTCATCCATGGATTTTATAATGGAGTTTTTACATGGCTGAAGACAAAGATATCAAGAATGGGACGAACGGAAAGAACGGAAAGCCCAAGGCGGAACCGGAAGCCAAGGCTGCACCGGTCGCCGAGGTCATCAAATCCAATATGAAGTTATACATGATCTCCGCCGGGGCATTGCTCCTGGTGATTTGTCTTTTCTTCGGCATGATCATCATCCACAACCATAACGAGGCTGAAGCCGAAAGGCTGAGGAAGATCGCGGAGAAAAGAGCCGAGGAAGAGAGGATCTCCAAGGAAAAGCTTGAGAAGGAGCGCCAGGAGGAAATTGAACGCAAGGCCAGGGAACTCGAGGAGAAATGGCAGAAAGTGCTTGCTTCAAAGCAGGAAGCCATGAAAAATCCCGCCCTGATCACCACGGCGATCACCAATTTCAAGGCCATAAAGAGCTCGATGTCCGGAACAGAATATGCAAAGAAGGCCGATGCAGAGATCACCGAGCTCGAGGCCTTCAGGAAGAAGACCATCGATCAGATCCTTGCCGATCTGGACGCAAAGACTGCAGAACTTGTGAAGAACAAGGAATTCGAAAAGGCGGCGGATATCTACAAGGGATATTCCGGTCCGCTCGTACAGGAGACGGTGGAAGCCCGTCTGAAAACCGCGGAAAAGCTTATCGCCTCCGCACAGGCCATCGCAGATGCGCAGAAGCAGTTCCAGAATTCCAAAGTGGAGCTGCTGAGAAATATTACAGGGATGATAATCAAGAACAAGATAGCTGACGCGATCAGCTCATATACTGAGTTCACGACAAAAAATTCCGGTGAGAAACTTGAAGACATCATCCCTGTGAAGAAGATCCTCGATACGATACAGGCTCCGGAGAAATCCTTCCTTGAAAGCTGCAAAGGTGATATCGGAGGAAAGGTGACAGTGAAAATGGACGGCCCCTTCGAGACCGTTGAGATAAGCAGGATCAAGGAGGATATCGTTTATGTAAAGAAGGCCATGGGCGCCACCACAATAGAGACAAAGATTAACCTTGCAAACCTCTCCCCCGAAGAGAAGATAAGGCGTGCAGGCAAGATGGACAGTTCTTCAAAAGCCGTCTATACCGCAGTACTCGAGGCCGAGATGGGCAACTATGACGCCGCCGAAAAGGCGCTGGAACCCGGCGGACTCCTGACGGAATATCTTGCAGAAAAAATAAAGGCCATGAAGAAGGATGCTGAAGACAAGAAGGCTGCAGAGGCTGTCAAGGTCGCGGCACCGAAGGAAGACAATACACCCAAGGAATTCGTCTTCGCACCCCAGCACATCACAATCAAGGCTGACGCCAATACCAAGAACACAAACAGGCAGACTCTGCTCGATGTCTATGTCCTGCAGGACATCAGCCTGAAAGTATCCGTATCTAACAATGCATCTGTCGACTACAACGGCAAGATAGAGATCTACATCATCGGTGACAATACTGCCGACAAGCACATTTGGCAGATCCTCGCCGTGGAGAAAAAGGACCTTTCAATCAAGAAAAAGGAGACCGCCGACATGGAGGTCAGGGCCAGCACGGAATTCAACAAGCTCAGCATGAACAAATATGGTGCGGAATATGGCGGATACCTGATTGTGATCAAGGACAAGGCCGACAAGGTATTCAATTCAAAGACCAACAAGGCCACCATCATGAAGATATATGACAAGATCGCAAAGATGGGCGAATCCGACGAGTTCGACGAACGCACCGGCGACGCGGCCAAGGGAGTTCCTCCACCCCGGAGAAGGGATTGAGCCACAGACTTTCACAGACCTGAAGATACGGACTTTTTCACCACGAAGGACACGAAGCTCGCGAAGAAAAGCCTAGCCACTGACTTTCAGAGACTTCAGCACTTATCTATTCTCGATTGGGAATCGGCTCAGGCGAACGTGTTCGCCATGTAATACGGAAATGGCATGAGAATAAAAACTTGTTCTTATTCTCATGCCATTTCCGCATATCTCCCTCTGGCAAAGCAGAGGAGAGCCGATTCATTTATTAACTTGGTGCCTTAGTGTCTTTGTGGTTAAATTAAAAGTCAGTGTAAGTCTGTGGCTAAAATCCCCTTCGTATCCTTCGGGCATTCTTCGTGGTAAATAATTATGGAGTTTCGATTCCATAGACCTGTTTCGGAGAGAGATGCTCCGGAAACTTCTTCAGTAGCGCCAGCCGGGCCACATAGCAGAGATGGCATTCATCGACATATTTCTCGTCAACTGAAAGCGCGTGCTCCCTTACGAGGAACGCCGGTCCACCCTTGATGAGCGGTCCGCATATCGGATGCTTTCCTGGATTGTATTTCCTGAACAGTTCCGAAAGCGGAGTCTCCCAGCAGTTGCCTATGCTGATGCCCTGGCAGACCTGGACATTGCCGTAGCAGTCGATGTGTACGCGCTTCGGATCGGCGAGTTCCTCATAAGGGCACTTCACGAAGTCCTTCCAGTTCCTGACCGGAAGCTCGGAAGCGAACTTCTCGACCGCCCTCCCCTTGAGCTTTGTCCCACCGCTTATTTCCACACCGCCGCCCTGGGCTGTCCTGATCTCCGGTTTCGTCTTGCAGATGGTATGTACCGGAAGTCCAAGCTTGGTTGCGACCTCAACCGCACATTTCGATGGCCTGAGGAGATCCTTTCCGTAATGGAGTTCGTCGTCGCTTACGGTAAGATCAAAGATCCCAAGCCTGGCAAGAGGCTTCAGCCATAGTTCCGAATCCTTCGGATCGGTCGCCCAGTAGCCGTTAGTCACGATTCCGACCTTGAACCCCATATCCTTCGCCATACGGACGCCTTCGATCATGAGAGGATAGAAGAGGAAAGGTTCACCTCCTTCGAAGAATATCTCCTGGACGGACCCGATCTTCTTCGCTTCGCGGAGAAGCCTGGCGATCTGGTCAGAGGTCATCGTACCTCTGGCGGTAGTGCTGCTGTAGAGGAAGCAATGGTCGCACTTCAGGTTGCAGGTGTAGGTCAGCAGGATATGGATGCCCGCAAGCATCAAACTTCCTCTTTCTTTTCCGAAGACGGATCATCCATGGATGGAAGGGCTCTTCGAATCTTCTCTATGCTGGTCTTTACCCTCCTGAAATGGATCCAGCCGAAAAGCATCACTGCGATACCGAGCGGAACGCATGCGATACCGAGATACATGAACCAGGACTGGTTCGAAAAATGGACGAATGTGGCGCCCGCAAGGATCAGCGCGACACCGGACCTGAGATAGGCCATCAGTGTCCTCTCATTCGCAAGTATCGTGCGGTCGACGGCAAGTTCATCCCTGAGTATCAGCTCCTTGTTCATGAAGCGTTCATATGGATCAGACATAAATTCCACCTTAATATTGTTTTCGCTGGAAAATTACTTTAGTTTTACACTTATTTCAAGATTTACCGCCGTTTAGTTTTCATTGATAAAGGATGTCTCCAGTTACTTTATTGGAAGTATGTCGGGTTTTTTAACCCGACAAGTAATTGGCGGTTTAAAAACCACCTTACTTTTTATTGCATCTTATTACATGGAACCTTCAATCTCAGCGTGATGTCACGCTGAACCCGCCTTTTTCTCCCTTGTCGGGCCCGACTGCGAAATATTCCTCTGCGAATTTCGCAGGATCCGCCTGGAGGAGCCTGAGCGCGGACAGGCACGGTTCATCGCTCCCCTGGTTCTTCATGTCGGCCTTCAAGACAGCCTTCAGTTCATTTACAACACGGACTGGAACCTTCTTCTTCTCATTCAGCCGCTGTTTGATAACAAACGCAAGGTTCGTCTCACGGATGTGGTATGCATAGGAGAGGACACGGCGCCGGAGCTCAATGAAATCCTTGAGAACCTGCTTGAAGCTGAAACGCCCAGGGATATTCCCTGGGACGGATTTTCCAAGCTTGATTGCCTCGGTAAGTTTTCCAGCGGACAGTTCGCACTGTAGCTGGACATCCTCGAGCATCCACGGATCAGGCTGTGCATTGTCGGTCTTCATGAATATCGCACGGCGCGTAGATTCCCATGAGGGAGTGTGCGCCTGCTGTCCCCGTATGAACGCGGCACTCATCGCATGATCAGGCCTGCACTTGCCGATCTCGCGGATATACCATGACGCATACCAGGGGAAAAGATCCATCGCTTCGCTTGTCAGACGCCAGAACTTCTCCATGTCCTTCGCGCGTCTGCCATAGCCCTTTGAAAGTCTTTTCAGCAATATATCCTCGCTTATTTCCGGATCCGAAAGGAAAAGCGAAGTCGCTTGGAGGTTTGCATCATAGTCCTCCGGAACGATCCCGTAATACTCCTTGATCCCGTCAGGATCCAGTGATGCAATTTTTCTGAGCCCTCTCAGAATGACAAGCGGCCAACTGAGATGCAGGAAGGGTTCAACCTCCTCCGTCGGCGCACCAAGGAAGTGTTCGACGATCACAGACAGCTTCTCCTGCTTCGCCATCCTAACTGCGTTCTCCAGCCAGTGATCAACAGGCATAGTTACCTGAACCTCGGCGATGTTGGAATGGAGCGAAAGCGCCATGGCTTTCTTATCCAGAAGAGGGATCGTCTTCAAAACCTGTCCGGCAGACAGCTCCCAAGGTTCCCACCACAGGCGTCCAGCTGAATTGATCTTCTTCCAGGTCCGCGCCAGAACATTCACGAACTTGCTGACGCGATCATGAAGCGGGATACCGACACAGCTCGGACAAGTCCCGAACTCGTTGCAGAGCCAGGCGTCCTGATCGTAGGTGTAGAGGAGGATATCGTCAACGCCGGGGAACTGCTTGTCGAAGGCAATCAGAAGATCAGAATAGAACTTCTGGACTGCCGGATCAAGCAGGCAGTTCGGCGGATTATCGCCGAACCTGCAGTGCATGTTGTACGGCGCACCGAAATGGAAGATGGTCCTCATCCCAACTTTCCTGCAGATTCTGATCCGTTCCCTGAGATTCTGACGGCGGAGCTTTATTTTCTCCGGTTCAAGCTTGGATCTCAGTGGAAGTTTCTGGGTAAATCCCTTGATTCCCGACATGTCAACGACATCTTCGAGATTCAACGGTTCGTCTCCCGGACGTGCACCCCAGGCGATATTGAGCTGGACCGTATTGAATCCGAGCTTTTTCAGCTTGAGGAGATTCTCCTCTGTCCACGGCACATCAGGTTTCGAAGGACATCCCAGGAATCCCACGCGATAATTAAATATTTTATTCATCTGCTTTCTCTTGTTATGATCGAATCGATTATAACGAAGAACATGCCTTACGGCATTAACTACAGACTTATTCTTAAGATTTGAAACATGTTCGTAGTTAAGCCCGTGAGGGCTGTTGTTTTTCCATATTATTTCTTCTTTATCATGTAAGCCACCACGTATTCATAAGTCCCAGCCTGGACTTTTTTCGGTTTTTGTCCGGGCAGGATGACTGTTGCGTCAGTGTTCGGTGGCACGGTGATCTTAACCTGCATCTTTTTGCCGGAAAGCTTCCATTTGCACGCAGCCAGGCCATAACGTGTCCTGAGTTCGGCTTCGGCCCAGGTGATGCCCTCTCCCGGCTGAGGTCTGAAAATGATATGTCTGTATCCGGGACGTTCCGGATCAAGATCGATCCCCGCCACAGTGGCGTATAGCCATTCACCTATCGACCCGTAGGCGTAATGGTTGAATGAGTTCATGCCGACATCGCCGAACCCCTTGTCCTTCGTATAGCTGTTCCAGCGTTCCCACATGGTAGTTGCTCCCTGCAGGATTGAGTATATCCATCCCGGATACGTCTTCTGGAGCACAAGTTTGTATGCGACGTCCGTGCGTCCGACCTTGGAAAGAACTGGTGCGAGAAGAGGAGTACCTACAAATCCCGTCGAGAGATGGAATCCCCTGCACTCTATCTCCTTGACCAGCTTATCTGCCGCATGCCTGATCTTCGACGGAGGAAGCAGATCAAATCCCAGTGCGAGAGCATAAGCCGTCTGAGTATCGCCTGCAAGACGCCCGGTCTGGCTTACAAACTCACGGTTGAAGGCTTCCTTGATGCGGCCGTAGAGCTTCGCATATTTCTTCGCATCGGCGTTCAGCCCCAGGATCTTTGCGGATTTCGCAACTATCTCAGTGGTATATGCGAAGTACGCAGTTGAGATCAAGTCGCGCGGCGTCGGTGATTTTCCGGCATGCCCTTCGGCGATGTCGATCGCCAGCCAGTCTCCGAAACATGCACTATCATTGATGAGTTTTTTGGAATTGTTGATGCGCCACTGCACCCATTTGCACATCGACTTGTACTGCCGTTCAAGGATACGCTTGTCGCCGTAGCAGAGGTAGATTGTCCATGGACATATTATCGCCGCATCCGCCCAGGCCGCGCAATATCCATGGCCTTTACCGAGGACGTTCGGCACGACATGAGGAACTCCGCCGTCGGGGAACTGCGAATCAGCGATGTCCTCGCTCCATTTTTCGAAGAAAGATGCGACGTCCCTGTTGAATGCCGCAGCACGGACGAACACCTGCGCATCTCCTGTCCATCCAAGCCTCTCGTCTCGCTGAGGGCAGTCTGTCGGCACTTCGAGGAAGTTTCCTTTCTGTCCCCACTGGATGTTCTTTTGGAGGCGGTTGATGAGCTTCTCGGAGCATTCAAAGCTGCCGATCTCAGGAATTTCAGAGTGGAGTACAATTCCGACCACATCTCCTATCGCCGGCTTGTAGTTAACCCCGGAGATCTCGACATACCTGAATCCGTGGAATGTGAAATGAGGTTCCCATGTGACTTCACTTGTGCTTCCGAAAATATAATGATCCGTGCATTTTGCACCGCGCAGGTTGGCAGTATACATGGTTCCGTCATCATTCAGCATCTCGGCGAAGCGGATCTTCACCTTGTCGCCGGACTGTCCTTTGAGATGGACCCGTGCCCAGCCGACCATGTTCTGCCCGAGATCGAATACAAAGACTCCGGGCTGGATTTCGTTTACTGTCTGCGCATTCAACTCCTCCTGCATGCGCACGGGAAGATTGCGTTTTGCGACAAGCTTCGCCTTAGAAGGAGCATAAACAACAGCCGCATCCCATGAACTGTCATCGTATCCGGCAGTGCTCCAACCGGCAAGCTCCCTGCCGGCATCATAGGTCTCGCCATTGTATATGTCTGATACGATAATTGGGCCGATATTCGTCTTCCAGTCGGAAGCACTGTATATCGTCTCCATCGTACCGTCGGCATATTTTACTTCAAGCTGCATCAGGAAGGAAAGCTGATCGCCATAGTTCCAGCGTTTTTTCTCCCAACCCAGATTACCTGCAAACCAGCCTTCACCGAGTATCG
This sequence comes from uncultured Victivallis sp., assembly GCA_964600895.1. Taxonomy (GTDB): domain Bacteria; phylum Verrucomicrobiota; class Lentisphaeria; order Victivallales; family GWF2-50-93; genus GWF2-50-93. Next base: position 38,767 of record CAZRKP010000035.1, read on the forward strand.
CACCGACTGCATTCTCCCCTTTGGTGAGAAGATCCGTAATATCATAGGTAAGATACTGAACTCGCTTGTTGTAGTCGGTCCAGCCCGGAGTGAAAAAGTCTTCGCCGACGCGTTTTCCGTTGATGTGAAGTTCAAAGAGCCCGTGTGCGGAGACATATGCCCTTGCCGATGCGATCTGTCCGCCGAGTGCAAATTTTTTCCGGAGGAACGGACACGGTTCGCCATCTCTGCTCTTGATGCCCGGACGTCCGATCCATTTCGCCTGCCAGTCGGTTTTCTTCAGGAGGCCCAACTCGAAGAAGGCCGGTTCGCTCCATTTGCTTTCCCTTCCTTCCATGTCCCAGACCCTGACCTTCCACCAGACATTTGAACGGGATGCAAGCCTTTTGCCGGCGTATTCGACATCCAGCGACTGCGAACTTCGCACGCATCCGCTGTCCCAGAGATCCGGTTTTTCATCAAGTGCGTTCCTGCTTGAAGCAGCGACAATCTGATAGGCTGTCTGCCTGGCGCCCTGGCGCTTGTCCACCAGTTTCCACGAAAGCCTCGGTCTTGTCTCATCAATTCCGATAGGGTTGCGTTTGAATTCACAGCTCAGTCCGTCAACTGTGCATCGCATAGTCATTTTCCATCCCTTTATTTTTATTTTGCATATCTTTTCGGGGAATGCCCCGTAACACTCTTGAACAGCCTGCAGAAATAGCTGCAGTTTGAGAATCCGCACTGATCCGCCACCTCGTAGACGGATTTGCCACCCTCCCTGAGGAGTCTGCATGCGTGTGCAATACGCAGGCGCAGTATGTATTTAAGGGGAGGAAGTCCGGTCATTTTCTGGAAATGCCTCTGGAACGAACGTTCCGACATCCCCGCCATCTTCTGCAGTGCCGATATCTGGATATCTTCCGCGAAGTGAACCTCGAGGTGATCCAGGATCTTCGAGAGCCAGGGACTCCTCAGATCATCCTTTACCGCACCGGCCCTCTGCACGGACCTGAATATCCTTACGAACAGTTCAAGAAGGAGTCCGGTCATCATCATCGTATGACTCCTTTTCATCTCCTTCCTTTCGCGCTCGATCTCGGTAACGATCCGCATGCAGGTATCAAGATCCTCCTGAGGAAGCGAGGCTCCCGGATCCTTCCTCCGGCCATAGCTGCACCTTCCGAGGAGCACCGAGTAGGCAGGATCCTCCTTGAGCATCGGCCCATATTCCCTTATGAAGGAAGTTCTTATCAGGATGTTTGCAAGCTTGAGACCATCGCATGAGTGGTAGGCGTGGTGCATTCCCGGCTCGATGATGAAACAGTCGCCCTGGTTTATCCTGTAGGTCCTGTTGCCGAACTCGTGCAAGGCTGTCCCTTCGATGACCAATACAAGTTCTGTGAAATCATGGATGTGCCTTACCATGTCGCCGCGGTGTTCCACCCTCATCACTACGACAGGAGCCTCGGTTCCACGAAAACAGATCACTTCGATCCATTCCGTCTGGTCGTCGTAAACAGCTTTAACAGCTGATTCTATCTTTTTCGTTCTCCCCATTCATCCACCCATCCATTAATCCAATCATCCATTCTTTTATTTTGCCGGTTTTGTTATATAATTTGCCGTTTTTGTGCAAGTATTATATTTTATTATTGGCAATTTAATGCCATAACCAAAAATATCAAGGAGATTTCAAATGCGTATCAATGAAAAGGATTTCCGCGACAAGGTTCTCGGTTGCTGGATCGGCAAGAACATCGGTGGGACCATCGGCGCTCCGTTCGAGTGGAAACGCCAAGTGAACAACGTCAAGTTCTATGTCCAGGACCTCAAAGGCAACCCGCTGCCCAACGACGACCTCGACATTCAGCTCCTCTGGCTCGCTGCGATAGAACAACATGGTCTGGATCTGACGCCAAATACTCTCGCAGAATACTGGTGCAGCTATGTGACCCCGCACTGGGCCGAATACGGCACGGGCAAGATCAACATGCGCTCCGGACTCCCTCCTCCGATCTCCGGTACCTTCGGAAACATGTACAAGCACAGCTGTGGCGCATACATCCGCTCGGAGATCTGGGCGTGCATCTCCCCCGGAATGCCGAATGTCGCCGCGAAACTCGCAACTAAAGATGCAATCCTCGATCACGGTGACGGCGAAGGCTCATGGGCAGAAATATTCATGGCCGCCCTCGAAAGCGCTGCCTTCGTCGAAAAGGACATCTATAAGCTGATCGACATCGGACTCTCATATATACCCAAGGACTGCGGCGTCGCAAAGGCAGTCAATACTACCGTCAAATGCTATAAGTCCAAGAAGACCTGGCTCCAGATGCGCGACGAAGTGCTGAAGCACCACCGCGGTGGATTCACATATATGTATGTAAGCGACGAGGACAAGAAGAAGGGATTCAAGGACGGTGTCCTGGGATACGACGTCCCCTCGAACATCGCATTCACGATCGCCCCCCTGCTCTATGGCGGGAAAGATTTCGCGAAGGTACAGTGCATGGCGGTCAACCTCGGTGAGGATACCGACTGCACCGCCGCCACCGCCGGATCGATCTGGGGAATTATCTACGGCGCAAAGGCAATACCGCAGAAGTGGCTTGAGCCGATCGGCAGGAGCATCGCAACGATCGTCCTCGACCTCGGCGACATCGGATGGGCGATACCGAAGGATGTGGACAATCTCACAGAGAGGACCGTGAACCTCGCCAAGCAGAACCTGTTCAAGAACAAGTCTGATCTCATCTCCTGCACAGAACCGACAGATCTCTCGGATCTGAAGATTGATTCATTGAAGTGCAAGGACAACGGCAAGGAACTGCAGCAGAGGTTGAAGACTCCTGCATACGATTTCGATCTCTTCACAGTATTCGTCGATTACGGTGATGCCCCGGTGATCAAGACTGGTATCCCAAAGAAGGTTAATGTCAAGATAGTCCATACGCACCGGACACATCAGACGAACCTGTCGATGCACTGGTATCTGCCGGAAGGCTGGACGGTCACTCCTTCACAGGACGCGTATGCTCTCGGAGTGCAGCCGCACCTCGGTGGAATGAACCTGGCATTCGACTTCGAGTTCACAGCTGCGAAACTCGCAAAGTCAATGAACCGCGCCGTACTCGAGATCACAATCGAAGGTAGGCCGACGGTAATGCTGGTTCCGCTGACACTGCTGAATGGAAGCCTGATTGGGTAAGAAATCTTATAATCCCTTCTGCAGGCAAAAACTGCAGGAGGGATTTTTCTTTATATTCTCAACAGCCCTCACGGGCTTAACTACAAACATATTCCAATTCTTGAATATAAGCTTGTAGTTAATCATCCTGATGAGGAAATTCTTATTTCGAAGTTGGATGTTCAATGTTGAATGTTCGAAGTTCAAGCCTTCCTATTCTTTATCGCCTCGTTCGTGGCTTCGCGGGCGATATCAGTGACCTTCATTCCTGCTTCGGCGGTGGTAAGCAGTTCTGATTTCCCGGTGTGCAGGGATTTTGCCCATTCCCTGTATACTCCTTCGAAATTCTTCTCGTGGTCGAACTTGAAATTGAAGGTTCCCTTTGAATTCCTCATCACGAAACTCCTCGCCTCGCGGTCGTAGCGGATGACTCCATCGGTTCCAATGAGCTCATAGACGAACTCCTTGGTCCTGTCCTTGGAAATGAAGTGGTAGGAGTAGCTGATCTCCACCATCGTATGCGCGCCGTTTGCATGGTCCATGTGGAGCCAGACATGATCCGGGGCTTCATACTTGTCAACCCAGGCGCCGTGCCCGTGCCAGGAGACTATCTCCGAGTCCAGCCAGAACATGGAAAGGTCTATCTGGTGCGTGCCGCAGTCAACCATGGGGCCGCCCTCGAACATCCGGTCCTCGCGCCGTTTCTGGACGATCTTCTTTCCTTTCGCATCGGTCTCATATTTCCCATGGCAGTCCCAGTTGTAGATGAGGCGGAGGGATTTGACATCACCTATCGCTTTCTTCTTCACGAGCTCGCGGATCTTGAGGGCGCACGGACTGAACCTGTAGCAGAACCCGGTATAGAGCGGAAGCTTAGCCTTCTTCATCACCTTTATCATCTCGATGGCTTCCTTCCTGTCCATCGCCAGAGGCTTCTCGCAGATCACCGGCATCTTGTATTTCGCCGCATCAAACACGTTCTGCTTGTGGCAAGGTGCCGGAGAAGTTATGCTGACAGCCTCGATTCCGGATTTGAAGAACTCTTCTGAATCCGTGTATGCGTTCGGTATCCCATATTTCTTCTGCATCTCGAGCAGGTTCTTCTCGAAGGGATCGTATATTGCAAACAGCTTCAACTCCTTCACTTTCAGGATTGCGGGTATGTGCCCGTAGTTCGCCACCGCCCCGCATCCCATAAGACCAATTTTTTTCATATATAGCAATTCCTTTTATATTATTATCGACAGGATTACAGGATTTTCAGGATTTATTGAATTCAAACTATCATGCACATCCAGTTATCCTGTCAAAATATTAATTCCCAGTAGCCGACGTCGATCCATTTGCCGAACTTGAAGCCGACCTCCTTGAAATGCGCGACCTTTTTGAAACCTAACTTCTCATGCAGCGCGACACTGCCTTTGTTAGGAAGGGCAATTCCACCGACGACGGCATGGCAGTCAGATTTCTTCACCATAGGAAGAAGGGCCTTATAGAGCTTAGTTCCTATACCTTTTCCAACTGCGTCACGGTGCAGGTAGACGGTGCTTTCCAGGGTCTTCCTGTATGATCTCCGGGTTCTCCACAGGTTGGCGTACGCATAACCGAGAATGCGTCCGTTCTCCACATAGACGATCCATGGATATTTCCTGCCTATCTCCTTGATCCTCTTGGTCATATCACGCGTGGAAAGAGGGACCTCCTCGAAGGTGATGAAAGTATTTTCGATGTAATGGTTGTAGATAGAGCAAAGCTCTTTTGCATCGGAGATTTTTACATTTCGAATCATATATGCGTTAACTAACATCTACGTTCAATAATTTCAAGAATCCCGTCGAATTTCTCATCAAGCGGTGATAACTTATGTTTATCTTGGAAAAGAATTGATTTTATAACGGAGGGCGGACATTCTTGTCCGCCATGGTATTAAGCATAATCCTCCTCGCGGGTTAGAAAACCCGCGCTCCTTTGATAATCAAGACATTTTTAATGTATATAAAATTTATGACAAAACCATCACAGCACCAGATGTTCCACCGTACCGAGCTCCAACTCGGAAAGGACGCCATGCACCGGATCAAGGAGGCGAAAGTGATCCTGTTCGGTGTCGGTGGCGTGGGTAGCTGGTGCGCGGAGGCGCTGGTCCGGACAGGGATAATGAACCTGACGATAGTAGATTCAGATGTTGTCTGCGCGACGAACATCAACCGGCAGCTGCAGGCAACAAGCCATAATGTCGGGAAACCAAAGGTAGACGAGATGAAGGAACGGCTTCACCAGATCAATCCCGAAGCAAAAATAACCGCACATAAACTGTTCTACAACGAGCACACAAGCGGTCAGTTCAACTTGTCAGAATATGATTACGTGCTTGACGCCATCGATTCCCTGAGGAACAAGATCCTCCTGCTGAAGCTCGCTATGGAATCAGGCGCGACGGTCTTTGCGTCAATGGGTGCCGGCGCCAAGCTCGATCCGACACAGGTCCGCACCGCAAAAATCAGCAGGACAAGGAACTGTCCGCTTGCCCGGGCGGTCAGGCGCGGACTCCGGCAGCAGAAGATCCATGGGGAATTCACATGTGTCTACAGCGAGGAGCTCCCGAGGGAGAACAAGGGCCGGACATTCTGCGGAAGTGCTGTCTGCGCGTGTCCGGACAAAGACGAGGAGAACCTCTGCATGGCAAAGGCGAAGATAAACGGGACTCTTGTCCAGATGACTGCCACATTCGGGCTCGTACTCGCCAGTCTGGTCATCCAGGACCTGGTTAAAGAAAAACTTTCAAATACTTAACCACAGAGGACTCAGAGTTTTTTATCTGTAAACTCAATATCCGGTCATATTTTCGTTTCTCTCTTGCTTGTTTATTTGAAAGAACATTGACAAATTTTTGCGGAGTAAAACCTTGTCAATGGCTTTTTTCGTGTAATTAGTGTGTTTCGTGGTTTATTTTTTCTGTGTAATCTGTGTGTTCTGTGGTTAAACTACGGATTAATATTATGATCGGGATTTCAAGACTTTATATCGGCAAGGCGGAGGCGTCCGACAAACTGCGATATTCGCAGGAACCCGGACGTTCCCGCAAACCGATCGTGGTCTGGAACGCCACCAAGCGCTGCAACCTTCTCTGCGAGCATTGCTACTCAAATTCCAGGTCAACCCTGAAGACAGACGAGGAACTGACAACCGAGGAAGCAAAGGTCTTCATCGAGGATCTTGCGAAGTTCGCAGTCCCGGTGCTTTTGTTTTCCGGCGGTGAACCGCTGCTGCGTCCTGACATCCCGGAACTTGCGAAGTTCGCAGTTTCAAAAGGATTGCGTGCAGTCATCTCGACAAACGGTACTTTGATTGATTCATCAATGGCGGAAAAACTGAAGGACGCCGGGGTCTCATATGTCGGGATAAGCCTTGATGGATCTGAAAAGGTCAATGACAGGTTCCGCGGAAGGGAAGGTGCATTTGCGGAAGCCCTGTCCGGAATCCGCGAATGTAAAAAGGCCGGGATCAAGGTTGGGCTGAGGTTTACGATCACGAAGCGGAACTACATGGAAGTTTCTTTCATCTTCGATTTGATTGAAAAGGAGAAAATTCCACGTGCCTGCTTCTACCATCTCGTGTGCAGCGGGCGTGGTTCCGGAATCAAAGAGGAGATCCTGTCGCCGGAACTCACCCGTAAAACCGTCGACCTCATTATCGATCGCACTGCGGTCCTGCACGGGAAAGGGCTTCCTGCTGAGGTTCTCACCGTAGACAACCACTGTGACGGCCCATATCTCTATCTGCGGATGCTCAGGGAGAAGAATCCACGTGCCGGTGAAGTTCTTGAACTTCTCAGGATCGCCGGTGGAAACAGCAGTGGCATCGGTATTGCATGTGTCGGCTGGGATGGAAGGGTCTATCCCGACCAGTTCATGAGAAATCATCCCGTCGGTAACATAAGGGAAAAGCCTTTCAGCGTGATCTGGACCGGGACAAATGAGCTTCTCATGAAGCTCAGGGAAAAACAAAATTTTGTCACCGGTCGCTGCGCCAAATGCCGATTCATCGACGTATGTGCCGGCAATTTCAGGGCAAGGGCTGAAGCGCTGACCGATGATCTCTGGGCATCGGATCCAGCATGCTATTTGGACGACATGGAAGTGTCGTCCAAATAAGCTCCAAGCTCCAAAATCCAAAGTTCAAACAAATTCAAATTACAAGAAAACATTTAAACAATCATTCTTTTCTTGTTTGAGTTTTATCCGTTTGAAATTTGATTATTGTTTGGAACTTGAATTTTGGAGCTTGGAATTTACGTATGAACCATATTGAGAATAAGACATATGAACTACGCTTAGTCGCCTGGGAGGTGACAAGGCGATGCCACCTGAAGTGCCTCCACTGCCGCGGGGCATCACGGGATCAGGACTATTCCGGGGAGCTTTCGACTGAAGAAGGGCTGAAGCTAATCGACTCCATAGCCTCCCTTGCAAAGCCAATCCTCATCCTCACTGGCGGAGAACCGATGATGCGCCAGGACATTTTCCAGCTTGCCCGACATGCTTCCGACAAAGGATTATACGTCGTGATGGCACCATGCGGCCAGCTGATCACTCCCGAAGCCGCAAGGAAGATCAAGAAGTCAGGAATCAGGAGGATAAGCATAAGTTTCGATGGAGCAACGGCAGAGTCTCATGACAGGTTCCGCGGTGTTCCCGGCGCTTTTGGTTCAGCCATGAAAGGATTGAAGAATGCAATAGCCGAAGGAATTGAATTCCAGGTTAACACCACGATAACACGGACCAACCTTGCCGAACTAGATGGCATATACGACCTGGCACTGAAGCTCAACGCTGCTGCATTAGACATATTCATGCTTGTCCCGACAGGACGAGGTTCGGCATTGAAGAACCAGTCATTGACCGCTGAGGAATATCAAGAAGTCCTCGAAAAGATATGCAAGCTCCAGAAGACTTCACCGATAAGCGTCAAGTGTACCTGCGCCCCGCAGTTCGCAAGGATAAAGTCTCAGGAACCGGGAAAGAATGAAAAACATGGCGGGGGTGGATGCATCGGCGGACGCGGTTTCGTCTTTGTCTCCTACAAAGGAATCCTCCAACCGTGTGGTTTCCTTGATGTTGAAGCCGGGGATCTGAGGAAGGAGAATTTCGATTTCGGGAGGATATATTTATCTTCAAAGGTGTTCATGTCACTCCGGAATGTCGATGGATACCATGGCAGGTGCGGGATCTGCGAGTTTCGCAGATCCTGTGGCGGATGCCGCGCAAGGGCGCATGCAAATGACGGCGACATGCTTGGAGAGGACGCGATATGCGGATATGTTCCGAGGAAAAGTCAACCACAAAGGCACAGAGGCACAAAATCAGATTGATGAGAATATATAAATCAAAGGAAAACGAACTTCTGCTTGCGCTCCAGCAGGGACTGCCGCTGGAACCGAGGCCTTTTGCGAAGTTCGCAGAAATGCATGGAATTTCCGAAATGGAGATCCTGACCTTGATCAAGGGGATGTTCAGGAAAGGGACTGCACGGAGGCTTGGAGGCATTTTTGATTCCAGGCATCTGGGCTACAGGAGCGCCTTGTGCGCGGTCAGCCTTGACAAGACACAGGAGGATAAGGTTGTTTCTAAGATCCGGAGCCATAGCGGCATCACCCACTGCTATCTGCGTGGATGGCCGAAGGAACTCAGATCCGACACTGCAAGCCCTGATACTTCCAAGATACCAAATCTCTGGTTCACATTTACCGAAAGAGATGAAGTTTTTGACCGGAGCCTGAAATGTTTTGAGAAGGCGTTGGACATCGGAAGGATACTTGTCCTCCCCTCGAAGAGGAAGTTCAAGGTGGAGGTGATATTTTTCTCCGGACAGGAAAATAATATCAGCAGGAGTAACCTGCCGGAAGAGGCTAAGATCAACAAAATTAAATTTTGTCCGACCGACAAGAAACTGATCCGAATCTTGGAAGGGGATATTCCACTGGTTCCAAAACCGTTCAGCCGGATTGCCATGAAAGCCGGAATAAGCGAGAAAGAACTTCTTGAAAAGCTAAGAACCTGGAAGAAGAACGGGATCCTCAGGAGGCTTGCCCTGATAGTTCGGCACCAGAAGATCGGATTCAAGGCGAACGCGATGTGCGTCTGGAATGTCCCAAGGGGAAGGATCGCTTCTGCCGGGAGGAAGCTCGCAGGGCTCAGCCATGTCACGCACTGCTATGAGCGCACCAGAACCCCGGAATTCCCCTACAACCTCTATGCAATGACATATGCAGAAAGCTGGAGGAACCTGAGGAAGACGTTTCTGGAACTGTCAAGGAAGACCGGACTTCGGGATGGGCTGATGCTGTGTTCGCTAAAGGAATTCAAGAAAACGAGTCCTAAGTATTTCAACTGATCCCTGCCGGAAATCAGCTGTTTGAGGCATATTCCTTTTCAAACTCTTCGTCGGAACAAGCC
>CAZRKP010000036.1:0-46816 GCA_964600895.1 uncultured Victivallis sp.
AGGACTCAACTGGCTCCGCGACCACCAGAACGCCGACGGTTCATGGGGCGAGAATCCTTCGAGATCTCCCGCGCTTACTGCTATGGCGACACTGGCATTTCTTGCACACGGCGAGACCCCGAGTTCACAGGAATACGGTACATGCGTCCTCAAGGCGATAAGAAAACTCATCGAGTTTGCCAACAATGCGGATGCTAACGGACTCATTCACAATGGCGGTAACGGATACGGGCATGGGATGGTGGCATATGCCCTCTCGGAAGCATTTGCCCTTACCAAGATCCCGATGATCGAAGAGGCGATGAACAAAACTATCACAAGGATTGTTACCGGACAGAATTCACTCGGTGCATATAATTATAATTACAAGAATGATCCGGACAAGGAAAGTGGTGGTGGTCCGCGATGCGATCTTTCCGTTGGCGGATGGCAGTATCAGGCACTGAAGGCCGCTTTTGCCGCTGGCTGCACGGTCAAGGGACTTGAGACAGCTATTGAGGTTGGCAAGAATGTAGGTCTCAAGAAAACACATTATTGTTCTGGTGGTGGTTTTTCATATTCCGGTTCAGCAACAGGTGGAAAAGGTTCCAAACCTACCATGGCTGCTGTCGGGACTCTCTGTCTCCAGCTTTTCGGTGAAGGCAAATCGAAAGAAGCCCAGGACGGACTGAAATGGATAGAGACCTCAGGCAACGGTGAACTTATGAAATGCGACTGGCAGGCAGCTGCAGCTGGAAACCATGGTGGCTGGGCCCTTTACCAGTGGTACTACCAGACACAGGCGATCTTCCAGGGATACTCCGGAAGTGGGGGATCCTGGGATGGATGGAACAAGGAATTCCAGAAAGCCCTCATGAAGGAGCAGGAATCCGATGGTCATTGGTCTTCTCCGATGGAGAAATATTCCAAGGACAAGGCGGCAGGGCATGGTGAATCATCGCAGAGCGCCTTCAAGGGTACTCCCCTCGATGTCTATATCTGGTCAACTTCCCTTTGTACTCTGATGCTCGAGGTCTACTACCGCTATCTGCCGACCTTCAAGGTAAGCAGTTCAGATATCGGTGGTGGTGGTGGTGCCGTCAAGAAGGAAGCAAAAGACGAACTCAAGATTGAATAGTCTAACTTCTTCATAAAATTTAAAAATCCGGGGAATCCCCGGATTTTTTTTGCTTACATGAAATTGATGGTTATCTTATTCGCCCAATAGAAAGGAGATACTGCCATGCCTATGATCGATATGTCGATGGACAAGCTGCTCAAATACAAAGGACAAAGCCCGAAGCCGAAGGATTTTGACAAATACTGGAGCAAGGCGCTCGCAGAAATGAGGAAAGTTGATCCACAGATAGAGCTTGTTCCGATAAAGCATCCCGCATGCAATGCCGAAGCATTCCATCTTTATTTCACCGGTGTAGGTGGTGCGAGGATCCACTCGCTGTATGTCCGTCCCAAAAATATAAAGGGCAAGATACCAGCGGTCGTCCAGTTCCATGGATATTCTGGCAATGCCGGACAAATCTCCTCGCTAATGGCATGGCCGACAATGGGAATGGCGATAGCTTCAATGGACTGCAGGGGGCAGGGCGGCATCAGTGAGGATGTCTCGAGTACTACTGGTTCGACATTCCATGGGCACATAATTAGAGGTATCGAATCCCCTGAGAAACTTCTCATGAGGAGCGTTTTTCTGGATACCGCGCAGCTCGCAGGGATCGTCATGGGCTTTGACGAGATCGACGGAAAGAGGGTTGCTTCCAACGGTGGTTCTCAGGGAGGTGCACTCTCGGTCGTATGTGCTTCACTTGAGCCGCGCATTGCAGCATGTGTATCATGCTTCCCTTTCCTCTCCGACTATAAGCGTGTGTGGGACATGGATTGTTCCGGTGCCTATGTCGAGATTCGAGACTGGTGGTTCAGGAAATATGATCCTCTCCATGAGAGGGAGGATGAGTTCTTCAATACACTTGGGTACATCGACATACAGAATCTTGCACCGAGGATAAAAGGTCCGGTGCTCATGTCAGTCGGTCTCCGTGATCAGGTCTGCCCACCATCGACAGTATATGCGGCCTTCAACAAGATCAAGGCAAAGAAGAAGATGATGGTCTATCCGGATTTCGGGCATGAGGACCTTAACGGCTGGAGCGACGCAGTATCATACTTCATCTGCGAGAATCTGCTGAAGTGAAATTTATTTTCCTGTTTTCTTATACGCCGGCCCCATCGCATGGATCTGTTCGAGCATAGTCTTGCGGTTCGGTTTCCAGCATTTCATCCATGTCGTCATCAAGAGCCCTTTGCCATTGACCTTGTCCAGGGCCTTGATGAATCCTTCAACTTGGGCGGCGTCCCGTCCGGGGGCGCCCCAGACCTCAAATCCCTTTGAAGCGGTGAACTTGATCTGTTTTTCGGGAATATATCGGTAATTCCAGATAATATGGACAATGTCCTTTGGAATCTTGTCGAGTGCATTGATCATTTTCTCAACATATACAAATCCGCTTGCATAATTGATCGCAGTATCGTTCCAGACCATTGTGCGGAGTTTTCGTTTCTTCAGACCAGCATTGAGGATCTTGATGGCTTCGACATATTGAGAATAGGATCTGTTGTGGTCTTCGTCCATTCCGACATGGAAGAATCGTTTTGGTTCGCATACCTCGCATACCTCGTCGATCAGTTCGAATGCCTTATTCCAATAAGCAGGCTCCTCGAAGTCCTCGAACCATGTCGAGTCAGGCTTCCTGATCCAATTGTCATGCTTGTTAATCTCGCTCTTTGAGAAGTTGAGCTTCGGCACGATCTCAAGTCCGGATTTCTTCGCATGAGCAATGAGCAGTTTCAAGTCGCGCATCGGAATGGAATATTTCCTGGCGAGTTCGGGATGCGACTTGTATCTGACACCGTCAGAACAGCCGATAAACAGGATGTTGAATCCCTCTTCGACAAGGGCGTCGACGATCTCCATTCCAACCTTCAGGTCAAAAGGCTTCTCGGTCTTCTTTGTCAGGCACCAGCGCGGATCGTAATGCGTAAGATGCAGCAGATAACCCTTGTCCATGGGGAACTCCTTAATTTGAACATCGAACATCCAACATCGAACTTTGAACGTCGAATATTAATCCTGGGAATCCTGTCAAAATGTTTAAACCGACTTTATAATCTTCCGCATTTCCTCGATGTACTGCGGGAAGGCGATCTCGGGTTCCTCGAGCTCCTTGTGCCATCTCTTCTCCCATTCGAGGGTGAGATAGCCGGTGTATCCGCCCTTCTTCAGGCATGAGACGATCTCCTTGAGAGGGACATCTCCCTTGCCGAGAAGCGTATACTTGTGTCCGCCCTTATCATCGGTCTTCAGGGAATCCTTGAAATGGGTGTAACGGATCTTATTGCCAATGTTCTTCCAGGTGGTTGCTGGAGCTTCACCTATCATGCGGTACGGATGATGCACATCCCAGAGCGCGAATACGCGTTCGGAACCGACATTGTCGAGAAGGGCTTTCAGCCGTGAACTGTCAATCCATTCGTCATGTGTTTCGATGACTATGTTGGCTTTTGCCCCAGCAAGAGCCTTTGCCATGGCCTTGACATTTTCGGTAGCCATCTGCAGTGCCTTCTCATATGGTGTGCCGTCAAGTTTTCCACCGAATATCCTGACATACGGACTACCGAGTCCGTCAGCTATCTTGACATACTCCTTCAGTTCATTGAGGCATTTGATCCTGTCCTCGTCTGTCTTTGAGAATGCCCTGGCGGATGATGATACGGCTGAAACTTCAAGTCCGCTCTTTTCAATGGTCTTCCTGGTCTCATTGATGGAGGTTGTGAATTCCGGGAGCTTGAAGAGTTCGACCTCGGAGAGATAACCGCGGAAGTCTATTCCGTCGTATCCGAGAGTCTTTGCGGTTGTGAGGATCTTGTTCAGGTCCCAAGTAGGGCATCCGAGTGTCGTGAACGAAAGTTTCATTATGAACTCCTTTTTTTGAATCCCACTACTATGCAATAATGGTAAAAATATTTCAATCGCCGTGCAAAAAGAAAGGCTAAAGTAGATGCCCAGTTGCCTGATTCATGAAAAATCTTGCAGATGAGCCGGAGAAGCACCTTGTTGTATGGTCAGGGATGGTGTTCGCTGTATTTCATGTCCAGTGCTTCAGCAACAGCCCTGTTGGTCAGCTTGCCCTTGTAGCAGTTAAGTCCAGCACGGATCGCCTTTGAGGAGTGAAGGGCCCTGTCGATCCCCAGATGCGCGATCTGAAGGCCATATCTGTTGGTGACGCTTGTAAGCGCATATGTTGAACTGAGCCCGACTGCACCGGGCATGTTTGCGACGCAGTAATGGACGACATCGTCCACTATGAATGTTGGATTGGAATGATATGTCGGTCTAGTTGTCTCAATGCAGCCTCCTTGGTCGACTGCCACATCCACGATGACAGCTCCCTTTTTCATGGTCTTCAGATCAGCTCGCTTAATCAGTTTCGGTGCCGCGGCACCGGGCAGTAGGACGGCACCTATCACCAGATCAGCTTCGCGGATCATCTCCTTTATTGTATAGCTGTTCGAGTATAATGTCGTTATGCTTGTCCCGAAAATGTCGTCGAGTTCGGAAAGCCTCTTGGCCGATATGTCCATTATCGAAACATCAGCACCGAGACCGACGGCGATCTTGCAGGCGTTCTTACCGACGATTCCTCCGCCTATTATGAGCACCTTCCCTTTCTTTATGCCAGGCACTCCACCGAGGAGGATGCCACGCCCGCCAAAAGTCTTTTCAAGGTATTTTGCGCCTTCAAGCACAGAAAGCCTGCCTGCGATCTGTGACATTGGAATGAGGAGGGGCAGTGAACCGTCGTGCTCCATTACTGTCTCATACGCTATCCCTACAACCTTCCTTTTAAGCAGATTCTCAGTCAATGGCTTGTTCGCGGCAAGATGGAGATAGGTGTAGATGATCTGATTTTCATTGAGGAGTCCATATTCCTCTTCGAGTGGTTCCTTTACCTTGATGATCATTTCAGCTGTGCCGAATATTTTTTTCTTGTCGGCGAACAGCTTGCAGCCGCAGGCCTTGTATTCCTCATCAGGAAATCCTGAGCCTATTCCGGCACCTTTCTCGACAAAGACATCGTGGCCATGGTCAATGTATTCCCTGGCGCTGTTCGGCGTCAGCCCGACGCGGTATTCCTCCTTTTTGATTTCCTTTATAAGGCCGATCTTCATTGAGTGGCTCCTTCGTTAGATATAATCGTCGATCTCAGACAGGTGTTTCATGAAATAATTGACAGTGGCTGTGCAGGTTTTCAAGCTTTGAAATCCCATGAAATGAACACCTCTTGATTACCTCCCGTTATTGCATTAGCTTAATCAAATAATGAAAATAAGTTTCCATTCAGTCAGCACATTCTGTCTCAGTATTGTGTTAATGGCTTTTCTACTATTATCGCCTGCTCCATATCTCTGTGCACAGGAAGCACAGGAACAAAATTCCTCAAAGGCTTCTTCCGCATCACCGGAGGAAATAAAGGCGCTTGTCGCCGATCTTGGGAGCAGTGAGTATGCTAAGCGGGAGAACGCCAGCCGGAAGCTTCTTGAAATGGGTGAGATAGTCGCAAAGTATCTGCAGGATGCGGTAAAGTCCCGGGATCCTGAAGTGAAGATGAGGGCCAAGGAGATAATGCTAAAGATCGGCGCCAGTGATATCGACAGGATTGATCCTGAAGTCTATCAGAAGGTCGATGAGCTTATAACTCCGGTCATGAGCAGCGAGCACCCCAATCTTCGCATCATTGTCGATATGGGAAAGAAGGCAGCTCCCTCTCTTGTAAAGATATGCAAGGAGGGTTCCGGAGCGAAACCAATATATTCAATGATTGCATTGACCCGTATAGCCGATCCCCGTTCATTTCCTGCCCTGGCTGAAATGTTCCAGCGTCAGGATCTCAATATGACCATGCCGGGATATGTCGCTCAGATCAAGGATCCCAGGATGCTTTTCCATCTCATAAAAGCTTGGCAGCAGTATGGCGGCAACGCTTCCCAGAAACTGCGAGAGCAGGTGGTCAAGATGGCCGGAACCGACATCGGCGATGATCCAAAGAAATGGATGGATTGGTTCATGGGGAAGTATTCGGATAAGCTGAAATAAGAACCCGTAAAGCATCCGTTTTCACGTCAGAACTGCATCGTCATCTTTAATTTCAATGATGGCGAGTTATATTATATCTTGAAGGGGGCCAAGCATGGCTGAAATAATCTTCCTCTGTGAGAAATGCGGTATAAGCATTGAGGCGAACGACACGCTCTGTGGCGGGACGGCAGTATGCCCGAACTGCCAGAATGAGGTCAGAGTTCCCGCTCCTCTTCTCCAGGAAGGACTTGACCTGAATGGATTTGTTTTGGAAAAACCATTAGGTGCAGGTGGCATGGGGCAGGTCTGGCTTGCCAACCAGAAGGCGATGGACCGGAAGGTCGCCCTCAAGATACTTGATCCCAATCTCAGCAAGAACTCCGAGTTTGTGGAAAGATTCCTCCGTGAAGCGAAGAACCTTGCGAAACTTGCTCACAACAATGTAATTGGTGCGATCGACGCCGGATTTAGCCGTGGGATCTATTACATGGCCGTTACGTTTGTCGACGGATATGAGCTCGGTAAGAAGCTTGACGAGGTCAAGTGCCTTCCTGAAAAGGAGGCAATAAGGATTATAAGGTGTATTGCCGAAGGCCTCTGCTACGCCTGGAACAAGCACAAGATAATCCACAGGGATATCAAACCCGCCAATATAATGATTGACAGCGACGGTGTTCCGAAGCTGATGGACCTGGGTATTTCGAAGAGCATGGGAGAGGACAAGGGGCTGACAATGACAGGCGTAGTTATCGGTACACCATATTATATCAGCCCTGAACAGGGAAAAGGGGTGAAGGAGATTGATTTCCGTTCGGACATCTATTCACTCGGTGCAACCTTATATCATGTCGTCACCGGTGAACTTCCTTATACTGGACCGACGACCATAAGCATCATTACGCAGCACATTACCGAACCGTTTCCGCCACCACAGGAGAAGAATCCTGATGTGACAGACCAGTGCTCAGCCCTGCTTGAGATTATGATGGCGAAGAAACCTGAGCAGAGGCAGCAGAGCTGGGAGGATGTTGTCAAGGACATGGGAAGTGTGCTTGAAGGGAAAATGCCGGAATCAAAGAGACCTGCGACAGGTCAGACCATGGTCGGTAGAAAGGCGCCTGCCATCCAGACCGTCAGCTCCCAGCCGCACAAGAAGACATCAGTACAGATGCCTCCAGTTCAGCAAGCTCCCCTGAAGCCGACAGGTGCTCCATTGAAGAAGACGGCGATTGCCGTGCTTTCTATTCTGGCGCTGGCCCTCGTGATAGGCATGGTCATGATCATCATCCGCTCGATAGGTGGAACAGAACCGGTCAAACAACAGCCTGTTGCAGTCAAGCCCCCTGAGCAGAAGCCAGTGTCTCCACCCCAGCAGGAATCTACACCTGTTCCTGTGGTAAAGAGTGAACCTGCAAGGACAGAGCCAGTCAAGACTGTTCCTGCCTCAAATGAATTTGACAGACCACCGGAACCTGTCGCAGTCCCGAATAAAACAGTCCAGTTCCCAAGGTCACCTCTGACGCTGAATCCTGAAGAGGGATTTGCCGCGGAGAAGATTGAGGACAAGGATTCCGGTGGTGATGCAAAGAACAAGTCGGCGATTGACAAGTTTCTAGCGGAACTGCAACATGTGAATCCAGAGCTTAGGCTTGACGGCATCAAGATAAAGATTACAGACGATGGATTATGGAAAATTGATCTGAATGACAAGCCAGTAAGCAATCTGTCACCGCTGACCTCGCTCCCGATAAGTTTCCTAAACATATCCCGCAGTGGTGCACATGACATAAACGCCCTCAAGGGTGGAGGCAAGCTTACTGAACTTTATCTTGATTGGACGAATGTCACAGATATAAGCCCCTTGAAGGGAATGCCGTTGAAGACACTCAGTTTAAACGGGCTCCGCATTAGTGATTATTCTGTGCTGAAGGATCTGCCCTTGGAGAACCTTAACCTAGCGGATTCCAATGCCACGGATATCTCCTTTCTCAAAGGAAAACAGCTGAAGATACTTTCTCTCAAGAGGACGAATGTAAATGACCTTTCACCGCTCAAGGGAATGAAGCTGCAGCACCTTTCCCTGTTTGAGACTAACTTCTATACCATGCTTCCGCTTGAAGACATGCCGTTGGAATCTATTGTTATCTCTCCAAGGATACTGAGTCCTGATGTATATAAATTCCTCAAGAAGCTTAAGACACTCAAATACATTTCTACGGGACCGGATTTCAAGATGACTGCAGAGGAATTCTACCAGCGTTTCTCCTGGGCGGAGAAAGGCGGGCAGCCTCAGCCCATGGGAGGTTTCGGTAATAGGCAGGGGCCAGGTGGAGGATTCAACCAGGATTATCCCCGCCCGTGATCGAAGGACTGCGTTAAGCCATAGTCATAGAGAATTAGTCATTATTATTTATTTTTAATTCCTATCTTGACAGTTCTTAGAAGTAAAGTATAATATTGATTAATTCACTTTTTGCTTGGGGGAGCTATGAAAAAGATTTTTGATTTTCGAATTTCAAATGATGACATAAAAAATAAAATCAAAAATAATAAATCAAAAATTGAAAATGCTTTCACGCTAATTGAGCTCCTGGTGGTTATTGCGATCATCGCAATTCTTGCAGCATTGCTCCTCCCGGCCCTTGGCAAGGCCAAGGAAATGGCCAGAAGCATCTATTGCATGAACAACCTGAAGCAGAGCAACATTATTTGGACAATGTATGCCGGAGAGAACGGAGGTTCGATCCCGGCTCCCTGGGACGTACACCTGCCCACGCCTCACAGCTACAAATGGTATTGGCAATGGCCGTATTTCATGGGGCATTTCTACAGGAATCCCAACACATTTCCAGCCTCTTATCCGGACTGGTCAAATCTTTTTCCAGCCTCCGCCACGGCAACTCCTCTGCTGTTCTGTCCCACCCTGCTGATTGCCAATATCAGTTTCAACAATGCAACGACATACTCCTATGCTGTGATGGCACGGGATTATGTCTTTGACAGCAATTACAATATCGGTGGCAGGCCCAATCTATACAAGATGAAGAATCCCGAGAAGATTTTCCATCTGGCGGATATGGCAGGCGTTCCCGGTGAATCCCCGCGAACAAATGCGTGGTTCAGCTATGGCGGAGCAAGGACAGCTCCTCACAACGGCAGAACTAATATTCTTTTTTGCGACGGACATGTTGAAAGTATGAACCGTGCGAATGAAAAGCCTGAGAATTTCATGAGCAATGACTGATAGAATGCTTCGTTCCCAGGGGGTTCTACGGACAATGGATACATCTTCAAGTTCCTTGTTGTTTCCGCATTTACTGCCTGCTCCGAGTATCCTGGATATTTTACAAGGCTTGTCAGACTCGGTAATTTATTGATGGCACAGAGGAGTTGAGACCTTGCAGACCGGCCACATATTGCATATCATGGAAATCCACCCGGAACTGAAGCCCGGTGCAGGATAAGGTTCAGTCGTTTTCCCGATTGATGTCCAGCCATCTGCGGTGAGCCCACATCCATTGATCGGGATATTGAGCAATTACACTCTCCGTGGAGGAAGTGCAGATTTGGGTTAGCTTCCTGACATCATCCTCCTTGTTGCCTGTCGGAGCATAAGTTATCGGATCGGATATTATGAATTCGAACTTGAAGTCTTCGCTCATTCGCCTTGGCATCAGGGTAATGATAGGTATTCCAGTCTTCAGGTGAAGCAGGGCGGGTGATGTGTGAGTCCTGGCGGGATGGCCGAAGAAGTTTACTACCACGCCTTCTGCCTCTCCGGCATGCTGATCTGCGAGAATAGCGATCGAATAACCTTTCTTGAGTGCGACAAGCAGTGGTCTTATCGCTCCCTTCTTGTCGCAGACCTCATGCGTACCGCCGGTCCTGCTCCCAATTATATATTCACCGATCTTGGGATTGTCAAAGGGACGCATGACGCTTAGCAGAGGGATTCCAGATGACATGGTATATCCCGGTCCAGCCATCTCCCAGTTGCCGAAATGAGCACAGATTATTATCACAGGTTTGGATCTTCCGGGGGAGAAGAAAAGCTCCTTCGATTTCTCAGAACCGCGGATTGTCAGGATATTGTGGATATTGTTCTGCCTGAGCAAACTGCGGGAGGCGACTATCTCCACGGCCACCTTCGCGAAATGAATGAAGTTCCTCCTGGCTATATCCTTCGCCTGTGTCCTGTCCTTCGCCACCCCGGCATGCATGAGATGCTGGATGGCCCTTTCACGGTGCCTTATGTCGAAGATGAAGAAGAGCCTCCCGGCGATTTCAGCGATCCTGTATGAGAGCTTCAAGGGGATTATTCTGGCGAGATTCATCGCCAGGAGAAAAAAGAAGTACTCCAGATTGACGAGTGCCTGGTTTTTGATTTTCATTTATTTTGCTTGCTTCCGTTGCAACTGTACTGTTAGACAACTGGATCAGGAAAATGTTCAATTAAACGCTATCCGATTTGGTTTTTTTCTTTTCCAGGTCCTTGTGATGTTCGACCGTATAGACGAGGGCCTCTATCTCGGTTCCTGTCTCCATCGACGAACGTATCGAGAACTTGTCGGCACAGTTCTTCATGTTTGATAGTCCGAGTCCTGCCCCGAATCCGAGTGCGCGGATCTTCTCGTTTGCTGTTGTGAATCCTGGCTCCATCGCCTTTTCTATGTCTGGGATCCCGGGACCTTCGTCTACAACAGTGATCTTAACCAGATCATCATGTATCTGGACCTCCATGTAGCCTCCCAGGGAATGGATGATGACATTCATCTCAGCCTCGTAGCAGATGATCGCTATGCGCCGGACTATATCAGGGTTTATCTTCCTGTCCTGGAGATATTTCTTTATAGTTGTCGAGGCGACTCCTGCAAGGTCGAAATTATCCTGGATGATCTCGAACCTGTAAACGTTGCCCTGTGACTGGTCGCGCTTGGAAAGGGTCTCAATGGTCTCAAAATGCTCAGCGATTGCGTTCACCTGCATCAGAAGATGTGAGAGGATGTCGCCATATGTCACAATTCCCACAATTTCCTGTGAGCCCTGGGCCTTGACTACCGGGATGCGGCCGAAATGGTACTTCTTGAATATGTTCATGGCGGTTATCACGGAATAATTCTGGGGGATCGTCATCACGTTTTGGATCATGTGCTTGCTTACCGGATCGTCTATGTATCCATTATCGAAAGCAGTTATTATGTCATCAATGCTTACAATTCCGGTAAGAATGCCGTTGTCGACGATCGGTACCCCGGAGAACTTCTTCTGCTTCATGCAGAGCTGGACTTCTCGCATGGTTGCGGTTGAGGGGAGTGATACGACGTTCCGGTTCATCACCTGATGAACCTTGATCTGGTACATCAGCTCATGTACCAGCCGTATTTGGCGATCCTTCAGTTCTGCCATCGGGATTCTCCAGTAGTCTGCCTATCCTGCAGCAGGCGTCGAACATGGTCAGCCTTGAAAGGATCAGGGGGATCCCGTTTCGCTTTGCAAGGTTTACAGCCGCCGGCTGTGGTTGTTTGTTCCTGACTATGACCACACAGCAGGCGTTCGTTATCTCCGCGGTGCGGAGTATCTGGACGTTCGTAAGTCCCGTAAGGAGCGCATAATTCGACTTGCCCATGGCGAGAACATCGCTGAGGAGGTCGGTGGCGCCAAAATTCTCGACTTCCCTGTCAAGTTTGTCTTCGCCCGAAATGAGCTCGCCTTCAAGCGCCTGCACGACTTCTGCTATTGTTATCTTCTTATTCTTCATGTTTATTCAGCATGCTCGTTGTATTTATCAGTTTTGGAAAGCATTATTTCTGTTAATAATTTAACAAAAATACTTTTCAATTCATGATAGTCAATTATATTTCCAAACTATTTTGTAAGAAACTGGATCAACTCCTGGGACAAAGTTCATATGAATGATGCAAACAATATGTGCACAGGATGCATCAGCCTTCTCGAAAGCCAGCCGGAGAAGAGGAGGGAGCTTGAACTTTATCTGGATACCCTTCCGCTGGAAGATGATCCGGAGAAGAACAGGGGCTTCCTCATCGAGTCGCTTCACAAGGCCCAGGGTATCTTTGGATACATTCCCGAAGAGGTCCAGCTGCTTGTCGCCAGAAAACTCAAGCTGCATCTTTCCGAGGTTTTCGGGGTCATCAGCTTCTACTCCTATTTCACAACGGTACCCCAGGGCAGATACAAGATCAACGTGTGTACAGGTACCGCATGCTTCGTCAAGGGTGCAGACGGCATAGTCGCCGAATTCAGGCGTTTCCTCAATATCAATCTCGGTGAAACTACCTCGGATATGAAATTCTCGCTTGGCGGGCTCCGCTGTGTCGGAGCATGCAGTCTCGCTCCGGTTGTCATCGTCAACGACAAGGTATATGGCAATGTGACACCCAAGAAGGTCCCTGAAATCCTTGTGGAGTGCAAATGATAGATTCAGTTCACAAATTGAATGAATATGAAAAAAAACTTGCCGGCGGAAGAAATTCCACCCTCAGGACTGAGATCCTTGTCTCCATGGGGACCTGCGGCATCGCGGCGGGGACGACGCCCATCCTGGAAGAACTAAGGAAGGAAGTCACCGAACAGAATTTACAGGAAACCGTGAAGATCGTCCAGGTCGGTTGCATGGGATTGTGCCATAGTGAACCAACGATCGAGGTTGTCGACAGGGAAAACGGGCACAGGGTCATATTCGGCAATGTGACCGTTGCACAGGCGAAACCGATTGTCGCAAAATCCGTAAGGACCGCCGGTGTCCAGACAGTCGCTAGATCCTGGTATTGTCCAGAAGATGAAGAAAAGCGGGATGATGCGCTTCAGGCCAGGATCGTTCTGCGCAACTGCGGACGCATCGATCCTGAGAACATTGACGAATACATACTGCGTTCCGGATATAAGGCCGTTGCCAAGGTTCTGAGCACAATGAAGCCTGCAGAAGTGATCAAGTTGATAGCTGATTCAGGTCTCAAGGGCAGAGGTGGCGGCGGATTTCCTACCGGCAGGAAATGGCAATTTGCAGCTGCACAGAAATCTGATGAAAAATACGTAGTCTGCAACGCGGACGAGGGCGATCCCGGAGCGTTCATGGACCGCGCTGTCCTTGAAGGAGACCCGCATTCAGTCCTTGAAGCCATGATAATCGCAGGATATGCCATCGGTTCGCATAATGGTGTAATCTATATAAGGGCTGAATATCCTCTGGCTGTCAAACGCCTCCACCTTGCGATCGCCCAGGCGAAGGAAAAAGGGCTTCTTGGGAAAAATCTTTTTGGTTCAGGATTCGATTTCAATATTGAGCTCAAGTATGGTGCCGGAGCATTTGTGTGCGGAGAGGAAACGGCTCTGATCCATTCCGTGGAAGGCAAGCGAGGTGAACCGAGTTTCAAACCTCCTTTTCCGGCCGTTTGCGGCCTCTGGAAGAAGCCTACTGTCGTGAACAATGTCGAAACATATGCGAACGTATGCTCCATCATCAGAAACGGTGCAGACTGGTTCAGGAAAATTGGCACGGAAAATTCTCCGGGGACGAAAGTATTCTCGCTCACTGGCAAGATAAACAAGGTAGGACTGATTGAAGTTCCGATCGGAACCAGTCTCAGGGATATAATCTTCAAGCTTGGAGAAGGGATAAAGGGAGACAGAAAATTCAAAGCTGTACAGACCGGCGGACCTTCCGGCGGCTGCATCACTGAAACTAACCTCGATATACCTATCGATTACAATACTCTTATGACCCTTGGGTCCATGATGGGGTCCGGTGGAATGATCGTGATGGATGAGGACGACTGCATGGTCAATGTCGCAAAGTTCTTCCTCGATTTCACGTTGGATGAATCCTGCGGCAGGTGCACCCCGTGCAGGATAGGCAACAAACGCCTCCATGAGATGTTGAGCGAGATTACAGATGGGAATGGGACGCATGAGACCCTTTCGAAACTCCGCAAGCTTTCCGAGAACATCAAGGATACTGCGCTCTGCGGTCTTGGGCAGACATCTCCCAATCCGGTTTTGTCGACAATCAAGAATTTCGAAGCAGAATACATTGCCCATGTCGAACATAAGAAGTGTCCGGCAAAGGTGTGCTCGAAACTTCTGAGCTATGTGATAAACGACAGCTGCGTGGGATGCACGTTGTGTGCGAAGAATTGTCCGGTCAGCTGCATATCCGGAGAGAAACGCCAGAAACATCTGATCGACCAGAAGAAATGTATTAAGTGCGGTGTCTGTTATGAGGCCTGCAAGTTCCATGCGATTGATAAGAATTGATGCTTGTCATTGGTAACTCGTAACTTGAAATTGGAAATTCGAAATTAGTGGATTGATGTAGAGTTGTCTGTGCTCCGTAGGCGCACAAGTCTCTGACAAGAATATTGTAATTGGTTTCTGTGCCTGTCCTCCGTAGCCTTTGGCGAAGTAGGATGCTCTGAGGTTAAAATAAAAAGAATATTATGATAAAATTAAGAATAAATGGAATGCCTGTCACGGTCGAGGATAATTCGACGATCCTCCAGGCTGCCAGGAAACTCGATATAAAGATCCCGACGCTCTGCCATCTGGAACTCGACTGCTTCAATCTTGAACACAGGATCGGCTCGTGCCGCGTCTGCATGGTCGAGGTGGCCGGAAGGCGCAACCTTGCCCCCGCATGTTGTACGCCTGTCGAGGAGAACATGGAGGTCAGGACACATACGCTGCGTGCCATCAATGCCCGTAGGACAATGCTTGATCTCCTGCTTTCGAATCATCCGAAGGATTGTCTGACCTGCGAAAAGAACCTGGACTGTGAGCTTCAGGCGCTTGCCCAGGAGATGGGGCTCCACAGAATCATATACAAGGGTGAACAGTCCAAACGTCCTATCGATCTAGCCAATGAATCAATCGTACGTGACATGAACAAGTGCATCATGTGCCGTCGCTGCGAGACTGCTTGCAACACAATTCAGACTGTTGGAATCCTTTCCGGTGTCAGGAGGGGATTCAATTCAATAGTTTCCACCGCATCTGAAAAACCGTTGGCTGATACAAAATGTACTTTCTGCGGACAGTGTGTCTCGGCATGTCCGGTCGGTGCGCTTACCGAAATGAACAGGACCTACGATGTCTGGCGCGCGCTCAACGACGAGACGAAACAGGTGATTGTCCAGACGGCTCCTGCGGTCCGTGTCGCGCTGGGCGAGGAATTTGGGATGCCTCCTGGCTCGGTCAGCACAGGCAAGATGGTGACTGCCCTGCGCATGCTCGGGTTTGACAAGGTTTTTGATACAGATTTTGCGGCTGACCTTACCATCATGGAGGAAACGACCGAGTTCATACAGCGTCTCAAGGAGAACAAGAACCTGCCGATACTTACGTCGTGCTGCCCAGGCTGGGTGAAGTTCTTCGAACACCAGTTCCCGGACCTTCTGCATATTCCCTCAACGGCCAAGTCTCCACAGCAGATGTTCGGCGCAATGGCTAAATCTTATTACGCAAAGAAGATCGGTGTCGAGTCGAAGGAGATAACTGTCGTGTCAGTCATGCCATGCCTCGCAAAGAAGTATGAGGCTGCACGTTCTGAATTTTCCAGGGATGGCGTCAGGGATGTCGACATCGTGATCTCTACACGTGAACTTGCGAACATGCTTAAGGAGGCGGGGATCCAGTTCAGCGATCTCCGCAATTCAGCATTCGACAATCCTCTCGGCGAATCGACCGGTGCAGGAGTCATCTTTGGTTCGACCGGTGGTGTCCTCGAGGCTGTCCTGCGTACCGCTGCCGACTGGCTCAGCGGAAAGGAGATTCAGGATATTGACTTTGAGGAAATTCGCGGGATCGCTGGAATCAAGGAGGCGACTGTCAATGTCGCCGGCAAGGAAATCAAGGTTGCGATCGCTTCCGGACTCGGTAATGCCAGAATGCTTCTTGAGAAGATTCGCCGTGGCGAGTCGAAATACCACGCGATCGAGATCATGGCGTGCCCTGGTGGATGTCTCAACGGTGGAGGCCAGCCTTATATCCATGGGGATACAGACATCCTGGAAAAACGCCGCCAGGCGATTTATGAGGAGGACCGCAACAAGGCGATCCGCAAGTCCCATGAGAATCCCTACATCCAAAAGATATACAGGGAGTTCCTCGGTGAACCCGGTGGCAAGCTTTCCCATGAACTCCTGCATACCCACTATACCGCACGCAAGAACGAATAAAGATCTTAGACAGGGTTCTTATCATCCCGCATCCGGCAGCTCCGACCATCTCGTCGTGTAGTGCGGAGAACAGCGCTCACGGATCATCGTCCAGCGTTTGGTGACCCCTTCGCTCGCGTAGAATATACTTCCGTCGCCAAATCGGCTGTTGATGGAGTCCAAGGTCTCAGAGAGCATGCAGCTTTTTGCGAAGTTCGCAGGATTGGCGTCAAAAAGTCCAAGCTGTTCGGCTCCTGTCGGAATAAGTTCCGTGAAGACCACACCGGCCTTCTTGTAGATGAGATTCCCCCTGAAAATCTTTTTCAGGAGGTGCAGGGAATGTTTTATCAGTTCGCCTGTGGCGCTGGTCGGAGGCAGGATTGCACAGCTTGCAGAATTACAATAGTAAGGACACTTCTTCCTGAACTGTCCGGTGTCAACGAATACTGTCACGGCGCCAGCGGAAAGCTTTTCATGCCTCATGCGTTCAGCTGCATCTGCGGTGTACAGCGAGACCGCCTCCGACAATTCTTCCAGTTTTGAAACTTCTTTCCCGAACGAACGCGAACAGCAGAGGCTTTTTCTTGGGGCAGGGGCATCATCAAGCTTTATGCACGGTGTTCCGCGCAGTTCCATAGTCGTGCGAAGTCCGCAGATCCCGAGTGTTTTCCTGATCTTCCTGTCATCGGCATTCACCAGGTCCAATGCGGTATAGATCCCTTCCCGTCTTAAGCGCAGGGAGAGATTGCGGCCTATTCCCCAGATGTCACCAGTCTCGGTTTTTTCTAATGCAGTTCTTATTTTTTCATGTTTGTCGAGTAGTTGTACGCCACCCGATGCGGGGTTTTTCTTGGCACTGCGGTTTGCGAGTTTCGCAAGGGTCTTGGTCCGGGCAATTCCTATGCTGACGGGAATCCCAGTCCACTGTTTCACCCGTTTGCGGATTTCACAGGCGACAGATTCCATCAAATCGATCTTGAGATGAGAAAAGTTCAGGAAGGCCTCATCTATGGAGTATATCTCGATCTCGGGGGTGAACTCGGACAGGATGGACATCACGCGGTTCGACATGTCGCCGTACAAGGTGTAGTTGGAGGAGAAGACACGGACGTTGTACCTGTCGATGATGTCCTTCACCTGGAAGAACGGATTGCCCATTCCGATTCCAATGGCCTTTGCTTCCTCGGAACGCGCAACTATGCAGCCGTCATTATTTGAAAGCACGACAACCGGTTTGCCTTCGAGTTTCGGGGCGAAGGCTCGCTCACATGAGACATAGAAGTTGTTGCAGTCGACTAGGGCAAGCATAAAGACATTTTCAATTGATGATTTTTGATTTCAAGTCCAATTTCGAATTTCCAATTTCAAGTTACCAGTTACAAGTGTCGAGTTACGGCTTGCATGTCTTGTGTATCACATGCGTCACAACTCCCCATATCCGGAAGTCGCTGTCATCATGGATCTCGATCGGTTTGTATGATTTATTTTCCGGAACAAGCGATAGCTTGCCATCTGATATCCTGAGCCTCTTTACGGTGAATTCGCCGTTGAGCGATGCAATGACAATGCTTGAATCAGATGGTTTCAGTGCGCGGTCGACAATCAGGATGTCTCCGGGAAAGATGCCGGCTCCTGTCATGGAATCCCCCGATGCGCGGACAAAGAAAGTGGCGGCAGGATGCTTTACCAGATATTCATTCAGATCGAGCCTTCCCTCGATATAATCGCTTGCTGGCGATGGAAATCCCGCTGGGACCGGCCCATTGAAGAGCAGAGGGTTATCTGTCATCTTCTTTTTCATATAATCCGCCATGTTGATGCTTTGGTGAGATTATATAATATATGTTAGTGTAATGTCAAGAGGGTGGCTGGGGAATTGTTCTAGGACGGTGCCTTAGAAGAACTTTCTTATTTTCCTGAAGATACTGTTGGAATAGATCGCCAACTGCTTCTTGAAGCCAGCGAGGTTCGCAGGTGCGGCTACGCGGGGAATCATATCGGGAGAAGTCCTTTCGGTGATGGCATCCTTGTCCGTAGTGAAGAGGAGCTTGAATCCGCATTTCTTCGCAATCCTGATGCTGGCATCGGAATACTGCCCCCATGGCCAGAAGAGCGCCGATGTCTCGGTCCCGAGAGTTTCGAGTATTGTCCTTCTGCAGGTCGAAAGATCTTCTTCGAGGCGTTTCTCGAATTCCTCGTCTGTCTCCAGGAACTTTACCGGAGATTTGTGTTCCTGGCAGAGACGGGTGCGCGCGCTGTCGGAAGAAGTCTTCTTCAGGGCATTCTTCAGGTCGCTGCTCATTACGGTCCTTGGGCCGGCAAGAGTACTCCTGAACGAGACCTTTGGCGCACCGGGAAACGGTGGTTCTCCCAGGGCGAACTCCATTGTCCAATGCGGTTTTTCCGGATAGAACCCCTTGATCTTGGCAAACGTGGAATAACATCCAAGATGGGAGTTGCCATGGGCCTGTATTTCCCATACACCGGAATTGCGCATCTCGAGGATCTCATTCCAGTTGAGGAAGGATCTTGCATCCCTGCCGCATGCAGCTTCCTCAAGGGCCTTTTTTGAATCAATTACTTCATATCTGGATTCGTTGCGTATGCTGCGACCTTTTGCATTGAGCAATCCGGTGTTGAGGGCGAGCACCGCCTTCATGGAGTATTTCCGCAGTATGGGCGTGGCCCAGATGAGATTGTCTGCCCAGCCGTCGTCGAAGGTCAACATCACGTATTTGTCATATGGAAGAATCCTGCCGTTGAAGAAATTCATCAGCTCCTCGGTGCCGATGGTCCGGTATCCGCATTTTGCGAGATGCGCGATCTGGCGTTCGAATACGTCGACGCATATGGCCGCCGATGACGGTTTCGGAAGGACCCTGTGATATGTCCAGACAATAATATTCATTTTCGATTTTTAATTGGCGATTTATGATTCGGTGATGAACATGCATGAAATATATCACGGCAGATGGATTTTAAAAATATATTGCAACAGTGTTGAAAAAATCTCCGCAGGATATAAGATTTACCTTTCCAATATAAATAATGACACTTATAAATACAGGAGATTGACATATGGCTGACACATCAATGAACAGGAACACATATCTTTCAAAGAATGTGGGAAGTTTCGAGGACGTTATCGAGATACGTGGCAGGAAATACAGGAAAGTGGAGGATCTGCGCTACGGTACGAACCCTCACCAGCCGGCTGCATACTACAAGCCGGAAGATGTCAAATCCACTATCGGCGACATGCAGATACTCAAGACCGGGAAGAGTGGTCTTTCACAGACTAACCTTGAAGACATCTCATATGCCTTGAACATAGTTAAGTTCTTCGACAGGCCTGCGTGCGCTGTCATGAAGCACGTGAACCCCAGCGGCGCCGCCGTCCAGCGCGGCGAGGAGAGCATCTGCGACGTCTACAAGAAGGCACGCGACTGCGATGCCAGGGCGGCCTTTGGAAGCGTGATCGCGTTCAACGTCGAACTCGACACCCAGACCGCCAAGGAGATAATGGGCACATTCGTGGAGTGTGTCGTTGCTCCTTCCTTCGATGAATACGCCCTCAGCGTCTTCAATGACGGCGAGAAGTACAAGCTGAACAAACACATCAGGATCATCAAGTGTGGGAGTATCTCCGAGATCCCGAGATATGTCGGAGAAGCCTCTGACATCCATAACACTCTCAAGGTGCTTGCCGACGGCTCGGTCGTTGTCGCAGCACCACTTCTCACGAATCTCAAGTCCGTAGCCGACCTCAAACCCGCGTCTGCAGAGAGCAAGACACTTGGCTCCGTAGTATCGACAGTCAAGACGAAGCCCGGACAGCTCGAGGACATCCTTGCTGCCTGGTATATCAACTTGAGCGTTCGTTCGAACGGCGTTGTCATCATGAAGAACGGACAGACGCTTTCAGTCGGAACTGGTGAGCAGGACAGGGTAGGTGCTGTCGAGCAGGCTGTCTGGAAGTATAACAACAAGTACCAGGGCAATGAGAATATCAAGGATGCTGTGATGGCGAGCGATGGATTCTTCCCGTTCCCGGATGCGGTGGAAGTCGCGGCCGAGGCAGGAGTTTCCGCGATGATATCTCCTCCCGGTTCAATCAAGGACGCGGAGGTTATCCAGCGTGCCAATGAACTCGGAGTGGCTCTCTTCCATGCACCGGAAAGATGCTTCTCGCACCACTGAGCAAACGAACCGGAGTGTCGGAGAACCGGTGAAGAAAACTAGACGAAAACACAATATGGAGATAATTAATGTCTGAATCATTCCTTCAGAAGAATTTTGCACAGCGGATCGGGGGAGATCAGTTCGGTAAGGACACGAAGATATATAAGTTCGAGAAGATCAAGAGGGCTAAACGGGCCGCATTGCAGGCGAATCCCGGCGCTGAGATAATCGACATGGGAGTAGGGGAGCCAGACGACATGGCTTTTCCGGAGGTCGTCGACGCCCTATGCAAGGAGGCCGCTAAATGGGAGAACCGGACATATACAGACAACGGCATAAACGAGTTCAAGGAAGCGGTGGCCCGATACATGAAAGCCCTCTACAAGGTGGAGCTGAATCCCGAAACAGAGATATGTCATTCGATCGGTTCGAAGGCTGCACTTTCTCTTTTTCCTGCATGCTTCATAAATCCCGGCGACATTACGATCATGACGATCCCTGGATATCCGGTGCTTGGCACTTGGACACAGTATCTCGGCGGACAAGTAGTAAATATGCCTTTGAGCGAAGATAACAATTTCTTCCCGGATCTTGATTCCATATCACAGGAAAGATGTGAAAAGGCCAAATTGCTTTATCTGAATTATCCGAACAACCCGACCGGGGCATCCGCTTCCGCAGGACAGCTCGAGAAGGCTGTGAAGTTCGCAAAGAAGAACAACGTGCTTATTGTCTTCGATGCGGCATATGCACCTCTTAACTTCCAGGGCAAGCCATTGAGCATACTCACGATTCCAGGAGCCAGGGACTGCGCGGTCGAACTGCACAGCATGTCAAAGGGATTCAACATGACAGGCTGGCGACTTAGCTGGGTATGCGGGAACGAACTTGCTGTCAAGGCCTTCGCGAATGTGAAGGACAATGCAGATAGTGGACAGTTCGCCGCTATACAGAAAGCTGCTATCCTCGCACTCGACAACCAGGCGAAGATTACACCTGCGATTTCTGAGAAATATGAACGCCGCCTGAAGAGCATGGTCGAGACGCTCAAGTCCATAGGTTTCCCCGCCAAGGTTCCGCAGGGATCATTTTACCTGTACGTGAAATGCCCGAAGGCAGCAGAGGGGAAATATTCTGCGAAGTTCGCAAACGCAGAGGAATTCAGCCAATGGATGATCAAGGAGAAGCTGATCAGCACGGTTCCATGGGACGATGTCGGCCACAATGTCAGATTCAGTGCGACATTCGTTGCACGTGGCGGCAAGAATGAAGAGGACCGTGTGCTTGGCGAGTTCAAGAGGCGTCTTGCGGACGTGAAGTTCGTCTTCTGAAATTTCCGAGATCCTGTTAAGATTTGTTTTCGGTACTATTTTCTTCAACACCGAGCCAGCGCAGGGCCTCTGATCTGTCGGTGAAGAACTCCACGGTCACTCCCCTGTTGAAAGCCACTGTCTTGAAAAACTGTGTGATCTCGTCGGCGGGATACTCCGGGAAGAATACTGCGAGCCTGAGTCCGGGAACGACCTCTGACGCCATTACACCAGATTCGAAGGAATCAACAGTGGTCATCTTCCTTATTGGGGAAGGCCCCTCATGGAATACTTTCAGGCAGGAATTCTCCTTGCATGACTTGGCAATCTCGTTCCAGAGCTTGGTCTGCTCTTCCGGGTTGATCGCGAATTTTGACGAAGTGACAATATGTATATATCTGCCATTGTATTCAATGGAAACATCGTTCATGACATCCCCCCAGCCCCCTGAGAAAAATTCCTGTTATCGAAAAAGATACTTAATTCATGTTCATGCAAGCCTACTATGAAATTCCATATCTTTGGATATAATTTATTCTCTTGGACAAGCAAAGGCAAGTGGAGCAGTGAGTTTCGTACGGGAAATTTTATCCGAAATATTTCTGTAGGGAGTTTCTCATTACCCCATAGCGCAGGCCGTTGGCGGTGATGCGGATCTCGCTGAAGTTGAAGAAGCGCAGGAATTCGGAAAGTATGAGCAGTCCAGCGGGAAGGACTTCCGCACGGTCCTTCTCCATGCCCGGCACCTTGATGCGTTCCTCTATGCTCATGCGTGAAAGCTGGCGCGCATAGACTGCCACCATCTTGCTTTCGACCTTGACCGAGTTGATGTGCTTCCTGTCGTAGACATTTTCCTTGAGCAGGAGTGCTGCGAACGTTGTAGCTGTTCCACCGCTGGCTATGACAATCGGACTGCGGCTTGCGAGCCAGGAATGTACGGGATCGACAATTGAGAACATCTGCCTCTTTATGAAGCGTTTTGCGGCGATCCGCTGGGGAATCCATTCTCCCTTGCCGATGTTGAACATCTCGGAGATGCCTACGCAGCCCATCGGCATGCTGTGCGCCCCGACCATGATGTTCTTAGTGCCGAATGCGACTTCAGTGCTTCCACCGCCAATGTCAACGGTCAGGAGCGGCAGTTCGGAATCAACCTCTGACGTAGCACCCAGATATGTGAACTTGGCTTCCTCCTTGCCGCTCAATGCGAGGGGGAATATGTTCAGCATCTGGTGGCATTTTACCAGGAATTCGCTCTTGTTCTTGGCTTCACGGACGGCGCTTGTGGCGGTTATGATCAGGTCTTCTGCGCCTTCATGCACAGCTATAGCCTGCATTTCCTTGGAAACATCAAGAGTACGGTTCATCGCTTCTTCGGAAAGGACTCCGGTCTGGGCAACGCCCTTTCCAAGTTTCGTTATCGCGAAGACTTCGTTTATAGGTTCGATAGTTCCACTGGCGTGGCACTTGGCGACAAGAAGAACTACGGAATTCGATCCGATGTCAAGTACTGCCAGGATTTTCTCTTTAGCCATATGGGAAATTGCCTGATTCAGGTTGAAACTCAAAAAATTACGGTCATACTATGCCAATGCCTTTGATAAAAGGCAATGTTTTTGAAAGTGTTTTTAAGTAAATAAAGGGAACCTCTAAAAATTCGCATTTAGCGCGTTGCGGAAGATTTTTGAAAGCTCAAAAAGAATTTCAGCCTGAGGCGTACCCAAAGAGGTACGCCGAAGAAGGAATATTTTATTTTGAGCCAAAAAGATCCGCAACCCAAAGGGAGACAGATTCTTATGGATTCCAGCATTGTCGCAAATCCAGTTACAGCCCGTTCCAGGGCTGCTTCTGGCATTTGCTCCTTGCCGTCTCTCCATAATCTTCAATCTCGCGCCATATGCTAATTTTTAGAGGTTCCCCAAATATGGAGCCGTTCAGATGATAATAGTATTCAAGCCCCACACGCCAGATGAGAAAATTACTGAAGTTTCAAACATGATTGTCCAACTCGGTTACGAGCCAAGGATCATCCGCGGTGTCGAACATACCGTGATTGGTGCGGTCGGTGATGAGAAGATCCACCGTTCCCTCGAGATATTCAAATCGTTTCCATGCGTCGAGGACGTCATCCCGATACAGAAAAGATATAAGCTTGCCAGCCGTGAATATCACGAGGATGACAGCTTCGTCATGATCGGAAAGGAAAAGGTGGGTGCCGGAACCTTCCAGGTAATAGCAGGACCATGCGCCATAGAGGACAAGGAACAGCTTCGCCATGCGGCAAAGGATGTATATGCCGCAGGTGTGAGGATACTTCGTGGTGGGGCCTTCAAGCCTCGGACTTCCCCGTATGACTTCCAGGGACTTGGTGTCGAAGGACTCCAGATACTCAAGGAAGTTAAGGAGGAATTCAATATGCCTGTTGTAACTGAAGTCCTTGGCGTCACCAACGTGAAACAGGTTGCAGAGGTAGCGGATTGCCTTCAGATCGGAGCGAGGAACTGCCAGAACTATCATCTTCTTGAACATGTTGCAAATGCTGGACGACCAGTGCTGCTGAAAAGAGGTATGGCGACAACGGTGGAGGAGTGGCTTTCCGCGGCAGAATATCTTGTCGTTCACGGATGCCCGCATGTGATCCTGTGTGAACGCGGGATCAGAACCTTCGAGACAGCTACCCGCAGCACCCTCGATCTCGGTGCTGTCGCCGTTGCGAAGAAGGAGACGCATCTTCCTGTGATCGTCGATCCAAGCCATGCGGCTGGCAAGGTCGATCTTGTGCTTCCGCTCGCAAGGGCTGCTGTTGCTGTCGGCGCTGACGGCATAATTGTCGAGACACATCCCGATCCTGTCAATGCTTCCAGCGACGCTGCGCAGCAGATACCTTCAGGGAAATTTGGTGACTTCATGAAGTCCCTTACTCCAATCATCGAAGCGATGAAGAAGAAATGAAAAAGCGTGGTGCCTGGAAAATTCATTCATCAAAGGAGATCCTTGATACACCGGTATTCAAGGTCTGGGTGGACAATTCAGAATCCCCGCGCAACGGCAAGAAGGGCCACTTCTACCGTTTCAAGTGCGGAGGCTGGGTGAACATCATCGCCGTTACTGCCCGGAAAAAGATAGTCATGATCCGCCAGTTCAGGCACGGAAACAAGAAGTGGGAGATCGAGATACCTGGAGGGCTGATTGACAAGAGTGATTCCGATCCTCTGCATGCAGGACAGCGAGAGCTCCTTGAGGAGACGGGGTTCAAGGGTGAGAACGCAAGACTGATCGGAGCAGTGTGTCCAAATCCTGCCCTGCAGGACAATATCTGTCATACCGTACTTGTCGAAAATGCCAGGAAAGTGTCAGGGCCTGCCATGGAAGATTGCGAAGATATCGAGACCATGCTTGTGAGCCCTGAAAAGGCCATGAAGCTCATTAGGGACGGAAAGATAACGCATGGGCTTGTCCTGAATGCCTTGATGTTCTACTTTATGGAATGCAAGATGCTCTAAACTTACTGGAGAACTGTTTGTCATGAAAAGCTCATTTGAACTGGCGATGGAAAGGCTTGGTGGCTCTCTCAAGAAGCTTACTGAGGAGCAGAAGAAGGCCATCGCGGAGATTGAATCGAAATACAAATCTAAAATTGCCCAGGTCCAGATTGCCTCCGAGGACAGGTTGAAGAAAGTGAAGGAGGACGAGGAACTCGACAAGATAATGAAGCAGACGGCTTCCGAGATAGCCTCGCTTCAGGAAAAATGCGAGTCGGAGAAGAAGAAGGTGCGAGGGGAATAACTCGTAACTTGTAACTGGCAACTTGAAATTTGATATCTTATAGGAGCGCTGGCCTCTGGCCGGCAAAACAGGGAAAATGGAATTGGGGATCTGAGATTTGTTTGAGGAATGTGGCATAGGCGTCTCGCCTGTGATTAATTAGAAGGTCCGACTTGGAAATACAGGCGGGACGCCTGTATCACATTGTTGGAGGATGTAAAGTATAATGAGTGACGAGAAAACAGAACTGACGCTTAACCAGCAGAACTACATCGAGACAATCTATTCACTATGTCTCGCGCACCAACACGCCCATGTGAAGGCTATCGCAGAAAAGCTGAACATCAAGATGGCATCTGTCACCGAGGCAATGCAGGGGCTGACAGCCCAAGGGCTGGTCAACTATTCTGTCAGGCAGACAATAACCCTCACTCCTGAAGGTGAGAAGATCGCACAGGAATTGCAAAAGAGACATGCGGTTCTTGCGGAATTCTACCGAGAGATCCTGGGATGTCCCGCCGAGAAGGCCGATTTGATCGCATGCAAGGTTGAACATGTCATAGATCCCGAGTTCCGTGAGAGGCTTTCCGAATTTATGCGCTTCCTCAAGGAGATGAAGCTTCCAGACGGCACAAATCCTGTCATGGAATTTACCAGAAGATACTCTTCCGTCAAAAAGAGCGGAGGCTGAAATGGAAGACAGAATCCAGATTGCCCATGGTGGCGGTGGAAGGCTGTCGGCCGAACTCATCAGGGATGAAATACTTTCCCGTTTTGGAAGAGGTCCCCTCAAAGATTTGCCTGATGCTGCGACTCTTCCTGCTGCGAAGAGCAAGGACATTATCATGTCCACTGACAGTTTTGTGATCCAGCCGTTGGAATTTCCTGGAGGAAATATCGGCAATCTCTGCGTATACGGCACGGTGAACGACATCTCTGTCGCCGGAGGAAGACCATTGTGGTTGTCACTCGGAATGATCCTCGAGGAAGGACTGGAGATGTGCATGCTCAGGAAGATTTTGGATTCTGTCAGGAAATCAGCTGATGAGTGCGGGATCCGGATAGTTACAGGAGATACAAAGGTTGTTCCAAAGGGACAGTGCGACAAGATATTTATAAATACTACCGGTGTCGGTGAACGTTACAATCAATTTGATCTTGGTAGGCGGATGATTAGGAAGGGGGACAAAGTGATCGTGAGCGGGAACATCGGAGATCATGGAATGGCAGTCCTTTGCGTCCGCGAATCTATCGGCATCAGAAAAGGTCCGGTGAGCGATCTTGGCAGTGTCCAGAAGCTTGTATCTTCCACGTTGAAATGCGGGAAGGATGTCAAGTTTATGCGTGACCCCACAAGAGGTGGGCTTGCTGCGGTGCTTAACGAGATTGTTTCAGGAATGGGATATGGGATACGGCTTGACGAACACGCACTTCCGTTTTCGAAAGAGTCAAAGGCGGTATCTGAAATGCTTGGACTTGATCTCCTGAGTTCACCATGCGAAGGCAGGATTGCAATGATATGTTCTGCATCTGTCGCAAAGAAGTTGATAGGAATGTGGAGAAAGCTTCCTGAAGGCCGTAATGCGGCAGTAGTAGGAACTGTGACAGATGACAAAGGCAAGGTTATCCTTAATACGGCTGGAGGTGGAGCAAGAATTGTTGATCTTCCGAGAGGTGAACTTCTACCAAGGATCTGTTGATCCATCATGCGCTTCTACATATTCATATTTGTGTTCCTGTTCAGCCTGGCGACAATACTGATCCAGAGGGGAGTGTATTTCTACGCCAGATACGAACTGCTTCTAAGCGATTTCCAGAATCTTCTTCTTGCCCTTGCTACAGGTGTGACCTATATCGCCGGTGCCCAGTTGTCACACAGGTATTGGGAGGCTGTCGGTCCAAGACGGGCAATGGTTTCTCTAATTGTCATCCAGCTGATACTTCCGGTAACGGCCTTCGTATTCCCAATAGCTTCTGTTATTGTGTCAATGACGATTCTCTTTTCGGTATTCAATGGCATGGTTTGGCCGATAGCCGAGAGCTATTCAAGTGCGGGTTTGGATGAAAAAGGCTCCTCCCGGGCGATTGGGATATTCAACCTCTGCTGGAGTACTGCTGTACCGTTGGCGGTAATGATGTCGGGGCTGGCGATCTCGATTTTCAAGAACGGCGTGTTCATGCTTGCATCGATTCTCATTCTCATTTCAATGCTGCTGATATTCTTCCTGCCAAAAGTCATTCCTCATCACCTGGCTTCAGGGGAAATGTCCGATGATGACAGGGCGATTCCCTTTGAAGAAATGAAAGGGATGCTGTTTTCAAGCAGATGGTCGATGTGCTTCTCATATGCCTTGATGCAGATCCTGGCTGCACTCATTCCCGGAAAATTTGCGGGTATGGAGATTTCCATCGCAAAAGCGACTTTCTTTGCGTCGTTCATTGATTTCTCCAGGACCCTCACATTCCTGCTTATGTCGACCACCGTCTGGTGGCATGGCAGGAAGATCATGCTGGCGTGCGTATCCGCAGTCCTTGCCATTGGATTTTCAATAGCGATGTTCCCATCTTCGATAGGATTTGTCATTTCCGGCGAAATCATATATGGGATCGCCGCAGGCTTCGCATATTATTCGGCGCTTTATTATGCAATGGTCCTTAGCAGGGCATCGGTCGGGGCAGGGGGCTCCCATGAAAGCGTGATCGGGGTAGGATTCACCATCGGACCGATTTTGGTGCTTGCCGGGAAGCAATGCGCTTTGCTCTTCGGTCTTCCGGTTACTGCCGGAATGCTTTTCGGCTTCGCGCCAATGGCAGTCCTTGCAATCCCTGTTTCCGTGCTCTACCTCAAAGGGAACAAACGGGAATTATAATTATGACAGCATCTCTTTCAGTTCATTGAGATGCTTTTCATATACCCCGCGCGGTGTGGTATTCTCCTTGATGCAGATCGCCGCAGCCATCCCTATCACTTCTCCCATCATTCCGGTAGTGCGCATTACACGCACCGTTCCAAGGGCAACATGCGTTACACTGATATTCCTGCCAGCCATGAAAAGATTTTCAACGTTGCGGGAGTACAATGTCCGATACGGGATCGGATAGGGATTTATCTTCACATGTTTTGCGATCGAGCGGAATTCCTGTCCGGGGAAATCCTTTGAGTTCTGCTCCTGGGGATAATGAAGGTCGATGGTCCATGTTGTAACAACACAGGCGTCTGGAAAGGATTTTGCATCCTGTATGTCCTGCTGGCAGAGTATCACATCACCGAGCAGGCGCCTTGACTCGCGTTTTCCTGCGACGTAGGCGACCCATGAAAGATCATTGTTTGCGAACTTCGCACGTTCGGAATATTTGTTTTTCAGGAACGCCCAGTTGCCATAGACAACACGGAGTCCATAATCGCGGACAAATTCAAATTCGTCTATCTGGTGCCGGTTCATTCCAGTTTCCCAGTCCCATTCGCCCATTTCAACCTTCTGCGCGGTATTTTCATTGAATTGAACGGCCCATGGACATTCTGGAAACTCGAGTGGAGCCGACCTTTTCTCTGAATACCACTGAACGGAGGAGCCCATGGTCATCTTATCACCTTTTTCAGGCGCGATGGATTCTCCTGTATCGTTCCTGCCTTCGCGCCCCATCCTGAAATCCGCCCCGGCAAGATACCCAACGCATCCGTCACCAGTACAATCGACAAATAATTGCGCCTTGAACCTAAATTCGCGTCCGCTCCGGATGTCCTTGCCGATAAGTGCAGTGATCCTGTTGCCGGACTTTTCGACGCCTGTTGCGTGGATGTTAAGGAACAGCTTGATGTTCTTTTCATTCCTGACGGCTATCAGTTTTTTCTCATCCTCATATGTTTCCGGTGGCTGGGCATTTCCCTGTTTGAGCGGACCAATCTCGTTGACGATATTTCCAAGTTTTGGGTAAGGCGGGAGATTTATTTTACCTCCGAGATGTACACGCACTTCGGAACTGTTGTTCCCTCCAAGCACAGGGCGGTCATGGACAAGGGCGACCTTGAGCCCGTTGCGTGCGGCTGATAGCGCTGCACACTCACCAGCAATTCCTCCACCGGCAACTACAAGATCGAATGTCCCGGCATCATCAGGCTTTTCAGGAAGCCCAAGGGCTTCTTTTCTGAATGTAGCAAGCTCATTGAGGTTTTCAGGGGGTGCGAAGTTCGCATTGGAGGAAAAAATGATCGCATCGCATCGGCCGTCGAAGCCGGTGAGATCATGAAGGGATATCTTAGCTTTCTTGTTTTTTATTTCGACGGTCCCACCTGACTGCCAGTGCCAATCGGCGCCCTCAGTGCCGAAAACTGTACCGAGTGGTTTCCCATCCACGAGGATCTGGAATTTGCCTGGTGCGCCCGGCGCCTTCCATTGTGCTACCCAGTCCTTTGTCCTCGCCCAGATACTATATTTGCCAGTCTGCGGAAATGTCACAGTGGTAGTCGAATCCTTCACCGGTTTTCCGAGTCCATGCGCGACCAGGTAGGAAGAGCCCATCTGGTCCATGAACTGCTGGTCGAGACACCATCCCCCATAATCCTCGAAAGTTCCTGATTGTACGAAAACAATTCCTTCAATCATGATATTTATCCTTCTTGGCTATTCTGTTTCTATTTTGCTTGCGGTATCTTTTAAAATCTTATAATATCTGCATGCATCGACAGAACTTATTTTCCCTGAAAGCGCTATGGCTGAATGCGGAGGATTGCCGACAGTCACCGCTATGGTGGTATTTGATTTAGGAGAATGGATGACGGCATATCCCTGTTTGCGAATTTCGCAGATTTTCTGCAGAAGTTGGTTTACCCCTTCCGGATAACCAAGTATTTCTTTTCCCTTGTAGATTTGCCTGATTTCAGAATCCTTGAGTAGAGAAAGGAGCACCAGTCCGATGCTTGAAGTGCTGGCCGGATGTAGCCCGAGGCGTCCGAGTGCCTGTTCGACAGGTATCCCTGGTCCCCCATGGTAGAGATAGCTTACGTTCTCCTTCCAAAGGACTCCATAGGCGACAGTCATTCCATATTGGAGCAATGCTTCAAGATGTGGCAATGATTTCCTGATCAGGCCGGACGCGAATATGCTCTGTGCCGCGAGGACATGCATTGCCGGACCGGGGGCATATTTCTTATCTGGTGTCTGGCTCGTGATTCCAAGGTGGGACAACGTTTTCAGGAGCCTGTGGACGCGTGTCGGTTCAAGGTTGAGAAGTCTTGCGACCTCCCGGACCCCGAGGGGTTTTCCGGAGCTTGCGACGGCCTGCAGGCAGGCCAATCCATCGATCAGGCTTTCATTTGGTTGTCTTGGCAGCATGTTGCTATAATAGCAACGCAATGGGCTTATGCAAGCCCTGATCTGTGAAATTATCAAATATTCTTCTTTTCATGATGCCGGTGGCAAATTGCCGATTTCAGGTTATCTTTTAAGCTTTTAACAATAGAGAAAAGTTATGTTGAACGAACTTGTATCAAAACTTAATACGAAGATCGCAGGCGCAGAAGAGGTGCTCAAGTCAGCAAAGACCGATGCCGACATCGAGGCCGTACGTGTCGACATCCTCGGTCGCAATGGATTCATCCACTCGATCAGCTCGGAAATGAAGAATATCCCTCCGCAGGACAAGCCTGAATTCGGCAAGGCGTTCAATGCAGCTAAGAACAAGTTCGAATCTCTGCTAACAGAGGCAAAGGACAACCTCAGGGCTAATACTGCAAGACAGGCCCGTGGCCAGATCGATATCACCCTTCCGGGAAGAAGATGGCATCTTGGCACCAAGCATCCCATTTCACAGGTGATTGACGATTGCGTCGGTATATTCCGCAGGATGGGATTCATCGTCGCGGAAGGGCCCGAGATCGAGACAGTCTATCATAACTTCGATGCCCTCAACACTCCGGCAGACCATCCATCACGGGATCCGCAGGACACTTTCTATTTCGGGGATGGTCGTCTCCTTAGGACCCAGACATCGACTGTTCAAATAAGATATATGGAGAAGAACCAGCCTCCAGTGAGGATCGTTTCTCCCGGACGCTGCTACCGCCGTGACACGCCCGACGCTACGCACAGCATGAACTTCCATCAGATAGAAGGCCTCTATATCGACAAGAATGTTTCGATGGCCGACCTCAAGAGCACCTTGCTCTATTTCGGCAGGGAACTGATGGGTTCCGAGACGCAGCTCCGGCTCCGTCCGCATTTCTTCCCATTCACGGAACCCAGCGTAGAATGCGATTTCTCCTGCATCATGTGCGGAGGGAAAGGATGCCGTGTCTGCAAGTTCTCCGGCTGGCTCGAGATAGCCGGTGCGGGAATGGTCAATCCTAATGTCCTCAGGAACGTCGGCTATGATCCTGAGCAGTGGAACGGTTATGCATTCGGGATGGGAATTGAACGCATCGCGATGATCCGCTACCGGATCAATGACATCCGCTACCTCTACGAGAACGATATGCGCTTCCTCGAGCAGTTCTGAACATTGCCAACTACGGTTTAAATTCCTGAAATTCGATTCCCTTGAGACTGGCAGTTTCGGTTAGGAATTGCATGAGGCGATCTTTTTCCTTTTTGAAAATTCCAGTCGCATATCCTTCTGATTCACAATTGCTGAGGATCTGGCGGAAT
This sequence comes from uncultured Victivallis sp., assembly GCA_964600895.1. GTDB lineage: Bacteria > Verrucomicrobiota > Lentisphaeria > Victivallales > GWF2-50-93 > GWF2-50-93. The sequence continues at coordinate 32,204 of CAZRKP010000036.1, forward strand.
GAAGTTGACAGATATCCTTCTGCCCAGGTATGCATACCGAAAACTGTCTTCAATGATTTGCATGAGAAAATGGTCCACTGCCATGTGCCTTTCTCGGAATTACGTGTATCAATGGCATTTTCAATCTGGATTATGTCTCCAGGTATTAGAGGTGAGTCGATGATTACCCCGAATCCAAATCCGCGCCACCAGGAGATATGGAAGGATGAATCTATCTGTCCTCGGACTTGTTCGACCATCTGTGTGCAATTCAGTCCGGGATTTGGGTTCCAGCAAAGGACGCCGCGATGCATGTTCAATGTCTTGTGTTCCCATATCTGCCATGCGGAATCAGCCGATGATGGTTTTTTCTTGAGATACTGCTGCAGAACTTCATCAAGATTCAATGTTGGCTTCCTTCCTCTTGATCTTCAGTGAATACTCGATCTGATGGATGATATATTCCGCTTCTTCGTATCGAGCAATGTTGGTAACTAATTTCTTTTCACGGTTGTCCGGTCCGACATATATTATCTGAGCGGACCCCCTCTGGCCTTCTCCTGTTGGACGGAGTATGACATCGAGGATGTCCTCTCTTGGCACTTCGCGGTTTGAGAGCCAGGGCAGGGGATATGTGCACACCTTTATGTTATACGGAGAGATTATGACATCGGTGCGGTTGACAAGACAGCTCAGCACATAGTAAGTCAGACCGACTCCGACAGCGACGTGTCCGATTGGAAACACGACCATTATCCACGGGACCTTTGGGGAATTCAATGCAGCCATATACCAGAAGACGAGGAAGGAATCCCATACGGCCGTGAATATCGCAGTGGGTATTATGCTCCATCCTAACCAGGTTTTCCTGATTGTCAGGATATCCCAGTCGGTTATTACTTTCAGTCCCTCAGGTATTGGGATTGAGTTGTTCATGCATGTAATATACAATCTAAGTGGGAGAATTCATGATTGTCACGGGTCTTATTCGATAGCTGAATGATCTCTGATGGCTTGATCACTGGTCACTGGTTGCTGATTCAAACCGGCGCTTCGGTGATATTGAGGATTTCCTGAATGACAGACTGTTTCTTTATCCCTGAATACTGTGCCTTATTCTCCAGAACTATACGGTGGGCGAGGACTGTTACAGCGAGAGCCTTGACATCATCCGGAAGGACATAGTCCCTGCCGTTGACGAAGGCCCTTGCCTGGGAGCATCGCGAAAGCGTGAGCAGGGCGCGAGGACTTGCACCAAGCCTGATGCGCGGATCCTTCCTTGTTGCACGTATCAGCCTGACCATGTATGAGGCGATCGATTTTTCAATCTCGACCTTCTTCACATCTTCCTGGAGCTTGCAGATCTCTTCGCATGTGATAATTGGTTTGAGGACGGATATCGGATCGATCTCCTTGCGTGAATAGAGGATGTCGATCTCAGTTTTTTCATCCGGGTATCCGAGAATTATCTGCATCGAGAACCTGTCGAGCTGTGCTTCCGGCAGTGGATATGTACCATGGTATTCGACTGGGTTTTCCGTGGCGATCACCAGGAAGGGGCGTGCAAGCTGATGGGATTCGGCCTCGACCGTGACCTGCCCTTCGTTCATTGCTTCAAGGAGGGCTGACTGCGTCCTTGGTGACGCCCGGTTGATTTCATCTGCGAGAAGTATGTTCGTGAAGATGGGGCCTTTCCTGAAATGGAAATTGCCGTCCTTTGGATTGTATACCGGTGAACCGATGATGTCATAAGGCAGGAGGTCCGGTGTGAACTGTATCCTGTGGAAGGAACCGTGGATTGACAGTGCAAGAGCCTTTGCCATCGTTGTCTTGCCGACGCCGGGCACGTCCTCCATCAGTACGTTCCCGCCGCTGCAGAGAGCGATTATCAGGAGCTCGACAGCGTCGCTCTTGCCGGCGATTATCGAGGAAAGATTCTCCTTGAGCCTTTCAATCTGTTCTTTTCCGGCTTTGTCCATTTATAGGCCTATGCTTTCCCTTACTTGCTTCATCGTGTTCACGGCTGTCTCCCTGGCTTTCTCTGCACCTTTTTTAAGGAATGAATCAACATATCCCATATCCTTGAGAAGTTCCTCTCTACGTGTGCGGAAAGGCCTGAAATATTCCCAGAAGACATCGAAGAGTTCCTTCTTGGCATGCCCATATCCATAACCGCCCTTCCTGTAGTTTTCGGCCATTGCGGCGATCTGCGGTTCAGACGCGAAGAGCTTGAACAATGCGAAGACCGGACATTTCTCCGGATCCTTAGGGGATTCGAGCGGTGTGGAGTCTGTTTTGATCGCCATTATCTTTTTCCTCATCTCCTTCTCATCTCCGAAAAGTTCGATCGTGTTGTTGTATGATTTCGACATCTTCTGTCCGTCGGTGCCAGGAACTATTGCAACCTCATTGCGGATCATCGGTTCAGGAAGGACGAGTATCTCGCCATATTGGTTATTGAACTTCTGGGCGATGTCACGCGCGACTTCAACGTGCTGTTTCTGGTCTTTGCCGACCGGTACGATGTTGGACTTGTAGAGGAGGATATCCGAGGCCATGAGAACAGGATATGCGAAAAGCCCGTGATTCGGGCTCATTCCGTGTGCGAGCTTGTCCTTGTAGCTGTGGCACCTTTCAAGGAGTCCCATCGGCGTGACGCATGATAGTATCCATGTGAATTCAGGTATCTCGTGAATGTCTGACTGCCTGAAGAATACAGTTTCCTCAGTCAGTCCGCATGCGATGAAGTCTACGGCGACATCCCTGGTACGTTCCCTGAGCTTCTCAGGTTCGGGCAGGACGGTCAGCGCATGGTAATCTGCGATGAATAGATATGCTTCCCCTTTTTTGGAGAGTTCCATCGCCGGCTTCATCATGCCGAAATAATTTCCGACATGGATTGTCCCGGAAGGCTGGATTCCTGAAAGTATTCTCATTGATGTAGGACTATTTAAATAGTGATTTCGTTTCTTCCCACTTCTTGATCTCGCCGTTGGCCTTTTCAATGCAAGGGTCGTTTGCCGGGGTGTCGGAATGGGCGCTGATGAAATCCCGATATTCCTTGATGATGACATCGATCTCTGCGCGACTGCCCCACGGCATCTTCTTCAGCTTGGTTGCGAGGTTTGTATAGTCACCGTAGAGAGGAGAAACCCTTAGGTCCGTGGGAATCCTGCCACTGCTTCCCTGGGTTGTATAGTTGGGATTTTTCTGTGCTGGAACACCGTTGGTCGGCTGTGCTTGCTGGGGATTAACCTGAGGCTGCATTACCGGTGCCGGCTGTGTTGCTTTGAGAGCCTTGGATGCGACTGCGGCGATCTTCTGCACAACGAAGAACACGAGTATGCAGATGATCAGGACGGCCACACCTGTCATGGTATAGATTATAATCTGCTTTTTCTGCTGCAGCTTGATGAGCGTTGAATTGGTATATGTAACGTCACCGATCTTTGTCTGCGTCTTTGTCGGGGGCTTCTTGTCGCCAGCTGTGGCGGGTTTGCCTTTGTCGCCTTCCTTTTTGTCCTTGTCCTTATCCTTGTCAGTTGCGGATGCTGCTGCGCCTGCGGGCTTTGCGCCTGGGGCTTTGCCGGGAGCGGCAGCTCCTTTCTTCTTGGCGCCGGGAGGTGGGAGGCCGAACGGATTTTTCTTTGCAGTCTCATCCTTCTTCTCATCCTTCTTTTCGCCTGCTTTCTCATCTTTCTTCTCACCGGACTTCTCTTCTTTCTTCTCCCCTGGCTTTTCATCCTTTTTCTCAGCATCAGTCTTCTTGTCACCGAGTTTCAGAGATTCAAGTTTCCTCTTCAGCTCCATCTGGGTGGCTACAGTAAGAAGCGGTTTGTCGTCGGAATCCTCGATCTTCTTTTTCTCTTCCGGCTTCTTTTCCTCGGTTTTCTTCTCCTCCGGTTTCTTTTCGGCAGCAGAAGCAAGTTTAAGTTCACCGGCTGGTGTGGATGCCGGTTCAGTCTTCTTGGCTTCAGGTGCAGGAGAGAGTTTCAGTTCCTCTGAAGGCTTGCCGGCAGCTGTTGAAATCGGAATTATTGGTGGAGGCATCTGTATGGAAACGGATGATTTATCATCGGACTTCGATGAAGCGGTCTCCTTCTTGCTGGCTTCCTCATCCTTGAGTCTCTTCTCCTCTTCAGCTTTTTTCCGTGCGGCCGCCTCAATTTCCTCCCTGAACTTTCTTTCTTCCTCGGCTTTGCGTGCAGCTTCCTCAAGTTCTTTCCTGTGACGCTCAATCTCTTCCTGCTGCTTTCTGATGCGTTCCTCAGCTTCGGCGCGTTCCTTTGCGAGCTGGATGGCAAGACGTTCCTCGGCTTCCTTGGTTGCCTTCATTGCGGCTTCCTCGGCGATCTTCCTGACCCTTTCCTCCTCGGCGGCCCGTCTTTCGGCTTCTTCGCGCTCGCGCTTCATCTTCTCTTCAGCGATGCGGTTCGCCTCCATCATGATCTTCTGCTGCATTTCGGCATTGAGCCTGGCCTGCATTGTTGCATAGTCTTCCTGAGGTTGTTGCTGATACGGGGGGATAGGCTGCTGGTAATATGGTGGTTGCTGCGGTTGCTGGTATGGCGGCTGTTGATACTGCGGTTGCTGGTATGCAGGCTGCTGGTATTGCTGCTGATGCTGAGGTTTCTGCTGCTGTTTCGAGCCGATCATTCCTGTCTGTCCAGGTTTTTGTGGGGCTCCTTTAGGAATGAACTTCAATGAAGTACCGGCGGGCTTCGGCCTTTGGAGCCTGTTGTCCTGCTGGACTGGGGCCTGCTGCTGAGGTCTGTTGAAGACCGGTTGTGACGCCTGTGGTGGAGATGATATCTGCGAAGAAGACTTTGTCTTGATCATCTGTGTGGGCCTGGCACCCTGCTGCTGTTGCTGGGGAGGTCTCGTCTGCGTCTGGGAAATTTGTGGCTTGGACTTGGTGAACGTAAATTTCTTCTTGCCTCCAGCATCGGTCTGCGAAGGTTTTGAAGCCTGCTGAGGCTGTTGGTGTTTAGGCTGTGCGGGTTGCTGATACTGCTGAGGTTCCTCGTATTGAGGAGGAGTTTCCTGCTGTGGTGGCCAGTATTGTGGATGCTGCTGCGGTGGTGGCTGAAGTGGGGGAGGAGGAGGCGGCGGAGGCGGCGGAGGCGGTGGCGGTGGTGCCTGTGGCTTCTGCTGTGCATAAGGAATTCCGGAATCCTTCTTGCCTCCGCCAGAAGTAACCGGCGAAAATCCTCCAGTCGACGATGTGGAGGTGAGCATGCCTCCGAATCCGATGTTTACGACCTTGGCAACCTTGACAGACTTCTTTGGAGGCGGTGGAGCATCTCCCATGAACTCGCCGCGTGGAACTTTTATTGTAGGTTCTTCACCATCTATAATTGCATCCGCAGGAGGTGGTGATGTGGGATTCATCTTGCCACCGCAGTTCGGACATTCTACTTCCCTGACGTATTCATCAAGTTCGCCTATAGCCTGGCAGGCTGAGCATTTATATTCGAAGATCATAGTGACCTAAGATTTGCGTATTGATATTTTACATTCCAAGCCGTTAATATTCTCCAGAATCCCCTTTTCTGCAAGTGGGCTTTGCTCAAGTTTCAGCGCTAAAGTCTCATTTCTCACATATTCGCCGAATTTCTCGAGCGAGGATGCGAGCTCCTGAGGTCCCATATAGAGTATCTCTATCCTGTCTGAAACTTCAAATCCGGATTCCTTCCTTATGTTCTGGATCCTGCTCACGAACTCCCTTGCGAGCCCTTCTGCCTTGAGTTCAGGTCCGATGACGGTGTCGAGTGCGACCGTTATCTCGTCTTCAGTCGCAACCGTAAGCCCGGCCTTCTCCTCGCGCTGGATCACGACATCGTTCTGCGAAAGTTCAATTTCATTCCCGTTGGAGAGCTTCAGTTTGCATGTGCTGCCAGTGACGAGTTTGTGTATGGTGGCATAGTCAAGTGTGGATATAAGGGATGCGGCCTCTTTCATGTCCTTGCCAAGCCTTGAACCGAGGACCTTGAAGTTCGCTTTGGCGTTCCATTTCACAAGCTCGGTTTCGTCAGCCCTGAACTGCACCTCCTTCACGTTCAGCTCTTCCGCGATTATGTCGGAGGTTTCGGAGAGCATTTTGCGGGTCTCTTCCGAATGTATTGCGATGATCACCTTGCCAAGAGGCTGTCGGACTCGTATTGAAAGCTGTGAACGCAGATGCCTTCCAAGAGAGACCGCCCTTATCGTATGCTCCATCTGCTTCTCAAGCCTTTCATCTCGCCTGAACTTCTCGGGGAGCGGATAGTCGCAGAGATGTACTGATTCAGGCATGTCAGGAGACTTGAGGTTTTTATATATCTCCTCGGTTATATATGGTATGAACGGGGCTGCCGTCCTGCAGAATGTCACCAGCACATAATGCAGCGTCCTGTATGCGTCGTCCTTGTCAGTGTCGTTCTGGCTCTTCCAGAAACGCCTCCTGCTCCTGCGGATGTACCAGTTCGTGAGATCGTCGATGAACTTCTCGAAGCGGTTTGCCGCCTGCTGGAGCATGTAATGGTCCATGGAGTCCGAAATCTCCTCTACCATCTCGGAGAGTGATGAGAGTATCCAGCGGTCAAGCGGATGCTGTGGGGTCTCCGGAGCTGAAAGGACCTTTGGCGGTTCCCATTTGTCGAGGTTCGCATATGTCACGAAGAAACTGTATGAGTTCCACAGCGGTATCAGGACACCGCGCAGGATATCCTTGATGCCGGCCTCGGAGAAACGCAGGTCTTCGCCCCTGACAACCGATGAGCCAAGCAGGAAAAGCCTGAGGGAGTCCGCACCATAGCTGTCGATGATGTAGTTCGGATCCGGATAGTTCTTCTTCCTCTTCGACATCTTCTGTCCGTCCTCCGCTAGGACGAGGCCGTTCACGACGACATTCTTGAATGCTGCCTTGTCGAAGAGCGCCGCGCTTAGAACGACAAGCGTGTAGAACCAGCCGCGCGTCTGGTCCAGTCCTTCGGCGATGAAGTCCGCAGGGTAGTTGGCATCGAAGTGAGCCTTGTTCTCGAACGGATAATGCTGCTGTGCATAAGGCATCGATCCGCTTTCAAACCAGCAGTCCAGGACTTCAGGTATTCTTTCGAGAGGTTCTCCTCCCTTGGTGGATGGTATCTTGATAGGATCCACAAAATGTTTGTGTATGTCAGGAACCTTCGTGCCGGAAAGCTTTTCCAGTTCTTCAACAGAACCAATACAGACGATCTCTCCGGTCTTCTGGTTTCTCCAGAGTGGAAGCGGACATCCCCAGTAGCGGTTCCTGCTGATCGCCCAGTCACGGGCGTTCTCGAGCCATTTTCCGAATCTTCCGTCACGTATGTGAGATGGCACCCAGTTGATTGTCGAGTTCGCCCTGAGCATCTTCTCCTTTATCGGATCTATCTTGACGAACCATGTCGAGATGCTCCTGTAGATAAGCGGGCTGTCATCGCGCCAGCAATGCGGATAATTGTGCTTTATCGTGCCGCGGTGGACAAGGCGGCCTTCGGTCTTGAGCCTCCTGATTATGTCCTTGTCGGTGTCCTTCACATAGCGTCCTGCATAGTCCGGTACTTCAGAGGTGAAGCGGCATTCCTCGTCGATCGGACATACCTCGGGTATGCCATTTTTCTTTCCAGCGGCTGCATCATCCTCTCCGAAACCCGGAGCCATGTGGACTATTCCGGTACCATCCTCAGTGCTGACGAAGTCTGCGGTGACTATACTGAAAGCACCCTTTTCCGCGAGTTTCGCAAAATATGGGAAGAGGGGCAGATATTTCCTGCCTTCGAGCCTTGTCCCCTTGAACCTCTCGATGATCTGGTAGTCCTCGGGATTCTTGTAATATGATCCGAGACGTGCTTCTGCGAGGATATAGAAATTGTCCTTGTCCTTCACCTTGACATAGTCGACCTCCGGACCTGCAGCGAGAGCAAGGTTGGATGGCAGCGTCCACGGAGTGGTCGTCCAGGCAAGATATGAGAGGGAACTGTCATCGGCATCCTGGAAGCGCAGTGTTATTGCTGGATCCTCTACCTCTTCGTAACCCTGGTTCGCCTCGAAGTTGGAAAGTGGGGTTGCGCATCTCGGGCAGTATGGGAGGATCTTGTAGCCCTCGTAAATGAGATCTTTCTCCCAGAGCTGTTTGACCACCCACCAGATGGACTCCATATAATTGCGATCCATCGTCCTGTAGCCGCGTTTGAAGTCCACCCAGCGTCCCATTCGCCTGACCGTGGTCTCCCATTCTGCGGTATATCGCAGAACGATCCCCCGGCACGATTCGTTGAACTTGTCGATTCCATATTTCTCGATGTCACGCTTGCCGGATAGGTTCAGTTCCTTCTCCATTTCGTATTCGACAGGAAGTCCATGGCAGTCCCATCCGAAGACGCGGTCGACATATTTCCCCTTCATGGTCTGGTAGCGGGGGATTACGTCCTTTATAGTTCCGGCGAGAAGATGCCCGTAGTGCGGTAGTCCGGTTGCGAACGGAGGGCCGTCGTAGAAGACGAATTCGTCCTTTCCCTTCCGGAGGGAGACGGACTTCTCAAAAATCTTCTCCTTTTCCCAGTACTCAAGTGTTTTCTTTTCTATATCTGGAAAGTTCGCCTGGTTGTTGACAGGATTGAACATTCGGGATTTTTCCTTTCATCGTCATTGGTCTGGATTCCCATCCTTGAGGGATTCGTCCACCTTGGCGAGTGACTCGATGAGTTCAGCCGGTGTCTGGAACCTGTCCTCAGCCTTCTTCGCCATCATTTTGAGTATCAGCTCCTCGACCAGGGGGGACAGATCCTTGCGGTACTTGCTGGGCTTTGGCACTTCCTCGTTGAGTGCCTTCATCAGGACGTTCACCGAAGTCTCACCCTCAAACGCTGGTTTCCCGACGACCATGTGGAAGAGTGTGGCTCCGAGGCTGTAGATATCGGCCCTTGTGTCTACATTCCTGAAATCCCTTATCTGCTCAGGGCTCATATAGGCAGGCGAACCCATGATCTCATGGGCTTCCGTGAAGGTCGGTTCAGTCTTCATTTCCTTTGCCAGTCCCAGATCGGCAAGCTTGATGGATCCGTTCTTTGAAAGCATGATGTTGTCAGGCTTTATGTCGCGGTGCACAATGTCGAACTGCGAAGCTATCTTGATGGCCTCAGCTGCCGCTGTTATGATCCTTATGCACTCCTTTTCGTCCATGGGACCATGTTCCCTGATGATATCACCGACTGTGCCGGCGTCCATGTATTCAAGGGCTATGTAGTAGAACCCCCTGATGTCGTCGCGGCCTGCATCCATGACGGGCACCACATTGGGGTGTTTGATCTTTGCGACATATTTTGCTTCGCGGAGGAATCTTCTTGCGGACTCCGAATCTTCCGGCCCGAGCATCTTGGATGAGACAAGTTTCAGTGCTACGGGGATATCAAGAATCGTGTGTGTAGCAAGATAGACGGCACACATTCCACCCTGGCCGATCTTCTTGATGATCCTGTTGTTCCCTATAGTGTCGCCTTCGCGCAGATTGTAGGTGTCCTTCTTGATCGGAACCGCGGATATTCCAGCCTCCTTGAAGCTGATCGTCTTCGTGTCCGGGCCGGACTTTGTCTTTGACTTAACTTCCGACTCCGCAAATCTCTCCTCACGGCAGGTCTTAATCTTGGAGTAGGGGAACCTTATAGTATTGGAACGGCCACCTTCCACCACTTCAAGAATGACGACATCGGGCAGGGTGTTGGAGATCTTGGACACCTCGACCACGCGCCCGTCGTTCAGTTCAAGTATGTATGGTCCCAGTGGGTTGCCGGATTCATCAGAAGCTATCCTGGCGAAATACTGCTGGTTCATGACGGGGGCGAGTTCAGGAGAAGTGTCCGACATCTCGCTTGATTCCTCGTATTCATACCTGAGATGTGATTCGGGGAGTTCGCCATCCAGGGCCTTGTTGTCGTCTTCGGAGACGGGTTCACCTTGATCAGGCTTTTCCTTGAGATCCTTGGCAGGTTCCTTTGTGAGCTTTATGAACATGAATATGGGGTACACCCAAGGTAGCACAAGACCAAGCATGAAATGGACAAGCCTGTTCTTGCCGGTGATCTCTGCAATGGTCGCGGCCGCAAATGGGCTGCCCATATAGATGAATATCAGGATAGAGACGGCTATGATGCTCCCCCATTCCGGGGTAAGCCCTGCCTCATATGCGCCGATTATAACACCATGGATGTACGCGAAAAAGGCGCTTATAAGCTCAAAAAACTTATCTGTGAAAAAACTTACATAGTTCATAAATATTGCCTCGACAATCCGGATAATATAGCCAAAGGTGGTGAAATTTCGAGATTTAAATAGAAGTTTTCAGGATAAAACTAAGTTATCCATGCTGGACGTCCATGACCTTGATGTACCTGGGGTCTTTCACAAGGAGAATTCCCCAGAGGAAAGCCATGCCACTGAGGATCGCGCACACCGTGAATACCGTTTTAAGCCCGAAAGCGTCTGCCGCAGTTCCGGCCAGGAGCGGAGCAACTATCATCGGCAGCGAAAGTATCAGGTTGCCAACGGTCAGGTGCGCTATCCTGCAGTCGTGCGGACATGTCTCCAGCAGCATATTGGTGTGGGAGATGAATGAACAGCTGACGCATATCCCGGTCATGAAATAGACTATTATGCAGAGGAACTTCCCGCTCCCGAATATGAGCAGGCAGAGGGTAAGCGCCTGCATGACCGTGCCAAGTATGACTCCTATCCTATGCCCATACCTGTCTCCGAATCGTCCAAGTGCGAGGTTCGATATTGCGGAACCGAAGCTCATCGCAGCACCACAGGAGACTATGAGCGAACTGCTGAGCGATCCCCCTTCCGGACTCTTGAAGTATATCGCTATGAAAGGGACTATGCAAAATCCGAACGATGCCAGCAGTCGGCATATGAGGAAGGACCTGAAATTGCTGTCCTGGATGCTCTTCCGGAAACTCGACACAATGTCGGATATCGTTATGCATGCGTGCGCGGCATCAGGGCTGTCCGCGGGATCATCCACCAGGAAGAAGGTGATTATTGAGACCGATGCGAAAAATCCGGCCGTGAAATAAAGTATGGCGTAAGGGAAATGCCCTTCGAACGACTTTATTATGAATCCTGCGGCGAATCCGCCGAATGTGCCCATCAGTGCGGAGGCGAAGAATGAAAGGCCCATCACAGTTCCTCTTATCTTCTCCTCGAAAAGATGTGCAAGCCAGTCCAGCCAGACTCCCGCAATCATTCCTATGGCCGCCATGAAACAAGCATATGAGAGGAGGAGCGCACCTCTCAGGATGAACGGTGAAAAATGCCTTTCAAAGACAATCAGCAGTCCGCTTGCGAAGAGGAAGGGGATCATCCCTGTAAGATGCCAGATTATCAGCTTCCTCTTCCTGTTCTTTTTCGAGGAGAAGAGATACATCCCGAGCAACTGGGGAATGACAAGGAGCCCGGCCTCTATCGCGCCGATCGAACCGATCATCCTGTCACCGGCGCCCAGTTCGCGCAGGAGGACGGCAAGCACGGTCGCCGAGGAGACAAGCGAGGCGTTGAATCCCCAGAATCCTTCCCCGGAAATGAAAATGATCGCATTCTTGAATGTTGATTTTGCGATTTCCATCCTGCGCCCCTTGCAAAAATTCCGTAAATATCGCTCCGGACACTTGGCGCGAAGAATAATGTCTGCAGGGAGATTTTCAAGCCGGTCTTTCCAGTATGCATCTATAAATGTGAAATCGCCGTCTTTCAGGGTATATTATGATATTTGTTGGAGTTCACAGCCTTAACGTGGTATTGTCTTTAGAAGTTCCCATTAATGTTTCTCCATAATATATAAGGGAAATACCTATGAAGATGAAAAAAAGTCTTATCGTATTATTGCTTGTTCTTTCCTCGTTTTTATTCCTGGTGTCCTGCGGCAAGAAACAGACCGATCTGGAAAAGGGCCAGGAACTGAGGAATAAGATCTCCGATTGCAGAAAATTCATGGAGACGGAATCCGGAAAGATAAGCGACAAGGATGCCCTCAGGAAGCGCGAAGAAGCGCAGAAGAACGCCAAGGAACTTGGAAAGCTCGCGGAAAAATCCGGTGACGGCGCCGTAAAGGAACTGTCCAAAGGAGTCGACGATGACCTTGCGAAGATAATGTATGTTGAAAACCTGGTCACCTGCCAGCAGAAGCTGAAGGATAAGGTTGCCTCCTTGAAGCTTACGACATACCGTTCCGGACGCGACTTTGTCGTTTCCGGGATCTTCAAGTCGCTCCAGATCGCGGTCCAGGCCGTCTCCGATATTACCGATGACAAGGCGGAAAAGACAGAAACTGGGAAGAAGGAGCCGGTGACAAGTTCGTTGAAGCAGGCGGCTGATGCCGGCAGGACGGTCGCCGAATTCCTTACCGGAAACACCTATTCGGACGACAAGGAAGGACGTGAAAAGCTTGCTGCTGATCTTGGTTCGCTTTCATCAAAACCGCTGCCTGAACTCAATCTGCTTCTTGCCTTGACATATCTCGTTTCCGGACAGGACGACCTGGCGCTCTTTGAGATCGAGAAATGCAATCCGTCCACATTCCAGGAAACAAAATACCTGAGCGTCAAGGACAAGGTGATGTTCTACCATATAATAAGGAGTTGGATACTGCATTCCTTCGGATGGGAACCGCTGTCGGTCGAGGAGACAGGCAAGCTCGAGAAGATGATGGCCGAAGAGAACGAGATGACCCCGGCCACTGATCCTGCAAAACGCAACCAGACCCTTTCCTTATGGCATCTGTTCCTTGCCTATCAATATGGCTACGAGAAGAATGATTATATAAAAATGGACCAGCATCTGGCTTGGCTGATCAGGATTAATCCAGATTCCGATCTTGTCGTGTATCTTACGGGTGAAAAGCATGCCGCAGACGGAACCTGGGAGAAGGTGGACAAATCACTCGAAAAGGATTATGCTGGAACTGAGGACGAAACGACAATCAAGGTTCTCGCAGGCCGCATCCGCGCTGTCCGCGACAGCGAGAAGCTTGAGCCTCCGCCCCGGGTGATTACCGACCGCAAGTTCATTCTCAGGCTTGCAGTTACCCTTGCCAACAAATATGCCGTGAAAGCGGCAAACTCGGATTTCATCCGCAGGCTTTGTGTATCGATCCGCGATTTCTGGACGACCAAGAAACCTGAGGAGAAACCCGAAGAACCTGCAAAACCGGATAAACAGGAAACGGATAAGCCAGCCGGAGATGAAACGAAGATGTAACGTCCAAGGCCTACCGAGAGGTACTCCGATTCGGCGTGGCCGCCTGGTTATCTTAATATTATCCCCAGAATTTCCACCATGGCTTGTTCAAGCTTTTTTCCATCTCAAGCATATCCTTGTCAACATCTTTTATCTCTATAGGCTCATCAATACTATCTAGCTTTTCTATTTTGATTGTGATCTCATCGCCAATCTTGAGGTTTTCATCATGAAACCAAGTATGAAATTTCTTGTCAAATAATCCTAAGATAGAACATGTAACATAATTATGGATAATGCTATCTCTTGTTTTAATGTTTCCTATGCGTAGCGTTGCACAAAGATCTCCATCTCCACATATCCCGGCACGGCAGATACGTTTGCCGTTTAAGTGAACAGTAAAGCTAGGCTTATCGTTTTGGTGGTTTTTCATGATCTATGTTCCTTTAGATAACGTCCCAGCCTCTCCTACGGCTGAAAGCCGTTAGGAGAAGGCGCATAGTTCGACTTGTCTTTCAATCTATTCAATTTCAACTTATTCTCCCATCAGACCACCACAGTTTTTCATTGTTGTTGGCTTGCCTTCGATATCAGCAGCGAGAAGGGCAGCTCCTATGGTGTTTTTAAGTTCTTTAGCAAATAGGTAGGCATAATATACAAGAAGCGACATCTGATATTGAAGAGAAGAATTGTCGTATTCAATCTTATAACAAAGTGGGACACCTGGTCGAGGGGCAATTCTCCTTTGTATTTCACTTGGAATCGCAGAGACTTTTTCGATGGATCTTAGATACTTGCTGGTTGATAATATTTCATCAATTGACTTTATAGACTTTGGTGACGCTTTTTTTAACAGAAAAACCCAATATAAATTATTACTGTTGTCCATCTCTATATGTGTAAAGTCGATTCGGCATATATAAAATTTCCTGGGTTTTTCAAATGGAAAATTATCAGCCCATATATCACGCTCATGATGTTCAATATAGCTAACACCATTGAATTGATAAATTCCATTAAAGCTGTGTGGCGCTGTTACATTTGCATGAGAAAATAAGATAGCATAAAAAAGCGGACAGGATTTTGAGAAGTTAGAATGGATTATTATAATCCCCCCTCTATGTGGCATATCCAGTAATTCATATTTAATTGAGTTGTCGAGAACCCATTGTGGTGTTTTGCTCCATTCATAATTAGGATCAATATAACCACTTTTCATTGGATCCTTAAAAAGACGAGGGAGGTCAATCCATTTGTAGGGGACATCAATCCATGATGGATAAACTATATAGGTTTTATCTTTATCATTATATAGCATTTAAACACCATTTATAATTTATACGAGTCGAACGTTAAAGATTACCCAGATGGGCCGTCTTATTTGAATTTCGTATTCGGCCC
>CAZRKP010000037.1:0-46638 GCA_964600895.1 uncultured Victivallis sp.
GCCGATTAAAGTGGTACGCGAGCTGGGTTCAGAACGTCGTGAGACAGTTCGGTCCTTATCCACTGCGGGCGCAGGATATTTGACGGGAACATTCCTTAGTACGAGAGGACCGGGAATGAGTAACCTCTGGTGTTCCAGTTGTTCCTACAGGAGCATTGCTGGGTAGCTAAGTTGAGAAGGGATAAGCGCTGAAAGCATCTAAGCGCCAAGCCTGCCCGAAGATTAGATATCCCCTATACGCAAGTATACTGAAGGCTGGTCGAAGACTACGACCTCGATAGGCTGGAAATGTAAGTGCTGCAAGGCACTCAGTTTACCAGTACTAATCAGCCGTGCGGCTTGATCACCTTTTTTCCATACGCCGATGTGATTTTATGGGCGTCTGGGAAAAGGAATAAAATACCCTTGATAATGTTGCAAACCTATTCTTCTTATTTATATATTTTAGGGAATCCGTTCCAGTCCTGAGAGTTGCATCTCGGACAGGACAAGTTCCCAAAGATTTTCCCGGTGCCCATAGCGAGAAGGTTACACCCGTTCCCATTCCGAACACGGCCGTTAAGGGTCTCTGCGGCGATGGTACTACACAATAGAGTGTGGGAGAGTAGCGCGGTGCCGGGATTTTTTTTTGTCCAAATTTTTTTCGTGAATATTTGTAATCAAATTGCTTTAAATCCAATTTAGGGTATCTTACCCTTTGAAAGTGAATGGTGAGGGGCGCATGAATATTTACCAGTCGACGTCCTATAACGGCAAGACAGTAAGCAATTTTGTAGAGGAAGAAAGCATCTTCATCGAATGCGACTTTACCTCTGCGAACATCCATGGAGCCGTCATCACGGACGCCATCTTCATCTCATGCAATTTTACGAAAGCCAATCTCGGCCTATGTACGGCCTTCAGGACGAAATTCATAAGCTGTGAGTTCAGTGAGACACTTTTCAAAGGTTCCAATCTGGAAAGCAGCGTCTTCATAAACTGCGAAATAAAGAACTGCGACTTCACTTCGGAAAGTTCCGGTGGCAAGGGTATTTTCAATGACATCACTAAAGAAGGATGCACGGTGGAAGGAACCTTCCCAGAAGAATGATACGGAGCACCGGACCTGATTGCTTTAGCTGCCACAAAATAACTGCAAAGATTCCAAAGGCAATTTTGAAGTTTTTCTTATAGAGGAAAAATTTCCTTGTGCTCTATCTTCTCTCCGCAGAATACGCAAGTTTTACTCTTCAGGGACACAGGACGTGAGCAGCTTGTGCATTTGGCAGTAGACGTATGGGCCTTGGCCCTCTCGAATTCCACCTCTGAGATTTTCTTCCTGAGGTCCTCGTCGGTAGTTCCGTTTTTCTCCCGTAACAGCTCCCACATGGCCTGGGCGATTATTGTAAGATGATGGATCTCTTCCCTGAGCCTCTGAGTTTCCGCAGAAGTCTGTTGGGCCAATCCCTGGGCGTCCCTGACCTGGTCTTTTCTCAGGTTGTCTGTAGGATAGATGTGGAAATTCAACATTTTAGCCCCCTTGCGCCAATAGGCTGCTCTGAAAATAATCTTGCATGATTAAATGAATTTTCAAATTATACCTTTGATTCAACAATAGATACGAGTTCCTGGATCACGTTGAAAAGGCCATCGAGACCAGTAGGTTTTACAAAGTATGCCTTTGCATTCAAATTCTTTACTCTTGACTTGTCATTTTCGCTCTGGGATATACTGAGTACAGCGACCGGTATAGACTTTAGCTTGTCGTCCTTGTTGAGCTCCTCAAGAACCTCAAATCCGTTCATACGTGGCATGTTGAGATCAAGAAGGATTAGGTCTGGATCCGGTCTTTCTGAAAATTCTCCTTCTCTCCGGAGATATTTCATAGCCTCAATTCCATCCTGTGCCACATTCACATTGAACTCCCTGTTGCTTTCCTTGAATGCCTCAAGGGTCAGCTCTATATCGTCGGGATTATCCTCAACCATGAACACCTGTATGATCTGGTTCTTCTTTTTTTCGATTATCATTTTCCATTTCCCTTTCCGTTGCCTTTTATTGGTATTGTGAAAAAGAATGTCGCCCCTTTCCCCTGTTCCGATTCAATCCTTATTGTGCCGCCATGCCGTTCAATGATCCTCTTGCACATTGCAAGCCCAACGCCATATCCAGGATACTCCGATTCCTTGTGGAGTCTCTGGAATATGGTAAATATCCTGTCAAAATATTTCGAGTCAATGCCAATTCCATTATCTTTTATTGAAAATTCGTAGAAATCTCCTTTTTTACCAACTCCTACATGTATTTGAGGTATGTTCTTGTCTTTGGACGAGAATTTAATTGAATTGGCTATGAGATTCTGGAATACTCTAAGTAGTTGTAGAAAATCTGCATATACTTGGGGAAGAGGATCATGGGTTATCTTTGTGCCTGTTTCAGCTATTGCAACCTCCAGGTTTCCCTTGGCATGGTCAAGGATCTCATTGCAGTCTACAAGCTTGAAAGGTTCTGCATGGGTGCTTATCCGGGAATATTCAAGCACGCTTGTTATCATCGCCTGCATGTTTTCCGCAGCCGCGTTAAGTCGTTCGATGTAGTGGTCAGCTTTTGCATCAAGGGCCCCATGGTATCTCTTGGAAAGAAGTTGGATGAAACCTGATATCGACCTCAAGGGTTCCCTGAGATCATGTGAAACCGCATAGGAAAATTTCTCCAGATCCCTGTTGGATCGTTCAAGTTCAAGCTTCTGGCTCTGGAGCTGCTGGATCAGGTCCTCGTGATCGATGGCGTGCTTGAGAGACTTTATAAGCATCTTGCCATTGAGCTTATGCTTGTATAGAATATTCCTCGGTTCTATTCCCGCGTTAGAGAGATCGAACTCGTTCTCATCGAAAAAAGAAAGGGCTACGAAGGGGATTGAAGGATGTTTCTCCCTGATACCTATAAGGGCATCAGTATCACTCTTTAATGGAGTTGCAAGATCAATGAGAATGACGTCGATTTTATCATTGTTCAAGATATTGCATGCACTGTTGACGGTCTCTGCAGAAACGAGAAATACATCCTGCAGGGGAACCTCCTTCAGGAAGTCTTTTATGATCTGGGTATCACCAAGATCCTTTTCAATTAAAAGCACCTTCATTGGTCCGCAAACCTCCGTGGTATAATTTTATAAAATATTTTAGTATTATGCAAGAGGGATCGAACTATTTATTAAAAAATATGCTCAAGGGCGTCAATGGTATTGCAATGGAAATCGCTTTGTAATATAATTAGGTTGTAAATGTTTGGATGGAAGTCCGGATTCCGGAGAGATCTGGGAGTTTTCATATGGATACTAGAGGAAGAAAAGTCGCCTTCGCCAGGGGAAGGTATACCCTTGTGGAAATCCTGATTGTCATCGCCATAATCGGGATGATGATATACATGGGGCTTCCCGCATTTGAAAAGATACTTACCGGGACAGGGGTTGAACTTACTGCAAGGAACATGACCAGCAAGCTCGGAATGGCAAGGAATTATGCCATATCCAAGAGGAAGACAGTGGCCTTGCTTATGCCTACAACAGGACTTCCTGATCAATATTGTTTCAGCGCAACAAGGACGTGCATTGTTGACAGTACAGGTTCCTATAATGGAGGAACCCAGGTTACTACATACTCATTTCAAAGATGGATAGAAGGCGAGAATTGGGACTTCCTGACCGTTGGATCTGTAATCATACACGTTGACAATGCTGCGGGTTATTCGTCCACGATCCAGGCACATGAACAGGTCGACGGGGTCAAATGCACTGATATCGGAGCAAGCTATTCCAGCGTCGACAATGTAAGGGCGATTATTTTCAAGCCTACCGGGAAGATAGATTGTGATTCATCAGCATATGGAGACAGATATGTGACAATTGGTGAAGGAGCATACAGTTCCGCAGGGCTTGTAAGGAAAAATACCAAAAATGAGTTGGATATAAAGATTGACAAGTATTCAGGCCGGATATCATATGGCTCAAAATGAATTTGATGCAGGAGCAGGTCGAATGAAAAGATGGTTCAATCTTATTGAGGTCACAATGTCCATAGGCATTGTGGGGATTGGCATGGTTGGAATCATGTCCCTTTTCCCCGTAGGCCTTGACGCCTCAAGGCAGGCCATCGCCGACAATTATGCAGCAGATGCTGCAGACCTCTTCCTTTCATATCTCATGCGGAACTGCAATGACACCACAAAAATTACCGGTAGCAAGGATTTCTATGACTATTACATCTACTGGGACAACAACACTCCTACAAACATGGCAGACGATACAGTTGGAGGCTATGAGCTCTGGGAGTCTTCTGATTTCTGGTCCAAGAACTGGAATATTACAGACGCTGCCGCCAAGACAGCTGAAGATACATTGACACAGATGATGCCGGATCCTGCGGACATCTATTTTTCGGCGACCAACCTGACCAGGGCGTCCGGGTATCCAGGTCTTTTCAAAATAAAACAAGGCAGTGCGCTGGTTACCGATTTCGAAGCAATTGCGAGAGTATGGAAATCCCAGATATCAGGAGTATACATCTATGAGCAGAATCTGGACGTCACATATCCTTTTGCTGTCAGACTAAACATGGAACTCAGTTGGCCGGCCGCCAAACCATACAGCCAGAGGACCAAGAGATCTTTTTGCATAGAGATTTTCAGACAGAAATTCTAAGAAGGTTGAAAGAGAAGTTAGAATTCAGGAGACAGGAATCAGAATATGGCTAAAGAAAAAAAAGACATCAGCGGTTTTACCCTAATAGAGCTTATTGCCGCCATGGGTGTTTTTTCCATTGTGATGGTTATGATGATGACATTATTCCTCTCTGCACAGACAATTTGGAGGAAGACATCGCAGGAAAGCCAGATATTCGAGAATGCCCGAATCGCTCTCGATCTTATGGCGCGTGAAGTACAGTGCGCCTATTATGAACCCAACAAGACCCTTTTCTGGTATAAGCCAGAGACAAGTTATGCTTCTGCATCAGACAAACAGTACAACAATCCGTCAATCTGCTTTATTGCCAGCACGCAAGTTCCACCGAATCCGTTCTGTGAATCCAAATTGTGCGAGATCAAATACCAGCTGTATGGAATGACCTATGGTACGAAGAATGATAACGATGGGTGGTTTCTGAGAAGCGCCACCGGTGACAGGAAAGATGACGGCAGCGACAACCTCTACAACGCGTCAACTAATCCGACCGGGAAACTTAAATTCTATAACATGTTCACCATTAGGGTAAGAGGAGGATCTCCAACAACAGAAATATATACCCTTGACAACGGTTCAAGCGAGGACTGGCAGAAGGTCGTGCCTTACGTAACGGCCCTGACATTTGAATGCAACAGGCGCGATGGATCTGCCATTACAGGATATTCACCTAAATTTGCCGATGTTTCATATATCCTTAACAAGCCAAAAACCGACAATACTCCATTCCCGTTTTCTATAAGGATAAACATTACACTGCTTGACATGGAATCATGGAACAAATGGATTGCGATGATAGGATCGAGCACTTCAGAACCGACTGCAGCTGCAACTTTCCGTCAGCAGAGGGAAAGGAAATTCTCCAAGATAGTACTTCTTGGAGAAAGAGGGCAAGGCTTGTAAAAGAACACATGGATAATTGGAGATATGATGAAGAAGGAACATAAAAAAGAGAAGGGAATGGCGTTGCTGTTCACGTTGGGTATCCTTGCCCTTCTTCTGGTATTGGCAATGGCATTCGCATCCACAGCCAGGATTGGCAGGAAGGCCGCCTCAAACAATGCTGAACTTACCTGTGCAAGATTTCTCGCGGAGTCAGCCCTCCAAAGAGCCATGGGGGCCATGAGGTTCTACAGGGAAACCGGAGGAAATCAATATGACAATATAATAAGCCACGATGCCTCTGGTGGAACAAATCAGAAGACCTATGACGGGCTATATCATCTTGAAACCACTCTTGATGGAGCAGAAATATTTAAATGGCCGACCCCCTATGATCCTGATGCCGCAGATGCAATACATTGGCAATACGTCGACAATGGAAGAACAGGATCGGAATTGAGACTTATTGGAAGAATTGCATATAAAGTTTTCGGAAGTGGGGGAAAAATTGATCCTTCTGCAGCAATAAGGCATACCGCAGTGATGCTGGGGGTACCGGCAGGAACAGCCGTTGCTGAAAGTCCTGCAACGGAAGTAAGAAATGGCAACTGGGTATATGAGATCAACATACAGAATCTGACAAGGACGGATGCGACCAATCTACCTTCTTCAGATGTGCTGATGCTGAGTTCCGACTTGGTGGCTGGAGGCACTCTGAATGACAGTGAAAGATGGTCTGATTGGGGGACGTTGTTCTCCTTATTGGGAATATCCACAACAACAAAGAAGGAAAAGTGGAAAACCTGGTTTGATATAGAACGGCCTGCAGATACAGAATCATTCTGGGTGGATTCAGACGGTGATGGAATAGAAACACCTTCGGAACTCTATCACAGATTCAATCTTGCCAGGGAGGAGACCAACGCCGAGTATCCTGCAAATGAGCCGAACAATCCTGGCTGGAGTCAGCTGACAGTCGATGATATACTTTCTGATCCGGTGGAGTATTCTGCGGGGGATGGAAAATATTACGGAAAGTCGATAAAATGGCTCAAGGACAACACGAACCTCCCTACGGATACCTTTTCCAGCGCCCAGACGAAAGCAAAGCAGATTGCAGCAAATCTCATCGACTACTGC
Organism: uncultured Victivallis sp.; assembly: GCA_964600895.1. Classification (GTDB taxonomy): domain Bacteria; phylum Verrucomicrobiota; class Lentisphaeria; order Victivallales; family GWF2-50-93; genus GWF2-50-93. Next base: position 6,740 of record CAZRKP010000037.1, read on the forward strand.
GATAACAACAGGTCTGCAACCACGGACAGCACAACTGCTCCTACCTATACTGGAAACGATGAGAGCCCGTATATAAATGAAATAAGGATCCAGATTGATGGGGATGTTGTAGAAGCTCCCGCCGGAACATATAATCTTGGTCTTACTTTGACGGCAGATGCAGAGGTAATAAACATTTATAATACGACGGACAATAAGCAATTCAATGTTGATGTAGTCCTAACCGTATCAGGAGAATACTACTGGGGTCCTAAGAACTCCGCTACTCCTGCAACTTTTACCGACATGCCGATAACGATCAACATTAGTCCTGTGGGAAACCGCTGCTATGCGACTGGAACTTCAACTTCTAATGACATATCTGAAGGAGTTTGGACTGGAGCACCAGGACTTGGCAAGAAGATAAATAACGTCAAAATTACAAAGTTAAATGCCAAACTGGTTGATCATGATACAGGTGAATTCTATGACTTTGCTTATGTAGAAACCGCTTCAGGGCAATATGATGTCAAGACGAATGATTCCGACAATGACAGATATTACTTTCTGGATTATGCAGTGAACGACCCACGCCAGAATTTGAACGAAGGTGACTGGACACTGACTGTTTCAAAAAAGACAGCAAACGGTAGTCTGGGAAGCAAGAATACTGTCTGCAATCCTAATCCGGGAGGAAACAAGGATGTGGAGACTGGAGCTGTTGAGCCTTGGAATGTCTCAACGGCCTACATCCGCAATTCCTACATGAGATCTCCATGGGAGATAGGTTTTATCCATCGCGCAGCTGCATGGGAAACTCTGAGGATTTATCTCTATAATAGGAACGATGACAATGACGGAACGAACAATGAAGCCGGTGAATGGGGAGTATCGCCCAACATGGGTATCAGTTCATGGCAATGGGGGGATGCCAACATTCTTGATCAAATTAAAATGTCTGGAGCAACGGAATGCTTTGGTAAGGTTAATGTCAATTCCACAAACGATAATGTCCTAATGGCTCTTATTGGGGGAATTAGGGTTGGTGGAGTAGCTGGATCCCTTCTTCCGAATGCGTCCAGAACGACGAGTGATGGGACAGATGACAGCGAACCAGGAGCTTTGTCATATGGATCAGAATTAGTTTATGCAGGAACTGATGATGTCAATTATATTGCCATTGCTTCAACAAATTCAATAAAGGTTCCCGGTGCAAGTGCGGCCGCAGGAACTGCTTATCTGCCATTTAAGACCAGGGCACAGGTGGCGACCACCACTACACAGGCATTTTCGAGCGGGGTTCGCTTTACTCAAACCACTGATGCTTTGAAGGAGGAAGTAATTGGGAAATTCATAAATCTCACCAAAGCTACTCCTGACACTATCACAATCATAGTTATCGCCCAGACATTCAAGGACTTAGGTGGTGTTACTGTCAAGAAGGATTTGGATGATGACGGGGATACGGATGGAAATGTTACGGAAAATGGTGTCGACATAGATGGAAAAGATTCAAATAATGATGGGAATTATGCGAATGACGCTCTTCCTGCAGGATGCGAGACGATAGACACGCAATATGGCAGGTATGACCAATATGCAGAGGAAATACTTTCTGAACAGAAGATAATAGCTACAGTAATATATGATCAGACCACCCAGAAATGGAGAATCCTCAAATATGAATATCTGGAATAAATATATTAATTTGCAGTTGTTCATCTTCTGCATTTTTACCATTCCCATTCCATCATACTCGCAGAAGACTGATGTATCAGGAAAAACCAGACAGGGAATTGAGATAGAAAGCATGAAATACGGTTCACGCCCGGAGAACATGGTTCCAGTCACGAACAAGACCATGGAAATGCTTAGAAACGAAGAAAAAATAACTATATCAAAGGCTATTGTTGCATCAGATCCGGCTCCAGGAGAAAAAAAATATGCTGAGCTTGTCATCTCCGTGGATGGAAGCAGATCTGTCCTGAAAATACTTGACGGGGAGACATTTGACATTGGATTCATCCAGAAGCGTTTTGGCAAGCTTGCCGATCAAAAGACAGATGCAACCACAAAGGTGTCAATCAAAGATTCCAAAACAGCTTCTGATAAAACTCAGAAGCAGGAAAAAGCTGGTCCGGGAGAATTCAGATCTTCCGTAAACCAGGCTGTGGACTTGGTTTCGAAGGCCATTGATTCAAAGGTTGATGGAATTCAAATGCTCGCATATTCCAAGGCCTTCAAGTCGATTTCAGATTATCCTGAAGTGGAAAAGATCATGGGAATAGACAATGAATGGTATCTGAACATTTCCAAGATGCTTGCAGAAATGGGCAAGTATAAGATGGAGATGGAGATATCCAAGGAAAGAGATCTAACTGCGAGATTTGAAACCGCAAAAAACAGTTATGCTGTCCTTGCACCAAAATTCAAGCAGCTCATTGAACATCCTGTAAAAGTGTCGAAAAAATAAGGCTCACGCGGGATTTAAAGTCTTTAAATATTCGCTTATGGTTTTTGCGAGATAATTTCCAAATTTTCTTGCCGTTTCCTGATTAACTTCTTTATCTCTTGCTTCGGAATATGGCAATTCTATTGTCATTGCTGTCTTTGCACCGACTTCATATGCCCAACCTGCACAGGTCTTAAGCCCAGGAGGGGTACCTGTATTCCAGTCTTTGCCAAAAGGAAGATTGTCATCAATGGAATATGGAAGAGGGCCCCTGTTGACACTCATCAGGATTTTTCCGAATTTCACCTGCTCTTCCCAGTTTTGTACATCCTTTGAACCTGGGATATAAATGGTGTTGTTTCCTTTCCCCTTTATCCATGGGCAATGTATGTCGATGGCGATAAAAGTCCTACCATTGATCCATCCTGGAACAAAATCCATTATTGATTTTGTCTCATTATATATGGCATCAGGAATGTAATCCCTGTTATGGTCATGGGGTTGTCTGTTCTTTCCTTGATCGCCATCCTCAACACCGTCCTTGTCGACAAATGGAATCACTGTCGTTTGGGCATTCCTGAGTAACCAGGATGAAGTGAGAATCGAATCGATGATACCTTCGATCGCATAGTTCGCCATCATCTCGCAGCAATGGTGGCGGGCGGTTATCAGGACTCGGAATTTGCAATCACCCCTGCCAATTGTCATTCTCTCCACATTCCTGCCCTTTTTTGACTTGCAGAGAGTATCTATTTTCAGGTTCCTGTCCTTATTATGATTTTCCAGGAATCTCTTCAGATGCATTTCCGAATAAGGCATTCCCATACTGAATCTGACATTGTCAGCATTGCTTGAAAAATTATATTCAAAAGATGAATCCAATATGTTTTCAGGGGGAAGCCATTTCCATGTAAATCCATTGTCAAGGCTAACTGCCGCACCGCGGTCGGTTAGAAGATTTTTTCCAGTAAGGTTGAATTTTATCTTTTTTCCACCGGCATCCCTGATCCTGAAGCACCAGTAAAACCAGTTGCCATTGGTGTCACGCAGATCCTGCCTGAGAAAGACTTCATCCCCTTCAATCTTCTCAACTTTTATGTTTCCTGTCGGAAAGTTCGAATCAATTTTCATGCGGTAATTTAACGTTTTTTCAGGCAATTTCCATATGAATTCCAGGAGTTCAATATTTTAGACTGGAATCACTTGCATATTTGGGGCAGACATGATAAAATCGTATATTCTGCAATTCGAAAGAAGCTTATCATATGAGATATGCGATTCTATCTGATGTGCATGCAAACCTGCATGCATGGAACGCCGTCAAGGATGACATGGAGCTCGAATGTGTCGAAGCCGTGATCTGCCTTGGGGATATCATCGGCTACGGACCTCGCCCAAATGAGACTCTCGACGAAGTCCTCTCCAGGGCGAACTATGTCATACTTGGGAACCATGAAGCAGCAATAGAAGGCAGCTTTGACCGTTCACAGTTCAATGACGAAGCATGGAAGATGATAAACTGGACAAACCACCAGCTAAGGCCTGAGGATGCGAAATTCTTTGAGGAACTGCCTCTTGTCATTGAAATGGACGCCGGAATCTGCAGGACACTTTTTGTCCATGGCACATCCTTCCAACCGGAAACATTCAACTATATACTTGATACTGAAAGTGCAATGCAGGCCTGGAGCGCATGTGACGCCGACATCATCTTTGCTGGACATACTCATGAAACGGCAATTTTCATGCTTAAAGATGATCACGCCTCAAAAAGGCATGTTGCGGATTTCGCAATAAAGTCCGGAAGAAGATATATCGTGAATGTTGGAAGTGTTGGAATGCCAAGAGAGGAGGATTTCAGGGCTGGATATTGCATCTTCGACACTGATACAGGGGAGATATTCTTCAAGAAAGTAGGATATGACTTCGAAGCCTTCAGGAAAGACGTCTTAGATATTATTGGGGAATCGGAACAGTCAAGGCATGTACTGAGCTTTTTCAAGAAAGCGCATCACGAATCGGTGCAGAAACAACTCGACTTCACACCTTCCACAGTGAGCCAGGTCCTATCCAGACAAGCGATATTCAGGGAGAAGGTCTCAGTCAAAGCGGACTCAATGCCTCCTCCAAAACAGTTCCGCCTCAATAAATCGGCAATCGAGGTGAAGCAAGAAAAGAAATCACATTCCAAGAAGGAGCATAAGGGTGTAAATAAAAAGCTATGGTTTATGGTCTGCGGATTTTTCCTCATGGTGACGGCTGTAGCGGCATTAGTTGCAATCTTTGCCCCTTCACAGAAACAACCTCAGCCATCAGGGCCTGTAATCAACACTGAGACAACAGCAAGTGTTCCAGCAGAAAATAAAGAAGAAAAAGTTAATCCTGCAGTTGAAAATAAGCCTGTAGAAGAGAAAAAAATGGATATTCCAAAGAGAAAGGAAATCATACCTGTCGCTCCAAGTACGGTAGGAGTCAGCCTTGAAACCAATTTTGGGGATTCAACAAAATATGTGGCTATCCCAGGAAAGGAAAAATCTTCCCTGCCTGCTGGATGGCTTGAATCATCTGCCTGGGGTGACCCGGATGGAAGCTATTCCTTCCAAACAGGAAGCATAGGCGGATATTTGAAATTTGAGGGTACTGCAAAGGGAAGAATCTTGATTTATCATGAATTCAGTGGACTTTCCTCAGGTAAGACCTATAAAATCATCATCCGTGCAAAAGGAACTATGAAAAGTGAGCTCTATGTAGCATTTGGATCTTTGAAAGAACCAAGTACGATATATGACAATGCAGCCCTCCGGCTTTCTGATGATTGGAAAGATCTCACAACAATGCTTACCTGCGGGAAAGTTCCCGCAAATGCCCTTTCCGGATTCATGATCTTTATCCGCAGCCCAGGTTCCTTGGACATCATGTCCGTCAAGGTCGAAGAGATAAAGTTCATGATGAGATAACTAATACGCCAAATAATGGGCTTGCGTATAATTCATAGAAATAACGTTTTACTAAATTATATAAAAATAATCATTTATTGCTTGAAAATAAGCATATATGATATAAGTGTAACGTTAATCTAATTATCAAATAACAAAAAGGAAAAAGTATGAAGGCATTTTTGAAAGTCATTGTCGTCTTGACTGTTGCCGTTGTGGTTCTCTGCTCAATGAAAGTGAACGCCGCAGATGACATCAAAGTTCCTTCCGATAAAAGCAAGTTCCATATATTCGTTCTTATGGGGCAGTCAAACATGGCAGGCTCAGGACATCCAGTTCTTCCTGAATATGTGAAGGCTGATCCAAATGTCCTACTGCTTTGGAATGACATGAAATGGATAAGCGCGAAGATCGTGTTTGGGGGCGGGATGGGGCCTGGTCAGGCATTTGCCCGTCATTACGCAGAACTTCATCCCGGAGTTACCGTCGGTCTTATTCAGGGAGCTCGTGGAGGAAGAAGCTTAAAAGAACTTTCAAAAGGAGGCAAGGACAGGGACGGAGCACCGAACTATGACAATGTCATGGCAAAGGTGAAAGAAGCGATGAAAGTTGGAACTTTGAAGGGTATTCTCTGGCATCAGGGGGAAAGTGACTGCGGAGACAGGAATTATGTTGATAAATTGAAAGTCCTTGTTACAGACTTGAGGACAGACACCGGTATTCAAGACCTTCCTTTTATAGCAGGAGAGCTTGGACGTTATGCAACTTGGACATCGAACTTCAATACGAACATCATACCGAAAGCCAATACGGAAATCCCCAACTGCTCAGTTGCGAGTTCTGAGGGCCTTATGGATCTTGGTGACAAAGTCCATTTTTCCGGATTCTCATGCGAAGTCCTCGGTTCAAGATACCTGATGGAATACCTTAAGATGAAGGAGCCTGAACTCGCCAGCAAGTTCAAACCAACACTCGATGATATCGCAAAAAAGATGCAGGCAAAGGATGCGGAATGGATAACCGTCGTCAATCCAAATATGTCTGAAGGAGAATCAAGACCCCTTGGCTGGGATGGAAAATGGACATCGAAGGGGAGTCTTAATGCCGTGCGAGACGACAAGGATTTCGCATCTTCCCCTGCTTCTCTCAGAATTGAATCTTTAGGTGGTCCGGTACTCGGCTCAGTCACCACGCCTCTCAAGGAGGTTTGTGGAAAGAGCTTGAAGATTTCCTGTAAGATGAAGAATGCCGGATTTACCAGATGCAATCTTGTGATAACTGGTCTCGATGGCAGTTACAAGCAGTGCCTGAACAAGGAACTCATAGATGCAAAAGATGCAAAGGAATGGAAGTCCTTGTCAGCAGAATTCGTGGTTCCTTCAAACGCAGTCAATGATCGCCTGGGTTTTCTTGTTGAAGGAGAAGGAAAGGCTTGGCTCGATGATATTTCGATAGAGAAGACAGCTGCTCCCGCAGGTGCTGCTGCACCTGAAAAATCGAATGTTGCCGGAGGAACCAATCTTGCCCAGAACAGCTCAATGTCCGATGGGAATGAACAGCCCACCAATTGGACAGCAGTTTGGACTGCCAATGGCAAGCTCAAAGGCAGCAAGGATACCACTACCTTTAAATCAGGTCCCGCATCTCTTAAGATCGAATCGGATGGCGGTCCTGTAAAAGGAAGCATAAGCCAACCTCTCAAGGATGTTGCCGGATTGAAACTCAAGGTCAAGGGATGGGCAAAATGCCAGGGTCCGAAGACTTGTTCAGTAGGAATCGGGGCTTTCGACGCCTCCTGGAAGATGATCAAATGGATTCATGTCTTTGCAAAGGCGGGAGATTTCGACTGGACACAGTTCGAACAGGATGTCGAAATCCCTGCTGATGCCGTGAATGTAAACCTTGGTCTTGGGATAGAAGGTGAAGGCAGTGAATGGTTCGATGACGTCGAAGTCATCGTATTGAAATAGCATATCAGAGGAAATCTGCCCGTTTTCTATCATATCATGCAGGTGGCTAACGTGATTCAGAAGATTGATAAATCAGTTCGGCAAAAAAGGGTGGGGCTCAAGGATATTGCTTCCAAGTGCGGAGTATCTGTCACCACAGTCAGCCGCTTTCTCAGGAATGACCCGAGCCTGAAGATCAAGCCCGAACTCAAACAGAGGATCAATGCCGTAGCCGATTACTTGAAATACACTCCTGATCTGACAGCCTCGATGCTGAGAAGTTCCAGAACAATGACTGTGGCGATCATAGGAATTTCTGACAGGATATTCGGACTTGGCGTATATGAGGACATCATCAATGCGGCAGTTCTGGAACTACAGAATTCAGGATACAGGGTCATACTGGATCTGTTCCATCCGGCTACAGATGATTCAATAAGACCGTCATGGAGGGTTGATGGTTTCATTTTCCTCCATTATTCAGGAATTGACCAGGCCAGGAAGAATTTTCTGCCGAAAGAGAATCCATTTGTTTCTGTGAACGGGGTATGCGAAGGGAACTGCCTGTCAATAGTGCCTGACGATGCCGGTGGCATGAGACAGGCTGTAGAACATCTTCACGGGCTAGGGCACAAATGCATAGCATACATTCCTGAAGAAGTTGTACCTGGGAAGGATGAAAAGACGTATCATAGAAGTGTCAGGATCCGGGAAGCAGCTTTCTTCGAGTCGACTGCGAAGATGGGGATTCGCCCTGCAATCCCAGAAGCGAATTTCCATTCAGATGCCGCAAAATGGATATCGGAAGTTCATTCGAAATGCGGAGCTACCGCAGTCATCGTCTATGATCACAAGTCAGGTCTTCCAGCAATGAAAGCTGCAATTGAGAGAGGATTGAGGATTCCCCAGGATCTCAGTTTCACAATCTTCAACGATTTTCCATATATGCAGTATATGAATCCTCCAGTTACAGCTGTAAACCTTTCATTGGATCTGATTGGAAGGATGTCGGCGGTCGAACTTATCAAGATGATAGATGATCCTGCTGCAGTTCCTGCGTCACAGAAAATAATCGAAGTGGAGGAAAGACTCGTTGTCAGAAATTCCACAGGAAAAGCTAAATGAATACATCCAATAAGAAATGCTCCTTTCAAGGAAAGCAAAGCTGCTTTACTCTTATTGAGTTATTGGTTGTCATTGCGATTATCGCAATAATCGCGGCAATGCTTCTCCCGGCATTGCAGTCTGCAAAGGAGACAGCTATGTCGATAAGATGCATCAGCAACCAGAAGCAGGCAATCACCAGCGAGACTATGTACGGAGCCGACAATAACCAGTATCTTCCTCTCTGGTATTGCAGCAACTCACCGGCAGTGTACCAGAGCTGGATGACCATGCTTACATGGGGTGATTACTTGAAGATACCTAATGACATAGGGACATGCCCATCTGAATATCCTTACCAGGGTACGGCAGACACACAAGCATGTTATGGAGCTGAGTATACTATCCAAGTTGACTCCTCATGCACGCGTCCAGACACCAAATACGGCAAGTATGCTGTAATTAATACACCATCAACAGTTGATGGCGTTGTCGTTAGTACATTATTCAGATATCAATCGCAGATAGAAAAGCCTGCTAACCGAGTATTTGCCGCTGATTCCTATGTTTCGACCCAGAATCGCAGGCAGTATTACCTCCTCCGTGGATGGAACTGGAATCCGACAGTCCATCCATCCGAAGGTATTGCGATGAGGCATCTGAAAAGGGCAAATGGTGCATTCTGGGACGGTCATGCTGAAGGGATAAATGTCTCCGATGCACAGGATCTCCAGTTCAGTTCTGGATACGTCGGTAAAAACGGTGTATATGCCGGATGGATGCAGTGATTATTTGACGTCATCTTCCACAAGAACAAACGCACTGCTTATTTCTTCAGGTATGGCAGAAGGACGTCCACTTTTAACATTTATGTAAACCCAGTCGGTCTCACCCCTGACAAGCAATTTCCCATCCGATTCCCTTAGGAACTTGTAACGGCGCATGGATCTTGCACGTCCAAAATCTACAATCCAGGTCCTGATGTTGATAGTTTCCCCTGCGAATGCAGGACTTAGATATTCTACCTTGTGTGACCGCACTACCCAGGTACAACCGGCATTCTGCATGGTCTCCATGCATCCCACCGATGTGAAATGTTTCATGGCTACATCCTGCATCCACTGGATGAAGGAAACATTGTTAACATGGCCATTCCTGTCGATTGCATCTTCCGGAACAGTCATCTTGTGGAGAAATACGGCTTTTTCTTCTGTAATCATTGTGAAGGACCGATTACAATATTCCTGTCAAAACGGCCTGCAGTATCGGGATGCTGCTGGTTTTTGCTGTAACGCTTGACCTGATCCCTTGTGTATTCGATCACTTCTCCAAGTGTGACTATGCCATTGCCATTTCCGCCATTCTCTTTCTTATCGGCATCCCCCATCATCGCCTTCAGGAGGAACCAGGAGAATGCACCGTGTCCTCCTCCGAGATCACTGCTTTCCAAACTCGTCTCTCCGCTCTCGCAGCTGGTAAAGATCATTCTCATGCTAGTATCCTTTCCTTCCTGCTGCTTGGGATTCATCTGGACACCTTTAATCCCTTCCACTATCTTGTTTTCACGGGCGCCCTTGAATCCGATCTTAGGATCACTGATACCTGCAGAATGACAGGTGTCGGCTAGGAGAAGTATTCGGTCAGCCTGCAGCTTTCCTACATCCTCTTGCATTTCAGACATTGAATATGAGGTTGCAGCCATGTGCTCAGGATCAGAATCGTAGGTGATGAGATACAAGTCCTTGTTGCTTGAGGGATCCGGACCACCATGTCCCGACCATGAGATCAGCACGAAATCTCCCTTCTGAACGGCGCGAAGATTTTCCCTTAGCGCAATTTTCACGTTCTGGGTGGTTGCGTCTTTATCGAGAAGCAATGTAACGTTGTCAAAACGTCCACCTTTGTCACTCTTCAGATAATCTGCAAGTACTTGGGCATCCCGCGCAGCATATCTTAAGTTGTCCAATCCCCATTTCCCACGAAACTTGTAGTCGCTTACTCCAATGATGACCGCCCAGCGCTTGCTTATTGGTGAAGGACCGGAGGAACTTGGTTCCGGCGGTGGCCTGAAAGGAACATTCTGCTGCCCTGAAACCATGCTTCCCAAAGCTATCGCATTGAGATCCCTTGCCTGGGCAAGCCTCTGATAGTCGGAATTGATGGTTTCAATTATCTGGACGGATACATTGTTTGCCGTCTTTTCATTCATCTGCCTCCCATACATTCCGCCGAATGGCCAGTTCAAGTTCAGGAAAAGCCATGTGGGAGGCCATACAGTTATGTCAAATGTTCCGACCTCCTGTATTGGATAACGTGCTACAATTCTGCCATCTGCCATCGTAACCTGAACATCACAGTGTACCGTCCATTCCGAATGATAGTCGAGAGGAAACAGCCCAAGAGTAATACAACTTACGAACCCCAGCTCAAAAAGTCTGGGACCATCGCTCACATGATCTGAGGTGATGTTGATTTTCAGGATCAGGTTACTGGCGTCATTGGAGACCATCTTTGAATTTCTAATGCTCTTGATGACCTTGGACTTTACGAAATCGCTTTTTGGTCCTTCCGTTGTCCAGGTACCGGTGAATTTTTCAGTAACCTCTCCAAGCTGCATTACTGGAGGACCTGCAGACACAGGCATGGCTCGCGGGTCAGGACCGGTTGCGACCCAGCATCCGGATAATACCATCAGAAGCATGGAGAAAGAAAGCAGTTTCCCCACCCCGCCGATGATTCCGAGGAATGAAAAATTCTTCATTGTCATGGGGGTAAAATACCGAGAATATTGAACAATGTCAAGGAATGGAGAGACAATGGTGGAAGAGCTGGTTTCCGGTTCATTTCGGGAAAGTTGAAATCATGATATGGTTTTCAGCCCATTCCTTGGAACCTTCCGTTCCGGCAGGGGAGGGAGAATTGATTTCACTGACAATAATGCCACGCTGGATGACGGCGAAATCCTGGCCTTCGGAGATTTTTTTTATCTCACCGTCAATCATGTTTATAAGGGCGTTCCTGCTAGTGCAGGCAATTACCTGGATTATATCATCACCATAAGGCGGACCTACCGTTAGGTCAAACCTGTCCCTACCCGGGTCAGGCACTGAAAGGGCCTTGTTCGCTGAAAGCCATGTGTTTCTAGACCACCTGTTGGGATATATGAGGATACTCTTTCCATCAGACTGATGCGCGAAGATGGCGATATGGCAGTCCTTCTCGGAAATGACGCTGAAACGTATCTTGTCTCCTGCCTTGTATTCATTTTTCATATCCTGCGTTGTTATGAGTATCTTGAAAACGTCCTTAATATCAGTAGAGATCTTTTCAATTTCCTTAAGGTTCGATGTAGATTTGCCAATCCTGTCCAAAAACGCCTTCTTCTTCTCCTGAGGATATTTCACAAGTATCCAGGCGTTCCACAGGTTTCCTATTTTTCGGGTCCTTTCGTCCACAATGCTGACGTCTGAGAAATAATGCTTGGTGGTCAGTCGGACATAACTCCTATCGGAAGATACGCCTGAAAATATCCTCTTCGATAAAAGAGAAAGAGCGTTCTCATATGCTTTCTCCCTGGCGGAATGCTCATCAGGCAGTCCTTCAGCACTGGCCTTTTCAAACATGGAATCAGAATCATCCTCATGCGGATTTGTCCACCATGCCGGGGCATTCTGATCAGATGAAATCTGCCTGTCATAAGAAATGCATGAGACCAGAACGGCTAAGGATACCGTCAGCAACATAAAGAGTCTTGTGAAAGATATGGTTTTTGAAATCATTGCATAATGAAGATAGACTGGAAGAACAAGGAAATCAAGGGGAATGAAGAAGTGGTCTAGATACATGAATTGAAGTACGAAAGAATGTTTTATTAAATTCTATTCAAGTCATAATCTTGATAATTACGACCCGTACGATATTTTTAACGAATAAATCATATCATGAAATCGACCAACATGGCGGGGTTCATGTCATTTTCCCAGAAACTCAGACGGATAGCCGATTCAAAGAGATTCAACTTCACCATCGTCGGACTTATTGTCCTCACAAGCATATTCATAGGCTTGGATACATATCCATCGATAAGGGAGAGAATCGGTGGTTTTCTGGAATTTGCCGATAAGATAATCCTTGGGATATTTGTTGTTGAACAACTTATCCGTATCGGAGCTGAAGGGAAAAAACCGTGGAGATACTTCCTGGATCCATGGAACGTGTTCGACTTCCTGATAATCTCGATATGCCTTCTGCCTGTCGGACAGTCTTCTATCGCGGTAGTCCGTCTTATAAGAATCCTGAGAGTGCTACGCCTGTTGAAAACCATTCCAAGATTGCGCATGTTAGTACAGGGAATTGTAAAAAGCCTCGCATCCATTTTCTATGTTGCCATTCTTCTTATTGTCCATTTCTATCTTTTTTCAGTCCTAGGGGTATCATTTTTCCATAAGTCGGATCCTGAACATTTTGCCACCCTGCATGATGCGTTCATGTCCCTCTTTCAGGTTTTGACCCTTGAAAACTGGCCTGATGTTATGGCGCCATCAAAAGCTGTATTCCCTGTAGGTGCACAGATCTATTTCCTCCTTTATATCATCATCGGCACCATGATCATATTGAACCTTTTTGTAGGTGTAATTGTTGGAAGCATGGCTGAAGCAAACGAGGAGATGGAGAAGGAAATAAGGGAGATTCAAAAACTTCGCAAAATCCAGCAGCAGGGCTCAAAGTCAAAAAATGATCTCCTTATGGAACATATTGAAAACGTCGAAAAGGAAATGCAGTCTCTCAAGGATCAGCTTGCTGTAATAATAAAGCATGAGGAACAGCAGAACAAATGACTGAGTAGATCTCCTACCATTTCAACTCCACAAATCCATTTGATATCGGAACTTCCTTCCCCTGCCAGAGGACTTTGCTTACTCCTGCCGGAACCTTCAAGCTGATCGGGCATTTAGCAGATAGGTACGGATGTAGCCATGGACGGCTGATTTTTACTGCAACTTTCGCAGGAGTTTTTTCAGTCACTTCCATCTTGAGATTGTTCCTGAGCCAGAGCCATATGGAAAGTTCGCCCTGCGACGCGTACCAGGCGTCCGGACAGTTTGCGAACTTCGCACAGAAATCCTCAAAGTCCTTCCATTGCTGATCCGTCTTGCCTATCTGCCAGCTGTGGCCCCAGAAATAAAAAATTCCACCTTCTTTCTCTCGAGTCTGCTTCCATTTGACCTCCAAATCCTTTCGGTTCCCGAAGAATCCATCAGTTTTCAATGTCATAAGGTCTCCGATTGTATCGACTGTAAAAACTGTCCCCGGTGTTGTACGGCAAGCCCAGTATCCGGCGGCTTTTACTGCACGAAGGACATAATCTCCTTCTACATCATATGATGCCGCATATCCGTTGGGGTATGCGAATGATATGGCCGGGTGGGCAAGCGTCTTCTCCAGCAGTTTGCGCATTGCGACGCATTCTTCGGCTGCGCGTTCAGGAGTTAGGCGATAGAGAGATGGATGATGGTAGCAGTGCGATCCTATCTCTGCGTTCATCCCTTCCAGCTTGTCCAGGAATTTCATAGCGGGAGCATCATTGTTCAGGAAGAATGTTGGACGGTATCCGAGCCTGTTCAGTATTTCAGCACAGCGTAGATCATCCGGCTTGCCGTCATCCCACGTTGTCAGGACAGCAGTCTTTTTTCCCATTGGGAGCAATGGAAAGGAAGGGGCGTCGCCAGTTAGTCCGGAACCGATCAGTTCCAAATGTCCGGATTCGGTCTTTGAAGGATCGACAACCTTCATGAGTTCAACATCTGCCAGGAGTGGCTCCTTCTGCTCCCGTGTGATGCTGTGCTGGAGTTCGGCGATCTTTGACATTGCCGGAGTTTTGAAAGCAAGCTTCTTCAATGGAGAGCCCATGAAGAAATAAATTGAACCGGGCCTTTTCCACTGGTCGAAAGGATATTTTGCCTCGAAACTCTTGCTGTCCTCTCCTTCAAATGTAACGGTGCAATCCTTTGTAAACGGAGCTTTCAGCATCCAGAGCCCGGGAGGAAGAGAGCAGGGCAGGCTGGCAGTGCCGTCAGGCTTGACTTCCAGTCCGACGCTTGCAACTTTTGATGCATCTAGTGAAGGCTGGGATACTAGTTCAAGGGAGACCTGCGCGACAGGATAAAGCCTTTTGTATTTCCATAGATCATCATATACCGGAGTGATTCTGACGCTGTTGATCGGGGACGATGCATATATCCAGAAATCAAAAATCTGAGGTTCCTCTTTTTTGGTTTGGAAGTTTTCCATCATGTTTGCCGAGATAGTCTGTCCGGTCGTCACGACTGAGATACCCATGTGAGCGTTGAACCAGGACTTCTCCTCACCTTCCTTTGTGCAGAATTCGACAACGCCGTGATACCAACCAGCCGGGAGAGGTTCCTGAATTTTCCATTCAATGAAAGTATCTCCCTTTTTTGCTGAGCCCGCCTCGCAGGACTTGTCGATGGTGACAGCCTTCTTTCCTCCAGAGAGATCAATGACTTTTCCTCCTGCGGACTGTTCGGCAGTGAAGACAATCTTCTTGTCATTTTGGGCGGAGGCATATGAAATGGAAGAGACAAGAATGAAAAAGAGTAAGAATATTTTCAAATGTGATTTGAGCATGATCATTTCCTTGAATGCTTTTATTTTCCTGACAGGACACCTGCTATTGCATTTGCCATGACCTCGTGCCCTTTTGCATTCGGATGCGCCTGGTCGGCCATGTATGCGTCGATGCCGTCCCTACCGAAAGACTTGAATTCCTTGGCGGCATCGCAAAGCGCGAGCCCGCGATCCTTTGCGATGGCACGGATGCAATTGGCATAATCATCCATCATGAAGAACCGTTCGTTCTTGCCGGGGATTGTCGAGATTAGGAGAACAGCTGATGCTCCGTTCGTCTTTCTTGCAATTCTATCAAGATAATCGTTGAGAGAATAGGTGAAATACTCTTTGGAGTACCCCCAGGTCTTGTCATTGTATCCGTACATGATGGTCACGAGATCCGGAGGAGTACCTGTGAAATCCCTGTCCAGCCAGAGCCTGAGATCATTCCCCTGGGCTCCTCCGACCGCCTTGCTGACAACGGTGATCTGGTCATATCCGTATTCTTTCCTGAGAAGTTTCTCAAGTACCTGGGCATAGCGTTCTGTGTCAGGGCTCTTGAGTGATGTACCGGCGGTGATGGAATCCCCGAGGCAGAGGATACTGACAGGTTTCTTATCCTTGAGAAGTTTCAGGACTTCGACGAAGGATTTCAGCTTCGGGGTGTTTTTGTCTGACGGCACCTTTTCCTCAAACTGGATCTGGTCGATGCAGAAGCTGAACTTGGGCATGGGTTTGTTGTTGTGGTAGATGTTCCATTTGTTCCCAAGCTTGATGTTCTGGAATCCGCTAGGAGGCATTCCCCCAGGTGTGCCAATAGGATAAACAGCATCCTCGGGAACAAATTTGTCCCATGGGACAGTGATCTTTTTCCATTCCGTGTCCTTCAGCGGAAACGAATAGGAATATTTGAAAGGCATCCAGAGCGGATGCTGTCCGCAGAGGACAATCGTTCCATACATGTCCGATCCATCACCCTTTACCCAGAAGGATATTCCCTCATAACCGTCGTTCAGACTGTCAGGCTTCAGGGATTTGACGTTTTTCACCTTCTTGAATGCCAGACCGGGACCGGAGAATTTGACAGCGCCTTTGCCGACAGACACCGGTTCAGCAGCCTCTACCTGAGCCCCGTTCTGCTTCTCCCAGCCGGTAATACTTTCAAAATCCTCGAGAGTCGCATTAGGATTTGCGTCCTCAGCAGGCAATATAGTTGACGGTATGGACAGGATGGATAGGATGCTTAATACAGGAACGACTATTTTTTTCATAGATATTCCTTATGTTATTTTACTTTTGCTTCGACATTCCGGATCAGGACACCTGCGAAATCCGCAGATTCCGCGATGCTCATCATGTGCAGATAACTGATTCCGTTTGCGCTTGGGAAAACAAGAGGAGCTGAAAAAGTCTTTCCCTTGTTGTCAAAATTGAACTTAGCATCCTTTTTGAAGGAGTCAGTCCATCGTATGACGAGTTCATACCAGATATCCTGTTTCAAAACCAATTTTGTTCCTTTCACGCGCCCTTTACCGTCTATTTCCACCGTGTATTGGGCATAATTTCTGGCAACAGTATCGAATGGATTGAAGAAACGGTCTATGAGGCAGATCCTGATACCTTGACCACCTTTTACGAGACGGAGGCTAACTCGGATTTCTCCAGATTTTCCGGCAGGGAAGTTCCAGACGGCGCCCTGCTGTTCATGTACCAGCCGTGGATCAGGATGACGGGCGATCTGCAGCACCTCATGCTGTTTTCCTTCCGGTTCAGGGACGAGTTGTGCGCCGGGACGCCTGTTGTATGCGCAATGGCCAGATGCTCCGTCCTTTATGTTTCCGGCGATACCTTTTACAAACTGGAATGTGCAGCAGGAATCAAGGCCAAGATGGAAATCGTCACTGCGTTTCTTTTCATACAGCCATTTTGGATCAAAGATGATCATCCTACGGCATTTGGGATGCTGTCCCACGGAAACGAGAACTTTCCCTTCCGGAAGTTCGACGGCCTGGCTCTGGTGGACACTCTTGTCTACGCAGTATGAGTTTCCACCACTAGTCCTGAAATCCGAGTCGTTTCTCCTTTCGTTAAGAAGAACCTCGCGGAATCCAATCCATGTTTTCCCGTCATCTTCCGTAATTGCCGCATGGAACGCATCGCGATTTGTAAAGAGATCCTCTGCAAATCCCTTCCTTTCCCATTCCGTAAGCTCATGTTGCTTGTCATGGTCGAGTTCGGGAAGAGGGGTCGTGTTGCACCAGAAGAGGATTATCCTTCCATCGTTGAGCCGGAAGAAAGTCGGCATGGTTATTGTAGCATAAAAACGTGAAGGCTCGGGATTCGTCCAGTTTTCACCGCCATCGTAGGAGAATGACTGGTAATGGTTATCCAGGGATGTCCGTATGATCATCCACAGGGTTCCGTCTTTCAATTCTACCAGTGAAGGCTCAATCCCGTGGTTCTGCCACCTCAAACCCTGATGTGGTGCAATGGCTTCATGCTCAGGAATCATGCCCAGCACGATCCTGTTCCAGGATTTTCCATCGTCGTCGGAATAGAAAGATACCAGATCATGCTTGCCGTTCTTGGAATACTGGCACGGCAAAACCCAGCGTTTTCTTGAACGCATGGGAACTGGCAGGCGTGGAACGCCATGGTTGAGCTCTGAAACCAATGAGCTGGTGAACTTCCCGTCGATGCCGTTTGATGAACGGTAGACACGAAATCCTTTCTGAAGTCCCAAAGCGTCGGCATCGAGGAAAAATTCATGTGCATAGGCATGGAGATCAAGCATGGCGATCCAGTCTCCTGACCACGGACTACGTATGCATGCCCCCGGACATCCTTTGCGTAGAGGAAACTCTTGCCATGAGAGGCCGCAATCGCGACTTGCGATATAGATCATCCTGCCATTCTTGAATCCATAATGCCTGATCTCTCCGTCTGGCAACTGAACTAGATCGCGGAATGCGTTTGCCGGCTGTATCCCGACAACTTCAGGCGCATTTATCTGTTTCAGCAGTGAACGTACGCGGCTGTCACAATACTTGTTTTTCATTATTAATTCCTTTTTTAACCACAGAACACACAGAAGACACAGAAATAAATTCGTAATTTATGTTCTTGCGAAACTTCACACCATCAAAATTATTATTTTTCTGTGGTTTAGTATATTAATTTTCTAAAGTTTTTGACTTTATGGAACGTAATCAGATTTCCGTTGTGGGCGGACGAGGCCTTTTCATCCCCGCTTCTCGCGAGAACGAGCAGATCATCGCCGGAAATAGCCATTGATGCATAGTGTCTGGACGCTTTTTCGCTCTTTGGACCTATCGCCACTATTCCAGCAAAACACCAGTCGATCATGTTCTTCGAGAAGTGCAGTTGCAAACGGCGACGCTCGTTGTTCGGAAGGTTGTAACGATCCTTTGGAAGTCTCTCCGTCCGCGTCATGCTGTCAGTGGCCTGTGTGCTAAGGAGCCAATAGAGTTTTGTCTTTTCATCATAAAGGACATGGAACCTCATCTGTCCGCCGGGACATGGAACAAAAAGCATTTTGCTTCCAGAGGGTACTGTTTCAAAGGAGCTTTTCATTTTTCCAGTGCCGGGCTTGTTTCCGAGTTCTTTGACCTTGATGATGCAGGCGTATCCTGTCCCTCCGGTATGGGCGCGCATCCATAAATGATAGGTTCTTCCTGACGGATCGTGCCAGTAATGGTTCTTGTCCTTGATTTGTACGACATTCGTCTCGAGCCAGCCCATGGGCGCGCATTCGCGTCCGGGAGCAGGATAACTTGCATCCGGATATTTCTCCTCAAAGAACGGAATACCGAAATAGTCCGGATATTTCCCTTTGGGGAATATGTCGCGGAAGGAGAAGCTTGAAGAGAATTCCCAGTTCTTTACCTTCGTGAGATCCTTGTCGGTCCGCCCCCTCATGAGGACAGGTGAGCATTCGCCGATGTACCAGGTTCTTATCTTGAAGGAGGTTCGCTTTTCCATCACAAGGTATACGCAGCCATTGGCGTAATGGACATTGCATGCCGACTGGTGCCAGAATTCGCCATCAGTCAACTTGACCGGAGGTTTCCAGGTTTTTCCTTTGTCGTCCGAACGCATGATCATCAGGTCGTCAGCGTGTCCGAGGATGTAGACGGATTTTCCCGCCGTGAAAGGACGTGCATGCATGAAAGGAAACTTTGCCGTCTCCTTCCAGGACTTGCCATGATCGTCGCTTATGAGGATGACTCCCTGGTGCCAGAAGCCTTTCCAAGGGGCATATTTTTCCCCCGGCATATTTCCTACTCCGGATCCGCCGTAATCGACGGTCGCGATGATCCTGCCATTTGGTAGGACACAGATTCCAGGGGTGTAACAGTATATGTTTGCCGGATCCGGAGATCTTATGACAATGGATTCGTTGTTATTCATAGTCTGAAAGGGCGCCCTTCAAATAGTTTTTGACAATTTTCCGTTCTTTGTCCCTAAATGAATGGAATGGTTCAGCGACAAAATCTTTTCCTATGATACCGCGACATGCAAGCCCGCATTTGATTCCTTTCAGGAAGCTGGAACCGAATCTGCCGACGTTATAGATAGTGGAACCGAGTTTCATGACCTTATCCTGCAGTTTCCTGACCTCGTTCAGATCCTTTCTCCTTGCCGCTTCATAAAGCTTGACGAACAGGTTCGGAAACAGATTTGCTCCTCCTGGTACGCCGCCATGTCCTCCAAGCAGGATGGATTCCGCTAGAAGGGCCTCAGTCCCCATCAGTATCGAAAAATCCTTCCTGTTCTTGAACAGTTGGAGGAGCCGGTGGTAATAGAGCATGTTTCCAGAACTGTCCTTGATGCCGATGATCTTCTTGTTCTCCGACAGGGCCTGCACGGTTTCGATGTCATAATAGACCTTTGTGAATCCCGGCATGTTGTAGAGGAAGAGGGGAATTGATATTTCCTCAAGCAGATGCCCGACATATTCGACAAGTTCCGGTTGTCCGGAAGGGAAGTAGTATGGAGGTGCGAGCACGACCGCGGTCGCATTGCTTTTCTTTGCGAAGTTCGCAAGGTTCACGGATTCCACGAAGGATGTGTCGGTTATTCCGACGATGACCGGTACTCTTCCTGCAACCTGGTTGCAGGTCTCCTCGACAAGCTGGTAGCGGATCTTGTAGCTTAGGCTCGGAGCCTCTCCGGTGCTGCCAAGGATGAATATTCCGTGCACTCCACCGCTGATAAGATAATCTATGACGCTTCTTGTGCTCTTAACGTCGAGTTTGTCCTCGGCGATAAGAGGTGTGACCATTGGTGGGACTATGCCGTGGATTTTACCAAAAGATTTCTTCATTTATTCCTTTCAGGTACTAATATTGACTAAACTTTGACTGGTCTTGGTTCCCATGGAAGCTTTGCCCTTTTCAAACCGCCATCCTTTATATTTTCCATTTTAAGGACACGGAAATGATCAAGGCCTAACGTTTCGAGTATCCATCCTGAATCGACAAGGCCCTTCCAGCTTTTACCGGGATTAAAGTTCAGGTTTTCCAGGTAGATGCATATGCCACCGGCTACATCGACGTTGACCATACCGTATTTCTGTAGAGCGACTGCTAATGTCTTCGCGGCAGGACACAGATCAAATTTACCCAAGTCAAGTTCAGGATCAAGCTGTACAACTGCTCCTTCGGGCAGTCCTCCCTCTGTGAATCCATCAGTCCAGATTGCTGGAAAGACAAATTTCTGGTTTTCATTCAGATCGGTTGCCAAGGCGATCTTATGCTCGATTTTTCCTGAGGTCAATTCGTCGTGGAATACAAGTCCACCTAGAAGGGCTGTACCGGCCGCGCGGCACGGACCGTAGTCATGGACGCTGGTACCCGGTTCGAAATTGAAGGGGATCTTGTCGAAGACGCCCGACCCATAAAGCGGATATGTTATGGCTGAGCGGGTATGAATTTTACCTTCCTTGTATCTGATGCAGAAAAAATCATAGACCATATCATTGTCATCATCGATAATGCACATATGGGAATCTTGTTCGGAATCAGGCTTTGCTTCCGGAGGGATGGGGGCCCAGCCGTTGAAGTTCGGGGCGAATCCATCATGATTTCCCCTAACTTTCAGCGGGACCACCTGTACCATCGGGATTTGCGAACTTCGCACATGGTAGACGGGGATGGTCCATTTAGTTGAATTTATGTAGACAGCTCTTTTTTCGCTTTTAGTATTGCCAAGAAGCTTGATAAAGGAATTGCTCTTTCCGTCGATTTCCGGATTTTCGGGGATAGGGGTGTTCCAGAAACTGTCGGAACCGAATGGGCGTTTTATCATAATAGGAAGTCCTTTATAGTAAATATGCCATCGATAGTATTTTAGAGTCTAATCACTGTTTTTCAACTGTCTGAGAATATTTTTTGAATAATTACCCAAAAGGCTTGACAAGATTAAAATAGGTCCTATATTAATCATAAATAGAAAATATATATTTAATATAATTATAATATAGGACTAATAATGGTAGAAATACTCAAAACTAATTCAAGCACGGAACAGGCTGTAAAGGCATTAATTGACAGGATTGAATCCCTTGGTCTCCGACCAGGAGACAGTCTGGGAACAGAAAAGAAACTAATGGAAGAACTCGGGCTTTCCGAACGATCCGTCGGAGATGCTGTCCAGCGCCTGCGAGCCCTAGGGATGATAGAGTCAATTAAAAAGGCCGGCATCAGGATCTCCGAGCCGAAACTCGATTCTATCCTTGAAGCAACCATACTGCTGCATGCCCGTAAGGAGAACGGACTGAAGGAACTTGCCGAATTGAGATTTGCGCTCGAGATCGGGGCAGTTCGCTTAACCGTAGAACGCATGACTGATGAAGTAATAGCACAACTCAGGGACAACGTGAAGTCCCAGAGTGAACTCGTGGGGAACAAAGGAAACCGTGAGGAAATAAAGCAGGCGGATGAACAATTCCACCAGATACTGCTAAAGGCTTCGGGAAGCCCGATGATCTATCGCCAGCATGCAGTGATCAGCGAATATTTCAGGAAATATTCCGGAACAAGTTCGGAGGATCAAGAGACAAGGGAGATGACAATCTGGGAACATGGTCAGATAATAAGCGCCCTTGAAAAGAGAAATGTTGAATATGCGACGGCAATTCTTTCAAAGCACTTGTCGAGGACCATTCCAAGATAAGGAAAAAGGTGAAATATGGATATTCGGGTAATCAAGGCACGAAAAATATATTCGGATGGACGGCATAACGCATTCACTGGCATTACGGCATTAAATGGGAGGACATTTATTGTGTTCCGTTCTGGCAGAACCCACGTCAGCATGGACGGAGTGATCACTATGCTTGCATCGGAAGATCTCTCATCCTGGGAAAAGAAAGCCGAAATAGCTGATATGTCAATGGATTTGCGAGATCCGAAGATAGTAGCGTTCAATGAGAGACTACTTGTCTTTTATGCGGGTAGAAGCGATGAGAAGAGTAGTGATACTTCTTTCAGAACTTCAAAAGTAAGCATATTTGACAAAGACTGTCAGATTCTGTCCACAAATCCTCTCAAAGGTGTACCGGAAGGATATTGGATGTGGTGCGTCAGGCAGATTCATGGTGAATTATATGGAACTGCATATCGCCGAATCGGAGGGGCCTATCATTCCAAGCTGTTCAAGAGCTGCGACGGAATCGAATGGGAGGAAAAAGCAGATTTTCCGGTACCTGGAGGAGAGGTCTCCATTGATTTCGATCAGGACGGAACGCTGTGGGCGTTGCTTCGAGATGACAACAACAATTCCATTCCAACGTTATGTCTCGCAGAACCTCCTTATTCCAAATTCCATTTTTCCAAAGCTCTGCCGTTTCGTTTGCAGGGTCCGATGATCAAATGCTTGAAAGGCGGATGTGCAATCATAGGGCGCTGTTGGGATGGAACCGGTCGGCGCAATACTCGTACGGATCTGTTCTGGATTGAGAAAGATCAGGAACCATGTTTCATAAGGACGCTTCCAAGCGGAGGAGACACCTCCTATGCAGGCTGGATTGATATGGCTCCTGGAAGAGCCGCAGTATCATATTATTCATCGCACGAATATAAGATGGATGAACCGCATGAAAATGAAAAGCTCCTGGTCAAAGATCCGGGGCATTTTGAGCATACGGCAGGAGCGGATATATATCTGGCTGAGATTTCATTCAAATAATATCTATAAAGGAGATTACAATGTTCAGAGGTTCGGTTGTTGCTTCGGTTACACCTTACAAAAAGGATGGCAACATTGACTGCTGCGCGGTCAGGCGTCTTGCCTCATATTTTGCCGGGGAGGGTATGAAAGGTGTGTTCGTAATCGGTTCCACCGGGGAATTCTTCCTGCTGGGTCCTAAGCAGAGATGTCAAATAATAAGGAATGCGGCTGCTTCGGTCAAGGGAAAGGTCCGACTTTTCGCAGGAGTATGCGATCTTGGGCCTGCCGCAACATTGCAACGCCTCAAGGAAGCTAAGGACTGCGGTGCAGAAATCGGTGTGATGACTGCTCCGCTGGGCATGGCTCTGGAGCAGAAGCAGCTGGTGGATTATGTCCTTCGAATAGCTGACAATTCACCTATTCCTGTAGCAGTTTATCATCATCCGCGTTACCCTACTGAATTTAATCTTGAGAGCCTGAAAAAGCTCTTCAAGCATGGAAATATCACGGCGATCAAGGACAGCGAAGACAATCTAAACCGCCTTAACAAAATACTTGCGATGGCAAAAGGGACACGTGTGTCAGTTCTCACCGGCAAAGAGAAATTTGTCCGACATTGCTTGGTGAACGGCGGACAGGGCTCTGTCACCTCCCTCGGGAACATCGTACCGTCATGGATGGCGTCAATACAGAGGGAATGCGAAAAGGGAGATATGAAGAAGGCGCTTCAATGGCAGAAACGCCTTGACATGCTGTTCGTTGATGTATTTGAAAGCGAACTTCAACTGCCGACCCTTGCACGTTTCACATGGATGCTGAAGATATTTCTTGCGGATAAGGGGATTTGCGGCATGTATGCCTTTGACGGCTCTCTTCCAGATCGTAAATTTATAAAACAGGTCAAGGATATATACAGGAAGCATGATTTATCCTGACTATAAAATACAGCTTGATGCGGTTCACAGCGGATATGACCGCAAGACCTGTTGGGTTCATCCGCGTGCCGGAACTATTCCAGGGAACAAACCAATCGTCGTCATGACTATGCAGAAGCTGAAACTTACAGGTTCCGATGTGTTTTTTGAGCTCAACGAGATGCGCACTGATGACATGGGAAGAACTTGGTCCGGACCGGTTCCGCATTCCCAGACTCTCGGACGCCGCAAGGAATCCGGAGGAATAGAAGTTGTAATCAATGATTTCTCGCCAATGTGGCATAAGGTTTCCGGCAAACTCCTTGGGACAGGACAATGCACCCGTTATATCGGTGACAAGATTATGCCTGAGCCGCGACCGCGCCAGACGGCATATTCAGTCTATGAACCGGAAAATAAGACTTGGACTGACTGGGATGTCGTGGACATGCCTGACAAAAAGAGGTTTTTCTCGGCCGGTGCTGGATCGACACAGCGCTTTGATCTTGAGAATGGAGACATTCTTTTGCCGATATATGTGAGGACTCCGGACTTTTCATCTCTTTTCAGTACAGTCATGAAATGTTCCTTCGATGGAAAAATACTACGCTATATTAAACATGGGGATGAATTGATCGTTCCGGAACTGCGCGGACTCGGTGAACCATCGCTAACAAGATATGGGGACGAATTCTTCCTGACATTAAGAAATGATGTTCGGGGATATGTAGCGAGGAGCAGGGACGGCCTGCATTTTGAAAAGCCTAAAGCATGGACCTTTGATGATGGAAATGAACTGGGCAATTACAACACGCAGCAACATTGGGTGACCCATCCCAAGGGATTATTTCTAGTCTATACCAGACGTGGCGCCGACAATGATCATGTGTTCAGACATCGGGCTCCATTGTTCATGGCGCAGGTTGATCCTGAAAAACTTTGCGTAATTCGCAATTCCGAACGGATTCTTGTGCCGAACCGTGGGGCACGACTCGGAAATTTCGCTGTTACAAAAGTGAATGAACAGGAGACATGGGTGACGGTTGCCGAATGGATGCAGACCGTCGGTCCTGATCATCATGACTACACGAGATGCGAGAAATACGGTTCCGACAATACCGTATACGCTGCAAGGATAAAGTGGACTGATTAGGAGGGATAGTCAGCAGGGAAAAAGAAAAGATCCATAATAAATCTACATTACTGGATTGAAGGCAACATGTCTGATGTTCAATCTTTTCCAGGTATATGTCATGTGGACAAGTCCATCATCGGTCTGGATGATTGCCGGATATGAGTATTCGCCGGGTTCTGTTTCAAGGACGGCGATATCCTGCCAGTTTTTTCCGTCAGAACTTATTGCTAGATTCAAGGGATAACGATGCTTCTCGGAACGGTTGTAGATCAGAAGATGGCGTCCATCGGCCAACGTTACTGCATCAGTTCCCGAATTTGGATTTGGCAGATTGGTCAGAGATATCTTGCTCCAAGTCCTCCCAAGATCCTTAGACCAGGACTCCCATATCCTGCCTTTTCTGCTTCTTCCAATTGCCTGAAGAGTGTCATTGGGATGAATAAGAATACTCGGTTGGATAGTCATTATCGAATCCTCATCTGGAATAGGATCCGTTCTGTCCCAGTTCTTAAGGAAAACATCAGTGAATTCGAGGTGGGAAAGCCAGACATCTGTTCTGTCTTCAGTGCTGGAAGGACACACTATCGTTCCATCACCGAACTGTATAGGTTTGTTCTTGATGGGACCGAGAAAACCTTCAGGAAGGTATTCGGGCTTTGACCAGGTTTTTCCTCCATTTTTCGATTCCATTACCATTCCCTGCCATTCTATCGGATGAGCTCCGATCTTGTAGAACAGCATCAGAGGGGCATTTAGAGGAGATTTCGGCTGAAAGAGCACGGGATTCCAGCAAGGAGTCTTGTTCCCGGTCGACCTAAGTCCATTGGTAACCTCGACAGGGTTTGTCCATTTGCCGGAGCTCTTCCTGCTTATCCAGATACCAACATCCTGATGCCCCTCATGAGGACCACCGAACCACGAAGCAATGAGATTCCCGTGGCTCTCCTCGATAGTTGATGCATGGCATGATGCAAAAGGGGGATTGTCAAAGATGAACTCCTTTTCAAAGGAGAATTTTGATGAAGACATATTGTTAATTGGTCCTGATATTTGAGATTTATATCTTTAATGGGAAGAATGTCCTCCTGTCGCAACTCCCATGAATCCGCTATCTCCCTGCATTAGGAATGACACGCTGCCGTCAACATATAGAAAATTGCCACCGAGTTTCAAACCGCTCTTATGATTCATGGTTGAGGTGTAGATAGTGGAGGTCATTTCCTGCAAAATTGGATAATGATTGTATGTGAAACCATATCTTGGACGGACATTGTCCTCGGTTATCCTTCTGGGTTGCGGATCATCATCCCAGTATGGCGGACGACGTAGCATCCACCAATAGTTAGATCTTGCATTTCCATTATAAACGAAATGGGACTCATATGTGACTGAATTGTTCGATGCACAGAAGAATATCCTGGCATTCTGTGTGTATGTCGGATACAGATCCTTCCAAACATAATAGACTGAATACCTGGTGCATCTTCCGTTGATATGGACGGAAGGATCGGTATCCGTAGCTGTATATGCATACCAGATGTCGCAGAAGCGCGGTGGCATCCAGGAATCATAGTCACCTGCATAGGAGTTGATAGCTAATCCGTTCTGCTTGAAGTTGCTTGTGCACAATATCCTCTTTGCCTGTTCCCTGGCATTTTTGAGAGCAGGTAGGAGCATAGCCATCAGAATTGCGATGATCGCAATTACCACGAGCAATTCGATTAAAGTGAAAGGAGATCCTAGATGCCAGATGCTGGTTCCTGGATATTTTTTATATATATCCTGTATCCTGCATCCCGTATCAATCATAGTATTTCGTGGAGATTTGCTCATACTGCCAGTTCCTTCCCAGAATATGATTTTATCACAAAACTGGAATTTTGTAAATAGGATCCGGATCACATTTTAGTTTTAAATATCCCCACACCCGCCGCCCATAGCTCCTTCGTATCGGAGTTGTAGCGCAGGACCATCGGCTTGTTGCAGGGAATATTCCCAGTCACATCCTTCCATGTCTTTCCACCGTCCTCGGTCATCTGGATGTTGCCGACTGCTCCCTCTCCCCATGTCACAAGAGATATCCACATGCGGTCCTCATTCTGGGGATCATAGGCAATTCCAACAACTGTAAATCCTTTCTTGTCGGTCAACTTCTTCCATGTCTTTCCGCTGTCCGTACTCGACCATAGATTGTTTCCGCCGCAAAGGGCGGTTCCTTTCGGAGTGACGACCATATTGAAAACCCAGGTTTCACCTACTGAACATTTTTTCCATGAACCCCCGGCATCCTCACTCACATAGACACCTCCACCATCTCCACAGCATCCCCAGAATATCCTCTTCGGATTTGTCGGATCGATCGCGAGACCGAAGAACATCCTGCGGCTCCCAGGCTGGTTTTCAAGCTGTTTCCAGGTATATCCTCCATCTACAGATTTAAAGACACCTCCACCTTTCTTGTCTCCCTTTTCAGGATCTCCGTCCATTCCGACATAGACTATATCCGGATTCGATGGATCTACGGCAAGCGTTCTTATATAGGACCTTCCCCACATGCAGTTCGCATTGGAGATATAGGTAGGAAGACCTTCCTTGGATATCTTGAATGACTTACCTCCGTCCTCACTGATAAGGACGCGGTTCGAGTTCGGTTTCGCATCCCATGGTGAACATGTTGATATTATCTTCTCGGTTCCATTCTTCTCCATTGCGAACACACGCCACTGGTGACCGCTGGTCTCGGTATTGTATTTCAGGGGGATGAGCTGTTTCCAGGTCTTTCCAGAATCCTCGCTTACAAGCAGTCCTTCGTCCATTGCGACGGCATAGATCTTGTTCTTCAGGAAGAAAATGTCCTGTGTGCAGGTGATATCAGCTCCCTTGGAGGACTCAACCCAGCTCTTGCCGCCATCGGGACTGAACATGTTGCTCCAGTTCGCGGAGATCAGCATGTTGTCGGGATTCTTTTCGGATATCGCGATATTTGTGAGAGTGCTCATCTTCTTGTTGCCGGCAGGAGTCTCTCCAGTACCTTTGAATTCATCCGGACCGGTTGGATTTCCAAGAGGATCCCTCAGGAAATTGTCCTCCCCTATCCAGTTGGCTCCGCCGTCATCGGAACGATAGAATTTTCCACCCCAGCTTTTTACGGCTATGCAGACGACCTTGTTCGGATCTGTCGGATAAACCGCAATTTCCCTGGGACTTAATTTCGGATCAATACCTGTGCTAGAGGGAGTCCAGGTCTCACCATTGTCGATAGACTTCATTATCCCGTTTTCCTTGAATGCGGCATAGACTATTTTGTCGTCGGAAGGAGCGATTTTTACACAGGAGGCGTTTACAGGAGTCTTCAGCTTGGTCCAAGTCTCTCCAGCATCAACGCTCTTCAATATTGGAAAATCCGTACTTGATGCGAAAAGGAGCTTAGGATTCTTTTCGGACAGGCATATGGATGTGATCACTCCGCTGACCTTTTCAGGAGTCAAGGCGGCCGGGTTGATCTGATCTTCCGAGGAAACTTGAGCGATCACCGAGTCAAGATAGATTTTACCTTTATATGAGGCGTTTGGTGATCTCATGATGAAATAGACGGATTTTGAATCATTCAAATCCTTGAGCTTTGTCAGATCCAGATTCAGTTCAGTCCATTTTCCAGGAACGGCATCAATGAATTCACCTGCCTGCCAGAGCCATTTCTCTCCGCTTTGTATCACCAGCTGACCCTGGATAACAGGCGAATTCTCAGGCACATAGAATCGCGCACTGAGTTTTTTGTACTTTGTCAGATCCTTACCCCCCAGGCTCTTTTGGACTCTTCCTGTATCCTTCCAGGAGGCTGCAGGGCAGTTGAAATTGATTTCCAGTGATCCTTTGCCGGAGCATGAGAACTTGTTTGACTGGGAAGAGGAATCAGCGAGTTTGCTGTCATACTTGGTGTCGGCTGCCCAGCTGTCTGTTTTCGTTTCGAAATCGCCAATCAACAGAATGTCTCCTGAATCTATCTTTTCCTGTTCCGGTGTTTTCCCTGTTGCAGGCTTATGGTATTCGAGCTTTTTCCAGGTCTCACCTCCATCCGTGCTCTTGACGATCACACCGTTCTTGCTTCCGGCGTAGACGATGTTCGGATCTTTCGGATCAATTGCGATAGGGCGAACGCTTCCCGGACGGTTTGAAGAGATGTCAAGCTTCTTTTTGTCTGTCTCTTCGAGTTTTTTCCAGCTTGCCGCACCGTCGGTGCTCTTGCACATTCCGTCAGTGGTCATTATATAGATCACCTTTGGATTGCTTTTTGAGACGGCAATCGAATAGACGCCGTAGTTTGAGATGCCGTTGTTTACGAACTTCCAAGTCTTGCATTTATCAGTGCTTTTATAGACACCTGATACGTCACCGGTAAGATAGAACACATTTTCATCAGACGGATCTGATGCACATGCCCAGAAGAAACCTCCTCCTCCCCAGCCGCACCACTCCCATTTGGTATCGGTGGTAGGCGGAGTCTGTGCCATGGCTCCGGTTGAAAATAATCCGGAAACTGAAATCAATGAAACTACGGTTAGCATCCATCCAAATTTCATTTTAAACTCCTTATATAATAGATTATTGAAGATATTTTGATGGTGTAAGCGCGCCCAGCCGGAGCGTACCGAAATCATAATTGAACAAAGAATCGTTCTGGTCCGAGATATAATACAGACGGGCGTCTGCATTGAAGCCGTTGGCTTTCCCTTTCACGATGCTCACATGTCCATCGGCAAGAAGGACGTTTGACTTTGAACCATGAGTGAACATGCATGTGAAATCATTGGTCACAAAAAGTCTCCACCAGGTTGTTGACCATGCACACTGCTCAGGATTACCGGTATGCCATGCTTCCGTCATCAGTCCGAACGATTCCGGCCTGACTACCAACGAAGGTTTGACATTGGGCAGGCAGTTT
This sequence comes from uncultured Victivallis sp., assembly GCA_964600895.1. GTDB lineage: Bacteria > Verrucomicrobiota > Lentisphaeria > Victivallales > GWF2-50-93 > GWF2-50-93. Next base: position 36,974 of record CAZRKP010000037.1, read on the forward strand.
GTAGGCTGACCTCCAATGCAAAGATGCTTCCACCAGTTTGCATTGACGTCTACCCCATTGATGCCGTAAGTTAAAGTTATCTTCTTATTGGAATTGGAGAAGGCTGGTACGCTGGGGCAGTGGATAAGATCCAGAGGTTTAACCTTGTCGAGATTAATATTGTTTCCGTCTTCCGTGAGATCAGTTGTTCCGTGAAGAAGGCCGTTTAAGTATGGATTGAAAGCCTCCGGCCACCGGTAGTTCGGGTAATAGTCGTAGTCACCAGTATAGAAAGCGAAATTCAGACCCAGCTGCTTCAGATTGTTCATGCAGACGATGGACCTTGCAGTGTCCTTGGCGTTTTTGAGCGCCGGAAGGAGCATAGCGGCGAGGATTGCAATGATGGCGATGACCACGAGCAACTCGATGAGAGTAAACGGCATCGAGGTTGCTCTCGCCTTCGCTCTCGACCGCCGTTGCAGTCTCATAGCTTCGGCGGGCACGGCCACCAATAGCTCGATGAGAGTAAAATCTGACGACGGACGACTGTTGATTGACGACCGATTCATATCTTCCCAAGTGGTTTCGATGCTAATTCTACTATCGATGGCATTTTATATCTTGAATGGATATTTGTCAATGGGAAAAGACGAGATTTGAAGGAAAAAGTTTTCAGCATGAATTATATCCTTACTCGTGTTTTTCCCTTTAACCTGCATCGGTGACCAGAAGCACTTTGCAAGGTTTCAGGTTAAGCCGCAGCTTACCGTCAATCACCTTGGCAGATCCGGCAGCGTGGACTGATGATCCGTCCGGGGCGATCACCTGCAGCCGAACTCGTTTCACAGTTTTCCAGTCAGACGGAAGAATCCAGGTGTGATCAAAGTTTAATCGACTGAATGCGATTAATGACTTTTCCTTCCTCCATAGGAGGGGCACACAGCAGCAGTCCAACTGCTTTATTCTGATCCAGTCCTCTGGGGAAGGTTTTCTTCTTTCATCATCATGGCGCAGGTAGTTGCTCCAGAGCCAAGGAGCCGCCTTCAGGCAGAATTGCTCCTGAAGGCCGGAAAGCCCTTTCGGATCAGTGCTTACCTCCGGTTCACCCTTCATAGGCGTCGAGCACATCAGCCGCGGTAGAAAGCTGAAGGAGTCGGGTACTTCCCAGTGATAGGCCATGGGCTGAAGGCCGATGAACCAGTCCTGGCGCAATCCAGTAAAATATTCTGATGTAACATCAATTCCTAAATTGCGGAAATACCTGAAGATTCGGCGTTGAGCCTCTGTCTCCTGTTCGATGGTGTATCCAAGCAAAGGACTAAGCGTATTCTCGTTCCTACGGCGATACATCCAGGTCTGGAAAGCGTCAATGTGGATAGTGTGTCCCTCCTTCAACTCCGGAATCATGGAAAGCAAACCGTCGATGCGCCGTGCGGCGAGACCGGTCTCCCATTCCCGTTTGTAGCTGATTGCATACGACTGCTGTCCACCCCATATCTCAGCCTTAAGAGGATTGCCCTTCTTATCCTTTGCGATAATGTCCAGGTCAAAGTACTCGTCCCAGAGAGGGCTGTCGGCGTAGGCATCAAGCATGTTGAGATGCAGGCTGACAGTGGTGTTGTATTTCCGTCCTTCCCGGATCAACCAGCGGAGACTGTCAAGCGCGGTCTTGTCCTGTTTTCGTTTAAGATAGTTATTCACCCCGGACCAGTCAGGATATTTCGAGTCATGTCCATTGAACTGCCAGCCGACCAGATATACCACCTTGGGTACCCCGCAGGTGATCACGTCGAGTCGTTTAATAACATCCAGCGTCTGTTCGAAGTTCCGTCGTACCTTACATTTCTTTCCGCCTTCTGCTTTTGAAGCGAGAAATAATTTCATCACCAGGGTCTTGTCGTAGTCGATGAGCCACGGTCGTTCCGGTTTACGAGTCTTGGTCCAGTCGTATCTGGCGCCAGATACGACTGGAACAGGATACCTTACGAATGAACCTGTTTTTCGGGAAGAACTCATACGATGAACTCCTACTGCTTGAGCTTGAACAATCCGGGACCGCCGGACCAGAGTTCCTTTGTCTCAGGATTGTAGCGGAGAAGCTGCTGTTTTTTTATTGGAATGTCTCCAGTAATCTCCTCCCAGGATTTTCCACCGTCCGTTGTCCGGAAGATACCGGCGTAGGCTGCTCCGTTCCATGTCGTGCGGCTGATCCAGATACGCTGTTCATTTGTCGGATCAATTGCAATTCCAACAACCGTAGATCCATCCTTGGAATCAGTGAGTTTCTTCCAGGTCTTGCCCTGATCGTCGCTGCGCCAGAAATTATTGGAACCAACATAGACAACTCCGGTCGGAGAAACGTCAAGGTTGAAGCTCCATGTTTCATCCTTGAACATATGTTCCCAAGTTGCACCTTCATCGTTGCTCTTCCACGCACCACCACCTTCGCCGCAGGAACTGAAATATATGCGTTTTGAATCGGTAGGATCAACTACAAGCCCATAATAGAGCCTGAGTCCACCGGGTTGACTTGCACAGCGTGTCCATGTCAAACCACCATCTGCAGAACGGAAGATTCCTCCGCCAGGCAGCTTCTTCTCGGGTTCTGGATTACCATCCATCCCAAGATAGAGGACGTTGGGATTCTTTGGGTCCATTGCCAGTGAACGTGGAAAGCTGCGGCCCCACATGCAGTTGACGTTTGGAACGTAGTCAGGAAGTCCTGAAGTGGTCATTTTAAAGGTCTTTCCATCGTCATCGCTAATGAATACACGGTTCATGCATTTTGGATTTCCGAAGGACACCCATGGTGAACAGGTAGTCACTATATGCGTCGAATCTCCGGCCTTGGACAAGCGGACTCTCCAGAAATGCCCGCTGATGTTCGGATCGTATTTCATGGGGATCAACTGGCGCCATTCTCCGCCGTTGTTCTCGGAGACGAGAAGACCTTCGTCCATTGCGGTGACATAAACCTTGCCACCGAAGAACTGAATGTCCGTTGAACAGGTGTTGTCAGCTTCGTCCTGACGGCACTCAAAGGTCTTGCCTCCATCCTTGCTGAAAACATTTGTCCAGTTTGCTGATATAAAGAGTTCGTCAGAATTCTTTGGATTTACAGCAAGGTTTGTCAATGAGCTTGTATCCCCGTCCTTATCTCCAGCAACTTCCGGACTTGGCAGCCTGTTGTCGGGTCGTTTTTGGACTTTACGGTTTGTCACCCATTTCTTACCTTCATCGTCGGAACGGAAGAAATAACCGCTCCAACCATTGTTTCCAATAGCATATGCGAGAGAAGGATTTGCGGGATGGAGAACGATTTCAATGATGCTTATTTTCTTGAGGATGCCTTCATTCATCGCAGTCCAGATATTTCCACTGTCAGCTGAACGGTAGACTCCATTATCACCGCAGGCAGCCCAAATAATCTTGTCATCGGCAAGTGAAACAGTAACACCATATGCAGTCTTGGGCGTATCAAGGACTTTCCAAGTGGCTCCTGCATCCTGACTGCGGAACACCCCGTGTTTTGTGTTTGCAATAAAGACAAGTGAAGGATTTTTCGGTGAGATTGCTATCCCGCAGGCTCCATCTCCACTTTTCTTTTCCTGTGGCTCTTGTGACTGGCGGATTGCTGTCACTTTCAAACTGTCCTTGGTCTGACGATTTGCGGTCCAGCCCTCTGTATCGCCTTTTTTCTCCCAGTCGGAAACCAAAACCGTATCTTTGCCGTCAGGAACCTGTCCTGCGGTCATTTTGCCTGCGGGATCCGTATGAAGCGCGATCGCATCAACCATTACATTCCCCTTCCATCCCTGCTGGAATGTACGTATGACAAGATGGATCATCCGCACTGAATTCATGTCCTTCAGAGTTGAAAGATCCAGTGGAATTTCCACCCAGGATCCGGGCTTGCATTCTATCCATGCTCCCTGCTGCCAGAGCCATTTGTCGCCTGATTGTACTACAAGTGAAGCTTCAATTGCCGGAGCATCATCTGGAACTTTGACCTGAGCTGAGAATTTCTTGTAGGTGGACCAATCCTGTGCCTTGTCATTTCCATAAAACTTGCTCATGCGGCCCATGGGATCGTTGCCACCCCCGTTTGGATCGTATACCATGTACATGGCTCCATTACCGATAAAAGCTGGAGAATCGGCTTCCTTTGGAAGGACATCTCGATAAGGGAGTTCTTTCCATGTCTTGCCTCCATCCTCGGTCTTGAACACCTTGCCGGTCTTAGATCCAGCATAGACGATATCGGCATTCTTTGGATCTATCGCGATAGAACGAATAGTTGATCTCTTTGCACATGTAATATTCAGTTCCTTGGCTCCGCTTGCCGGAATTATCTCCCAGGTGTTAGCTCGGTCGGTGCTCTTACAAAGGCCTTCACTGGTCATCGCCCAGATCATGTCCGGAGCGGCAGGGCTTACAGCCATGCAGAGAACTTCATAACCGGAGATTCCGTTGTTCGTGAATTTCCAATGTAATCCCTTGTCATCGCTGCGGTATGCTCCGGCACAGTCACTGCCCATATAGATGACGTTTTCATCGGTGGGATGCCAGGAGGTTGACCAATAGAAGGATCCTCCTCCCCAACCGACCTGCTCCCACTTGGCCTGAACCTTGGGATATCCTTCCTGGGTTTGGGCCCCTGCAGGGGAAGCTAGGAATCCTCCTATCGAAAGCATTGATGCAACTGCAATCGCCATCTTGTTTTTCATAGAAACTCCTTGTTCTTTGGTATTTTTTATAAGTTCATCTTATGCTGAGTCCCTCTGGAAAAGGGAATATTTCACAGAACTGCACTGAATTTTCTTTCCTTCCATCATTGAGATCAGGTTTCCGATAGCCGTCCATCCAACTCCCTCCTTGCTTACTCCTAGCGAGGTGATGGATGGTCTTGACGCAATAGAGAATTCTGAATTGTTCACGGAGATCACAGCAATGTCTGAAGGTATTTTATTTCCTGTTTTCTCAGCGGCGTCGTAGAATGCCGGTGCCATCGCGTCCATGCTGAGAAGAACTGCGTCAAGTTCGGGATTGTCCATTAGGAATGATGAGACCTGCTCCCGGAATGAATCATAGAAGTGCTGGGAGGAATTCTCCAGAACCTTAAGTTTTGAAAAGCCATGCTTCCTGATCTCGGTTTCGAGTCCCATCCGTCTAGCCTTCTCGAAGTAATGATCGGTCCGTCCATTGCTTATGAATGCGATATGCTTTCTACCGAGGGAGGCAAAGCGGTCCACGGCCAGCTTCATGGCGTCTTTCTCGTCGAAGTTCATGCAGTTGGGACTGTCGCGTTTGTTCGTGTTTACAAATATGCACGGGGAACAGGTGCTGTCTATCTTTTCAAGAACTTGATCCGGGATTTGACCGATGGCGATGAAGCCGTCGGCTATCTTATCCGAGAAACATCTTGGATTTGGATTGTCAGGGCCCACTCTTTCAAGTAGTATCATCTTGGAATGCTGGTTGGCGGCCCTGATTATGGAATCCATAGTGTTCTGATTTATGTCAAAGAAGTTCTCTACAAGAACGGCTATTGTTCCGCAGCAACCGTTCTTTAGGTTCCTGGCAAAGCGGTTCGGGCGGTATCCGAGCTTTATTGCAGTTTCGAGGATCTTCTCCTTGGTTTTCGGGCTGTACCTGACGCTTCCGGAATAGCCGGTCATGACGGCATTAACCACTCTCAGCGAGAGACCGCAGCTCTTTGCGAGCTCCGCAAGGTTTGCACCTTTCCTGCTGTCTTCCATGCAGATTCCTTCCTGTTATGATTCTAACGATAGAATCATAATACTGCCTTTCAAGTCCTGATTGTTAAAAAATTGAGAAATTATGAGATCTCAGGATCATACATATTCCGCCGCGAAGGAACCCCAGGCATGGCAGAGGCTGGATCCTGTACCCCATTCCTCCCACCAGGACGTCGCACCAAGCTCAAGTTGCTGTCCAAACACTTCAAGAACCAGCTTCTCAGCCTCCTTCTCCATGCCGTGCTTCCTCAGGGCCTGGCACAGGAAGTTCATGCTCCAGGGAGTGTTGCAGGGAAGGATGTTTCCCTTTAATTTTATAGGATCTTCAGTGATCTCGACAAAATAAGGGGTTGTCCTCTTCTTGAAGTTCGAGTAATACTTTTCGGGCAGAACGGATTTGAGGAATTTTACGCTTTCCTCATGCTCAAGCATCCCAAAAAAGCTGGCAAGCGCCACGCTAACCTGTGACATCCTGTGAAGATAATAAGGTCGGACCTGTGTCTTTCTCCATTCGATATTTGAATCGGTAGGACTGAACTTGCCGAACTCGTCCAGTCTTGCAACATATGCATCTCCAAAATTGATCTTGGAGACGGAAGAGATGAATACCTCCCAGTCAATTTCACTATGCTCAACTTCCAATACAAGTTCATGGGTTCCCGACTGCGTTGGGATGTTCATAGATTGCGGATTGTAGAACGGCGGATTTCCCCATCCACCACCTCCGGATGCTTCAAATACGATCTTGCCATCTATCCATGCCCTGCAGCCGTTGAAGAAGCTCAAGGATATTTCATCAGTCCCATTTTGGGGAAAACTTATTTGCGTCTTTAATATGAAGCTTTTTCCCTCCCAATTGCCGGTATCTCCCGGAAAATGATAGTTCCAGTGATTTTTTTCAGCGAATGAAGGAGAAAAATCACTGTCTAGAATTCTATCTCTGATGAGAAACGTTTTTTTGAAGGAATCGCGGATGGAGAGGAAATGGTTCCTGAATTCAGCGGCCTTTTCATGATTGCCAAGAAGTTCAGCGGTTCCAGCAAGTGAATTCAGGGCCCCAGCATAAGTCGCATTGAGTCCGCTGGATTTCCCTTTCCTGCAAAGATCGAAGGAATTGTCAAGGAAAATCCATCCTGGGACATTTGAGAGAAGTCCGTCCTTGTCCTCATATGACAGGAAATGCTCCACGGTCCTTTCTGACACTTCAAAACATTCTTTAACTGTTTCGATGTCTCCGGAAAGATCCAGATATTTCTTCAAGGCGACGGCATATGTAAGGACGAAATCCGGTATGACGGTCGTATTTCGTGGCGAGGGATAGCACATTGGCATAGGTGCGGAATTGCCTGCCCCTCTGGCAAACTGGCGTAGGAACTTCCTTGCAGGTTCAAGTGTTCCGAAGAGCCTTTTCATCGACCCGAAGTATGAATATGGATCCAGGTACTGGGTTCGTTCGCGCCACGGACAGTCATTAAGCAGATCATCGCTGCAGATTTCTATGGTTCGTGCCGAAACATCAAAAATTTTTCTTTTGAGCTCAGCAGGGTCGTTGCCGATGCTTGAGCCGCATCTGGAATACGGATATCCATACTCCTTGATCTCTAGGGAAAGAATTTCCAGATCCGGATCATCTATGAAGAGATATCGCAAAGCCCTTTTCTCATACGAATTCCATGTAAATTCGTCGGCTGGGGCGATGATCTGGTCACGATAATCCATTCCGGCTTTCCTGAAGTCGACTACTCCGTTTTTCAGCATTTCCGAATAGGAGATGGAGAATTTGGAATTTTTGATGCACTTGAATGCAAGATGTATAAATCCAAAAACCTCCTGTCCGAAATCTACAAGGATTCCATCAGTCTTACGTGCAATTGACATTGCCTTGAAAGTTTTTCCGGAAAAGAACGGCAGATCACGTTCAAGAGGAATGCTGAGTTGGAGGCCCGGAGGACATCCAGTTACCATCGGCTTCGGACCGTCAAAAGAACCTTCATGAAAATCTGATTCATCCTCGGAAAAGTCAAAGAGCTCCGAATAACCGATTCCGAGAGCAGATCCAAGCTTGTGGGATTCTGGTTTCCGAGTCAGACTTTTCCTGCACTTCCACTTCGAATGATCGGTCAGGTCGAGAATCCTGTCCTTCCAGACAATTTCTCCCTGGAAGGTTACTCCAGAACTTGATTGGACTCCTTTTTCCCCGGAATCTGACTGGGAATGTGCGAGTATCGCAATTTTGTTGCTGCCGACATGGAGCAGGGGGAACAGGTCGATGGCATCATAATAGAAATACGGTTTCTCCTCGCGCATCGGTCCCATGAGGATGAATTCACCGTTTATATAAAGTTTGTAGCTTTTGTTGGCGGAAATTGCGAAAGTCGCAGAATCAGGCATGGAATCCAAGTCAAAGCTTCTGGAAAACCACGAATAGGTGTTGGGCTCCACAAAGGCAGAACTCCAAAGCCATGGTATTCCAGTCCAGTCGAACGGATCTGTAATTTTCTTTATTTCCATAAAGTAGGGCGGTTTTTCCTTGTCCTGAGTGTGTCGAAGGGAAACCGTCCTTATATTGTCTGTTTTATCTGGATCCTGTCACCGATGTCCGGAGTTGCATATAGAGGGAGGAACCGGATTTTCTGTTCGGCAAGTTCCTTGAAGATCCCGCTGTAGAGGACTAATCCCTCCGGGCAGTTCGGATAGTTCTTCAGCATGAGATGAAGACTGCGCAGCTTGCCCGATGGTCCGGACTTTACCTCCACCGGATAGACAGCCCCCTTTTTCACTGTGAGGAAATCCACTTCGGCATTGCTGTTCTTTGCGTCGCGCGCCCAGTAGTAAAGATCGTTGCTATGCCAGGCAATCAGTTCCTGTGCCACGAACTGTTCGGCAAGCTTGCCGCGATAGATGGATAGGAGGTCGTCATGTGTTATTTCAATGTCTGCCGGAACCTGGCAGATCCTCTGCAGGATGCCGATGTCCAGCATGCAGGCTTTGAATCTTCTGGAATCCGCCGTGGCTCCGAGAGGCAGTCCGGACGGATTGCATGATGAAATCTTATGCAGCAGCCGCGCTTTCACCAGCAGGTCAAAGGCCTTGTGAGCAGTTTGATATGAGAAGCCCGGACTGAGCCGGGTGTATTTCAGCTGTTCTCCGACCGATCTGGCGACATTAAGGAAGACTTCGTCCAGGCATGCGACATCTACCCGGGGCGTATACTTTGAGAAATCATCGCGGTATGAATCGATTATTTCTGACTGGACAGAGAATGCATTTATCAGCGAGCCGCTGTCTCGGTAGGCTTTTACTGCCTCCGGCATGCCGCCGACAAAAAAATAATTTTTCAGTTCAGAGAGAATGGCCTGTTGCAACGGTTCGCCCAGCCCAGCCTGCAATGTGAGTACGCTTTCGGCCATGGGCTCTTTCCCTAAGGCCAGCAGATATTCATAAAACGTCATGGGGTGGACATGAAGATACTGAATGCGTCCCACGGGAACGGATATCTCGCCGAAGGCAAACTCCAGCAGCGAACCTGCTGCAACGACATGGAGCTCCGGCATCTTTTCATAGAAATAGCGCAGCGCCATTATTGCCCTGGGACATGCCTGCACTTCATCTAAAAAAAGAAGCGTTTTTCCAGGCAGGATCCTGCCTCCGGCAAACTCCAGCCCCTTGAGAATTTCGCGAGGTTCGAGGCTGCCTTCGAAATATCTGTGCAAATCCCGTTGAGCCTCCAGATCAATTGTGACAACATGTTCAAACTCCTTGGCGAGTACGTTTTCAACCAGCCAGGTTTTACCAACCTGTCTTGCACCTCGGATTATCAAAGGTTTCCGCCGTGCAGAATTTCTCCAGGCAAGAATATTTTGTTCAGCTAATCGTTTCATGGCATCACCCCATTCAGATTCTATTATACAATGCAAATATAGCGCA
>CAZRKP010000038.1:0-46225 GCA_964600895.1 uncultured Victivallis sp.
AAGGGATGACAAGGGAAATCTTCTGATAGCCCATAACAACTTCGATGCCGGTTACTGCGATCCCACTGATCCCCGCGATCTCACAAGGGCCAGGATAGCAGGGCTGAAACTCTACTGCAGGGGGAAATACGATGATCCGTCACGCCTAACCACGCTCGCCGAACAGATTGGGCTCAGGAACAGCCGCCTGATAAAAGGCGACTGCACCATAACCTTCGCCGACCAGATCGTCTGCAGGGAATATCCTGATGTGATAGGATACACGTATGCCAACTACGACAACCATGCGGTTGACTATGAGAACGAAAGCCCTCAGACGATGATGTGGTGCTGGGGCCTTGGAAACTGGCGTACACTGATCGGTAGCGAGATCCCGTATAGGGCGATACTTCCGGTCGGAATAGAAGGACTGCTGATAGCCTGCCGCGCGCTTTCCGTAGATTTCGACGGACACAACCAGCTCAGGATGCAGAGGGATCTTCAGAGGGTGGGAGAAGCCGCAGGTATCGCCGCAGCAATGGCTGTTAAAAGCGGAAAGACTCCAAGGGCGATTGATGTGAAGAAGCTCCAGGAAAAACTCTTCAAGTCCGGTGCCCTTCTTGATTCCGGCAAGGGATATCATACAGATTCCTGGAAACCGGAAAATCTTTTCTCGCTCACGTATAACCGGCTCCGTATCGGTGATAAGGATTCTGGAAGCGTCAAATGGATTGCCCAGAGCACTACGGATGAAAAGAGCCTGATGTCACGCATGAACTCCGGAGACATCAAGGAAAGCACGATGTCGGCCATCCTGCTTGGAGCTGCAGGCAAGAAGGAGGCTATGGAAAAGCTGCTGGCATGCGTCAAGGAGAAGTCCGATATCAGGGCTGATGGAGAGAGAAGCACCCAGTTCTGGAAGCCCGCGATCGCGGTCCTCGGCTGGAACAAGTGTGCAGACGCCGTTCCGCTACTTGAGGATATTCTGCTTGACAAGGCTTCAGATCAGCCCGCAATAGTTCTTGCATTGAACGCTCTCGGGAACATCGGGAACAAAAAATCGGCATCTGTAATTAAAAAGATGCTTTCGCGCAAGGACCTCCCCGCAGAACAGATCTTCAAGAAGAGCGGCGGAAGCATGCCTGCAGTGAAGGAGAACGCGTTGTGGAAGATCGAGCTCGCGGCAGCCAAAAACCTTGCAAAACTCGGTTCTCCCGCCAGGAAGCTCGCAGAGAAATATCTCAATGACGAAAGAGGCCCGGTCCGCAAATTCGCTCGGAGCCTTCTGGATAAGTAAACAACCACGTCCGGTATGTGACCGTTTGCTTACTCCCATTCGCCGAAGATCTTGTGGCATTTAGCGATGAATTCCTGTATCTGGGAGGAGTGGGTCCTGACAAATATTGCCCCTCCGACTAGGAGCGCACCTGTTATAAAGACAGTCGAACCGATTATAGTCATTTTGATATTACGATCGACGGCATATAGGGTGAAGGCCTTTACCATTGCATAGGCCAAGGTCACAACTGCGCCTCCGAAGCCGACAAAAAGATAGGTTCTTATCTTCATCAGGGAGCCAAGTATCATTGATGCAATACACAATAAGCCGAGGACTGCGATCTGCGTCCATGTGTATGTCTTATCGAATAAAGCGTAGTATGCTGAACTGCAGAGCATGATTAGGATCGTCGCAAGCCGGACCTGGTTCCTGATGTCTGGCCTCACCCTGTCCCTGAACAGATGAAGAAGTACCATCACTCCGAGGCCTGTCGGTATGACATATGCATGGAACATTGCAATATGGAGTTTACCCCAGAAGACAACCAGAACGAAGGCCAGGAAGCCTGAGACAGCGGCAATGTTGTAAGGGGACTGCCGATCGTCCTTCCCCAGGAATGCAAAGATCATCCCGTGCAGGCCGAGAACAAGCAACGCCGCATCTACTCCGAGCCCCTTGAAGAGCACCCAGCCCATGCAGATGAATGGCATGATGCAAAGTGTGGTAATTGCCGGAACCTGCTCCTCTTTCGAGCGTCTGTCGAGAATACTCTTGAACGCGGCAATTATGAATGATCCTCCGAGTCCGGCCCAGATGTCATAATGATAGTTCCAGAAACCCACTGTAAGCATTATATGGTTTCTTATGGCAAGGAAAAGGATTATGGCGGAACCCTGGGATAACCAGAATGCTATCTTTGATTTCCTCAAAAGGCCTTCTGTATACCATAGGACTGCAAATCCGATCATGAGGATGACATACATGATGAATTCATTGACCTGAAATGCACTCGCATAATGAAAGGCCTGGACTCCGGCAGTTAACGGGAATAGAATCCACAGTACCAGACTCCTTATCAATGCCGCATTGGTGGACCAGAAATATATCGTAGCTGTAAAAACCACATTTATGTTCATTTTTTCAAGTGTATGTCGGAATTCGGAAATTTTGTCCGCGAAATGATGGATCGCAGAAGCCATCACAAGAACAGTTGCTATGGTCGCAAGAACAGTCCAGGTCTCAAAATAACCCCTGAAACCCATCTCCCCTATCGGTGCAAGTCCAAAATAGACAAGCCATGGAATGGCAGCGGCCGTGAAAAAGCCCATCACAGGAAGCAATATTCCGGTTCTTCCTTCCTTTGCGACCGGCGTAGACGCCGTCATTAGGAATGTGAAAAAGAACGCCCAGAGCCCGCCTGGCGTCCAAGGATGATGATGGAACATTATATGGAGCATCGACAAGGGCATGAGCAGTACCGACGAGAAGAAGGCTGCGGACCTTGTCAATCTGCTTCCCGGTATCCTTTCAAGGACCAGCAGAAGCGCCCAGAGCAGCAGGAGCACCAGTATTACAAAATCCTTCTTCAAGTAGCTTGCCGTGAAGAAGTCCGCATGTAACGCAATGAGGATCTCAATCGCTGCAATGGCCAGGTACAGCGGCATTTTCCTGATGATCCCGTGATGGATCAGGATCGTCGCGCCTGCGGCGAGGAGCGGTGCAAACATAAGCGTGTTGGAATCATACGCCTTTACGAGCGCTATCAGCATCATGATCTGCACGGCGCCGGCAAGACAGAATCCCCACATCGTCCTGAGGTCCCTCCATCCGGCATCATTTATCCCCCCTATGAACTGGAGAGCTGTCCTCAAAGGCGACTTTGAATACGTGCCGACTGTCAGCAAATGAGCCATGAGCACCGCCACCCACGCGGAGTTTATCTGATATGAGAACGGACTCAGTTTTGGGAATGCGGTAACACCGAAGAACAATCCTAGCATTATGGAAACTCCTCCGAAGAACGCTATGAGCGATGGCGCTCCGAGAGAATGCAGCCTCATCATCGCAAGACCAATCACGGCAACCACCGGAGAATTGTAGTGATAATGATCAGTATCGATCCTGGAATCCGGAAAGGCTATCATCTGGAACGAAATTCTGAAAACGTAAAGCGTGAAAATTGCAAATGACATCACCGTTGCTGAATCCACGTATGCCCTCTGCAGGTTCAGCTTCCTGTAGCGGGCGAATTCAGCGCATCCCAGGAAATACAGCGTCGGAATTCCAAGAGCGATCAATGCAGTCTGCGGCGTCCTCATTACGGGCACAAGCAGTATCATGCACCATATTGAAATCGTAATTCCAAGATGATATACGGCCTCGAATATCCTGATCGCCTGATCCTTGCTTATCAGCGGCTTTCTGGCTGCATATCTGAAATACAGGGCTGAAATCAGGGAGAGGATGCCAGATACGACAAAACGTGAAGGATTCATCGAACCTATGTCCGGATTGGCGAAATAATTCAACGGAATTATGCACAATATCAGAATACCGCATCCCAGCGCTCCAAGATCAAGTTTGAATGCCGGGCCTTCCCTGTTCAGGATAAATTTCAGCGCCGAGAACATTATCATCGAAATTGCGAGCCCTATGCTGATGATGTGCATGTGCGTCAGGCCAAACTCCGCAAGGGCGGATCCGCAGAACACATGCACGACATGGATATTCCCAAGCACGGCAAGGAATCCCGCTGATATATAAAGAGTCCCTACCCTTCCGGTCCAGGCGCAGACAAGTGCCGCCAGCATGCTGATATACGGTACGGCTGTCATCAGCTCCGAATTTCTAAATTCAGAATTGACGATATGCCTTCCTTCTGAGAAAAACGCAAAGACAACCGAGAAGAATATGAACCATACTGTCCCAAAAATATCAAAACCAGAACTTCCCTTCACGGATTTGTTTAATGCGCCTGACATGAGAACTGGGATTTTTTCATACAGGAACCTGCCGGTGCATGCCGAAACCGCAAGGGCTAGTCCGAAAACAGAAAGGTTGAAAGGATTAATCAGCAGTTCAAATATTTTTACGAACCCCATCCCCGGCACGGGATTCAGGCTGAGAGCGTAAAGGATGAAGGCGGCGCCAAGTGCGAATATCGCAGTATTCGTAGCCCTGGAGACAAGCAGCAGCAGGATCACAAGCAATGTCCTCTGCAGCGGAGACCAGGTCCAGCCTGGATTTACCGCCTCGACAAAGCCGCAGAGCATCAGTACATATGACGCTATGATTGACATCACTACGGCAGGCAGGAGAATAGACCTGATTTTTCTGTATATTTCCGGCAGGTACTCCATAACAGCAAGCAACAGCTGTACCGTCAGGAAAACATATAGGAGAGGAGTAAACGATCTTAAGGAAATTGCACGCGCCAGGAAATTGCTTCCTGCTGGTGCGTAGAACGCCACGGTCGCTGTCAGAGCCCAAAGGAAGAACACAGTTCCGAAGATGTACATGCCTGTCGAAAATCCATGCCATATCAGGAGAGCGGCAAGAAAGAACATCAGGATGGATATTTCCGAAGGTGGACGCCCTGCCATCATCGTCATTATGCAGATGCCTGTTCCAAGAAGACATCCTCCTCTGAGTATCTGTCGTGCAGGATCCGTAAAGAGCTTCTCCATCCATTCAAAAAGCCCTTCCAGCCCTTTGAATATCCAGAATGATATCTGAATTGTGATGAAGAAAGCAAGCACCGGAACATCCCAATGGTGATCTCCCGCTGACTTGTAATGGTAGAGGAAAAATCCCGAAAGAACGCACATCCACCCAAAATAGGATCCGGCGCATGCGGCGGCATATGCCCTGAGATGCACAGACAATATCATCCAGGAAATCCCTGAGACGACCAGTGCTATTCCTGTTTTGAGAGTGGACTTTCCCAGAAGCGTATACATGAAACCGTTGTAGAAATCCACTTTTAACACAAGGTACAGTGCAGTTGCTATTATAGGCCATGTGAACAGAGTATGATCCCTTCTTATAAGAGGAAAATTTGATATTCCGAGGAATCTGTCTCCGCCATTCAGGTTCTCCAGGAATTTAAATTTTTCGATGCCGAAGGCAGATAGGACTAGGACTGCGGCTGTTATCGAGCTTCCAAGTCCGCTTCCCCAGGAGAAAAATTCAGCGATCTCCCTTATGGCCGGTTTCATTTCAATGTATACCGCTATCCCCACATAGGCCGCTATCAGGGCCGGGACCAGGGATCTTGAGAAAAAGGCGCACAGGCAGAGCGAAGCCAAAATCATCGGAGGAGCAAGTACATCGCCAATAGGGAAATCCCTCAGGATTTCAGCGTTCTGAGGACCGTCGATTACAAGCCTCAGCGTCACTGCCGCCGCTGCAAATATTCCATAGAAGAGAAGAACCGTAGAACGTGTTTCCAAAACAAATTTGCTCCTGGAAAGATAGATGAACGCAAGCCAGGCCATCGAAAGTATCCCGATACCGAAATCCATGCAGTTCCCATGGATGTTCTTCCCTGCCATATCCATGCATCCAAGATAAGGAAGGGCTAAGATTAGAATGCCTGCCGTCGTATATATCCACCTCTGGCTTCCATCCCTGAAAGCCCTCCAGAGCATTATCGCCGCGATTGAAAGAATATATATGGCAGTAAGACGTGGATCTGATGCCATGTGCCATTGTGAGAGGACAGCTACAATTGCCGTCAGGGGCAGAATTGTCGCCTGCATGCCAAGACACGCACCTCTGAGGACCGCAAATGCAGGTCTGGAAATAGAAACCGCCACAGCCCCATAGAATACGGCGACAACTATTCCTATGGACGGTCTCAGTTTTGGATCAAAATCCGGAAGAAGACCGACTGATACAGCACCCAGGAAGAGAAGAGTCAGTGATATCCAGCTGTGCAGTTCATGCCTGCGCGTCAATGCCTGCTGCAACCATACTCCTCCCGCAAGCATGAAGCAGATGACCCTGAACCACGGATCCGCATTTCCCATCAGGAGTCCGAGTATTACCAGTGCAAAGCCTATGAACGATTCAGCTCCGTGCAATGCCGATTCGGCGGTCATTGCAAGAGCCTTGCGTTCCGCAAAAAGCACAAGCCATCCTGCCAGTATCAGAAGAGGAGAATAGGTATAGACCTGTGGCAGTATCTTCAGGAAGCCATGCTCCCAGGCAAAAACCTGCAGGAATGTGACTGTCAGTGTCGCTCCGAAAAACCATGGGACCTTTTTCTCCTTCTCGAGTTCAGGAGTCATGATGGCTGTAGAAAAACGAATTGAAGAGAACATCAGTATTGCGAAACCCGCATAGAATCCCGCAGCAAGGACTTCACGCATCGATGCTTCATCAGGAGCTATGCCGAGAGTTCTTGCGATCGGACCGAGTGCGATAAGGAAATTCAGCGACAGCAGCGGCAGACCGAGAGCCATTCCCAGTTTTGGATGCACGCTGCCGCACCATCTGAACAATCCCCATCCTCCGAGGACAAGATAGCCCAGCGCCATCAATGGGACCGCAACTGCCTTCGGGGAAACAGCCGGATCTCCTGACAGAAGCGCCACCGCCATGAAGTTCACCGGCAGAAGTGAAATCGCTGCGCCTCGCAGCATTGCAGACATGCCTGAGAGCGATTTGTCCATCTTCTCAAGTTTTGTGCCGGCCCATGCAAGGATCGCTGTAAACAGACCGAAGATCACCGGCACTATCGTGTAACGCAGGATCCAGTGCTTGTCCCAGGTGTAATATGCCAGCAGGGAACTGCCGGCAACCATCATCAATATCCCCGCGATCATGTACCAGTTTTCAAGGAAAAAAGGCTGTATGCGCGTCTCCCAGAGGGAAGGCGGCGGTGGAACTGCAGGCTTCTTCACTTCAGCAACAGGCCTTACCTCCGGTTTCTCCGGTTGAACCTCCTGCTCCTTCTCCGTCTTCTGCTTGAGCTCCAAAGGTTCAGGCTTGATATTTAATTTCAGTGCAATGTCCTCAAGAAGCTTCTTTTCATCCTTGTCTATCAGCTCTTTCGCCTTCTCCAGCAGACCATCCGACATCTTCATCCTGTTGCAGCAGATCTTCTCAAGCCCCTCCAAGGATTTTATGGAATGTCTCCGCGCCCACAGCAGGAGAATTTCCGGTGCGAACATGCTTGCAGTCTTTTCAACCGATCTTGATCTGTCCAGATGTTCCTTGAGGACGGTTGAATAGTAGTTCCTCCAATCGGAACCTGTATAAGTCTTCTCCGTAAAACGCAGGATTGAAATTGCTTCTGTCCTATTCTTTGTCCGAGGATCCTCCAGGAGCTTGATGATGAATTCAGACGCCACCTTTCCGGGAAAAGCGCAGATGGCGTCAGCAAGCCGGTTCCTGCTTTTCCTGTCGCCTGCGCCTCCGACCGCCGCATAAACCGCATCAAGGATATCCTTGTCGGGAAAATCGCCTGGCGCCGGAATATTCCCGGAGGAAACAACTGCCTTTGGCTTTTCATGCATCTCGCGGATCTTCTTATGCGCTTCATCAATGAAACCAGACATGTCTTCTCCGGCTTCCTGTTTCCCTGCCAGGAACGTTTCCAATACGGAGCCGATGATCGAATCGAATTCCATGACTGAATCCTTGAAGGAGGCGGATATCCTGCCCTCCAGGCTTTCACGCGTTCTGGAATATTCCGGCTTTTCAGAGCAGATGAATGACAAGATCCTTACGCAGAGCACAAGCGCCTCATAGTTCATATGAGGAGTCTTGTCATGCCATCCAAACCCGATGTTGCCTGGGAGACCGGAGAGCAGAGGATAATTCTTCAGGTCGGGAGTTTTTCCTTCATTCTTTTCTCTGCTGTATTTCAGGGCCTGACGGCGTCTGACCTGGTTCAGAAGGTTGAGAAGATTTGCGCTTTCGGCGGACTTGTCATTTTCCATTCCTTCAATAATCTCATCCAGATCAAATTCCGCCTGGAATCCGGATCCATGTTTCTTCATGAAGGAATAAATGGATGAGGGTTCTATTTCATCCCTGGAAAGAAGCAGGGCAAGAAGAGCAAGAAGCTTTTCATTCCTGTCTTCCATTATTTTGTATCCTGTGGTTTAATGGCAGATCCCCCCGTTTTACATGCCCCCATCAACATTAAACTGGCATAGTATAAATTCAAGCTGCTTGAACTTAAAGCTCTCCAGCTTTAAACCTCTGTGCCTTCCCCTACCTAAGCGCTTTTATCTTTGAACTCGCGCTCCGCCCCCTTTGACAAGAGATTTCACCTCGCTGAGAGAAGCCATTGAGGTGTCACCGGGTGTCGTCATTGCGAGAGCACCATGCGCCGCTCCATACTCCACGCACTCCTGCGGGGAAAGTCCGGAAAGGAATCCGTAGGCAAGACCTGAAGCGAAGGAATCCCCTCCCCCGACGCGGTCGAATATCTCAAGCTTCTCACGGAGAGTCGCCTGATAGAATTGTCCGTCAGTATAGAGGATGGCGCCCCAGTCGTTATATGTAGCGCTGTGCACTTCGCGGAGGGTCGTCGCCACAGCCTTGAAGTTCGGAAATTCCTTGACGGCCTGCTGGATCATCTTCTTGAAGTTTGCAGGATCAAGCGATGAACATTTCTCATCGAGTCCTTCAACCTTGAATCCGAGGGCGGCCGTAAAATCCTCCTCGTTGCCGATCATTACATCGACATATTTCGCGATCGTTCGGTTGACCTCCATCGCGCGTTTTGTCCCGCCGATGGATTTCCAGAGGCTTGGGCGGAAGTTCAGGTCGTAGCTGATGATCGTTCCGTTCTCCTTCGCGCATTCCATCGCTTCGATCGCGACGTCCGGCGTATTTTCACCGAGGGCAGCGAAAATTCCACCGCAGTGGAACCAACGGGCACCTTCATCCTTGAATATCTTCTTCCAGTTGATATCACCGCGTTTGAGCTGGCTGACGGCGGTGTGGCCACGGTCACTGCAACCGACAGCCCCGCGTGCGCCAAAACCTTTTTCCGTGAAGTTCAGGCCGTTCCTGACAGATCTGCCGATACCGTCATAGGGAACCCATTTCACATGGCTCATGTCGACACCGCCCTGCAGGATCAGATCCTCGAGGAGGCGTCCGATCGGATTGTCCACGATTGCCGTCACGACAGCGGTCTTCAATCCAAAGCATCTGCGAAGTCCGCGTGCGACATTGTATTCGCCGCCACCTTCCCAGACATCAAACTTCCTGGTGGTATGTATCCTGCCGTCGCCCGGATCAAGCCTTATCATTATTTCGCCCAGCGAGACTTCATCCCATTTGCAGCTTCCAGCGGCTTTGACATTGAGCTTGCTCATATTATCCCTTCATTAAATATATTTCTGTGTCATCTGTGTGTTCTGTGGTTAAAATCAGAATCTGGTATTATATTTTAATTTATGAAATTTTCAAAGATACCACAGCTCGATTGGAAGCGCATCAGGCTTCTGATCAAAATTGCCCTTGAGGAGGACATCGGATCCGGCGACGCCACAAGCATCGCAGTGATCCCGAAGGATCTTTCTGCCAAGGCCGTGCTTGTCTGCCGCGAAGACTGCGTCTGCACCGGACTTCCCGTTGCCGAAGCCGTGTTCAAGGCAATAAACAAAAACATAAAATTCTCTCCAAAGGTCAAGGAAGGAAAGTTCTGCAAGAAAGGCACAGTGATGGCCGTAGTCAAAGGGAACGCACGCTCTCTTCTGACCGCAGAGCGTACCGTCCTCAACTTTTTCCAGCGTCTCTGCGGGGTAGCGACGATTTCTGCGAAGTTCGCAAAGGCGGCAAAAGGCACGAAGACAAAAATTTTGGACACCCGCAAGACCACGCCCGGCTGGCGCAACCTTGAAAAATACGCGGTCGCTGTCGGTGGCGCTTCGAACCACAGGATCGGACTGTACGACAGGATCATGATCAAGGACAACCACCGCGAACTTTCCGGACTCGAAGGTCCGGGCGGACTCCGTCGTTCAATAGAAAAAGCCCGCAAGAAATATCCTAAGCTAGAGATCGAAGCAGAGGCCGACAGGCTTGAAGAGGTCCGCGAGGCGGCAGATGCCGGAGCAGACTACATCCTTCTCGACAACATGAGCAATGAGATGATGGCAAAGGCCATTAAGATAAATGCCAAACGAGCAAAACTCGAGGCCAGCGGGGGGATAACACTTGACCGCATACCTTCAATAGCAAAACTCGGTGTCGATTATATCTCCGCCGGTGCCCTGACCCATTCCGCCAGGGCGATAGATATTGCAATGGATATATTTGTCAGGAACTGACAAGTAGGGACGGGCTTAACTGTTCCATTGAATTGGTGAAGAGATAGCGCAACCTATAGGCCGTACCTACCGCAGATACTTATCAATCTTGTTGGAAACAATCACCCCGTAATTCGCGGCACCGAGCCAGCCGGACATTATGATGCCGACCGAACCCGCGTGGAAAAGTCCGGGAACCTGTTCTGAAAGCTTCATGCTTATCTCAAGCCCTTCGAACTTCGTACCGAAGGATGAACCGAGTCCGTGCATGGTATATCTCTTGAACGTCTTCGGAGTGGCAGCTTCGGTATAGTCAATTTTGTTCCTGATGCCGGGAACATATTTGTCCAGGGCGTTCAATGTATCCTGGATGAGATATTCTTTTGCAGCTTTATAATCCTGAGCATTAAGATCGGCCCAGTCCTCGTATCTGGCGTTCATTGAGGCGACGATCGTGTAGTCCTCGGTGCCGGGCCGGATGTCGGGATAATAGACTGAATATGTGCGGCTGGTGATCTCCTTTGAAAGCAACTTGTCCGGTTCAAATGTCGGATAGGTCGAGGTGAATAGGAGGTCTCCTATGAAATCGAACTTTTCGCCCTTCTTCAATCCGATGTAGACCTGGCAGCTGCTGGTGTTCAGCCTGACGCCCCTGGCCTTTCCGATGAAATCAGGAGAGAAATACTTGTCTCCGGTCCACTCATGTACAGTGCTCAGGATGTTGCCATTGGAAAGAACAGCCTTGCACTTAATCTGCTTCCCATTTATTTTGACACCTGAGACCTTTCCATTTTCGACTTCCACCTTTTCCACTTTTGCCTTGGTGCAGAAGTCGGCCCTGTTCTTATGGAGTTCCTTCTCCATCATGTCGATCATCAGGTCTGTCCCGCCAAGGAATGTGTAGACGCCCTTGCTCATGAAGTTCGAGAAGACTATTCCGTAGGTGATGGCCGGTTCGTCCAGGTTTGAGCCGTTGGCATATGTGATGGGCTCCATGAGGAGCCGGACGACATCGTTCCTGCCTGGGAAATACTTGTTGAACAGGTCGCGGTTGGTCATTTTGTTGTCGTCATAGAAATTCATGGCCTCCAGTTCGTTGTAGAAGGCGTCGACAGTCTCCTTGCCAAGATTGAACTTCTCAATAAGTATCCTGGTGAAATCCTCGCGCGTGAACGTGGTCTCGAGAGTGAACTGTGGATTGTCGAAGCGAATGCTTTTCACCTGGATGATCCTGTCCGCCATCTCCTGCGACCAGTATTTCCTGAGGGTCTTCTTCATTCCAATCGGAAAACCATGCAAGGCAACATCGAAGATGTGGTTCTTCCTGCGGAAATATGTGGCGAGTCCACCGAACTGGGAATGCTGTTCGGCAAGCAGGACTCGGTGGCCGTTCCTGGCGAGGATGTTGGCGGCGGTGAGCCCGCCCAGCCCCCCTCCGGCGACGACCACGTCATATTCAGCTGAAACCTCTTCGAATCTTTTCCTGCCCATTTATCAGAATCCAAGTTTAATTTTATGCATGACAATGTTAATATAATAGTCCGTTTTTTCAATTGGTGTTAAGGACTTTTTCACAGGTTTGAGAGATGCTTAAGGCTGACTTCCACATACACACGAACGAGGACAACAGGGACCTGATAACCTACTGTGCCAGGGATCTTATCGATGCGGCCGCAGAGAGGAAATTCGAAGTTATCTCGATCACAAACCACGACATCTTCACATACACTCCGGAACTCATAGAATACGCGGCCGGCAAAGGCATACTGCTCGTGCCCGGCATAGAATCGACCATTGAAGGCAAGCACGTGGTCATACTTAATCCCCAAAAGGATGTCGAATCCGTCAGAACATTCGACGAACTTAGGGAATACAGGAAAAACCATCCAGAGATATTCGTGATCACCCCGCACCCATATTATCCGCATCTGAGAAAGTATTCCCTGCAGTCTCGCCTCCTTGAGAACATCGATCTCTTCGACAGCATCGAATACTGCCATTACTACACCCGGGTCTTCGACCGATTCAATTCGCTGGCGAAGAAGGTCGCTGAGAAACACGGAAAGCCGCTTGTCGGGACTTCCGACTCGCACCATCTCTTCCAGCTCGACAAGACATATTCGATGATCGATGCGGAAAAGAACGTCGCTTCAGTAATCTCAGCCCTGAGGGAGAACAAGATCAGGATCGTCAGCAGGCCACTGTCATTCTTTACATATTCCAAGGCAGTTATATTCATAGTCTTTAAATTCGCCATTAAGAGGATAATTTTCCTCTTCAGGCGCAGGCCGCCTGAAAAGAAAAATTGAACAGGAAAGGTTATGCCAGAAATAATTAAAACAGACTGGGAGTTCAGGGCGGTCAATCCGCCGGACGACAAAAGCAACCTTTCCAAGTTCAGGGCGGCTTCAGTTCCCGGAACAATCCAGCTTGACCTGATGAAGTATGGAGACATCCCCGATCCTTACTTAAAGGACAATCTCAAGGAAACAGACTGGTTCTACGGAATGAGCTGGGAATACAGGACAAATCTCCCGGCTGTCCCTCTTGGAAAGAAATGCTTCTTCGTATTCGAGGGTATAGACACACTCTCCACGGTCTTCCTGAACGGCAAGGAGCTGGGGACGACGGACAACATGTACAGGACCTATGAATTTGAACTCACTGACAAGCTTAATGACAATGGGAATTTTATCAGTGTACTGATCAGGTGTCCAGTAAAACATTGCGAGGAGAAGTTCAAGTCTTCAGAAGCTAAGGCCTCAGTGAACCAGTGCCATGGCAATCCAAAATTCTATTATCCCTACGTCAGGAAAGCGGCGTATTCCGCAGGCTGGGACTGGCTTGGCTGCGTTCCCCCTGCGCTTGGCCTATGGAAGAAGGCATATCTGCGGCTCGAAGATTCACCTTTCATACTCAGAAGCTCCAGATACAAGATAGACCTCTCTGATGATTTCAAGACGGCCGACATTACCGCCGAACTTGAAATCGAGGCACATGAGAACACGATCCTCATCGCCTCCCTTGATGTCGACGGCATGGAATTGCTTCCTTCACACAGACTCCACCTGAAACAGGGCGCCAATGTGATCAGTCTGCGTCCGGTGAAGATCGTCAATCCGACCTTGTGGTGGCCCAATGGCCACGGTGGTCAGAGCCTGTATAGGATGACACTGCACCTGACTTGTCCCGGTTTCGAGACAATCAGCGAAGAAAAGCATATCGGCATAAGGAAGGTCAGGCTATTGCAGCCAAAGGACAAGGAGGGACGGAAGTTCATAATTGAAATCAACGACAGGGAAATATTCGCCAAAGGCGCCAACTGGTGTCCGAATGACGCCTATCTCCCCAGAGTTTCGGATGCCAAGCTTGAACGGCTCGTAGAGGATGCAAGTGAAGCGAACTTCAATATCCTTCGCACATGGGGCGGAGGATTCTACGAGGATGATAAGTTTTTCGAGCTCTGTGACAGGGCTGGAATGATGGTCTGGCTTGATCTCGCGTTCGCCTGCAACTTCTATCCTGAGACCGAAGATCTTGTCGAGAGTTCAAAGATAGAAGTGGAGCAGAACCTGAAACGCTTACGTCATCACGCATCACTTGTCCTCATAAGTGGCAACAATGAATGTTATCCCTGTCACTTTGTATGGAACAATCTCACCAAGGAACAGAAGTTCCATGGAAGAAAATACTACGAGGAGATATTCCCGGAGATCTGCGGCAGGATCGCACCCGACCTGCCATATATCCTGGGAAGCCCATACACTCCGGACAAGCCGGAAGATCCGGATTCGGAGACAGGCGGCGACAGGCATGCCTGGTGGCTCGGATTCGGCGTCAGCAAGGACCAGAACTACACCCATATGCTCAAGGAGAAAGGGCGATTCATATCCGAATTCGGATACATTGGCATGCCTCCATATTCGACGGTGAAGCAGTTCCTCCAGGGAAAGGATATTTCAAAGATCGATTCTGATGTCCTTGTCTCCCACGAGAACACGCTGGCCGACATGAAAAAGCTCAGGAATTACCTTGAATTCCTCTTCCATTTACCAGACAACCTCAAGAACTACTGCTACCTGTCGATGGTGTGCCAGGCTGAAATGCTGAGGTTCGCCGTCGAATATTTCAGAAGGAGGAAATTCGACTGCGCCGGATCCGTGATATGGCAGTTCAACGACTGCTGGCCGGCACCGAGCTGGTCCGCCGTGGACTACTACCTTCGGCGCAAGGCCCATTACTATTATATTAAACGGGCTTACGCACCGATCATTGCGAGCTTCCTCAGGACCGATGACGGCCCCATTGAGGTATGGGCTGTCAACGACATGGATGAAAAAGCCTCCTGCGAACTTCGCATATCCAAATGCGACTGTACCAGGATGAAGAAATTGCACTCGGAGAAATTTGACATGCCCGGCAACAGGAGTCTCATGCTGAAAAAGTTCGATCCTGAAGGGATTGATTTCAAGAAGGAATTCCTCGTTGCCGAGATATCCAGGGAAGGTAAGATTGTCGCCAGAAACACTTATTTCGGAGTCCTGCCCAAGGAATTCTCCTGGCCGCAGCAGCAGGAGTTCACCGTCGCACATGAAAGACTTTCAAACTGCCTATTCAAGATCACCGTATCTGCCATGGTCCTGCTAAAGGACCTGTATATGAACATTGACTTCGCCGATCCCGACGCCATCTTCAGCGACAATTTCCTAGACGTGCTTCCTGGAGACAAGGTTGAGATCAGGGTGAAGACATCCAATGTCCTCTCCCTCGAGGAGTTCAGGAACGCATTCTCACTCATGCATATTGGGATGAATATCCTGAAATGATCCTGTTGTACGTTGGAATATCGCTTTGGGAGTATAGAGTATCAAATCAACTTTCTTTCAGGAGGATTCAGCGCCATGCGCAAGATGATCTTTATCTTCTCTGTAACTTGCCTCGTTGTAATTTCCGCCGGTTGCTCCAGTTTCAACTTCTCCGATGCCGCAGGAGGAGGAAAACTCGCCAGTCCTGATTTCAACGCAGGTTTGAATATCGCCAAGGAAAAGGTGTTCCCATCCCTTATCTTCATCATAACCTTACGGGAGGAGTTCAGGGAAGGCAAGAAGGTGACCTTTGAATCCTCCGGCAGTGGAGTCATCATCTCCCCCGACGGAGAAGCCCTCACCAACTGGCATGTGGTCAACAAGGCGACCGAGATACGATGCCTGCTCTACGACGGCTCCTACTTTGATGCCGAGGTCAAGGGCGAAGACAAGGATACCGATCTGGCACTCCTGAAACTAAAACTCCCTGAAAAGCACGCCCCTCTCCCCTTCGCAGGATTTGGTGATTCTTCAAAGCTCAAGGAAGGTGATTTTGTGATGGCACTGGGAGCGCCATGGGGGCTCAGCAGATCAATATCCGTCGGGATAATATCCTGTTCGAACAGGTTCCTTCCCATGAGGAGCGAATACAGCCTATGGCTCCAGACTGATGCATCGATCAGTCCGGGAAACTCCGGCGGCCCCCTCGTAAACACCAACGGCACCATTATAGGTATAAATACTCTCGGCGTAACTGCGGGCGGAGGAGACATGGGATTTGCAATTCCCTCTGAAACAATATTGACGATCGTCTCACAGATCCGAAAATTCGGAAAAGTGAACTGGACCTGGACAGGATTAATCCTCCAGCCACTTAATGATTTCAGGAGGAACACGTACTTCAACGCCTCCTCAGGTGTCATTGTCTCCGGCACGGAACAGGAAAGCCCGGCAAGACAGGCCGGATTGCTGTCACGCGACAGGATCATCAGCATCAACGGCGAAAAAGTGACGGCTGTAACTGAAGAAGACCTGCCAAACATCCGGAGAAAGCTCGGACTTCTGCCAAAGGGCAAGCCTGTAAAACTTGAAATCGAGCGGGAAGGGAAACAACTGGCGATCGAGTTCACCCCACGAGAGAAAGGCGAGGTCGAGGGAGTGGAACTCGACTGCCCGAGATGGGATTTCACCGTCAAGACGATTAACCAGTTCGACAATCCGGAACTCTACTTCCACAGGAAGAAGGGTGTTTTCATATACGGCGTAAAATATCCGGGTAACGCCCAGTCATCCGGACTCATGCGCAATGACATCATCATAAGCATAGACAACAAGGACATCCAGTCACTTGACGACATCAGGGAAATACATAAGGCTGCAATAGAAAAAGTAAAGGACAATCCCCGCATCCTGGTGAATGTCCTGAGAAATGGTTCGATCAAACAGCTTGTCCTGGATTTTTCACGGGACTATGAGAAATAAAGGAGGTTTACATGTTCAGAACAATAGCTCTCCTCATCGCACTTTCCTTCCTGTACCAGTCACCAGTTTTTTCACAGGAGGAAAAAGGCAAGACCGAGCCCGACATCCAGAAGATCATAGAGACGGTCGCTCCTTCGACAGTCCATGTAGAATATTATTTCAAGTATGACAACGGTGAAGAACCAATCATTGCCGGTTACAGATGTTCCAACTGCAACAGGTTCCATGGCACGAACGCTGGTGAATATGTCAGGGAAAACCGTCCATTCGAAGTGCCCGGATATCTGATTTCAGATACTGAACTGGCATCACCGGACATCCTCACGCAGCAGAGGTTCATCAGCAAGATAAGGGTCACGAACGGAAAATCCGAGTCCTCCGCAAAGATCTCATCCTACCTGATCAAGCAACAGGGTGTGATACTAAAACTGGAAAAGGCAATTGAAGGTTCAAAGCCTGTGGTTATCAATCCCGACGCGAAACCACCCTACTGTATCGTGGGATTATCCATCGAGGACGGCATGTGGAAGATGAACGCAAAGCCCCTCGGTAAGGATGCAACATATTATCCGGAGATATCTGACTTCTCGAGGAAAGGTTCCCCGTCATCAGTGATCGTCGATGAAAAGGGGGAGATGGTCGGACTGTCCATGAATCCGGAAGTAAGTTCCGATGACTCATGGAAAATGCCCCTGTCAAAAATCCCAAAGATCTCCGACGCTGATCTCCAGATCCTGCTCAGCAAAATAAAGGACCTGGCTTCAAAGAACATCGTGAGGGTCCAGATCAACTTCAGGAGTCCACAGCTTAAACCGGGCATGCAGGCCGGAATGCTCAGCAGATACTCAGGCGACGACGACAATCCGGTATTTGACACCGAACTCAACACAAAGGGAATGATGCTTGATTCCAAGAAGGTCCTGGTCTTTGCCGATATCAAGCCCAGGATTACCGCAAGATTGGAAGGCATAAAGATCTTCGCAGATGGTACCGAGTCTGGAAAAACCGCGTCCTTCGTCGGCTCCTTGAACGAATTTTCAGCTTTCATCGCTGAACTGAAGGAACCATCCGAGGCGAAAGGCATAGTTTTCTCAAAGGATGACATAATGAAGCTGCGGTCAGTCCTCCTGCCTGCAGTCCAGATAAAGATATATGGAGACAAGCTTGTCTCCCACTGCCTCTACAACAGGATCACCGATTTCGACATAGGCTGGAAGAATTATCGTTTTCCGGAACTGCCGGCTGTTTCCGACAATATTTTCCTCTTCGACATGGATGGATCTCTCATCGCTCTGCCCCTATATTACCGTGCGCGACTTACAATGGATCGCGGTTCGATGTTCGCAAGAGGTGAAAAGGAGATACTTCCTGCATCATATCTGAAAAAAGCCCTCGACAATCTCGAAGCCAGCTGCAATCCTTCGAACATTCCTCTCAGTGAAAAGGATGAGAACAGGATCGCCTGGCTCGGAGTTGAACTCCAGCAGCTCAATCCTGAACTTGCACGTATGAACAAGGTTGCAGAGCTCACCAAGAACGGGCGCAACGGAGCCGTGGTTTCATATCTCTTCCCGGATTCCCCAGCAGCAAAGGCCGGCATAAAGGAGGGCGACATCCTACTGAGCATCTATCTGGAGGATGATCCCGCTCCCATCGAAATCAGGGCCGATGAACAGTCGTTCCGAGATTTTCCATGGGCGGAATATGACAGGATCCCGGATCAGTATTACAGCCGTATCCCCATGCCATGGCAGTCTCTCGACAATTCAATGGCCAATTTCCTTACAAATGTAGGTTTCGGCAAAAAATTCACTCTTGAATACTGCTCTGGCGGAAAGATCCTTAAAAAGGAGTTCACAATTGAAAAAGGTCCCGATTACTTCGAGACCGCGGAAAAATACAAGTCTGACGCCCTCGGTATCACGGTAAAGAACCTCACCTGCGAAGTCCGCAAATACTTCCGAAAGGAGAAAGATGAACCGGGAGTTATCGTCTCCAAAGTCGATCCGGGAAGCAAGGCGTCGGTGGCGGGACTCAAGCCCTATGAGATCATAAGCCAGATCAACGCCAGACCGGTTAACGACGTAAAGGACTTCGAGGAGCTAATCAAGGGCAAGACGGAACTGAACCTTGGCGTATCGCGCATGGCCATCAGTCGCACCGTCAAGATTAAACTCAACGGTTCCGACAAGAAGCCTGACGCCGCTCCGGCTCCGGATGCGAAGCCTGAACCTGCGGAATAGGACAGTATCGGAGTAACGGAGTAACGGCGAACCGGCGAGGAATTGATTTTATATTATTTCGGAGCACCGGCGTCTCGCCGGCAATTCTTGATTCGCAAGGCGAATCACTTGGAGTGCAGCAATTTACGTGTTAGGCGTAGCTTTTTAGCGAAGACTGATTGCCGCCATGTTCAGATAAATTTATTTCTCGTGTGATAATCGCAAAATGAATTTTACGACACAAAGCGGTAACAAGTTACCGCACTCCACGTTCAGACTAAGAGCCTGACATGTAACATGGTAATTTTATTGAGGTGTTTTATGGAGAGTATGAGTTTCTCAACAAATATAGTTTTTTCAAGTAATGAAGCTTTTTATATGAATTACTCATTGTGGGTGTCAATATTTTTGATTACGGCTGATATTACTTGTTTGCTGGTCTGCATTATCTTTTTCAGAAGACGAAAATTCTTGATAGAGCTGATGCCAAGAATACTCAATATTATCAGTATTCTTGTTCTATTTGCGGTAGTTACATTGGCCTTTTGGCAGTTATCTTCAAGTTTTTATTTCATGGCATCGGAGGGCCTTTCAGCCGCATCACGATGTATTATATGTATGTCTATTTCCCACAACTTAAAGATGATTGCATTTGTATTACCATCGGTTGCCGTTGGTTTGATTTGCTCTCAAATCCTACGAGTCATCAATTTAAGAAATCAAATTCAATAATGTGACTGTTATTTCCTCACGCATGGAATGTGTCAAATAATACAGCCTATGGCTTCAGCCATAGGTGTCGACCCCAAAAGACTGATTCGCCCTGTAGGGGCGGAATATAGACATTCCCTCCCCTATGGAATCTCAAAATATGATGTATATTATATCAATAAACAGGTGTTGTAATGTCTCCGGAACAAATCAGGAAAAACCAGATCAGGAAGTTCATGAAGCTTGCCCCGATGGACAGGCTGACATGGTGCCTCGACACCGGACATGAAATCCTGTCCTTGCTTCCGGATTCCAAAAGAAGGAAATATCTGGAATTCAGAAAGGCTGCGCGGAAAAGTGAAGCAAATTCATTGGGCAGAAGTTCTTGATTCCCTTGCCGGAGCTGGCATGGAATTCGTGATCATCGGAGGAGCAGCTCTCAGCCTCCATGGTATCTCCAGGACAACGCTGGATATTGATATAAAAATTTCCGCTAAAGAAGGCAATATCCGAAAGTTGATAAACTCCCTTTCGGGAATGGGCCTTAAACTTGACAATGATGACTTTGCTCCACTTATAGACAAGTCCGAATTACTGTACGGCCAGTGCATATCTTTTTCCGTTCCAAAAGGCCCCCAGATTGTAGATGTTTTTCTAGATAGCCCATCCGATTTCAAGGATTTGCTGAAAGGTTCAGTAAAGATAAAGATAAAAGGTAATGATGTCCGGGTGGCTTCACTGGACCATATCAGAAAACTAAAAATTGAAGCAGGGCGTCCCATAGATCTTGCGGACGTGGCCCTAATTGACGAATTCAAGAAGCTTTCCCGCTAGATTCTTGCCTAGTAATATTTTTCCATATTTATTTGTTTTCCCTTTCTTGACTTTTGAAACGTAAGCGTTATGGTTTCGTTTCGTAAGCCAAAGAAGGACATGCCGATGAACGAGCGTTTTGAGCGTATTTTAGATATCCTGCTCAAGGAAAAGAAGATTTCCGTTGGCGAACTTAGCAGTCGCCTCGGGGTCAGCGAGGTTACGATTCGAAAGGATCTAACTGAGCTTGAAAACCAGGGCCGTCTTCTTCGCCGCTATGGCGGTGCCATCCCTGCGGAAAATCCCCAGCAGGTCGTTTCACACCTCAAACGCATTTCACAGCAGCAGGATGAGAAGCACAGGATTGCGAAATTCGCAGCTTCTCTCATCAATGACGGAGAAAACATTCTCCTAGATGCCGGATCCACCATACTCGCACTGGCAAGGGAACTTCATGGACGCGAGCTCCGCGTGGTAACCAACAACCTTGCCGTCGCCAGCGAACTACTCCCAGATGAAAAAGTCATCGTTGAGCTCATAGGCGGAACATTGAGGAAGGCCAGCGGAGCCCTTGTAGGTCCGTGGGCCTGCAGGGCGCTCGAGACAATCCGCGTGGACAAAGTCTTCCTCGGATGCTCGGGTTTCGATTTAAAACTAGGATTCTCAAGTGAAAATGCGGTCGAGGCTGAAACGAAGCAGAAAATGCTCAACTGCGCACCGGAGATAATCGTCCTCGCCGACCATACGAAGTTCACGCGTCCTGCATTTGCGAACTTCGCAAGACCGGATCAGATAAGTTCCATCATCACTGACAAGAAGCTCCCGGAAGATATTTCAAGGAATTTAAGGAAATCCAAAATTAAAATAAACTTTGTGCCTTAGCGCCTCTGTGCCTTTGTGCCAAAAACCAAGGAGAATTAAAATGGTACCGTTCAAGGTTGATCTGAAGAACAAAGTCGCTGTCGTGACCGGTGGCGGTGGAATCCTCTGCGGAGCAATGGCCGAAGCACTTGCCGAATGCGGTGCGAAAGTCGCAATACTCGATCTCAGGCAGGATGCAGCTGACAAGGTGGCGAAAGGTATCACTGACAAGGGCGGAACAGCGATCGGTGTTGCAGCCAATGTCCTCGAGCTTGAAAGTCTCAAGCAGGCGGAGAAGATCGTCTGCGACAAGCTTGGTCCCTGCAATATCCTCATCAATGGCGCCGGCGGAAACCATCCCAAGGGCACGACGAGCAACGAGTTCCTTACAAAGGATGAACTCGCCAAAGTCGGTTCAAAGGATTTCATCACATTCTTCGACCTAGATCCCGAAGGCATAAAATTCGTGTTCAACTTGAACTTCATCGGAACCCTCCTGCCCACCCAGGTATTCGCCAGGAAGATGGCGGAAAAAGGGAACGGTGTCATCATCAATGTCTCATCAATGAACGCATTTTGCCCACTCACAAAGATCCCGGCTTACAGTGGCGCAAAGGCGGCTGTCAGCAATTTCACACAATGGCTTGCTGTCCACATGTCCAAGCTCAACATCAGGGTGAACGCAATAGCTCCTGGATTCTTCCTTACTGACCAGAACCGTTCGCTTCTCACTAAGCCCGATGGCTCTTTTACGCCAAGGGCGGAAAAGATCCTTGGAATGACTCCTATGGGACGTTTTGGAAAACCTGAGGAGCTTATCGGCGCCCTGCTCTGGCTCGCAGACGACAAAGGTGCGGGATTTGTGAACGGAGTTGTTGTTCCGGTCGATGGTGCATTTTCAGCTTATTCCGGAGTGTAAAATAACTAACCACAGAGGCACAGAGACACCAATTTTTTATTTATTGAATTTTTCTTTTTCATAAATATAACTCTGTGCCTTTGTGCCTCTGTGGTTATCTTAAGGATTAGACTTTATGGACTATGTTGCGCAATTGAAGGATTTGCCGAAGAAGCATGACTTCTTCATCGGTTTCGACAGCGATGGCTGTATCTTTGACACGATGGAGATCAAGCACAAGGAATGTTTCTGTCCGGCTTTCATCAAGCATTTCAAGCTGCAGGCCGCGAGCAAATACGCACGTGAAGTCTGGGATTTCGTGAACCTTTACAGCAAGGATCGCGGAAGCAACAGGTTCATAGCTGTACAGAAGGCACTCGCCCTTATGCGGAAGCGCAAGGTCTTCAAGGACCGCGGAATCCATATCCCTGAGATGAAATCTCTTGATGCCTGGCTCAAGGAAGAGACAAAACTCGGTAATCCGACACTGGAAGCGAAGGTGAAAAGTTCCGGAGACAAAGATCTCGAAATGCTCCTCGGTTGGACAAAGGAAGTCAACAAGAGGATTGAAGATATGGTCTATGGTTGTCCGCCTTTCCCAGAAGTGAAGACTGTCCTTGAGAAGGCTAAATCGAAGGCTGATATGATAGTTGTTTCCCAGACACCTCTTGAAGCCCTCAGACGAGAATGGGAGGAGAACAAGATCGACCATTACCTGTCATGCATTGCCGGACAGGAACACGGCACAAAGAGCGAACACATTATGTTTGCAACACTCAAGAAGGGTTATGGGGAAAACAAGGTACTGATGGTCGGGGACGCATTTGGGGATCTGAAGGCAGCCCAGGCGAACAAGGCTCTCTTCTTCCCTATAATTCCGGGCGACGAGGAAACTTCCTGGAAACAGCTGTCTGAAGAAGGAATTGACAAGTTCTTCAACGGAACATTTGCGGGAAAATATCAGGAGAACCTCCTGATGGCGCTGGAAAAGGCGTTGCCTATCACTCCACCATGGAAGGATTAAGTCAACCACAGAGACACAAAGACACAGAGATATTTTATATGACAGGTACAGAATACAAACCAATTCCGGAGGAAACAAACGTAATCTCAAAAGCTGTTATCGAGGGTGCTTTTAAGGTTCACAAGGCAATAGGTCCTGGGCTTCTCGAATCGGTCTATGAAATATGCCTGTGTCATGAACTGCATAAATCCGGATTGAGAGTAAGACGACAGGTCAATGTCCCTGTTGTATATGATAACATTAAGTTTGATGCCGGGTTCCGACTTGATTTGCTGGTAGAAGAGAAGGTCATTGTTGAAATCAAGGCTGTTGATGATATGAATCCGGTCTTTGATGCACAGCTTTTAACTTATTTAAAATTGACTAACATGCGTGTCGGATTATTGATAAACTATAATTACCCAATTATCAAGAAAGGCATAAAGAGATTAGTTTTATAAATAGCAAACTCTGTGTCTTTGTGACTCTGTGGTAAAATTATGAAAATTGTAGCAGACAATAAAATACCGTTTCTGAAAGGGGTGCTTGAGCCCTTCGCGGAAGTAGTCTATCTACCTGGTGCGAAGATCGCTAAGGCTGACGTGGCCGATGCCGATGCGCTGATCGTCCGTACCCGTACGAAATGCATCAAGGAATTGCTGGAAGGAAGTAAAATAAAATTTGTCGCCACTGCAACCATCGGGTTCGACCATATTGATTCGGAATATTGCGAATCGAATAATATCTTCTGGACTAATGCCGCCGGATGCAATTCGGCGTCAGTGGCGCAGTATATCGCTTCAGCGATCTTGAATCTTGCCGTAGAAAACAAGTTCTCCCTTGCTGAAAAGACTCTTGGCGTCGTGGGTGTCGGAAATGTCGGTTCGAAGGTTGCGAAGTTCGCAAAGACCATCGGAATGAAGGTTCTGCTGAATGATCCACCCCGTTCCCGCAATGAATGCGACGAAACAAGTTTCGTTTCACTGAAGCAAATAATCGAAAATTCAGACATAATAACATTTCATGTCCCCCTGACGGATGAAGGACAGGACAAGACATTCCACATCGCAAACAATGATTTTTTCAGTTCACTGAAGAAGAAGCCCTGGTTTTTCAATAGTTCCAGGGGAGAGGTAATGGAAACTTCAGCCGTGATAAATGCCTTGAAATTGGGAAAGATAGCCGGAGCCGTCATAGATGTCTGGGAGAACGAACCTGACATCGACAAGGAACTACTGAAGCTTGCGAAGTTCGCAACTCCTCATATAGCCGGATACTCGACCGACGGGAAATCCAACGGCACTTCGATGAGCGTCCAGGCATTGGCGAAATTTTTCAAGATAAAGGAACTTGAGAGCTGGTATCCGACACAGGTTCCTGAGCCTGAAGCAACTGAGATCAAAATCAATGGCAAAGGAAAATCGAAAGAACAGCTCCTGTTGGAAGCGGTGAATTTCACATACAACATCAGTAATGACGATAGGAAGCTGAGATCTTCTCCGGCAACTTTTGAAAAGCAGAGGGAGGAGTATCCTCTTAGGAGAGAGTTCAAAGTATTCAAAGTCAACACATCCAATGTTTCAGCAGACCACATTGAGGTTATACGGGATTTGGGATTCAAGACGGTAATTTAAATAGTTTATTTTAACCTAAGGAGAAATGGAAAATGGCAAAAGCAGAAGGAAAGAAACTGGCTGACATCGGTCTCGTAGGACTGGCTGTCATGGGAGAAAACCTCGTATTGAACATGGAGAGCAAAGGGTTCACGGTAGCGGTATTCAACCGTACAGTGAGCAAGGTCGATGATTTCATGAATGCTCGCGGCAAAGGTAAGAACTTCATCGGTTGCCACAGCCTCGAGGAGCTTTCAAAGAACCTGGCAAAGCCTCGCAAGGTAATGCTGATGGTCAAGGCAGGAAAGCCTGTCGACGACTTCATCGAACTCGTCCTTCCCCATATTGAGAAGGGTGACATTATAATCGACGGCGGAAACAGCCATTTCCCCGATACGATACGCAGGACCAAATATCTTGCCGAGAAGGGAATCCTCTATATCGGGACAGGCGTTTCTGGCGGTGAAGAGGGAGCTCTCAAGGGACCATCAATCATGCCCGGAGGAAATCCTGAGGCGTGGAAGCATGTCAAACCTATTTTCCAGTCTATCTCAGCGAAAGTCGCGGATGGCAGTCCGTGCTGCGAGTGGGTTGGCAATGATGGCGCCGGCCATTTCGTAAAGATGGTCCACAACGGAATAGAGTATGGTGACATGCAGATGATCTCCGAAGCTTATTTTCTCATGAAGAACATCCTTTCTATGTCGGCAGAAGAGATGCATGACGTATTCACCGAATGGAATAAAGGAGACCTTGACAGCTATTTGATAGAGATCTCCAGGGACATCCTCAAGAGGAAGGATCCCGAGACTGGCAAGTACATCATCGACATCATCCTTGATACCGCAGGCCAGAAAGGAACAGGCAAATGGACAAGCCAGGCAGCTCTTGACCTAGGTTCCCCTGCCCCGACAATCGCTGAAGCTGTGTTTGCCAGGTGTGTTTCCGCCATCAAGGAAGAACGTGTAGCCGCCAGCAAGGTTCTCAGCGGACCTGCAAGCGGATTCAAGCATTCCGGCAATAAGAAGGAAATGGTAGAAGATATCAGAAAAGCCCTATATGCCTCTAAGATCTGTTCGTATGCCCAGGGCTACCAGATGATGAAACTGGCCGCTGCCGAATACAAGTGGGATCTGAAATTTGGTGAGATCGCTCTCATGTGGAGAGGCGGCTGCATCATCCGTGCAAAGTTCCTCGGAGACATCAAGGCCGCGTTCGACAAGAATCCGAAACTGGCGAACCTCTTGCTCGATCCTTTCTTTAAGAAGGTGATCGATGATTGCCAGGCCTCATGGAGAAAGGTCATATCCACGGCGGTACAGCTTGGAGTTCCGGTTCCAGCATTCTCGAGTGCTCTTGCCTACTACGACTCATACCGTTCGGCCCAGCTGCCTGCGAATATGCTCCAGGCGCAGCGTGATTATTTCGGCGCACATACCTATGAGAGGATAGACAAGCCTCGTGGCCAGTTCTTCCATACAGACTGGTGCGAACTCGGTGGAACCACAACGTCTTCGACGTACATCGCATAAACTGCGATATTCGCAATAAAACAAACGGGGCCGGAAACGGCCCCGTTTTCTTTTAAACATGAAATAATTCTTCTCGGGGAAGTGAAAACCTTTTGAGGAAAGGTTATTCCCTTCCCCGAACCCCAACCCTTTCCAAACCTGTCTGCCTCATCTTTTAAGAAAACGAACACATACTGGCTTGCCAACCTTTATCACCTGATCCGTGGGTTCCAGAAGACCTGTTTCCTGATTGACACGGAATATTATTACAGAGTCGGAGTCCTGGTTGGCAACTACACAGAACTTGCCGGTCGGTTCGATATTGAAGTTCCTCGGGCTCCTGATACCGGAATTCTGGAAGCCAAGAAGTGCCAGCTTGCCATCCGAAGGACTGATCTTATAAATGGCAATGGAATCGTGTCCACGGTTCGAACCATAAAGGAAATTCCCATTCGGATGCACTTTTACTTCTGCGCACAGGTTTGGTCCGGAAAACCCTTCAGGGAGAGTGGAAATAGCCTGTAGTTCGGAGAGATTTCCATTCAGGGAGTCATAAGCAAAGCTGACAATCGTCGCGTTGAGTTCATTTATGAGATATGCAATTTTGCCATTGGGATGAAAAGTAAAGTGACGCGGACCAGCCCCAGGCTTTATCCTTATTTCCGATGGATTGTTTTGGACAATCTTTCCTGATCCAGTATCGAGACTGTAGACCATGAGCTTATCGATGCCAAGATCTGCGACGTACGCAAATCGGTTGTCAGGACTGAGATTCACACTGTGCGCATGCGGTCCTTTCTGACGCCCGGGATTCACGCTTGAACCTGAATGCTGGAAGGAGCTTGCCGGATCTGCTAGTGAGCCGTCATCTTTTATCGGGATCGAAGCGACGCTTCCACTTCCATAATTCGCTGTTAGGAGGACTTTGCCGTCATTTGATATGCAGAGATGGCATGGTCCTTTACCTTCGGAGGATGACTTATTGATGAATTCGAGTTTTCTACTCTCCTTGTGTATCGCGAAGGCGCTCACGGCTCCTGGCTCACGTTCCGAGATCGCATAAAGAAACTTACCGTTCGGATGGATCTCCAGAAAAGTCGGATTAGGCACCACACATGACAGATCAGGTTCAGAAAGCTTTCCTGTCTCCAAATCAAGTACCGAGTGATAAATCCCCTCTGATGAATTTACCCTGGTGTAAGTTCCGATATAGACATCCAATGAATTTCGTTCCATAACTTTTTTCCTGTGTAAATTGAGCGGTATTGAGAAAAATCAGGCCTTCAGCTTTTTCAGTAGCCATGCCATATTGCGGCCGAGGTTCTTCATGGTCTCAATGCCCTCCTTGTCGCCCTCAACTGCACCGGCCTCACGGCCGATACCATCGTTCCAATATGATGAGCCGACTATTATCATCTGTCCGATCGTGAAGAAATGGTTCATGGTATCGAATGCATGGATTGCCCCACCCCTTCTGACTGCTACGACAGCAGCACCGGGTATGCGCTTGAACATGTCGCCGTTTGCACGCGAGACAAAGCCGACTCGGTCGATGAATGCCTTCATCTGTGCGGAGCAGTCGGCGAAATATGTTGGTGAACCCAATATTATGCCGTCGGCCCCGAGCATCTTCTCGATGCAGGCGTTGACATCGTCCTTCACAACACACTTCTTGTTTTTCGCTTCGAAGCATTTGAAGCAGGCGATGCAGGGACTGATCTTTTTACCTGCAAGCTGGACGAGTTCAGTCTTGATACCTTCGGCTTCCAACTCCTTGAAAGCAGTATTGATCATGATCGCTGTATTTCCGTCCTTGCGTGCACTACCGTTTATTCCGACTACTTTCATGACAAATCCTCCTTTATAATTTTCTCTTGATAATTTACACTATTACTGCGTTCTTTCTGTTTTTCAGCCGATACTTCCTTGGGGAACTGCCATAGACCTTCTTGAACATGTGGTAGAAATGGCTGAGGTTGTCGAATCCCGAATCAATGGCGATGAAATCGATCTTCTCGTCGGAATTCAAGAGGCATGAAGCGGAATACTTGATCCTGAGCTCATTCACAAAGTCGGTCGGCGTAGTATCGAGATACTGACGGAAAGACCTTGAGGTATGTTCATCGCTGCGGCAAGCGATCCTCCTAAGAGCAGGAAGGCCTTCCTTGAAATTTTCCTTCCTCCTCATCTCCGTTAATATCCTTTCCAGCCATTCCGGGAGATTCCTCGCATGAACGGTATCAGTTCTCCTTTTCATGAACAAACGGAGGATTTCGGCGGTCAGGATCTTGAAGTAGACTCCCGCTTCGGCCGGATTCTGAAGAAGGCGTTCTCCTCCGGACAGCAGCCTTTCATATATGTATTTTTTCTCAGACGGCCCGAGACGGATGACATCCGGCAGGAATTCCTTCAGCGAAGCATCCAGGGAAAATTCCGGCTGGAACAAATTATTTATCTCCTTGAAGAGACTGACGTGGAAGGCAAGGTTGACAAGTTCACATTCGCTGTCGCGGTACTGCTTGAAGAAATGTGTATCTTCGGGCCGCATAAAGACCAGATCCCCTTCTGCAAGCTTCTGTTCTTTCCCATTTACCAGATGCCTGACGGAACCTCTGGAGATAAGGAATACCTCCATGAAATCATGGGTGTGCCCCTGAGCGCTGACTGAGAATAGGGTATTGATCTTAAAGTTTACACCTGAAACAGGATCGAGAGTGGTCGCAGCTTTGAGGAGCCTAGGATTGTCCATTTAAGCCACCAATTATTTGCTCATAATACATCTCAAATATCAATATGAGTATGACGGGTTTCAATCCGTCGATTTAGTTGGCGGGTTAAAACCCGACCTACTTAATTTGTCATTTTCAGATATTATTATATCAATATAGGACAATTAATCAACCATTATCATCATTATTATATCATCCATACAGAATATTAATTTAAGGAACTCGCATATGAACTCACGTGAAAGATTGCTGACAGTGCTGAAGGGTGGAATGCCAGACTGCGTGCCGGTTGCACCGGATTTTTCAAACATGATCCCCGCAAAGCTTACAGGCATGCCGTTCTGGGATCTCTATCTCTACAACAAAAAGCCGATATGGGAGGCCTACATCGACTGCGCGAAAAAGTTCAACATCGATTCATTGATGGACGGTTATTGTCCGCTGGTCTTTCCCGAAGAGACATCCAACTCACCGGAATGGATAAACAACATCGTGCATCGGACGGAAGACATGATCGTCACCCAAAAATATTATACGGATAACGGAAAGAAGGTCTGGAGGGACAGGGTCGACGTCTACTACAAGGCAGATCCGCCGACGCACAACATTCGTCCAGAAAAAATTGGGCTGCCAGGCATACCTGCAAGATGGGAACCGCTCGAAGGTGTCAACAAGGTCGATGTCGGTCCGGAAAATTTCGTAAAGGTGAAGAGGATGATCGGGAACCAGGGCCTGATAGGGACTTGGCTGACCTGCTCGTGTGTCCTAAACGGCGAAGAAGCGATCTATGACTACTATGACAATCCAGAGAAGTATGAGAAGCTGGCTGTCAAGAGGATTGAGGATGTTGAGAAGAGGTTCAAAAGGATCATGGCAATGCCTGAAAAACCGGACTTTCTGGCAGTGGGAGGATCTGGCTCCCTTGTTTTCCAGACCGTGGAAATATTCAGGAAAATCTCATTTCCCGCAGTGAAACGTGGAATCGAACTCGCGACTGCGGCAGGAATACCAACGCACATACATTCATGCGGTCCCGAGAAGGAACTCGTGAAGATCATGGCTGAGGAGACAACGCTGACTGTAATCGATCCTCTTGAAATTCCTCCGATGGGCGACTGCGACCTCAAGGAACTGAAGAGGCTGTATGGCAGTAAGATCACCTTGAAGGGAAATCTTCACACGACCGAGGTAATGCTGAAGGGCTCGGTCAAGGATGTCATAAATGCCAGCAAGAAGGCGATAGACGACGCTGCAAAGGGAGGAAGATTCATCCTCTCCACCGGTGACCAGTGCGGTCGCGACACGCCATTTGAGAATCTCGAGGCAATGGTCGAGACGGCAAGGACTTATGGGAAGTATTAAGAAGTCGTCGGTCGTCAGGTGATAGTCGTCAGTTGACAGTTGCGGAAAAGAGAAAATAACACAAATAAGGCATATTGATATTATTTCTCTTTCGTCGATACCCCGTTACGCCGACACACCGTTACTTCTTCAGATCTGCGCTCCTGTCGGAATCTATCCTGTAGCGTTGGAGTATCCCGGTCGACGACTGCCTGGCCTTTTCCACATCGAGGACGATCTTATTGTTGTCCTCAAAAACAATTTCAATGAATCCGGTCTTTATTCCCTCAATTTTTCCAATCATGTCCTTCAGGTTTTTGATCTTCTTGGAATTGACTGTCTTTACAGAAGAATATCGCAGGTTCTGATAGCCCATGTTGATATCGTCCGCAAGGACACTTGAAAGGACTACTACCTGGTCTTGTTCATCGGTAACCTCGCCTTTCATCGCGAAATTTACGAGTTCAACCGGAGCCTTGGTCCATTCACCCCAGGTATCAAGATAATTCTCTGTGAGAGGGACGAAGAGTATTCCCCCGAATATGTAATAGGATGGTAGAATGTCATACTCTCTTGGAGCCACAAGCTTGAATCCGGGACCGAGAGGATAATCGAACTCCATCACCTTGCCCTGCCTGAGGATCTTGAACTTGCAGATGTCTCCGACTTTCTTCTGCCAGATGAGATGTCCAAGGAAGATCAACTCTCCATCCCTGAAGGGCACCGAGGCGTCATTGGCCACCTTCACTCCGTCAATTTCCAGAATCACGTCATTCAGATTGAATATCCCTTTTTTCTTCTCAGGTTCAGTAAGATGAGTTACAAGCACGCCTGTCTGATCATCCTTCATCCCGGCCCATTTCCTCATGTCCGGATTCTCCATTGTATTGACATCCATGTCGACGTCAGGGAAACCGTCAAATTTGCCGTCCTTGATGTCTTCGAGGAAATGGCTGACAACGGTCGATGGGACCATGTACCCAATGTTTTGCTCCGTGCTGATGTTCTGGAATGCGATGCCGACTAGTTTTCCGTCTTTTACGACCGGACCTCCGCTGTTTCCGGGATTAATTGCAGCATCAATTTGGACAGAGAGCAGATATTTCCCGCTATGGGAATAGATTGTCGGTTCGACGCGTGAGACTACTCCCTCAGTGATTGAAATGTTGTCACCTCCCACCGGATATCCAAGCACCGTGACAGTATCCTGGAGATGAGGGAGTTCTCCCAGCTCGAATGGTGTCATTCCCTCGAAGAAGGAAGGATCGTCGACTTTAAGGACTGCGAGGTCGCACTGGTGCCCTGCAATCAGCAACTTTGCGACATATTTCTTAGGATCCCCCTGCTTCCTGACCATTATGAATGTCGAGTTAGCAATGACATGTGCATTGGTAAGGATCAGATTGTCTTTTATTATGCATCCGGAGCCAGTGGCGGAAGACTGCGGATAGTTCTGCCATGGCTGATGGTAGTCGGGATTGCTCTGGACAGTATACACCTTGATGACGGAAGTCTTTAAATCAAGATCTGCAGCAGCAAGAACCATGCCCATGGAAAGTAAAATGGCAAGTATAATAATCTTCATGCTGTTCATATTTATCTCCAGTTAGAATTTTTCTTAAGATACCTTGCCCGTGTGAATACACAACTGCCATATTCCTTTTCACTTTTATTTCATCGGAACTTCACCTGAACTTCACAATGGACGCTTATGCTTTCTGAAAAGTAAAAAAGGAGCCCATTATGAACAAGTTGATTTCTGCTTCCGGTGTCGGGATGTTTCTTCTTGGCACAAGTCTTGCGTTCGGAGTTATGTATTCTTCCCAGACCCTTTCAAAGGCTCTTGTAAAGATGCGCCAGGACAACATGATAAGGGTCAAAGGTGTTTCCGAGGAGAAGATCACATCGAACTATGCGACATGGCGATGCCTGGTATCAGCAAAATCATCGGATCTTGCACAGGCGTTCATGAAAATTGAAAGATCCAGGAACTCCGCCGCAGAATATCTAAAGGCTTCCGGAATCTCTGATGGCCAGCTGTCAACAGGCCCCATATCCACATGCTACGAATTCAAGCACAATGAAAAGACGGGTGAGAAGACAAATGTCATCGAGAACTATGTGCTCCGCCAGACTTTGGAGGTGAAATCACATGACGTCAGGAAAATCGACAACATCTCAAAGAGTGTGACGGATCTAATAAAACAAGGTATCGAGATCTCTTCACTGCCACCGGAGTATGTAAACCTCGGGATAGAGGATATAAAGCTTAATCTTCTGGCTAAAGCCACGAAGAACGGATATGAGCGAGCCGAAATACTTGCGAAGAATAGTGGAGGAAAAGTCGGTTCCCTGAATTCTGCATCGCAGGGGGTCTTCCAGATAACTTCGGCAAATTCGACAGAAGTCGACGACTACGGCAGATATGATACATGCTCGATCGAAAAATCAGCAAGGGCGGTCGTTACCCTGGAATTCAGGATAGAAAAATAGCATCAGGCAAGTTCACTTTGATGGAATTCCGATTACGGCATCAACTCCGCCACCTGCACGATTGCAAACGGAAACCTTTCCATTGTGGAGCTCAACTATCTCCCTGACAATGCTTAGTCCCAGCCCTGAACTCTTTGTGCCGGAACCGGGCCTTGGAAGCGAATAGAATTTTTCAAAGATCTTCTCCAGCGCATAATCGGG
The DNA here is from genome assembly GCA_964600895.1 of uncultured Victivallis sp. Taxonomy (GTDB): domain Bacteria; phylum Verrucomicrobiota; class Lentisphaeria; order Victivallales; family GWF2-50-93; genus GWF2-50-93. The sequence goes on from CAZRKP010000038.1 coordinate 33,217, forward strand.
GATGCCGGGGCCGGAATCTGATACGGTCAGCTTGATGGAACCATTGGATTCCTCAGCTGTAACCTTAATCTCCGCGCCTTCCTGCGAAAAATCAATTGCATTCTGCAGCAGGTTGGAAAGCGCCATCTCAAGGAGGAACCTTTCGCAGCTGATCCTGATTCCAGGAGGACATACTGTTTCAAAACGTATTTTCTTCCTTTCAGCCCATACCGAATATTCCACGGTCACATCCCTGATGATTTCTGCGATATCCACCATTTCAACGTCCTTGAGCCCCTTCCGGTTCTCAAGGGAGGACAGCTGGAGCATCCTGTCGACAATCCTCCGCATCCTTTCCGTCTCAGAAACAGCATTTCCGAGGAATTTCGCCTGCTTGTCTGGTGATGGATTCTCCTTGAGAATTTCAAGAGCTCCTTTGACTGCTGAGAGCGGGCTTTTAAGCTCGTGAGCAAGGTTCTGGACATATTGCTCAACGTACTTTTTCCCTTCGAGGGTGTCCTTCATTTCCGAAAAGGCTTTCCCCATGTCGCCAATCTCGTCCTTACCGAGTTTAGGACACGGCACGTTCTTTCCATCGCGTACAGCCAGCGCGTAATCTGTCAGAAGCTGTATCGGACGGGTAAGCCAGTGAGAGACAAGCAGACCAAGTATCATCACGGCAAGGCAGATGAAAAGACAGTCGATTATGATCTTCTCCTTGGCCTTGTAGATGAATTCCTGGACGAACCTAATAGGCTTGCAGACCGATAGGACACCGCAGAGTTCATCATTGACGGTCAAAGGGGAGGCCACATACAGCACGAGACTGTAGGGATCATCCTGCTTTAGTCTTGTCGCCCTTGTCCCATATTTCCCGTCAAGCGTGAGGCGGACATCATTCCACTTTGAAAAATCCTTCCCGACGTTTGATGCATCGGTTGAATCGAAAAGGACAATTCCTCTGGCATCGGTGACATATACGCCAAGATCCACCTTTGTCTTCATGAGCTCATATATTCTTGCAGAAAGCCTTTTATGGTAAATCTTATCAAATGCTTCCTTGAATCCATCAGTGTTTATCTTTCCGTCCTTGATTTCATCTGAAAGCATGGTTGCGAGAACATTTGAGGAATCGACAAGGTTCTCCTCGACAGACTCGAGGTAGCGTCGCTTCAGGTCCTGTATCGACCTGTCGGCATAGAAGTAGAATCCGATGGCGACCACGACGAAGTAGCCGATGTAGATTTTTGTCCGGATTTTCACTGTAAAGTCCTAGAAGAATTCTGGACGTTATCGATAAGGGAATATCCAAATCCCCTGTGGGTTACGATAAGTTCCGTCTTTGGATTTATTTCCTTGAGCTTTGCACGGAGTGTCTTGATGTGGGTATCAACTGTGCGTTCCATGCTGACCTCCGGTTCCTCCCAGACTAGATTCATCAGGCTTTTCCTTGCGTATACTCTTCCCGGATGCTCGATCAAAAGCTTGAGAATTTTGTATTCGTAGCGTGATAGAGTGAGTATCTTTCCACAATATGTTATACGGTTTTTCTCATCGTCTACAGCAAAATCCAGCTTGATGTTTTTCCCGGCTCCAGCTACTGGAACAGCCGCAGACTCCTTCTGTCGTCTGAGCACGGCCTTGACCCTGGCGGCAAGTTCCCTAGGGCTGAATGGCTTACTCACGTAGTCATCGGCACCGAGTTCAAGTCCGAGTATCTTGTCTATCTCCTCCGAACGGGCGGTGAGGAATATTATCGGCACATTGGATTCCTTTCGTATCTCCTTGCAGAGATCGAATCCGTTGCCGTCCGGAAGGCCGATATCCAGTATCAGCAGGGCAATTCTCTCGTTCCTGAGCGACTTTTTTCCAGAGGCCGCGGTGTTCTTCCATATCGGATTGAAGCCCTCGGTCTCCAGGACATAGCTTATGTTGTCGGCTATTGAAGGTTCGTCCTCTATGATGAGAATATTCTGCTTCATTGGACAGCTGATAGGAATTTTGATTTCATGATGGCGGTAAGATAGTCTGGAGTTTCAGATGAATCAAGGCATACTGGATGGCTTCAGATCTTTTTCCAGTTCCGGAGGCTTGAATTTGTGAGCCGCTCAAAGCAGACTGCTGCACTTATGGCAAACAAATTCCAAGTTCCAACTTCCAAAATCCAAACAAGTTCCAGTTTTCAAATTCCAAACAGGATTTTTCTAATCCACGAAATTTTCCATTCTTACAGGAACTTGTTTGAATTTTTCCTTTTTCTCCCCGTTTGTTTGGAGTTTGGAATTTCACCCGCATCTAATCCGTTATTGCTTTACGGGGCGTATTCGAGTGCTCCAGCATCGCGTTTGCCCACCGGAGCCTTGCCGGTGAAGTCACGCAGGAACGGACCATCGAACTCCCAGGCATAAAGTTCATCGATTGACGTTTTGGATTCGGCCAGCGTGCTTCGGCAGACGCGCAGGAAATCCATCGTTCCGGCGAAGCCTTTGCCCACAACGAAATCGGCACTGTTTGAGAGCGATGCCTCCTTGCGGATGGCATCCAGCGAACCTTCGCCCGCCTTTTTGCCATCAACATAGAAGGTGGCCTTCCCAGCCGCGCGGTCTGCTTCGACCAGGACATGATGCCACTTGCCGTCGTTGATTTTGACCGTAGAAGACGCCACGGCTTTAGTCCCGCCAGCTTGAAGCGTCAAGCAGGCACTGCCGTCCGGTCCGACCGTCAGTTCGTAGCCCGATTGCGCCGACTTCCCCGCCAGAACGCCGCCGGTGTGCCCCGTCTCGGTCTTGAAGAAAGTTTCAATGAGGAAATTGTTGGTGTCCATGTCGAGTGTTTCCCGTTTGGATCCATCGTAGGCTACCTTGTTTCCCTCTTTGCCCACCGGGTACTCCATGTTCTTGGTCATCTCTGCGTGGGAGAGCGTTGCAATGCGTTCTTTGCCGTCAAAGACCAGAGAGCCTTCGATCCAGTCTTCCAATTGACCGGAGACATAGTTGTCGGCGGCGCAGGAGGAGACGATCAGATCATTTCGCGGCAGGAAATAGTACATGGCGCGATCCATGTATTCGTCGGTCATGTAATAACCTTCACCCAGGACAATCTGGGGTGAAGTCACGCTTTTGAAGAAGTTCCATTCGCCCACGTTGCGAGCCAGCGCCCAGGGCACGAAATACTTCACGCCGCGTTCCTTGGCTTCAGAGTTTGCCGTCAGCCTATAGTCCTTTTTAGCTACGTCGACCATGGGCATCTCGGCCGTCTGCCAGCCTACGCTTGCCAGGCGGCATTTCTCGGCCTGAAGTTTCTCGCGCAGTTCTTCCAGGGTCTTACCCGGAACGACTGGTGCTTTGCTGCCTTTGGCGCTCGTACCGGCCACGCAGCCAAACTCTTCCGGTTTGCCGAAGAAGACATTGCTGGCGTAGGACATCGTTGGAATACCGGTCTTGCCCATCTCACCGGTATCGCCTCCGCCCAGCATGGATACGTCACCGGCACGGTTCTGGCCGATGAACGATTTCTTGCAGTCCACCACCAGATTGCCCAGGATATTCGAGCGGTTGCCAGAACTGCCATCCATTCCCTTGTCAAAATGGAAGATCGTGTTGTTGAAGAGCTGATCCATAAAGCCGAAAACCATGAAGTAACCACAATGGTTGAAGTAATCTGGCGCTCCGGGTTTCACCAGGCCAGCCATGATGTTGTTGAAGCAGTAGCATTTGAATCCACCGTCAAGATAGAGGCTGTAACCGAGTTCTCCTCCCAGGGTCCGGTTACCGACACAGTTGCGGGTGATATTGTTGTAGAGGTAAATCGGGCCTCCCTGGAAGTGTTCCAGCCCGCCGTAGTCGTTGCAGCCAAGCATGGTGTTGTCGATCTGGTTGTGGTGGACGAGCATGCGCGTCAGCGGCACGAAGCCGCGACTGCCGCTACCCTTGCCTCCGTAAGTGATGATACCGTTGCCGAAGCTGGTATCCACGATGTTGCCGGCGATCTCGCAAGTTTCCGGATAAGAGACGGTAATGGCAGGAATGGATGACCATGGGCAGTAGCCGTGACGGAAACCGGTGTCGACCACGCGATTGCGCAGCACCTCGCAGTGTATCAGACGTCCATAGGGACTGCCAGCGGGTTTCGCGCTGCCACCGTATACGGCAATTGCTCCGGCCCGCGAGGCGTGCATTACCTCGTTGTCCGAAACAATGATGTTATCCAATACCTCAGCGGCTGGACCGCCGTCGATGTCATGCCGCGGACCGGCATCGATCGCTGCCGCAACATACTGGAACTTGCAGTTCTTGACTGTGATGTTGGAGCAGTTGCCGACGATCCTGATGCAAGGTGCCGGGGAACCGTTACCCACCGTGTATTCTCGCTTCGCTCCATCGTCGGGATCGTTGTAGCGGAACTCCAGACCACTTATCACGATGTCGTGCTGATCGATAAGCTGGACCAGATAGAAAGTCTGCGCGACTTCATATACGATGCTGTTGGGATCGGCACCGCCAACTGGATAGACAAAAAGGCGTCCGGCCTTTGGACCATTGACTGCAAAAAAGAACTCGCCGGGAACATCGAGGAACTTGGCGACATTCTCGATCATGAAGTGAACTTTGGCACGCGGAATGCGACCATATTGCTTTTCGCCAAAAATCTTACCGCTGAGCGAACCGGCAACGGGATCGTAGACAACTCCTCCGAGCTGATTGGGTGTCGCAGCGGCCATCAGGAAGTCGCGTTCTGTCCATAGGGTAGCACCAGCTAAAAGATTCTTATCTCCCAATCCTTTGAGCGCAGGCGAGGACAAAGTACTCGTCTTCTTGTCGTAACCACTCCAGGTCGGCCAGTTCTTCACAGGATTGTTGGGGTCGCTCAAATCGTAGTTAGGTTCACGAGCGATGTGCAGGAAATCGACTTTGCCACCGTTGATCTGCCACAGCGACGAAAACTTCGTGGCGTCCGGCTCAGGATCGTAGTCCTTGCCCAGATCAACGTACCAGATGTTCTCTGGCTTGGGGATACCTGGCGCATCATTGGCAGTAGCTTTTTTCCACCCACCTTTGATTTGCGTGGAGCCGTAGAAAAGAGCTGGCCCTTGGCCCCAGCTTGGATCGCTGGTCAGACGAATGGGATTCCCAGGTGCGCCAGATTCTGTCGCCTTCAAGGCACCACGATAGACTACACCGCCTTTGAAGACGTACGTTTGGATATCCTTGCAGGCTTTAGCCTCACCTGTCGCATTGGCGTCCCATGGGTGGTGCTTCCAGGCAGTCTGCTGAGTCTTGCCGTCCTTGGCGTCGTCGCCGGCGTCGAAGTCGATGTAGCGGGTCGACGCACCTTTTTCGAACACGAATGGCTTGGGAGCCCACTCCAATCCGCCGTTAGGAAGGATCTTGGCATGTGGTTCCTGCCATGAATAATGGGTTGACTTCTCGTCAGCCTGCGCCGCATTCACCGTCAGGAAACCAACGGCCAGTAATGCCGCCACGTAGATCACTCTTTTTTTCGATTTCGCCAAGAAATCCATGGTTCACCCTTTTGTTTATATGATTTTTGTTTTCATGATGTGCATATGGGTACCTCTAAGATAATCTGAAATAATGGGTAGTCAAGCCCTGTCTGAATTATTCAGTTTCAGAAATCCGGAATATAGGTAAATCCAAGTCATGCAGCGGGGGCTATCCCATTGTTCGAGTAGCAGGAATTATGGTTCCATGATGCGCATAAGGCGGCCTGGAAGAATTGATGATCATGTCTTATTTGAATTACTCAGTTATAGATATCAAAAATACAGGTGGATCAAGGCACCGGGCATGACCTCATGGCTTTTCCCAACTCTGGAGGATGTTTCCGTTTTTATGTCAGGCTCTTTGGCCTGACTTTGGAGTGCGGCACCCCTGTGCCGCTTTGGATTTTTTCTGGAGAAAGAATTAGAATAGATTCCTCTGTAAAAGAAAAGCGGCACAGGGGTGCCGCACTCAAAAGATTCGTTTCACTCATCGAGAACCATGACAATCAATTCTTATCTTGTCCATGAAAATGCTTCTTCTTGAAGTGTTCAGCATGTCCGTGCTTTTCATGGTGCCCATGTTTTTCATGATGTCCATGGTGTTCACGTTTATCGTGATGGCGTGGGCCGGCATCGCGGGAACCAGCTCCGGAGTGCCCTCCTCCGTGTGAACCGCCCGTATCCGGCACACATTTCAGCTGGCGGTCCTTGAAGCTCATCTTGCTGAGATTCCGCATCAGATCATGTTCACTTCCTCCGGCTATTTCAAAGACGCTGGACTGGTCCAGGAGGCTGATGCGTCCGAGCTTCAGCATCGGTCCATGCGTTGCGCGGTTTATCAGGCCGATCAATGCAGGCACGGAAATGCCATTGACCCTTCCGACGTTGATCCTGAGCCTGCACGTAGGCCCTTTAAAATCTCCGAGTGAAAACCTGTGCCGTCCACGATCTTCTCCACGCTGTCCTCCGCGGTCATGGCGGTCACGACGTTCATGCCTTTCATCACGCTGACCATGTCCGACATTGACATTCAGGTCAGGCGCATCCTTATAGTAGTCGAGGAAGGTGCTGAATTCGCTCAGGATGAAACGTTTGACGAGTTCATCGCGCGGAATGTCCGCGAGGATTTCATTTATCTTCGGCAGATAGAGCCCGAGCTTAACTGTTTCGTTCATATCGATCTGTTTTATTTTTTCGAGCATCACCAACAACCTAGCTTCACAGACCTGCCTGCCAGTCGGGACCTTCTTGTGCTCGAACCGCTTGTTAATGATCCTCTCAATGGTGCGGAGCTTGTAGTTCTCGCGCATGTGGATCAGGACGATGGAGATTCCACCCTTGCCGGCACGTCCGGTACGTCCGCTGCGGTGAGTGTAGACATCCGGATCGCCGGGAAGATCATAGTTGATGACATGCGTCAGATCCTCTACATCTAACCCTCGGGCCGCGACGTCGGTTGCGACAAGGATCTTGAAGTTGCCTTTGCGAAAATTGTTCATGACGCGGTCACGCTGATCCTGTGTCATGTCGCCGTGCAGGGCGTCGGAACTGTAGCCATCGGCCATCAGCTGGCTTGCGACCTCCTGCGTCTCGAGGCGCGTACGGCAGAAGATGATCCCGTAGAAGACGGGAAGGCAGTCGATAATGCGCTTCAGTGCGAGATAACGGTCATGCGCATGGACCGTGTAGCATTCGTGTGTGACATTTTCAGCGATGGCGTTGCGCTGACCTATGATAATCTCTTCCGGATCGTTCATGTATTGCCGTGCGATCGACGCGACCTGTTTCGGCATCGTCGCGGAAAAAAGCAGGGTACGTGCGGAATCAGGAACTTCCTTGAGAATGCTCTCCAGCTCCTCTTGGAAACCCATGTTAAGCATTTCGTCGGCCTCGTCGAGGACGACACGCTGGATTCCTGCGAAATCCGCACCTCCGCGGTTCAGCAAATCCTTCATGCGGCCGGGAGTCGCGACGATGATATGGACACCGCGGTGCAGCGAGCGCAGCTGGTCGCGTATGGAAGAACCTCCATAGACGGCGAGGATCCTGAGATGAGGCGCGAAACGTCCGTATTCAGCAAGATCCTTTGAGATCTGCAGGCACAGTTCGCGGGTAGGACAGAGCACCAGCGCCTGCGTGGCCGGATTTTTGGCATCTGTTAGCTGGAGCAGAGGCAGCCCGAAGGCAGCAGTCTTTCCAGTACCGGTCTGAGCCAGCGCGACAACGTCGCGAGCACCCTTGATAAGCATCGGAATGACCTTCGCCTGCACTGGTGTCGGGGTAGTGAATCCAAGTTCAACCACTCCCTTCATCAGCTCCGGTGAAAGTCCGAATTCTTCAAATTTGGTCATTGCAATCTCCTAAGGAGTTGATTGGTTGGCGAGTTGATAGGAACTTTGATTCCCTGATGCCAGTATAATACCGTGAGAGAGACTGGTAATCAAGTCTTATCCGAATTCATCGGATCAGAGATATTCAGATGCAGAAATCAAGGGCACAGGCTTCCACTGCAGCAAAGAACTATGGCGGATACGGGAAGACCATACCTATTTTTTTTCCACCAGCTCCTTGTGCAGGGCGACCTGTGCTGACTCGAAATGTTTCCTGTCGATTATGAACTGCATATTGACCTGGCGGATATTCTGATCCATGCCGAGGACGTTAATACCCGCGTGGGCCAGAGCGCCTGCGGACTTCGCAAGCAACCCGGGTATGTCCATGTTGGTCCCAATTGCACAGACAATAGAAACTGGCTTGGCGTTTATTTCTGCATTGGGGAACCCCTTCCTCATGGCCTCTATGCATTCCTTGATCTTCGGGGTCTTCTCCGGAACGTAATGAGTGATCGTGTTGGCATCGCTGTTCACGGCGATGTAGCTGATATTGTAGTCGGCGAAATATTTCAACAGGAGATAATCATAACCGCTCTGGCCGACCATGTCGGGATCGTGCACCTCGATCGCCAGAACCTCCTTGCGCCCGCATATCATCTCGACCTTGGGTTCCGGTGATACATAGTCATTACTTATGAGGGTTCCAGGATGTTCCGGCTCAAAAGTGTTCTTCACCCTGATTGGAATATTGCACTGCTCCATCTCCTTTGAAGCCTTGGAGTGTATCGCCTCCATACCGAGGTCGGAAAGTTGGTCCGCGATATTGAAGTTTGTACGGCCAATAGTCTTGACCTTGTCAACGCCGATGAGCTTCGGATCTCCGGTGCTGAGGTGGTATTCCTTGTGGATGATGCCTTCCTTTGCGCCGGTTATAACTGTAATCTTGCTGAACGTGATCTCGCTGTATCCGCGGTCGAAACGGGTCATGATCCCCTCTTCGCACTTCGTATAACCGGTCGCTATCACAAGGTACTTTTCGAGATCAACGCCCTTGAAACTCTTCCTTATCATGTCGTCAAAGGAATGCTGCTCGGTCTCCTTCCAGCCTGTAAGATCCATGTATAGGGCTTTCACACCATTGGCATTCAGGATCAGCGTGGAATTGTACGCGCTGTGAGCCTCACCGACGGCGCTCAACATCTCCCTGGTTGCCGGAAGGAAATCACTCGGTTTCAGATGACCGTAGGAACGAAGGTTGATAAGGTCCTCGAGGCAGGACTTGATGCCGTCCATGCGCTCATTGATGAAGGCGTCCGCCTTTTTCACATCGAGTTTCAAGCTCTTGAAGCTTGAATTTATTTCAAGCATCTTCTTTCTGAGGGCTTCAAGATTATCCCCCCATGTGTCATCGCCTGCTGCGAATTTCGCATAGATCCCAGGTATGCCGGTCTTCTTGTGCTCCAGCAGAGCGTCAGTTATCCCAGCATAGGCCGAAACGACAAAGATCCTGCCATACAGATCCTTCTTCCTGCGTTTTCCGATGATGATGTTGTCCATCACATCCTTGAACTGGGACATGGAAGTCCCGCCTATCTTCTCAACAGTATGCCTGCCTTTCATCAGTAGCTCCATGTATTTCAATATTTTATTTTTGTCGACCAAAATATTAAACTGGATGGCTGGGTTGTTGGATGGCTGGATGACTGGGTTGAAATCAAATCCGACAAACCATATTCCAAATATAAATACTTAATTTTTCTTCTCAAGCATCCATCCAGAAATCCATTCATCCACCCACTCATTCTTCAAATGTCCTCCACGTGGATCAGTATAACCTTGTTCCGGACGCAGTCGAGTTTCTCAATTTCAGCGACGGCCTCATTGATGTTCTGCTCCCTGGCAAGATGCGTCATTATCTGCAGGGATACATTGTCCAGGGACTGTCTTTCCGTCTGCCTGATGCTTGAAATGCTTATTCCCTTGTTGCCCAGGACCGTCGACACCCTTGCGACAACGCCGGGCTTGTCAAGCACCTGTATCCTCATATAATATCTCGACATGATCTCATTCATCGGGAGCATATGGCGGAACTGCCTGCCGATTGTGAATGCAGGCACCCTCCGGTGCGAACCAAACTTCAGGTTGAGGGCTACGTCGACAAGATCTGCCACGACGGCGCTTGCGGTCGCTTCGCGTCCTGCACCACGCCCGTAGAATAGCGTTTCACCGACAGGGCTTCCGCTGACAAGCACCCCGTTGTAGACATCTGCGATGTTCGCAAGCATGGAATCGACCGGGATGAGCGTCGGATGCACCCTGATCTCCACATCATCGTCCATCTGTTTTGTTATCCCGAGGAGCTTAATGCTGTAACCGAGTTCATTGGCGGCCTTGATGTCGCAGAGCGATATTCCGCGGATCCCTCGGACATGGATGGGCTTCATGCCGAACCATTCTCCGTATGCCAGCGATGAAAGTATCGCCGTCTTGTGGGCGGTATCCACTCCATCGATGTCCAGCGATGGATTCGCTTCGGCATATCCAAGTTTCTGGGCGTCCTTCAATGCCGTCTCAAAGCTGACATGCCCCTTCTCCATCTTGGTAAGGATGTAGTTACATGTGCCATTCATTATGCCGACAATCTTATCGATCTTGTTTGAGACAAGACCTTCCTTCAGCGCCTTTATTATTGGTATACCACCGCAGACACTTGCCTCGTAGTAGATGTCGGCCTTGGAATTCTCCGCAGCGGCGAAAAGCTCCTCGCCATGTTCCGCAAGAAGCGCCTTGTTCGCAGTGACGACCGGTTTCCCCTTCTTCAGGGCTTCGAGGATGAACTCCTTGGCCTTTGTTGTTCCGCCAACGAGTTCAACGACGACGTTCACCTCATCGATGAGCTTCATCGCGTCGGTTGTCAGTATCTCCTTCGGAACATTCACCTTGCGGTCGGTCTTTATGTCAATATCGGCTATACCCGACAGAACAAGCTTGATCCCTGTCCTACGGGCGATGACATCGCCGTTCTCGAGCAGACAGGAGACAACCCCCGTACCAACGGTTCCAAATCCAATTATGCCTATTTTGACTTCTCTCATTACTTACCGAAATCCATTTAAAGATTTTATCAAAGGGCGAATAATATAGATGCAGATGGGTATTTTTACAGGGACAAAGGGAAATAATACCTTGTCCTGTTCCTATTGGACCTTCTCCGGATCTTTGAGCCTTGTATCTGGAGCCTTTACGTTAATGGAATCCATCCTGTCACGCAGGTTGATCATGGCCTGCTGGTTTACCTTGAGGAATCCCTGCTGGGGTCGGTCGAGGTCGTCAATGAGGAACATTATCGAGGAAAAGGCGACGGCAAGCACCACTGCGACCACCCTGCTATGAGTCTTGAGGAGTCCGGCGTAATATCCGACCACTCCCATAGAGAAGAACAGTATGGAATACAGGACCAGCCAGATGGTTCCGGGAATCCGATTGGTGAATGTCAGGGAAAGTCTCTTGTTATGGGTATTGAAGATTTCATTCATCGACTGTGCAAGAAGTGAAGCTGAGTTCGCTCCTTTCTCATTTTTCCATACCTCTTCAGAAATCGCCCAGAGCCTGTTCTGTATCTGGAGCATATTGTTGAGGACATCCTTATTCTGTAATTCAGCATGTGTTGCCGCTTCAATCCTTATATCGACATATTCACGCAGAAGTTTCCTTATTTCCGCCCGGTAGGGCTCGTCAACGAAAGCTGACCTCAAATAACTGGTAAATATCGCGTTGGCGTCATCGACGACGAGGGCTTTCCTGTTCTCGAAGCGGCTGCCAGCCATGCCGAAGGTGAATGCAAGCATGAAGGCGAGAAGGCCGAGGGCAGAGCCAACCATAGTGCTTACTGGTGCCTTGTTATCATTCAGATTGCTGTGTTTCACACCGAGACGGAAGCCCGCCTCGACAGCAACAAGTACAATAGCAATAGTCAGGATGAAAAGCAGAGGCAACGGAATAAAATCGAGGATTGTCATATACATGATTCAATTCCTTAGTTATTTTATCTAAGGGAAAGATCGCCGATTATCTTCATCACCTTGCCGTCCTGTACGACCTTCAAATCCTTTCCAGGAAACTCTTCCGGCAGTCGCAGTTGCAGGTGTTCAAGGGCAATCTTCTGCGCTTCGCCCCTTATTTGTTCAGAAACATTTACAAGGGTCGACCAACTAATCTGGATGACATACCCCTCTCCATGTCTTGACCCGAATCCTGCTGTAAAAGATGCTCCAACATCGAAAAGACCGTCGAATTCCGGATTGGAGGTGCTGCCCCTTTTCGGCCTTACAGGATGAAGAGGGAAAAGACTGCCATATCTGTCTTCTAGCAGATTGTCTATCTCCCCGAATATCTTCTTGAGTTTTGCTTCCCATATTTCAAGTTCAGTCGGCATTGTTCTCCATTCTTAAAACAACAGAAATTTAAATTTGAAGTTTCTACTTTCAACTAAAGAGTTCCAACTTTGAATAAAAATAATTCCTTGTCCCCCTTGACGTTACGCCTATACTCCATAAGTTACCTACAGGTTGTGGAACAGGAAATTGGCCGATTACTTCAAATCTTAAAATATGGAGGTGCTCCATGTCAAGGAAAAGAAGGATCACCAATATTGCTGCGGGAGAACTCAATCTTACTGCAATGATCGATGTCGCATTTCAGCTGCTCTCATTCTTCCTGCTTACAATGACACCTGTGGATGTCCTTGCAAATCTTGAAGTGAAAAGACCTGCAGACCGGAGAGTGGTAGAACCTATAAAAAACATTCCTGTCCGCGTTACAATCCTTCCCGACGGTAAGTTCTGCTTCAACGACATCGTGATCAGCAAGGAAAACTTGGACCGCACTCTCTGTGAGCTTGGAAAGAATAACAGCAATTATACGGTCCTGCTGGAATGCACTCCGAAATCAAAGCATGAAAAGATGGTTGAAGCGCTTGATCTCTGTGCAAAGGCGGGGCTTTCAAATTTATCCATCGTGAGCACTATGTAGCTCATGAAGGGGGGAGCGGGTTTCTGGTGTCAGGTTTCAGGGAAAACAAAATAAATAAGCCTGTTAAGCCCTGAACACCGGCACCTGGAACCTGAGCTTTGCATCCCATCACCTCGAACCAATAGCGGCCTCCATCTGGGCCTTGGCGTTCTCGAGGTTGACG
>CAZRKP010000039.1:0-45049 GCA_964600895.1 uncultured Victivallis sp.
TTCATGATCTGCCCCCAGTGCAATGACAAGTCGCTGTATTTCCAGGAGAACTGCCTGAAGTGCCTCAACTGCGGATACAGCAAGTGCGGATAAAAAATATTTCCGATTTTCGATTGGTGATTTTCAATTTTGAATTTAAATCGGCAATCGGCAATCGGCAATTGGAATTATAAACATGCTTTACTATCTTACAATCTACTCGGATCACTTCGGCCCATTCCGCCTTTTCCACTACGTCACCTTCCGCGCAGCAGGAGCCGCGATCACTGCCATGCTCATAGCTTTCATATTCGGCCCCATGACCGTCAGGATGCTCAAGAAGATGAATGCAACAGCCCCTTCAAGGCTCAAAGGACTCGTTCCGGACGAACACATCAATCCTGCAAAGGACAAGGTCCCTTCCATGGGTGGCATCCTCATCATCGCAAGCATGGCGATATCCACGCTTCTCTGGTCTCTCCCGCTCAATCCGATCGTGACAGTCTTCCTCGTCACACTGCTGGCCCTGGGAGCCGTAGGATTCTGGGATGATTACACAAAAGTCCTTGGCAACCGCGACGGCATACCCGCTAAAATGAAGCTTTTAATGCAGATTATGATAGCCATATCGGCCGCGGCATATCTCAACGCGCTCCCTGAGACGCACGACATCCTCAGGCAGGTCATGGTTCCGTTCCTCAAGAATCCTATAATAGAAGATCTCCCTGCAATGGCCGCCTACGGTTTTGCCGCACTTGTCGTGGTGGCTTGCTCCAATGCCGTCAACCTCACCGACGGCAAGGATGGGCTGGCTGTCGGCTGCTCTATTTCCTGCATGTTGGTCTATGGAGCGTTTGCATACTTCTGCGGACACAAGATGTTTGCAGGATACCTGAACGTACCGTTCATTCCCGGTGCAAGCGAAGTTGTCGTGCTCGCCGCAGCAACCGTCGGCGCATGCATCGGTTTCCTCTGGTACAACTGCCAGCCGGCATCGATGTTCATGGGCGACACCGGAAGCCTCGCCCTCGGTGGCACGATCGGCCTGATAGCCGTCCTGGTCAAGCAGGAACTCACTCTCATCATCGTCGGTGGGGTGTTCGTAGCGGAGGCCCTGTCGGTCATAATCCAGGTTATCAGCTTCCGCCTCTTCAAGAAGCGCGTCTTCCTCTGTACGCCGATCCATCATCATTTTGAGAGGCTTGGCTGGACCGAATCCCAGATAGTGATAAGATTCTGGATCATCTCCGGAATACTTGCAATGGTCGGCCTCGCCACCCTGAAACTGAGATAGGACTTGCCTTCTTCCACAACATCATTTGAATAAAATAGAAATATTCCTAATCTGATGGTGTAAACAGATCATGAAACAAGCTTTCTTCTTAAGTTAACCTCATTGCCCATGGTCTGGTCTTATGTTATAAGATACTGTCAATCCAGGCGCGTGCTTTTTTGAGCTCAGGAAATATTTCAACCCGCATCCCTTCAGCCCATACCCCCGAGGCAATCTTATATATGCGCTCCTTTCCGGTAAATAATTCCTGACTGCCTGCCAGGGCGACAACCATTCCTGGATTTGATGGCAAAGCGTGGCCATCCTGCATTGCAATATGCCTTAACTGCTCACCTGTCAAGTCTAATTTTGTTGCTTCAGTGAAATCCCATATCTGATATTGCAAGGGAAGTTTTTCCCTGCCTGAATATATGCAGGTGTTGGCATTGAAAATTTCCTGGGCGGAAATGATTCCAGAGAGTTTGACGACAACTCCCCGACCTTCTTTCTCATATCTTATTTCATATGCCATGACCCCCTCCCTGTTATAGCTCGAAATTGATATATCAGTCGAACATGTTCCACATCTTGCCGAAGAAGCCTTCATCCTCATCGTCACGTCCCTGTCCGCGTCTGTCGTTACTGCCGTCATTTCCACCACCGGAGGATCGGTCTATTATCTGGTCAAGTTTATCTTTTTCGAGCCAGATTCCACGGCATTTTGGGCAGAAGTCGATGGACAGCCCGGCTCTTTCACCAATCGAGAGATCAACTGTGCAGTTCGGGCATTTCATGCTTCAATCCTCCTGCTAATTTGTTTCTGGCAGCTTGACTGGGGCCATATCGCCTGCCTTGCGGTGGTTGCGGAATTCAGAGACAGCGAGATCGCTCATACGGGCTACATGGGCCAGACCTATCGCTGAAATTATGAAAAGCAGATGGATTCCCATCTGCACGTAGACATCAGGTTTCTGAAGCTTTTCAATTTCTATGAAAGACTTCAGCAGGTGAATTGAGCTAATGCCGATGAGGGCCATTGACAGCTTGACTTTCATCGTGCTTGCATTCACATGATCCAGCCAGTCGGGGGGATTCTGCTCGCTGAAATGGATTTTCGCCACAAAGGTATGGTATCCTCCTATGATGACCATGATCAGAAGATTGGAAATCATGACCACGTCGATAAGCCCGAGGACCATGAGCATTATGTCCTGGGGCTTGAATGTACCTATGCCGCAAACCAGGTGATACAGTTCGAAGCAGAACTGGTATACGTAGATACCCTGGGCGACAATAAGCCCGAAATAGAGGGGGGCCTGCAGCCATTGGCTTGCAACAATTACGTTTGCGAAGACATTGCTAAGTTTGACATTTTTCTCCATGTTCCTCCACTGTGTTGACTTATAGCCGCCAAGACCAGACCAGTATCATTACTTGGACAACTGATACTTGGGAATGTTCCCGCAGTTATTATTTTTTTGAAAATTAATTTCTGGCAGGCTGGATCAGCTTGAAAACCTTCATTATCTCAAACCATATGATGCTTGCCGATCCTGCGGCAATACAGACAAGGATGTCTGAAGCATGGAGGCAGGAGAACTTGAATATCTCTCTTGCCTGTGGGACAAGGAGGATTACCGACATGAATACAATCGCTCCACTGAATACCCAGACTTCTGCCGGGTTGGGTGTTCTCATTGTGGAAAACAGGGATCTTGTCCAGGAACGGTTGGTCATTATCAAACCCAGGTTGGCGATTATGAGAGTGGTGAACGCAAGCGCCCGGGCCTCGTTTTCACCTTGCTTGTTCATGATCGCATAGGCATATACTCCGAACACGGTGGCAAGCACCACCGCACCCTGCAGCAGGCTTATCGCGATCATCCTGCCGTTGAAAAGCTTTTCCTTGGGATTCCTTGGTTTTCTTTTCATTACGTCGGCCTCTTCCGGTTCAGCCTCGAAAATCATGGAGCATGCAGGATCTATTATGAGTTCCATGAATACGATGTGGACAGGCGTTAGGATCAGAGGCCATTTCAGCAGAATTGGGATCAGTGATAGTCCGGCAATTGGTACGTGCACTGCAAAAATATAAGCGATTGCCTTTTTGATGTTGTCGTATATTCTCCTGCCAAGCTTCACAGCCTGGACAATCGAGGAGAAGTCATCCTCGAGCAGTACAAGAGCTGCGGATTCCCTTGCCACATCCGTACCTCTTCCTCCCATGGCCACCCCAATGTGGGCTGACTTGAGAGCGGGTGCGTCGTTGACACCGTCGCCTGTCATGGCTACAATTTCGCCGTTCGCCTTGAAGGCATTTACTATCCTAAGCTTCTGTTCCGGAACTACTCTGGCGAATATGCGGACTTCTTCTATCCTGTTTTTCAATTCCTCGTCTCCCATCGCATCCAGTTCAGGACCTGTGATTATCCCGCAGTTATGATCAAGACCAATCTGCCGGGCAATGTTTGACGCTGTACCTGGATAATCTCCGGTTATCATCACCACCTTAATTCCAGCCTCGTGACATTCGCGTATGGCCATTGGAACTGCAGGCCTGACTGGATCAGAAAGTCCGATAAGTCCTATGAATTCAAACTTGAAATCATGCTGTGCTTTCGGAAGCCCGGTATCATTGAAAGTGGATTTAGCCACAGCCAGCACCCGCAGCCCTTCGCCGGCCATTTCAGATATTTTCCCTGAAAGATCTTGCACTGCGGATTCTCCAAGATGGCACAGGTCCATTATTGCCTCGGGAGCGCCTTTTGCAGCGATCACATATTCTGAGCCTGAGGGTGAATTCCAGACCCGGGATATGGAAAGCAGTTCCTTTGAAAGCGGATATTCATGCACGAGTTTCCAGTCACCATGGATATGTTCTGTCCCATTAAGATATCTTTCAGCCGTCTCCTTTATGGCTTTCTCCATGGGGTCGAACGGATCTATCTGACTAGAGAGCAGACTATATTCAACAAGCTCATGGTAGTTTTCATGGAGATTGGGCTTTCCATTCGAATCAGCCCTGAGAGTAAAGAATTTACCTTTGACGAAAAACTTGGACAAGGTCATCTTGTTCATTGTCAGAGTCCCGGTCTTGTCAACGCAGAGTACCGTTGCCGAACCAAGTGTTTCCACAGCCGGGATGCGGCGGGTCAGGACGCTTTTCCTTGATATTCTCCAGGCGCCCATCGCCAGGAATATCGTAAGGATGACCGGAAATTCCTCAGGCAAAATGGCCATCGCAAGGGTGATTCCCGCAAGGAAGCCATCAAGCCATTTTGCGTTTATCAGCCCATACAGCACCACTACCATTGAACACAGGATGAATCCTATTACGGCTATTTTCTTAACAAGCCTTCCCGTCTCCTTCTGAAGGAATGTGCTTTCCTGTTCAAGAGATTGAAGGGCTTTTCCAATCTTGCCGATTTCAGTCCTGACACCAGTACAAGTCACTTCAGCAATCCCATATCCCTGAACAATCAACGTGCTTGAATAGATGAAGGGAAGATCATCACCGCCTGGACGCATTGAACCTGATGTTCTGCCTGAATCATAGGATTTCCTGACAGACACAGATTCTCCTGTAAGAAGTGACTCGTCGGCGGAAAGGCTGACGCTGTAGATGATTCTCGCGTCTGCAGGAACCCTGTCTCCTTCAGATACGATTATAATGTCTTCCCTGACCACATCACGTCCCGCAATTCTCTTTTCAATTCCATCCCTTATCACCCTTGCCCTCGGACTTGAAAGATCACGCAAGGCTTCCAGGGCCCGTTCCGTCTTACGTTCCTGATAGAAAGTTATTCCCATTACTACAAAGACGAATCCCAGAAGCATAAGCGCTTCCTCGACATCACCAAGAATTAGGTATATGATTCCGCATGCAACAAGCAGAAGGAACATCGGTTCCTTGATCACATCGGTAGCGATGGACAGCATGCTCTTTTTCTTAGCCGATGGGAGTTCATTATGCCCTTCTGACTCAAGCCGTGAATGAGCTTCTGTTTCTGAAAGTCCTTTGATGTTTTTAATATCTAAATCCATTTATGCTCCTTGCGTTACAGGTTGGCATTTTTCAATTTCCGTGAGCTTCGCTTCAATATCGCAGATGAAGTCATCGAGCGGCTTCAGCGAGACGTCCTCGGATTTGTCGGCCTCGTAGTAGCCGAACGGATTGTCAAGATCGTTTATGAGCATTATCAGGAAGATCATCAGGTAGCTGACGACACCGAGGAAGAACAGGGATTCATAGAATGGTTCTATCTTCGCAAGGACAAGCCCGGATAGAAGCAGGATTGTGGTGGACGAAGCAATCAGATATCCCGATGAAATGAAATTGGTCTCCCTTATGGTATGGGTTCTTATGAAAATTTTCCGTAGATTGTGCTGTTCCTGTTTCAGCCTTGTGATGTAGTTCGCGGGAATCATTCCTTCAAGCCTCGAATAGAAATGATAAAGGTGATGGAGCTTGTCCATAATCTCTCTAGATTTTGTTTTCTTGTGGAACCATGATTTCATGTCTGCGCCGATATCCCTGCACAGGCGTACCCCATCTAGCAGGAAACCGTCCTTCTTTAAATTATATGCCGTTTCAAACTCGTCTGTGATCGTGTGGAGGGCTGAGGCGATTTCGCCAGGGATCTTCTCGCTCTCCTTGTAGTCCGCCATGACCCCGCTGAGAAGAAAACCGAGGAGGAAGATGGTCGCACCGATTATCCCGGAAAATATCGCATTGATGGAGATCACCTCGAAACCAAACTTGTGCAGGAGCAGCTTGACGACTATTATCAGCACGACATACGGAATAACTTTCAGTAGTATCCTCCTGCTTTTTCCGACGATTGCGCCCATGTTCATTCTCCTGAAATATGATATTTAATTCTTCTCAAGGTATCGAACTGGAGAACTAAATCAACTGCGTCTTTGAAAATATTATTAAAATATCTTGCAGTTAGGAGGCCCTTATTAGTCACTATGCAACACATTGAGGCTGTTGATGATGCAATAAGGACAGCCTAATTGCGCAGCAAATAAAACCATCGCCCTGATTATTGATTTTCATGCACGAAACTATCGTTGAAAATTATAAACATCACGGTATTTACTGACATTATTTTTGAGTTCTTAGGCTTGCCCACTAGCAATTCAAGTGGTACTCATAATCCCAGTTCCCGATTTGATAGCTATGAAATATAATAAAAATGAATATGAAGAATCAGCCGTCATCTTTCGAAACCTTTCTAATCCTCGGCCTTGGCATCAGCGGATGCGCCGCAGTCTCGCTCGCGCTCAAGTTAGGTTCAAATGTGACCGCAATAGACGAAAAGACATCCCCTGAACTGTTAAAATACAGGAAGTCTCTTTCAAGTAACAAGAGAGCAAAAATCATTCTCGCCTGGAAGCACAAAAAGCTCCCTGAAGCCGATCTGATAGTGGTAAGTCCAGGAGTATCGGCAACTTCTATCATGGGCAAGGCAGCTTATGCTTCAGGAGTTCCGGTGATCAGCGAGCTGGAGTTCGGAGCACGCCACTGCAGGACGCCGATCATAGCTATAACCGGGACAAACGGCAAGACCACAACTACGGAACTGACCTGCCACCTGCTGAACTCCGCCGGGATCAGGGCTCAGACAGCCGGCAACATCGGGATTCCCTTATGCGATGCGATCCTCGCAAAAAAACAGCCTGAATTCTATGTGGTCGAGGCAAGCTCCTTCCAGCTTGACGCCTGCTCGACATTCAGTCCTGTCACGGCAGCAATATTGAACATCACATCCGATCACATGAACAGGTACGGCACTGAACTGGACTATGCAGCTTCGAAATTCAGCATATTCAGGAATATCACTTCACCCGATATGAAGATAATCCGTTCCGACCTTATCGGATACTGGAGGAAATTCAATTCCACCGGCAAGCCAGGCAGACCAGGGCCTGTTGTGTTTTCTTCGGAAAAACCAAAGTCAGATTATTATTTTGATGGGAAGGATATTTTTATCAAGGGTAAAAAGTTCATGGCATTCTCAGAAACCAGGCTCATGGGCACTCACAACGCCGAAAACCTCCTCGCATCGCTTGCACTCGTATTCGCCGCATTACCAGGGATCTCGAAGACCCGTATCCGGAAAGCTGCGGCATCATTCAGGACAGGTCCTCACCGGCTCGAACTGGTCGCGAAAAGAGACGGCATCACCTATATCAACGATTCAAAGGCGACAAATCCCGACTCAACTGTAGTGGCGCTGAGGGCGGTTGGAGAGCGGAAAAACGTGTGTCTCATAGCAGGCGGACTCGATAAAAACATGGATTTCACCCCTGTTTTGGCCGAAAAGGGCAGGATCAAGGCCGCCTTCCTGATAGGAGAATGTAAAAAAAAGTTGTCAAAATTGTGGAAAAATGATATAAGTTGCGCAATATTTAGTAGTTTTGAAGATGCCGTTCTTGCGGCCTGCAAAAAAGCCGTCAGAGGAGACGTGGTGCTTCTGGCACCGGGCTGTGCAAGCATGGACATGTTCAAGAACTACAAAGACAGGGGAAATAAATTCACTCATATAATTAACAGGAGGATTAAAAGTGAAAAATAGGCACATGAAAGTATTACTCGGAGTCGCGGCTGCACATGTCCTTGGAATTGGAATGCTCAGCATGACCGGTTGCAAAAGCCAGGAAATTGTCAGGGACAGACCTTACATCCCGGCACCTACCGAGACTCCTGCACTCACTCCCGCAAGCATTAATCTCCCTCCTGCAGTGATGCCTGAATTCAAGACCGAACCTGTCAAATACAAGGTTGTCAGCGGAGACTCTTTCTGGAAGATCGCAAGAAATTATGGCGTAAGCAAGGAAGAACTTGCCGCATACAACAACATGTCCCTCCAGAAACCCCTCAAGATCGGAACGACACTTCTGATTCCGCCGGGCGGAGCCCCTGTATCACCTGAAAAGCTCGCCGCAAAGTCCCACGGCAAGGAAGGCGCCAAAGGCGCTCCTCGTCCATCGGACGGAACCTACACAGTGGTCAACGGTGACTCCCTCTGGAAGATTGCCGCAAAATACAATCTCAAGACCGATGCTCTGATTTCGGCCAACAACCTCGACCCGAAGAAACCTCTTCAGATTGGTCAGAAGCTGACAATACCTGAAGCTGGAGCCTCAGTATCTTCGGCACCGGCCACCAAGACAGCTGCTCCTACCGCCAAGAAGACCGAAGAGCCAATCGCACCGGTTGAACCTGTAAAGACAGGTCCGAGCGAGGAAGAGAAGCTTCTTATGGAACTTGAAGGCGGAGCTCCATCCCCGACCACCACTTCTCCAGCCCCGGCAATGGATATGCCCGCAATGACGACAGGCGCGTTCTCAGAACATCCTGTCTCAGAAGGGGAAACTGTGGATGATGTCGCTTCCATGTATGGACTCAGGGCTGATGATATCAGGAAGGCCAATCCCGGAATTTCTGCAGATGGAAAGCTGAAGGCTGGCACGACCATCAAGATTCCTGAGAAATAAGCTCCTGTAATTATTTTTCACTTTTCCACAGAACTTCTCCTCGGAGAAGTTCTGTTTTTTTAAACCCTTTTCATAACGGTGGTTGCCATGGACGAGACTGAGGTCTATTCTGCCAAGGACAAGAGACTGATGCTCTCGCTCGCACGAGCGACGATCACCAACGCACTGAAAAGGGAGAAGCTGCCGGATCCGTCAGAACTGCCGGAAAAACTGCACCAGATCCGCTCATGCTTCGTCACACTCCATAGTTCGGATGGCTCGCTCCGTGGCTGCATCGGAAACATTGAGGCTTTTGAACCTCTCTGCGAAAACATCATGCATAACTCGTTGAACTCCGCATTCATGGATCCACGGTTCAAGAGGATGAAATCCCCTGATGAGCTTTCCGGAATACATATCGAGATATCCGTGCTCACGCCTCCGAAGGGGATTGGGTCGCTTGATGAATTCGTGATCGGCAGGCATGGCATAATCATGATAAAGGATTCCCACAGCTCCGTCTTCCTCCCCCAGGTTCCGGTTGAACAGGATTGGGATCTCGAGACCACCATGGTCCATCTCTCCCTCAAGGCCGGGCTTGAACCTTATGCTTGGAAGGAGACCGGAGTGGAGTTCAAGGTCTTCGAAGCAATTGTGTTCTCAGAAAAACAGTCCGCTGAATCATGAACGACAAGTCAAAACTGATTATTTTCGGCTGTGCAGTTCCGGCAGTGGCCGCCTTTGCAGCTCTCCTGCTCATAGGGTTCTGGTTCCATCTCCATCCGAAGACGCCTGAAAAACCTGCCTTCATAAAGGAAGCCGAACCGAAGATCGAAGCCATTTTCAAGGAGCTGGAGAACAAGCCTCCCCAGGAAAGGAAGGCTTATGACATCGACCAGACCATGATGGCCCTATACAGCATCGAAAAAGCCCTGTCCGAGGCCAAGAACTTCAGCGATCTCACGCAGTTCATAGTGCAGAAGGAGTCTGATCTCGTGGCCACCGACGCAGCCGCGCTTAAATACCGTTTCTTCAATGTCTACAAGAACCTCCTTGAATCCAAAGATAAGATTGATGAGATGAATTCCATATACAGCATAACATCGGGAGCGATCACCGACATTGCCGGCATCACTGGCGCAGATCTTCTTTCCGGGATCAGGATCGACAAGGAACAGGCGAGGAAAGTCTGGCAGAAGAGGCTTGAAGAAGCAGATAAGTTCGACAGGATCAGGAAAAGACTGGAGGAACAGGAGGACTCCATGATCGACCTTCTGTTTGAATATTCAACTGTAAGCGCAAAATATCTGGGCGAATGGAACAGGCTCTGTTCGGCAAGGGACCGCGCGTATCTTGCATTCTATGAACGCGACTGGAACGAAGTCATAAACAGCTCCCAGGCCGCTGTGGCCATGTCACCCCATGAAAAGGAGGCCCATACGCTCCTTGCCCTTGCACTCATTGAAAGAGGGAGGGAGACTGATGCTGCTTCCGCACGACCGGTTTTGGAGGACATACTGAAGGAGCACAACGGCCAGTACGCCCCCGCCCTGCTCCTCAAGGGAGTTCTTGAAATGAAGTCAAAGGACTATGACAAATCACTCATAGACTTCGACCAGGCCGCAGCTTATTACCCGAAACAGATGGAGGAACTTACCGACACTCTGAACTTGTATAAGAAACGTGCCTACCTCAACAATTCAAAGGAAGGCAGGGTGATAGTGAATACATACCGAGGGATCATGACCGGAGCAGGTTATTTCAGCCCCGACTTCCAGAAAGCGAGGATCTACTCCGAGAAGGGACAGAAGGATATGGCCAGACAGAAACTGTTCGATCATTTTTTCAGGCGCAGACTCCAGGGCCAGTGGGACAAGATACTCTCCGACTTCCAGTTCTGCAGTAACTACCTTGAAATGGAACTCCCAGGCACCATGGATCTCAGCATCGAGCCTGCCTGGCTTACGAACAGTGTCATCGTGACCTTGAACAACAAGGGGACGTTCGACATCCACAATGTAACACTTCTCCTTTGTGTCCGGTTCACCGACATGTTCAAGGGCGACTATATCTCCTTCCCTGTCGGAGATCCGGTAGCAAACCTGGCAAAAGGTTCAAGCGTCACTGTCGGCAGGCAGAACATCAACGACGTGACAAAGGAAAGCCTGGGCTCAGTGAAAAAATGGAAGGATATCATCGAATACGGCGCCATCCTTATTTCGGACGAAGTGATAACCTGGGTGCCGCCTGCCCCCAAACCCCCAACACCGCCGGACAAGCCTGCAGAGAAACAGGATATTTCAGAGAAGGCCGGAACCATCATCAAGGATGTCATAGATTCCGTTGTCAAATAGGTGGGGGAACCCCCATTGACTTTGCATTTGCAGGTTTCACGGAGTAAATTATCGTGGAATTAATGAAAATCCGTTGACTACGGGGGAACCGATGCATAACAAACTTCTTTCACTGATTGCATGCTTCTTCATCTTTATCCTGTTCAGCCATCAGGCACCGGCAGCCGGATCATATGATTCTCTGCGCACGAAAACTGGAACCATAGTCAAATGCAGTCCCGACGGAAAAGGTGAAGGCTGTGTTCCAGTAGGAGAGGCCATGAGGAGCCTGAAGAAAGGTTCTGTCCTGCATCTGATGCCTGGTTCCTACAGTTCATCCTTCGACATAGACGTCGACGGGCTGATCATTGAGGGGGAACCTGGGAAATACTGCGATGCCAGCATCCGTATCAAAGGAAAGAAAAACATTATAAGGAACCTCTGGGTGGGCCAGCTTGAATGTGAAACGGATGTAACCATAATCGACTCGGTGATAAACTATTTCACTTGTGAATACAATGACAAGAAGATGGAGCAGGAGTTCTTCAACTCCTGTTTCAATTCGATCAGCGTATACAGCTACAAGGACAACAAGCTTACCTTCACAAAATGCAACATCGTAAGCGACAACAGCCATGCGGTATACTTCTCATGGGGTGATGGCAACATATATTTCACCAACTGCATCATATATGGGAAGAACAAGCTCTTCAGTCTTCCTGAGCGCGACAGGGGAAATGATCAGGGGGTGAGGATAATGCTTGACAATTCGCTGATCTACGGTGAAATGGCACTGGCTGACGGCACCAGCAAGACCGGTGTAAACAACAGCGGTAAGGAGGAGAAGGCCCTCGACCTCAAGGGTCTTAAACGCCTTGCGAAATCTCTCATGACAAAAGGTGACATAATAACCGAACGCCCTATCTTCAAGAAAGAACTTCAGGCCAGAAACTTCGGCCCGATGGAAGGAGGAGGAGGACGTGGTATGCATTTCTCCTCATCATCCTATTCCAGCAGGGACTTGAAAGTATTCATCCTCGATGACAAGTCTCCGGGCAAGGACAAGAATCTCGGGGCAAACCTGAATGAAGAGGGATTCCCTGTCCCTGAACAACCGAAAGATGCCAAGAAGACTACTGCCACAACAACACCAGCTCCAACACCTGCCCCGACACCAGCTCCGGCTGTAAAACCGGCAATTGAGGAAAAAGCTGTGGAAAAGAAGCCGGTGGAAAAACAGCCTGAAACTGTTCCGGGTGGCGCACCAAAGCTATTCTGACATACATTCCCCGAACAGTGTAATGAACCTTTCAATATCCTTGTCAGAATGCGCTGCTGAAACAAAATCTACTTCGAACTGCGAAGGCGAAAGGTAGATCCCTTTGTCCAGCATCTTCCTGAAGAAAGCTGCGAACTTCGCAGTATCACAGGCTTTTATCTCATCGAGGTTCCTCAGCGGCTTTTTCCCTGTAAAGAATATCGTGAACATCCCACCTTCGCTCGCGCAGTGGATGCCAAGCCCCTTCCTGTCCGCCAGCTTGTTCACGCTGCGTTCAATCTTTCTTGCGGATTTCGCAAGCTTCGGATAGGGATTTTCCTTCCGGAGAATCTTCAAGGTTGCGATTCCCGCCGCAAGTGCGACCGGGTTACCGCTCAATGTGCCAGCCTGATAGACTGGCCCTAAGGGTGCAAGCACCCTCATGATATCAGCTCTTCCACCAATCGCACCGATCGGCAATCCTCCTCCGATTATCTTCCCCAGCGTGGTCAGATCAGGGACGATCCCGCAGATCCTGCCATATGCCGTTGGACCAAGGCGGAATCCGGTGATGACTTCATCGAATATAAGGAGCGAACCATTCCTGTTGGTAAGGCTTCTGAGGGTCTCCAGGAAACCGGTCTCCGGTTTCACAAGCCCCATGTTGCCGGAGACAGGTTCCACAATCACAGCCGCTATGTCCTTCCCATGCTTTTCGAATATCTTCCCTGCGGCTTCAATGTCGTTATATGCACAGACAAAAACGTCGTTCACTGCACCTTGCGGGACACCGGCAGAACTTGAGATACCATTGGTGAGAAGTCCGCTGCCCGCAGCTACGAGCAGATAGTCCGCGTGGCCGTGGTAGCAACCGTCGAATTTCAGGATCTTGTTTCTTCCAGTAAATCCGCGCGCAAGCCTTATGGCAGTCATCACAGCCTCAGTCCCGGAAGTAACCATCCTGACCATCTCGAGATAAGGAACCATGTCGGTAAGAAGTTCAGCCATCTCGACTTCGCGCGGCGTACATGTGCCAAAGCTCATTCCTTCGCCGGCGGCCTTTTTGACGGCTGCAATTACTTCAGGTCTTGCATGACCAAGAATTAACGGTCCCCATGAACCGCAGAAGTCAATATATTTTTTACCGTCGGTATCAAAAACATACGCCCCCTGCCCCTTCTTCATGTAGACAGGATCCCCACCGACAGACCTGAACGCCCTAACCGGACTATTCACCCCACCGGGAATTAGCTTCTCAGCACGTTTGAAAAGCATGGATGATGTTTTAGAATTTGATTTCATGATCGTTTTTCCTAGCTTTCTTCATGAGAGTTAAGTTAAGGATACGCTTAATTTTTCAATCTGTAGCAGGAGGCCTGAAGCGTTCGGCGATTCGGTCGACTCCACCACGAGGTCCGTCAACCGGTTTGAATCCGCCTTCCTGAGTCCAGGAGATTTTTGTGGGATACGGATAGATCGGGATGTCAATTTCAGTCTTGCCATCCGTGCCTACACGCTGTCCCTGGATCTTCTCGGGCACGATGCCTTTCTCCCGCCAGTTGATCACCATCTCAAGCATGTTCGGGAACCTGTTTATTCCGGGGCCAGGACCGTGGCTCAATCCGGGAATGATATAAAGTTTCAGGAAGGACTGGGTTTTCTCCATGGAGCCCATCTGTTCGACGACACGCTCATAATAATCGAGAGAGGCATGATATGGGACACATGAATCTGCAGAGCCCGGAATCATGATCATCTTTCCACCCCGTTTTTCGAATTTGCTCAGGTCTGCATTTTCCGCGTTGAGATATGGACCGAGTGCGGCCGTATACGTGTCTATGTCCTTACCGAAATCTATTGTTGTGAGCTCCTTGTCCTTTCCGAAGACCCAGTTGAAGAGATAGAGGTGGCCGTGCGCGATATTGAAGGAACTGCCAAACGGAATGCCGCAGAAAATGCGTTCGCCAGTGATGGAATGTTTCGGACCGTCAAACAATTTCTTGAGTGCTTCGGCATGGGCATCAGTCAGAGTGCTGTCCTTCTCTCTTGCAAGCTTAATGACCGCCTCAATATCCTTCATATCGCAACGCGGATCGGAAACAAGCTTTCCGGCAGTCTGGGGAATTTCACGGGAAGCCATATATTCGTTTCCAGCCTGGATAATGTTCTTCTGCTGCGACTCGGTGAACGGGCATTTCCGGAGTATCTGGTCGTTCCACAGGAAATAGGCATGGAGCGGAGTGCGGCAGTGTGCCGGAACGTTTGCAAGGATCCCGTCGTAGTCCTCGGGATATCGCTGTGCCTCCTGAAGTCCCTGCTGTCCGCCAGTCGAGCCTCCATTGAAATATGAGAAAGTAGGATCCTTTCCGTAATACGCCTTGATCAATTGTTTTGCCACAACTGTCATAAGGTGAGTCGCACGAAACCCGAAATCCTTCCAGACTTCCTTGTTTCCAATTCCTGAATCGGCGTTTGGTGCGGTTCCCATGTCTGTCGTCCCAACCGCATACCCACCATTGCACGGCCCTGCCAGGGAGCCTGAATTGATCTTTCCTGCCGCGCCGCCATTGCCGAGTCCGATGAACTTGCCGTTCCATTTTTCGGCATCGGGTAACCATACCTCAACATTTATATTAGATCCTTCTGCAGGATTGAGGAGTAACTTGACTATGGTCCTCGGTGGAAGATTGCTGACTGTCTTCCCCTTGCCAGCATCTACCTTCGCTACATCGCTGCGTTCAAGCGAGGTAATCTTCCCCTTTTCGATCTTGAGCTCCCTTAGAGCTGCAAGAGAGTCTTTTTCCTGCCCTGTGGCAACTGCTGCAGTTATTAACACCAAGCAGAAAAGCAAATTGAGGACATGTGATGTTTTAATGTATTTTTTCATTACCCAATTATTTCCTTATACTTGTTTGACCAGTAAGTAATTATTATATCTGCTCCAGCACGGGAAATCGCCATAAGCGATTCTCTCGCCATTCCGTTCAGGTCACCCCAGCCGCGTTCCGCTGATGCGATGATCATCGAATATTCACCGCTCACATTATATGCTGCCACAGGAAGAAGAGTCTTCTCCTTAACCTTGCTGATGATATCGAGATAGCATAACGCCGGTTTCACCATCAGGATATCCGCACCTTCCTTCTCGTCCTCGACAGATTCCTTCAGCGCAATTTTAAGGTTCCTGAATGAAGCCTGATAGCCTTTCCGATCACCCTTGCCGGGCTTTGAAGCCGCCGCGTCGCGGAACGGACCATAGAAATTCGATGCGAACTTTGTTGAATAGCTCATGAGCAGCGTATCATCGAATCCCGCTTTCGTGAGAGCATTACGTATCGCAAGTATCTGACCGTCCATCATCGCGCTCGGAGCAACGGAATGCGCTCCGGCCTGAGCATGCGAAACCGCCATCTTTGCGAGAGATACAAGTGTCCTGTCATTTTCCACTTCTCCGTTCTTGTCTAGAATCCCGCAGTGACCGTGCTTCGTGTATGCGCAGAGACAGACATCAGTAAAGACAACAAGGGAAGGATAATTATTGCGAACCTCGCGGATTGCCTTCTGGACTACCCCTTCCTTTTTAAATGAATAATTGCCATCAAGGGTCTTCTGGGAATCCTCGACGACTCCGAAGATCATAATCCCGCCAATTCCAGTCTTCACGACAGGTTCAAGCTTTTTTACCAGGACATCAACCGTCATCCTGCTCTGTCCGGGCATAGATGCGATTGGAATCTCCCTGTTTCTTCCCTCGATGACAAATACTGGCCACACGAATTTCTCAGGTCCGGGGAAAGGCTGGGAAAACATCTTCCTGAGCTCCTTGTTCTTCCTGTATCGCCTCAACCTTGTTGCCGGGAACATATGTATCACCTCTGGGTTATAATCTTCTTTTCAATTAGTTTTTCAGCAAGTGTTTCAACGCAGCCGTTGACCGTCGCTTCCTTTGCCAGAATAACGTTGCCTTTATACTTTAACTTCTTCAATGTACCAAGTGTCGGTTTGCCAATGACAACTGTATCCCTGCCCTTCAACTTTTCCATACCAAAATTTTTCCGGAAGGATTCAACTGCTGATGAACTTGCAAAGATAGCCGCATCGAATTCCGGGAGCTTGTCATATTTAACAGGCAGGTTCCTGTAAAGTATTTCATCTGTGACCAATGCGCCAATCCTGCGAAGTTCGCAGGAGATTTCCGTCCCAGCCTTGTCAGAGCACACACGCAGGACTTTGTCACCTTTCCTTATTCTTCCTTTGATGGCCTTCATCATGCCAGCGGCACCATAGGATTCATCGGCTTCAATGTCCGGAATAATTCCAATCCTGCGAAATTCGCAGGAAGTCCCCGAACCGCAGACGATGATTTTCGGCAGACGACGAAAATCATAGCCTTCCTTCTTCAATGATTCAACAATTATCTTCACCGCAGATGGAGAAGTTATAATTATCCAATCTATCTCCTCTAACAATGTAGTACAGGCGTCCCGCCTGTAATTCTTTTCCTCATTTCTCCACAGGCGTGACGCCTGTTCCACATTCTTATCAAGCCTGATCAGCGGCATCCTTACTGGCATTCCACCCAGGTCACGGACTTTACTGACGGCCTTTTCCATAATGGCTTCACTGCATGTCAGCAGAACTTTCTTCCCCTGCAAAGCTCCATTGCTCTTCATCAGATATTTCGGATCCGCATTATCTCCTACTATAAATAATCCCGGAGCTTCGCCCTTGGGAACTTTTACGGATGAACTGGCAAACTTGCCAAGTGTCCCTGAAATGATCTTCTGCTCGGTTTCAATCCCGGCTGACAATACGACTGCAGCAGGTTCATTTTTGCTTCTGCCGTCACTGATCAGGCATTTTGCGATGTTCGCAGTTTCCGAAAG
This sequence comes from uncultured Victivallis sp., assembly GCA_964600895.1. Classification (GTDB taxonomy): domain Bacteria; phylum Verrucomicrobiota; class Lentisphaeria; order Victivallales; family GWF2-50-93; genus GWF2-50-93. Next base: position 17,215 of record CAZRKP010000039.1, read on the forward strand.
CCCCATGAAATACACCAACGGGAGGTTAAGCCTCTCTTGTTTTGTAACATGTTGGAATTCCGATGATCCTGACTTGCGGGGAGTCATTACGGAAAAGCCGCGAGACAATCCACGGCGCGTCAACATCATCCCGGTCACGCCAACTGCGTTCAAGCTGCTGACACCAGGAATGACACGGTATGGAAGTGAAAGGCTGTCGAGAGTTTCAATCTCCTCGCCAAGCCTTCCGAAAATGGTCGGATCGCCGCCCTTGAGCCTGACAACTTTCTTTCCCTGTCTTGCGAACTTCGCAATCAAATCATTGATTTCATTTTGTTTCAGGCTGTGGTGTCCGCTCCTTTTGCCAACAAAAACTGCCTTTGCAGATGACGGGAGATATTTCAGCAGGTCTGGCGTACTCAATGCATCATAAAGACATATTTCACATTTCCCGAGGGCTTCTATGGTTCCTGCAGTTGCGAGATCCGCATCACCCGGACCTGCACCGGCGAATACAACAGACTTCACAAACAGCTTCCGTATCTCGTTAAAGATCCTGTCACCTTTCCTATATGTCAGTGCCAGCCACCCCTGCCCCTCGGGCGGTACAAGTACCGTTTCATTTATAAATTCGGAGATTCTGTTCTCCAGACCAAGTCTCTTCAATCCGGCGGCGGCCATGATGAGCATATCAAATTTACCTGCATCGAGCTGGGCAATCCTGTCATCGATGTTCCCCCTCACCGGCAGAAGTTTCGCATTCGGAAATTTCTTCGTGCAGTATTCCTCGCGGCGCGCGCTGCTGACGCCGATGCGCATTTTCGATTTTTGATTGATGATTTTTGATTTTAAAGCAATTTCTTTCGCCGATACGCCGATACGCCGGTTCGCCGATACGGGCATTATTATCACATCCCTAGCATCTTCGCACCACGGTAGCCAGAACCAGTCGATTCCTTCTGCAACAGGATCCGGAAGATCCTTTGCGCTGTGAATGGCGCAGTCAATTTTATTGGAAAGTATCGCGTCGTCGAGATCCTTGGTGAAGAAATCAGCGGGTGAAACGCGGAGATCGGTCTTCCTGTCACGGTCGCCGGGCGATGAAATCGTCTGCAGCCTGAAATCGACGAATGGAAAGATCTCCTTCAGCCTTTCAAGAGAGTCAGAGGTTTGCGCGACAGACAGTTTGCTGCCACGGGTCCCGACTTTGATCTTGATTCTTTTCATTCAACGTTCGGTGTTCGATGTTGGACGTTCGATGTTCAAAACTATTCACAGGCAAGATGCCTGTGCTACATTCCTCAGGATCCTTTAATGCCGTTCATGAGCTTTTCGAACTGCGGGCGGTGCTCCTCGACGACCTTTGTGCTCTTGTCGAAGACATGCGACATGTCGATTGCCTCGCGACGATGCCAGTGCTTCAGATCGTCAAGATCGGCAATGGTCACGTTCGGCATGAGCTTCTTGAATTCCGGGGAGACATTGCGAGGTATCCCGAGATCGATTATCAGTATCTTTTTTGTCTGCTCCATGAATGGTGCATGTCCATTGTGTATGAGATAGGCCGGGGTGGTGGCAACAGAAATTATGATCTCAGCTGACGGAAGATGGTCCTTCATCTCGTTGAGATCGCACAACCTGACTTTGTTTCCGTGACCGATCTCTGGACGGTTCATATGGTAGCACCAGGTAAATGAACATCCCTTTGCAATAAGCTTTTCCGCAATGGCCTGTCCGATGATGCCGGTTCCGATGAGCATGATGCCATGCTTTGAAACATCCTTAAACATATCAGAAGCGTATTTGAGCGAGAGATCCTCGATCTCAAAAGCCGAGAACATTGGTTCGACGATCTGGCGGATATGCTTCGAAATGTGGAGCGTGTTGTCAAACCATTCCTGCATAAGCTTACCCGCCCACCCCTTGTCCTTGGAATAATCAAGGGCGCTTTTCAGCTGGGCTGTAATATGCTTTTCGCCCGGAGTCTGCGACATCAGTCCGGCACAGACGAAGGAAAGATGATTGAAGGCCTCGTATCCGTATTTTATATAATATGAATCATCCCTCAATGTGTCAAATCCAAGTATCTTGAGCATCAGCTTCTCGAGCGGACGCGATGGCGATACGAACGCAACCACCTCGATCCTGTTGCAGGTGTTGACAAGCATGAACTCGTGGATCCCGAGAAGGTTGATCAGCATCTCTCCAGTATTGTCGAATCTTTCCCCCACAAGATGGACAGGTTCGCGTTCCTTCAGACTGAGATAATTCTGGTCGGTGCCGATCACAAGCATCTCCGTCTTGGAGATGAAGTCCATGTGACGGGAAATTTTTTCCTTTATCAGGCGGCTCCTCCGGCACGATGTTCCGCCGGTCGACACGGAAACCATAAGTCCGTCCTTCTCGATCGATGCGGGAGTTATGAATGCGCCATCGGGCCAGTTCTCGTCAACCGCACAGCAGAGGATCCCCTGTTTCCTGCAGTGTTCAAGCACTTCTGCGTTGACCGCTGGCAAATTGGTCGCCGTGAAGACCAGCCCCATCCCCTTTATAAGGGAAGGATCGAACTTCTTCCTCAGCACCGAAATGGCCTTCCTGGATTCAAGTTCGGCTATCTCCGGATCTACCTCGGGTGCCACTACAGTGATATCCGCCTCCGCACGGAGAAGTAGCTGGATCTTATGAAGAGCGACACTGCCTCCGCCGACGACAAGGCATTTCCTCCCCTTCAACAGGAGATTGACAGGAAACGTCTTATGTTCTGTTTTAGCCCTTGTCTTCATTTGTGTAAGACAGTTAATTTATGTTCGGGAGCGTAATTTTCAATTTTTAGAAGCACCTGCCTGCTCAATGTCAATATTGTATTCAGGTTTGAATCCAATAAGCCCGACAGCCTTGTCAATGCTGACCGCCGGTTCGTATCCCTTGATTTTCTTCTTGAACTCCTTGACCTCCGGGAAAAAGACCTTGAGCAGCCTCATGGTCTCAATCCCAGTCCCGTTGTTGGCAGCACTCAGGAAGAGATGATGAGCTCCGGTGACATCCGCCTGCAGAGACTTTAGCACCGCTTGCGCGGCGTCGTTGTAGTCGAGATATGTCCAGAAGTTCTTCCTCGCCCACAGTATGATTCTCTCACGGATCATCTTGGCCTGCAGTGCAGGATCCTGTATCTCGGAGATCTTACCTTTCTGCCAGCCCTGGATGACGGATTCCATGTCCGCGAATACCGAATCTATGAGCTTGGCTCTTTCATCGGATTTCATGTTCTCCAGATCGGCTATCGCCTTCATGACAAGTTCCCTGTCTATAAACCTGAACCTGAACGTAGCCGTATCCATGACGCCAGGAAATCTCAACGAAAAACTGGAAAGGGTCTCCCTGCGCCAAAAATATTCCGCGATCTCCTCGTCCATCTTCTTAGACAGGGAATACGGATCCGTTATGTATGACGGGTGCTCCTCGTCTATCGGGAAGTATTTCACGTCGAATTTCTTTATCCCGTATGCCGAGCCAAGTGCGTTTATGGAACTTGCCTGGACTATCTTTTTGATACCGTTCTCCACCGCAGTGCGGAAAACATTGAACGTCCCGAGCACGTTTATCCTGATTATCTCCTGCGAGGTTCCCCTGTCAGGAGCAGGTAGTGCGGCAAGATGCACTACGGCGTCGGCCCCCTTCATGTGCCGCATGAGAAAATTGAAATCGTTTATGTCGCCATGGATATACTCGACATCCGGCAGGATCTGCTCCTGCTGTTCTGTCCTGTCAAATGACACCACCTTCAGTCCCGATGATGCAAGTTTCTTCACGACCACCTTGCCGATGCGTCCGGATGCACCGGTCACAAAAACCTTCATTCCAGCTGATATGATCATTTATATCATTTCTCCTTTGTAAAAGGACTATTTTACATTCACTTGACTTAAAAGCAATGCCTTTGAAAAGCACTTCTCTCCTGCATCCATTGCTATTTCACACAGCAAGATTAATGTAAAGGGTTTTACATGACAGGAAAACACCAATGCTCAGTAAGAAAACATCGGCATTTGCATCCGTAATAGGATTACTTGCCTCCTGTATCATTATTGCTCAAGAACCGGTAAAGACCGTGGATGTCAAATCTCCATACACGATCCTTGGTAATAACTTGAGCACTGAGTGCGCCAGGGGAACCTTCTACTCATACAGCATGAACAAGAAGACTTATATCGCCTGGCCGGGTCCTGGCATGAGCCCTCAGATTCGTACCATAGATGAGACCAACGGAGAAATCTCACCAATTGTCCAGATCAAGGAATTGAATTTCACAGGCCCTTCGGACTACCATGACTATCCCAGCATGGTCGTGGCAAAAGATGGGACTGTCCACGTCTTCATGACAAAGCATGTCCGGGAACTGCACCACTTCAGGAGCGCACCGGGAGGAGAAATCAATGCTCCATGGACGGAAACAGTCCTTCCGGATCCTGCCGGATACCCCTTCTCCCTAATAACTTCAGAAGGGAGCATATTCATTTTCTATATTTGGAACATGGACCCCAAATACAAAAATCCCGAACGTCCTCTTTACTTCCGCCGCTCTGATGACGGAGGAAAGACCTGGAGCAATCCGGTCAAATGCATGAACCGCGACATAGACGACATGAAGGAACTGTATGTCGGTACCATCAAGCTTGAACCGGCGCAGGGAAAATATCCTGAACGGGCAAACATAGTCCTGACATTAGCCGGACGCGGCGGCCACAACCAATGCCACAAGGACATATATTATACCTACATGGATCTCAAGACGCAGAAGATGCATGATGCCACAGGTGCCGACCTGGGCGAATGCGTGAGCGGAGCGGAGGAATGGGGAAAGATAAAGGTGCTTGACACCGGAGACAGCTATACGACACCATATGCGGTCCAGCATACCCACAATGTGATCTCAGATCCGTCAAATGGCTTTCCAATTGTGGGTTATGAACAGTATTTCCCTGATGAAAAGAAGTATCATGTGATCCTGCAATATTGGAACGGTGATAAATGGAACCAGCCGACCATGGCTCCGAAAGGCACCACCATCTGCGACATGTTCAGCGATCAACGCGGTCTCTTCTGCTATACCCGAGAAGCCGGAGCAGTTTATGGATACCTTTATAACCAATCAGCAAATGCCCTGACAGAAATAGATTCATTCCGGATCGAAGGGCTGTCAATCGCATCATTCCGCCGAACAGGCGGCTACAGCGGATATGAACCTGCACGTTTCGTCTTCCACGAAAAAGTTGACGACATGAAGAAGGTTGAGCCTAGATACAGAGTCGGGATATATAGAGGTAAATGACTGCCGGAACATTGAAAAATCACTGTTTTTGAGCTTTATTATTGGAATTGAAGGAAAGCAACTGCGCATAGGGAATACGGTAGAAGCCGTAGCGGACGCGCCGCTGTAACCGTGGACGAAAGCCCAAACATGCCACTGGATCCTCCGCTGGAGGAGCTGGGAAGGCCGGGCAAGTAGGATGAAACGGGAGCCAGAAGACCTGCAGTTGCATGACATTCCAAACATCTCCGCGGTAGAGATGGGAAGGAGGAGTATGGTTCAGGCCCGTACCGCAAGGTTCGGGCTTTTTTTATTACAGGGATTATTTCAACCAAAATTCATAGGCACATTGAAAGAACAAGGATTATATCATGAGCAAATACTTGATCATATTCATAACTCTGTTTTCGAGTGCGTTATTCGCACAAAACCAGACTGAACCGAAAGGAAAGAACATGGATGCGATACTTCTTGTAACCTTTGGCACCAGCGACCCGGAGGCGAAAAAGGCTTTTGTGAATATAGAAAAGCTGACCAAGGAGAAATTTCCAAACTATGAGATCCGATGGGCATACACATCGGAAATGATCAGGAAGAAACTGGCGAAAAAGGGTGAGATACTCCTCTCACCGGAAGAGGCGTTGTCAAAACTCAAGGAGGATGGATACAAGAACGTCTATGCACAGTCCCTCCATATTATTCCAGGCGAGGAATTCCATCAGATAGTAGAGGTTGCAGTTAAATTCAAGAAGGATTTCGACAAGCTCCTTGTCAGCCCGCCGTTGCTCAACTCTATGGATGACGTCAGGAAAAGCGTAGGAATCATGCTTACCAAGGTCCCGGCGGACCGTAAAAAAGATGATGCTATACTTTTCATGGGACACGGTTCCGGCAAGCATCCTTCAGATATGATCTATGTGGCTGCCGCGTATGCGATCGAGAAATCAGACGCCAACGCGTTCATGGCTACTGTCGAAGGCAATCCCACTTTCGATGAGGTTCTCACCAAGCTCAAGGATAAGAAAATCAAGAAGGCCTATCTTCTGCCGTTCATGTCGGTAGCCGGTGATCATGCGAAGAACGATCTTGCGGGAGATGAACCTGATTCCTGGAAGTCAATCCTTTCGAAGAACGGCATAGAATCTGTCCCGGTCCTGAAAGGGATGGCGGAATACGACGAAATCGTAAAGATATGGCTGGAACACCTGGAGAAGACGATAAGCAAGTAATTGCAAAGCACATGGCATACGAATTGAATTTCGCAGATAATAAATGGATTATAAAATGAAATCTAAGACCATAGGCACCTTCTACGGCATCGGGGTCGGCCCGGGAGATCCAGAACTTGTGACCATGAAGGCCGTGAAGGTGCTCAGGAAATGCAGATATGTCTTCGAAGCGACCTCCGGACATTCCAAGGAAAGCATCGCCGGAAGGATCGCAAAGAGATATTATCCCAAGTCGGCCAAGTTTACATCATTGGTATTCCCGATGGTCAATGATCCCATGACCAGGAACGCTGCCTGGAAGAAGAACGCAGGGATTGTCGCAGGAAAACTGCTTGCCGGGCACAACTGCGCATTCGTCACGATCGGGGATCCGATGATCTACAGCACCTGTTCATACCTTCTTGCTGAACTCAGAAAACTGATACCAAGCTTGAGAACGGTGATAATCCCGGGCATAACATCCTTCCAGACCGCCGCGGCAAAATCACAGCAACCGCTCGTGGAAGACCGTGAAACCATGACGATCATCCCTTCCTTCTCATCCGAAACGCTCAAGGAATTAAAGAAGCATCCCAATGGGACATTAGTGCTCATGAAGGCATTCAGGACCAAGCGGGAAATACTGGCATACATAGGTAAGAACAAGTGTTCCGCGACATTCGCATCGCGCCTCTGCCTCCCGGGAGAACTGGTTACGGACAACATCAGGATCGCCGAAAAGCATCCGGAAGAATACCTGTCTCTTTTCATAATAAGGAAACGCCGTAGAAATGGGTGAACGCGAATTCACAGTCGTGGCAATACTTGAATCTTCCGCATGGATCCTCTTTGCGGTTGCCATCGGTGCTTTCATCGCAAACCTTATCGAGAGCAGGAACTGGACTGGATTTGCATCATTTGTCCTCAAACCGTTGACCAGGTTCAGCCGACTTCCCGGGGTATGTGGCGTCTCCTTCGGAACGGCTTTCTTCTCGAACAACGCCGCAGGAAGCATGCTTGCTTCCGCCTATGCAGAGGGAAAAATCAGCAGGAAGGAGATGTTCATCGGCGCGATCACCAATTCATTCCCCGCAAAATTCAAACACATGACAAGGCCTGCAGTAGTGATAATACCTCTCCTTGGCATAACGGCGATAGTCTATCTCCTGATGCAATTCATACTTGAAGTCCTTCAGGTGCTTCTGGTTTTTTCATTCGGACGGAGGAGAAAGAATCTTCCAGCTGATGACATAAAAGAGGAGAAACGTGAACTCCCATCATGGAGGAAAAGCATCGAATTTTCATTGAAAGGAACAGGGAAGATCCTGCTACGGGTTATCCTGATAACACTTCCAATCTTCATCCTCGTAGCCTATCTGGGAGATAAAGGCGTCTTCAGGAAGATGGAAAAGCAGATCCCGAAGGACCTGCAGACGGTGCTTTCCCCTGAGATCATAGCCATAATGGGTTCAAAGATGGGCGGACTTGTAAGTTCCGCCACCGTGGCAGAAAAGATGTTCAAGGACGGGAAGGTGACAAGCCTGCAGATACTTATTGCTCTTATGGCGGCAAACCTCATAACGATTCCGTTCAGCGCACTGAGGAGGAATTTGCCGACAGCATTAGGCATATTCCCGAAACGCGATGGCGTCTGGATCGTTGGAATCACGCAGGGACTCAGGTTTGTATTCAACCTTGCGGCGCTCCTTATTCTTATTGCACTCCAATTAAATAAATAGGTTTTACCGATGAAGGAAATTTCTGACATAAGATGGAACATGACGGCGGAGGAAATTGAGGCTGAAAGCTTCCGCATCATCGAGAAGGAACTTCTGACGCATCACTTCAAGGGACCGGAATGGAATGTAGCCCGTCGTCTCATCCATACCACCGCCGACTTTTCCATCTGCGAGAAGCTCGTATTCAGGAACAATCCGATAGAAGCAGGACTCAGGGCCCTGTCTGCAGGGGCACCGATATACTGCGACTCAAACATGATCAAAAGCGGGATTTCCGTCCAGAAGCTGAAGAAATTCAATCCTGGATATTCGAAGGAATCGATCCATTGCTACATAGCAGACAGCGATGTGGCGGAGATTGCGGGAAAGGAAGGAACCACACGTGCGCTTGCATCATTGAAAAAGGCCGAAAAGATATTGGACGGCGCAATAGTCATGATAGGCAATGCTCCTCTCGCGCTGGCAGGAACTGTCAAGCTTTATCTTGAAAAGCACATCAGGCCGGCGGTCATAATCGGCATGCCGGTCGGCTTTGTGAATGTTGTAGAATCAAAAATCCTGCTTTCAAAAACAGATATTCCATATATTATGATAGAAGGCAGAAGGGGCGGAAGCCCGCTTGCAGTAGCAACCTTGCATGCATTACTTGAAAGCAAGGTAAATTCCAAACTTCAAACAGACAAGTTCCAAACAGGCTCTATTTCATAAAATTCAGACAGGATTCCAATTCTAGAAGTTTTGTTTGAATTTTGAAGCTTGTCAATTGTTTGGATTTTGGAGCTTGAGATTTGGAATTTGCCATGGGCATGTTTTAATATGACAGGAACATAGTATAAGATGAAGAGCGAAACAGCCATAAGGAAACTCAAGACGGGCTACACGACCGGGGCTTGTGCTGCCGCGGCTGCAAAGGCGGCATGGCTGCTCTACAACGGGGAAAAGTCCGTTGATGAGGTAAAAATTATTTTCCCTGACAAGAAATTCCATCACCTTAAGATTGAATCCTTCGAGTTCAATGAAGAGGAGAGGATCGCACGCGCCACAGTCGTCAAGGACGCCGGAGACGATCCGGATGTCACCGACAACGCTCATATTTCTGTAAAGATCACACCGATACCGGCCAGGAAGATAGAGGGAAGCGATTTCACCGAAGATATACTTGAATCATCATTCATCATAAGGGGCGGCAAAGGCGTCGGAATCGTAACAAGACAAGGTCTGCCAGTTCCCGAGGGCAAATGGGCGATAAATCCCGTTCCCAGAAAAATGATAATGGAGAATCTCGCTTCCTGCAAGTTCGACACCGTCGGCCTATTTCTCCTTGAAATATCTGTCCGAGGCGGTGAAAGGCTTGCAAAGAAGACTCTCAATCCTACTCTTGGCATCAAGGGGGGGATATCCATTCTCGGTACAAGCGGGATCGTAGTCCCCTACTCCAACAAGGCATACCTGAAGACCATCAAGATCCTCCTTAATGGTGCAAAACTCCACGGTGTCAGGCATGTTGCGCTCTGTACCGGGGGCACGACCGCAAAGGCCATATCCAGGATGTATCCGACCATACCCGAACAAGGGATCATCAGGATCGGTGATTTCATAAATCCTGCAATAAAACATGCATCTTCACTGAAGTTCGACAAGATCACGGTCGCATGCATGCCCGGAAAACTCGTAAAATACGCGGAAGGCCACAAGAACACTCATGCCCATAATGTTAAGCAGCAGTTCGGCGGACTTGCGAAATTCGCAGAGGACCTTGGTTTCAGTGGAGAAACTGTCAACAGGATCCGGAGTTCATCCACCGTGAGGGAGATCCTCAACTTCATAAAGCCGGATCCCGCACTCCAGATGATGAACGACATGGCCGGAAAGGCGCTGAGGAACTTCTTCAACTGGACAGGATCATCCAACATAGAAGTTGTGGTCTTTGATGCTAATGGCAGGAAAGTAACGGAGAAGAAGCATTTATGAGCAGTGGATTTAAAACAAGCAGTACAAAAATCACGGTCATCGGATGCGGCATTTCACCGGAAAGCATTCCTGAATCCATCCGGGTAAAAGTTTTGGAGTCGGATATAATCGCAGGAGGCAAAAGGCTACTCGGATTCTTCCCTGAGTTCAAAGGGAGGAAGATCATCGTCAAGTCCAGTTTGTTTGAGGTAATTTCGGAACTGAAGAAGCTTTCCGCAAACAATACCATTACAGTTCTCGCTTCCGGAGATCCGCTGTTCCATGGAATCGGCTCAAGGCTCGGTTCTCATTTCAAGGGATCAGAATTAGAGATCATCCCCAATGTTTCTGCAATGCAATATCTCTTCTCAAAACTCAAGATGGCATGGCATGATGCTTCACTCTTTACTGTGCACGGCGGAAAGAAAGCACCGTTCAGGAACATGCTCAACTCAAGGAAATCCGTCATCTATTGCGACGACAAGATCACCGCTTCAAAACTCGCAGCCATTCTTGTCACTAAATTTCCAGCATGCGCTTCCAGAAAGGCCGTAATTGCTGAAAATCTTGGAACGGATAAAGAGAAAATCACATCTGGAACCCTTAAGAATTTAAAAAATATCAGGTCAGGAAGTCTTTCCGTATTACTCCTTCTACCTACGGAAGGACTTGTTGAAAGCTGTCTTGCCCTCGGACTTGACGATGCTGCATTCACCCATGAGAACAGGATGATCACTCATCCGGAAGTCAGGGCCATCGTATTATCAAAGCTCAAAATCGGTCATGGGACAATGTGGGATATCGGTGCCGGAAGCGGTTCCGTTGGCATAGAAGCAGCATCCCTGTGTGCAGATCTAAATGTCCTCGAAATTGAGTCCGACCGGAAAAGGTTCAGCCAGCTACAGAAGAATATTGAGTCATTCGGTCTGCCAAACATAAGTGCTGTGCATGCTGATGCCCTGAAGGCTATCAGCAACCTACCTGAAGCCAGGGCGATCTTCATTGGCGGAGGAGGAAAAGACATCAAACATATCACGGAAAAGGCTTTCAAGAAACTTCTTCCTGGTGGACGTCTTGTTGTTACAGCCGTTCTTCTCGAGACCAAGGCCGCCCTTACAAAATGCCTGAAAAAGAATTTCGTTGAAGCTACAAGCATTTCCGTCAGCAGATCTTCCTCCCTTGGTTCCTCAAGGCTGATGAAGTCTGAAAACTCTGTCGATATATTCGTATATGAGAAATAAAATCATAAAATCTTCCAATCACAATATAGCCTTTGCCGGAGCAGGTCCCGGGGCTCCGGACCTTATCACTCTCAGATGTAAGACGGCAATTGAGGAGGCAGATCTGATAATTTATGCCGGCTCACTGGTCAATCCCGAAGTATTGAAATATGCAAGGAAGGCATGCCGTATCGTTGACAGCGCCAATATATCGCTTAAGGAAATAGTCAGATTGATGAAAGATGCGTATTCCCAAGGCAAAAACGTGTTAAGGCTACATACCGGAGATCCTGCCATCTACGGAGCCATCTCTGAACAGATGAAGGAACTTGACAGGCTGAAGATACCTTACAAAGTTATTCCCGGAGTGAGCTCAGTATTCGCTTCAGCTGCAGCACTCAAAACTGAACTTACCGCACCGGGGGTTTCACAGACGGTCATCCTTACGCGTCAGGCGGGAAGGACACCAGTTCCTCACGGTCAGGAAATTGCGAATCTCGCAAGACATGGCGCGACAATGGCGATATTCCTGTCATCTGGAGACGTCAAAGGTCTCGTCGACGAACTTATTCGCGGGGGATATCCCCAGTCAACACCGGCATCAGTCGTCTATAAAGCTTCGTGGAACGATGAAAGGATCTATCGTGGGACATTGTCTGATATTGATGGGAAATTGAAGTCCTCCGGTTTTGCCGGACGCCAAGCGATGATAATAGTTGGTGATGTTCTGGACAAGGAAAAATGCCAGAACTCACTTCTTTATGACTCCGGGTTTACGCATGGATACAGGAAGGCAAAGAAAGAACGTAACGGAGTGACGGAGTGTAGGCGTAACGGAGATTTTAAAGGGAAGGTTGCGATATATGCCATAACGGAAGAAGGAGCAAAAACTGCAATTAAGCTCTCTTCTTCAATAAAAGGTTCGAAAGTCTTCCTGCCTGTCAGGCAAGAAGCAAAGTCAATAAAATTATCCGGCACAGAATTTTTTGGAGAAGGTGAGTTTGATGAAATACTTGCCCGGACCTGGAACAAGTTTGACGGCCACATCTTCATAATGGCAACCGGAATTGTCGTCCGCAAGATATCACCCCTCATCGGCAGCAAGACCAGCGACCCGGCAGTCGTCGTATGCGATCAGAGGGGGAATTATGCCATAAGCCTTCTCAGCGGTCATATCGGCGGGGCGAACAGGCTTGCGAACTTCGCAGCTGAAATACTCGGTGGCCAGGCAGTGTTAACTACCGCTACCGATGTCCAGAACATGATGGCGTTCGACGAGATGGCTTCCATTGAAGGATGGCAGGTTGCGAATCCCAAAATGATCAAGACACTGAACTCCATGCTTATTGCCGGAAAGAGGATCGGCCTGATAATTCCGAAAAAGACATATAGGAAATATTATTCTTCCTCTCGAAATCTTTTCCATTTGTCAAAATATTCAGCCAACACTTTGAAGGATTACCAGGGAATTGTATCCCTGCAAAGAAATATCAAAACAATCGGGAAACCTGTACTGCTATTGAAGAAGAAAACATCATGAAACCATCGTACATAGTCGGATTTGGATGCAGGCGAGGAACTACCTGCGATGAAATATCAAAGGCTGTAAAATCCTCCCTCAAAGGCAGGCGCATCGGCCTGCTCACCACCTGCACATTGAAGTCCGATGAACAAGGTCTTCTTGAATTTGCAGAAAAGCACTCCATAAAGCTTGTCTTTTTCACACCGGAAGAACTCTCAAAGATAAAAGTCCCGACACCTTCCGAAAAGGTCAAGAAACATATTGATTCCCACAGTGTCTGCGAGGCTGCGGCAATCGCCGCCGGTGGAAGAATAATTTCACCAAAGGCTGCCCATGACGGAAAAGTAACCATTGCCATAGCGGAAGTTGTCATTCCCAAAGGAAACGTCAGCGCCGTCGGTATCGGCTCCGGCGCAATCGACCAGATCACCGACAATGCGAAATTCGCAATACTCAGCTCCGATACCGTCGCCGGCTACGGGAAATATCTTGAACAGATTCCTTCATTGATCAAAAGGAAAAAGAAGATAGCGACAGGGATGACGCATGAGGTTGAGAGATGCCGTCTCGCCCTTGATGAAGCCTCAAGAGGAAAGAACGTGTCCATTGTGTGTTCCGGAGATGCAGGGATCTACGGAATGACCGGACTACTTATGGAACTTGCAGCTCATGACAAATACAAGGGAGTAAAGATCTCAGCGGTGCCCGGGATAACCGCCGCAATCTCGGCGTCGTCTTCACTCGGGGCTCCACTCATGAATGATTTTGCCATTATAAGTCTATCCGATCTGCTTACTCCAAAGAAAACAATAATGAATAGGATAAGGCTTATTGCCCTCTCGGATATGGTATGCGCAATATACAATCCGAGGAGCCACGGCAGGAAACATTTGCTTTCCTACGCGATTAAACATATGAAGAAATCCCGTGGTGGGAATACAAAATTTGGAATCGTCAAAAACGCCGGCAGGGCAAATGAATTGTCAATCTGCGGCACTCTCGATCACTTCCCTGAAGATTTCGTCGACATGTCATCTCTCGTGATCATCGGAAATTCTCAGACAGTCCTTCGCAACGGAAAGCTATATACACTCAGGGGCTACAAAGTTTAAACCTTATAATCTGTCTTTCCCAAACTCTTTTAATATTGGAAGAAATTCTTTTTCCGTCATATAGCACTGATCCCAGCTTTCCTTGGCATTGTAAGCCAAGTCACCGAGAGCATAAACCGGTTTCCGCGTTTTTGTTACTAGAATATTCTTCTCTGTTTTAGGGTAATAATATGAGTACACAACCACATCACCTTTTTGGGAAATGCAATATTTTGTATACAGCTTGCTTCGCTTAGTAACATAAAACACAGCTGGTATAATCCATTGTCTTCTGTAAAAAGTATGAAACAGTGTATTGGTTGAACTATCAATCCCCTCTCCTTCCGGAGTTGAATCAGGGAAATGCAATCTTTCGATTGAGACAGCTAACGTTTTCTCAACCTTAACAATACGTGAAATATCAGAAATATACGACATATGGCTTTTCTCGAAACTTCTCATCATCGCTTTCTCAATTGGCCAGTATGTTAAAGCAGTATAAACCATCATTGCAATCAGAACGCATACTAAGATTAACCCCGTCAAAAAGAAATAAGGCTGAGGCTTGCGTTCGTCTTTTTGAGACTCAGACATGTTAAATTAACTTTTTAATATTGGCAAGGAATTTCCTTGTCTCAGAGATGAGAGGCTTGACCTGGTCTCCATTGAACTTTACAAAGTCGATATAGTCGCCCTCTTGTCTCTTCTCAAAGAGGTCGTTATATAGCTGGGCCAATTTCTTGGGAACTTTTTCTGTCTTGACAAAATGCAGATTGAACAGGGACCGGACACCGGTATGCTTGCTTGAGGACATATTGTTTTTTGCGAGAAGCGCAGAAACAGCGTAAAAACAGGTATAATAAAGGCGGTTCACACAAGTATTCCATTTGGAATTATCGGCAAGGAGCACAGCTTCTTCCAATGCTTCCGTTGCCCTGTCGAGCCTATATTTCACAAGCTCCTTGTTCATACCATCACCCCGTCCCTAAGAACATTTTTGTAGAACGGGAGAGATCTGTATCTCCTGCTTTTCCATTCCTTCCGGTTCCTGACAATAGATGAAAGGACTTCTCCCGTATCCCACTCCACCTCGTAGATCTTGTGCCTTATCCTGTCAGTAAGAGTATTCGAATTATCATCAATAAGTATCAGAAAATCCCAGTCAGCTCCGGGCGTGCTTGTTTTCCGGGCCCTTGAGCCATACAGGATGATATCTGCCTTCGGGGTTACCTCAAGCACTTTCTTTTTAACTTCTTTTAATAAGCTCACTCTATTCATAATAGGAGAACATCCTTATATTTCTTAAGATACATAATAAAATCATATTTTTCAACATCTTTGAAAGAATAGATGCCAGTGATATTTTAAGATGAAAATCAATCGGGTTATTCAATGACACGAAAACTTAATGCATTCTGCATAGCCGGGACTAACTCCGGGACTGGAAAGACTACGGTCACGCTCGGACTCCTGAGGGCGTTGAAAAGACGCGGACTCAAGGTCGCTCCGTTCAAGTGCGGTCCGGACTACATCGACACCGCGTTCCACAAGGCCGCATGCGGCACGCCATCCCGCAACCTCGACACCTGGATGGCGGACGAAGCGGACGTAGTCCGTTCTGTATTTTCAAGAGGAATCGACGGCACTGACTGCGCTGTGATTGAAGGCGTAATGGGGATGTTCGACGGGGCAAAGCCTGGAAAGCTTGAAGGCAGCACTGCGGATGTCGCATTGAAACTTAACGTGCCGGTACTGCTTGTTGTCAATGCCCGTGGAATGGCCGGGAGCGTAGCACCGACCGTAAAAGGATATGCCGGATTCAACAAAAAAATAAAGATAATCGGGGTCATTGCCAACAATGTATCTTCAGAACGCCATGCCTCCATCCTTAAAGACGCATTGAGTGCATCAAGGCTTCCCCCTCTACTCGGTTGGATTCCTCGGGATGAAAGCTTAAAGCTTCCCGAGCGTCATCTCGGCCTTGTCCCTTCATTCGAGAACAGGAAAACCCAGAAATGGTTCGACAGGCTGGCGGATATCTGCGAGAAAAATATCGATATCGATAAATTATTAAAGTCGTCGCTTCTCAGCAGTCAATCGCCAGCAGTCAATTCTTCTTTTTCGCCGGTTCACCGGTTCACCGGTTCGCCGGTTCGTTCTTTAAAGATTGCCATCGCTTTCGATGACGCATTTAATTTCTACTATCAGGACAATTTCGATGCCCTGCGCGATGCCGGACACGAACTTGTCTTCTTCTCACCATTGAAAGACAAACACCTACCTGAAGGAATAACGGCACTTTATCTCGGCGGGGGTTTTCCCGAGATATTTGCAAAAAATCTTTCGGGCAATAAATCGATGCTGAAGGGAATTGCGAAGTTCGCAAATTGCGGCGGAAATATTCTGGCTGAATGCGGTGGTTTCATGTATCTGTCGAGAAGCATATCATCTGGCTGCAAAAAATATGAAATGGCCGGACTGCTTCCATATGAGATCAGGATGGAAGACAAACTGCACACATTAGGTTACAGGGAAATAAAACTCGCCTCCGATTCTTTCCTCGGTGGCAAGGGAACAATCCTCAGGGGGCATGAATTCCATTGGTCCTCGGCTAAAGCGCTCTCAAGGAACATAATACCGGCATTCATGACAAGGGGTGCAAGGGAGAAGGATTGGAAACCAGTTGGAATCAGGTTGAAGAACATGCTTGCAAGCTATATGCACTTCTACTTCCCGTCGAACTCAAGAATTTTCCTATGAGCCGGGTCGGTATCCCATCCTATTTCTTCTGATCCTTCTCATCCACAACCTCGCATTCTATATCGTAGATGTCCTCTGAGGCATTGACAGTACGCTCCGGAGGTTGTCTGGACGAAATGGTCCTATGCCTTCTGAAGGTAAAGATCCTGAGGAAAAGAAGAAAAAGTATGAAAAGAGGGATTGCTATGATTATGAACAGGATGAACAAGGGGACAAGTATCAGCCCCAGCATGAAATATATGAACTTTTTCATAAGCAATAAATCTTCTTAATTTATAATCAGTGGTTTCAGCCCAACTGCCTTGCGCCCGGAGTTTATCTTCTGCCAGAGTTCCGGATCCTTTTCGAGGAAACGGACAAGCTGTCCAGTGCTCAGGCAAAGCGCAGCAGCGGATTCAGCCAACCGGTAGCCATGCCCATCGAGCTCATCCAAGACATACGCCACGATCAGCGGATATCTGGGATTAGACACGCTTATGTCGAAATTGTCAATCTTGTTCTTTTCATCGGAACGGATTTCGAGCGCAATCCTCATTCTCAGCTTCGTCAGGGCATGATGCCTGTTCTCATGCTGGGAACGGCTTTCCGAAGACGTCGTCTCGATGCCTGTTGGTTCATGGACGATCCTGACAGCGGAAGAGGTCTTGTTCACCTTCTGTCCTCCATGTCCTGATGCCTTGAACGCCTGCATGCGGCAGGTTCTGAAGAGTTCCTCATCGGAAGCCAGAAGCCATGTGTTTCTTTGGTTCATGGAAAAGAAATGGGTGGTTGGATGACTGGATGAGTGGATTGTTGGGTATCAACGAGATAAGACCAGAAGCATCCGGGATGAGTTTTCCAAAATACCTTTCTAATAATTCTCATGGATTTTCAAGACTTCCGTTTTCCCTGAGTTCACACCCACTCATCCAGCCATCCATTCATCCTTCATCCAATAGGCTAGTGGGGCGTAATGCGTTTAATTATGGCCTCGTTGAGGACCTTTCCGGCATGTAGGCCGAGGGAGCGCATGCGGAACTCCTGGGCGGCTATCTCGACCAGGTTTGCTGTTTCGCGTCCTGGTGCGACCGGAAGAGTTATATGCGGGATGTCGAAACCGAGGAGGCGGTACGTCTCACTTTCCAGTCCGGTACGTTCGATCTTCAGTTCCTGGTCCCAGCTCTTGAGCGTGATAACAAGGTCGATTTCCTTCCTCTCGCGAAATGCAGAAACACCGAACAGCTGGATCACATTTATGAGGCCAAGCCCCCTGATCTCTATGAAGCCATACATCTCCTCCATGGCAGCCGCACCTATGAGCGAAGGTCCTCCGGGATGGCTGATCTTCACGACATCGTCGGCGATCAGGGCACATCCCCTCCTTATGAGCGCAAGGGCGCACTCACTTTTCCCAACACCACTTGCACCTCTGATAAGGACTCCGGTACCCTGCACTTCGACAAGGTTGCCGACAACTGTAATACTCGGTGAAAGCTCCCTCTCAAGATAGATGATTATCCCGTTGATCACATGGTAGGTAACCATTGAGGAAATGAAGACCGGGAGACCGATATCGTTGCTGAGCTCGATGAAAAGCGGATCCGGCGACAGGCCCCGGGCGAAGACTATGCAGGGCATGTATTCCTCGAGGTATTTGCTGATTGCGTTCGCACGGTCCTGATCAGTCAGCGAATTGAGATATGCATACTCGGCCATACCAATTATATGGACGCGCTTGTCGGCGAAATAATCGAAGAATCCGGCAAGTGCGAGGCCAGGACGCTGGATCGAGCCTTCTGTTATCTCCCTGTCGCCGCCGTTCCTTCCGGAGACCCACTGGAGCTTCAGGCTTTTCTCGTTGTCCTTGAAGAATCTTGTTACGCTGACCGATTTCGACTTATTCATTATTACTCGCCACTGTAGGAAGGTTACTCAACGGAATCCACCTTCTTCTTGACCTTCTCCCGTTCCTTTGCATGCTTGTGGTGATCCTGGATCTTGTCAAAATATTTCGTCAGCTGGTGGTCAATCTTGGCGATTGCAGTATCAATGGACTCATACATGTCGTAGGACTCTGCATCGGCCTCCATGTCAAGGTTCTTTCCATGCACTATGATCTCCGCCTTGCATCTGGCCTTCTGCACATCGAGCACAACTCTGACCGTACCTATCTTGTGGTAGCTGGCGAGTATCGCCTCCAGTTTCTCTTCTGCATAGGTCTTGATCGCCTCCGTTACGGAGATGTGGCGTCCGCTTACGATAATTTCCATTTTGAACCTCCTTCTCTTTCACTAAATATGTGTGTTTATGTCTTCAATCCACGATCACATTGTAAATTTCGGACCGAGATAAAGCTCCCTGGCCTTTTCATCATTGACCAGGTAATCGCTGTTCCCTTCGCAGAGGATCCTTCCTTCGCACATCAGGTAAGCCCTGTCGACGCAGGAAAGAGTCTCCCTCACATTGTGGTCCGTTATCAGGATCCCAAGTCCCCTGTCCCTGAGCTGAGCAATGATCTTCTGGACATCATATACGGCAATGGGATCGACACCGCTGAAGGGTTCATCAAGCATTATGAATGAGGGATTCGTGACGAGAGCACGCGTAATCTCCAGCCTCCTCCTCTCTCCTCCACTGAGGGTCATCGCCTTCTGATCGGAAAGATGTGCCAGTTCAAGCTCGTTGAGCAGATCCTCAAGGCGCCTCATCCTTTCAGCACGTGACAAGTCGAGTGTCTCGAGTATTGCAAGTATGTTCTCCTTGACGGTGAGCTTCCTGAAGATGGAAGGTTCCTGTGCAAGATATCCCATGCCCAATCTTGCCCGCATGAACATCGGAACATGTGAAACATCGTTCTCCATGAAGAATATCCTGCCGGCATCAGGCTTTATGAGCCCCATCATCATATAGAAGCTGGTGGTCTTGCCGGCACCGTTCGGCCCAAGAAGTCCGACGACCTCGCCGGATCGCACGGACATGGATACGTCATTGACAACCCTCCTGCCATGGTAGGCCTTGAAAAGGTTCTTCGCATCGAGGAGAAGGGAACCGGCATTTTCGGCCTTGGCAGGCTTCAGTCCTACAGCCCTCTCCACCTCGAGCATCTGTTCCGAAACCTTCTTCTGGAGGACAATCTCCTCCGGAACCATCGGAGAGTCTTCTGCGACTTGCTCATTGATCGCTGTGCTCCGAGTCCTTGTCGCCCTTGTACGGGTGGTCGTCCTTGTCCTGGTCCTGGTCTTTGTCTTCTTCAACGCCATGATAAATTCCTAACTTTGCTTCTGCTGCCTATTACATTTCTTACGGTGCGGGATTCTTGTCTTTTCCAGTCTCGATAGTCTCATTGCTGAGCGTAATCTCCCCGCGCTGATGCACTTCGAGCTTCTCGCTGTCCCTCCAGAGGACAATGATCTCGCCCTTGATGACATTCCCCTGTCCCCGCTGGAGAATGGGGTCTTTGGTGAGGACGATTTTTCCAGTCTTGACATCATAATCAGCATGCCCTGCAACAGCCTTCTGCTCGCCTTCGGCCTTTTCCTTGTCGTCTCCCGCCTTTCTTATGATGACCACATCCTGCTCACAGATAATCCTGGATATCTGCTTGCTCTCTTCCGGGGCGGCTTCTCCCGCAGGTTCGGTCTTCTTGGCAGGCGTCGCCGGCGCCGTCGACGCCTCCGATTTCTTGTCCTCGAGGAAGATAGTCATCTTCTTGCATGTGATCGTCATCTCCTCGTCATCCACCTTCACGTTTCCAGAGAACACAGCAATGTTCTTCGGGATGTCGATGTCCATCACATCCGAGTTTATCACTGTGGGCACTTTCCCTGCTCTCTTCTTGTCAGTTCCCTTTGCAGGTTGGAAGAAGGAGAGCCCCTGTGCGAATGCAGAAGAGCCGGCAAACGATAACAGCACGGCCACGCACAAGGTGGTCATGAGCCTTCTGCTGGATTTTGTCTTTGTGTTCATATATGTCATTCCTCTATTATTTTTTAACCGCTTCCTTCTCGTTCCGCTTCCTGAGGACATCCTTCTCATTGTCCGTCATCAGGTTCTGCCTGAGCACGACCTTGACCTTGCTCCTTATGTGGATGGTCTGCCTCTTCTGGTCGGCATCGAAGCCTACGCCATCTACGTCCATCGCATCGGACCTGTAATGGACTTCATCCTCCCCCTTTATTATCTTCGTCGAACGGTCATATATTCCCTTGGGAGTCGTGACTGTCCCCTTCACCACCTTGCCATCTTCGCCCATCCAGTCGATCTTCAGCTCCTCCAGGTTTACCAACACACCAACAAGCTGTGCCCTTTCACCGTATACGATGCACAACAGCTCATCTGTTTCCTTGTTGTATTCGGGTGACCTGAATTTCTTCATGATGAGGGATGTGTCATCAGCCGCAAAGGCGCCAACCAGCGCAAGGGCAGCGATGCAGAAGAACAGGATCAAGCAAGATATTTTTCCATCAGTTCGTCCCATTTGCCCTTTTCCTTCAATAATAATTCTATAACTTCCCTGACTGCGCCCTCACCGCCCCTGAGCTTCGTGCGGAAATCGCAATACTTGTCCATGTATTCAGGGGCATCGGCCACCGTCACCGAAATTCCGACCTTGGTCATAATCGGCAGGTCCACGACATCGTCGCCCATGTAAAGGCATTCGGACGCGGACAGATTCTGCTCCTTCAGCAGAATCTCAAAGGCCTCCCTCTTGTCCTTCTTTCCCTGATAGAAGAAATCGAATTCAAGTTCCACGGCCCTCTTTCTGTTCGCTTCCGCAGTTCTGCCTGAAAGAACACCAACCTTGAGTCCGGCACGTTTAGCCAGCTTTATGCCATGACCGTCGCGGACATGGAAGAATTTCATCTCCTGATCCGAAAATCCGGAGTAGCCTATCAGCCCATTGGTGAGCACTCCGTCTATGTCAAGCACTATGGCTTTTATCTTAGAGGCTTTTTCTTTTAAATTCATGCAGCTTCTTTATTTTTTTGACGACCTGTTCCGCCGCCCTGAAATCGAGCGAGTTCGGTCCGTCGGAGAGAGCTTTCTCAGGGCGTGGATGGATCTCGAGGAAAAGAACGTCGATCCCGACTGCAGCCGCAGCACATGCGAGCGGGAAGACATACTGTCTCTGACCGCCGGATGCATTGCCGAGTCCTCCGGGGAGCTGCACGGAATGCGTGGCGTCGAACACGACTGGCACGCCCATATCGCGCATGATGACAAGCGATCTCATGTCCACAACAAGGTTATTGTATCCGAAAGTGGAACCGCGTTCGGTCAGCATCACCTTGTCATTCCCTGTCTTCCTGATCTTTTCCACTGCCCCCTTCATGTTCTCCGGGGCCATGAACTGCCCTTTCTTTATGTTCACCGGCTTTCCGGTCTTTCCCGCGGCCACCAGCAGGCTTGTCTGCCTGCAAAGGAAGGCCGGGATCTGGAGTATGTCCACGATCTTCGACGCCTTCTCGACCTCGGAGGTCTCATGAACATCAGTTATCACCGGCATGCTGAATTCATGCCTTATGTCGCCCAGGATCTGCAACCCCTCGTCAATGCCTGGACCGCGATATGTCGATACCGATGATCTGTTCGCCTTGTCATATGACGCCTTGAAGATAACGGGGACCCTGAGCCTCGAACTGAGCCTCTTCAGGAAATCCGCGACATCAAAACACACCTCCCTGCTTTCGATCACGCAGGGACCGGCTATCAGAACAAGTTTCGAACCTATTTCAACGTTAAATGGAAGCTTTATCCTTTTCATATAAGTAAAAATAATCCCAGTTTCAAATTTTTCCTGTAACGACCCCTAATTTCTTCCTACTCGCCGTCTATCCATTATATATTGTCATTAGGCATTTGTCAATTTTCAGGGCACCACTTCAGATGGTTCCCCTTGTTTTCAAAAACTCCTTGACGGTTTCAATATCCTCAGGAGTGTCGACACCTATGCTTTCACAGTCGGCTATCAGCACGAATATCCTGATCCCGTTCTCCAGCGCCCTGAGCTGCTCGAGCTTCTCGCACTTCTCAAGCAGTGACTCCGGAAGCGAAATAAACCTATCCAAGGTCTTCCGCCTGTATGCATATATACCCCAGTGCCTGTAGAGCTGCATGTCCGATCCACCTTCCCTCAGGAACGGGACTGGAGCCCGGCTGAAATAAAGGGCGTAACCGTTTTTGTCCACAAGCGCCTTTACAATGTTCGGATTGGAGGCGATTTCCTTCCTGGAAGAAGGCACGGCGACAGTCGCCATTTCCAGCGAGACATCACCTTTCATCCTTGAAATTAGCGAATCGATGACAGTTGTCGGAATCAGAGGTTCATCCCCCTGTACATTTATTATTATCTCGGCGTCGGGACATTTTTTTGTGACAGCTTCGCGGATCCTGTCCGTACCGGACGGATGATCCTTTGAGGTCATGACAACATTTCCACCGAAAGATTCAACTGCCTTGAAGACCTTTTCATCATCGGTGGCGACTAGTACGCAGTCCGCCTTTGATGCAGAAGCCCTCTCATATACCCATCTTATTATAGGTTTGCCGTTGAGATCCGCGAGAACCTTCCCCGGGAACCTCGTACTGCCGTATCTTGCTGGAATCACAGCCGCTGATTTCATATCTGCTCCTCTCCGGTCTTGTCTTCCATCTTTTCCTTTTCCATGATCTTGTCCAGGGTGCCATCGAGCGTAAGAATTATCTCCGCGGCTTCAGAAACACTGTCGACTGAAAGCATGTTGTCCCTTGAAAGGCTTCCCTTCTCACCGCCTAACAGGAAGTTCAGCCTGCAGCCTGCGGAAGTGCCGGCGTTCACGTCGCTCCTGCTATTACCGACCATGAATGAATTGGAGATGTCAATGTCCTTGTCACGTGAGGCCATGAATATGAGGCCCGGCAGCGGTTTCCTGCATTTGCACCTGTCCTCATCCCTGTGCGGGCACACGTAGATCCCGTCGAAGACAACTCCGTGCGCCTTGAACAGTTCCTCCATCCTTGCATTGACCTTCTCCATATCCTCCATCTTGAAATATCCTCTGGCTATGCCTGACTGGTTGGTCACTATCACCAGGAGATATCCGGCATCCTTCAGCGCCTTCAACGCTTCTACGGTCTCATCGAAAATGTCGACCTTGGCAGGATCTGAAAGATATCCCGAGTCGAACATTATCGTACCGTCACGGTCAAGAAAAACAGCCTTGTTCAAGTTCATTCCCTCTCAAAAAAACTCTCGAAAAGCTCATCGACGGTGACAGCGGCCGTGCCGATCTTTCCGACAACGACACCGGCTGCATGGTTGGATATTTCAGCTGCCTCTGACGGGGTCGCCCCGCCGAGGAGTGCAAGAACGAACGAAGCGATGACAGTATCTCCCGCACCGGAGACATCAAAGACCTCACGGGCCTTGGTCGGCACAATATGCCGCTTCCCGCTCTTTTCGAACAGGGCCATCCCGTCGGCACCGAGTGTCATAAGAAGATGTTCCGGCACCCATGTGCCCATGATCTTTTCGGCGACATCCATCATTGCCTTGTCCTTCTCGACCGGTCTGACCGGCTCCCTGTAATAAGTACCCGAAAGAGCGAACGCCTCCAGCCTGTTGGGGGTCATCAATGTAAGATGCTTCACCTCAAACGGCTGGCTGGGATGCGGATCCAGCGCGGTGACAAGCCCCCTGCCCACTGCCTCACTGTTGACATGGTCGACGAACTCCTTGGACAGGACGCCTTTGGCGTAGTCCTCGAAGATGATGGCGTCAACCTTACCCTTGCGGATCTCTGAAAGGAGTCCAGTGGACAGCTTGTTGCGTATGGTTCCGGAAACAGGCTCGATCTTCTCATAGTCGATCCTCAGCAGCTGCTGTGTACCGGCAATGATCCTCTGCTTCTGGGTGGATGACCGGGAGGAGTCGGTTATCACAAATTCATCGTCTATCCCCTGTTCGGAAATTATCGAACGTATCCTCTTGCCGGCATCATCCTTCCCAACAATTCCAAACGCTCTGGCATTGGCTCCCAGGGAGACTATGTTGCGCATGACATTTGCAGCGCCGCCAATTGTCTGTGTCTGCTTCTTGACCTGCACCACCGGCACCGGCGCTTCCTGCGAGATCCTGCTGGCCTTGCCCCAGATATACACGTCGAGCATGAGGTCCCCGACCACGGCAATCCGGGCTCCGGCCGCCTTGTCCATTATGCGTGAAAGCTTGCGTCTGTCAATCATTTTCCACCTGTCAAAGCTGCTTCAGTACCGGACGAAACTGATGTTTTCCTTAGCCTTTCAATGAAAGGCGCCGGATTCATTTTTTCAGTCTGGACAAAGCTCTTCCCGTTTTTAATGTTCACTGTAAAGATGCTCTCAAAATATTTCAGCTGTTTGAATATCTGGTCGGTCTGCTCCCTGGTCAGATTGTCCTTATATTCCCTCAGATATCCTGCGATCTCATTGAGGCACGACTGCATCAGTTCGATCTCCCCCCTCATCGCGCTCTGCCGGGGCTTAATGTCAATCATATATGCCCTCAGAAGATCCTCCAGTTCTATCATCTCCTCGCAGGCGACCTGATCCTGCCACAGCAAAGTGTTATGCAGTTTCCTCGGAAGCCAAGTCACGAGCAGGATTTCAAAACCAATCACAAAGATGAACAGCCCTACCGCAAGATAAGTTATATAGTCCTTCCTGCGCAATGCTGCCTTTGGAAATTTACTATTGCCATCCACGTCCTAACTCCTCATATCCTCAGCCTGGTGTTTGAAATCATATCCTGCTCCGCACTCATGAGCCGAGGTTCCCTGTAATATATTCGCGTTCACATATTTTTCTCTTTCACAAAGAAAAATTGTCTTCCTTTTGGTCTAATGCACCCCGAAAAATTTTTAAAAAAATACTGTCTGACGCTGTTTGACAACACCATATACATATATTATGTTGTCGTAGTTGTTTTGTATTCAAAATTAAAATTGTAAATTAAGAGTTAACTCAGGAGAACAGACA
Source organism: uncultured Victivallis sp. (assembly GCA_964600895.1). GTDB lineage: Bacteria > Verrucomicrobiota > Lentisphaeria > Victivallales > GWF2-50-93 > GWF2-50-93. The sequence goes on from CAZRKP010000039.1 coordinate 42,965, forward strand.
TCATGGGAATGCTCAATAGAATCGTCAACATCACGGTACTGGTGCTTGCACTCGTGTCAGTAGTCTTCGGCTGCCTACTTTTCCTCAAGAGGGAGGAACTGCGTTTCCGAGGCGACAAGATGGCCTCTTTCATCGTTGCAATGGTGAAGGAACTGGATATTAACAGCGCATGCGACGGTTCAAAGAACATCTCCGACATGAAATACGAGACCAATGTCAAGAAAAACGCAAATCTGGCCGCCGACGAGAAGAAATCACTATACCATACTAATTATAAGAACCTCGAGTCCGTTCTCTCCCCGGTCAGGATGCAGACCGAGAACATCAGGAAGCAGAGGGATTTCCTCGGCACCGCCCTCAATGAGGTCGGCATAAAGCTCGAACTCAAGGACAAGGACAAGTTCCCTCCGGCGGTATTCGAAGGCCTCCCCACCTACCAGCAGAAAAAAGCCGAACTCATGGGCCTTGTTGAAAAGGTCAATACCAGGGACAACAAGATCATCGACCAGATCGTCGCATCCGCCACCGTGATGGGATTCTCGGTCGACAGGGAACAGCTCAAGGACATCGACAATTTCGCGGGACCTCTCGGCGATTTCGCAACAAAGGTCGAAAAGCTGAAGAAGCGTGCTGATGCGTATGGCGAACACATCGCCAAGATCTGCAAGATCTTCGGAGTCTCCTCTCCGTCCCTCGGCGGTGAAGACTATGGCGCCGAACTTTCCAACGCCGCTGCCGCACTCCAGAAGGAAAAGGATGCATATGAGGATACCAAGAAGCAACTCGCACAGACCAAGGAAAAACTCGCCAAGGCCGAAGAAGACCTGAACCTCGCAAACCAGAAGATCGACGGCCTCAACAAGGAAATAGAGAAGAAGAACGCAGAGATCGCCAATTTCCAGAAGAAGATCAAGGAACTTCTCGAAGGTGTTGACGACATCAATATCATTTACACCAAGCTCGAAGGCAAGGTGCTCCAGGTCAACAACAAGTGGGACTACATTGTAATAGACCTCGGCAAGCTGACAAAGATGACCGTGGGCGAAGGCAAGAAGAAGAAGGAAATCATTGTTCCTCTGCCTGAAGGCAAGACCATGATGGTCTCCAACGGAGAAAGCTATATCGCCAAGGTCAGGGTCTCAAGAGTTAATGACAACACCGCCATCTGCGACATACTGCCCGACCTCAGGAACGGCACAGTGTCAATCGGCGACAAGGTCTTCTTCGCTCCGGAACCCCCGGTGGTGGCAGCAGATCCGGCCAAGGGAGCCAAGAAAGCAGGCGATGCAGCCGCAGCACCAGCAGCTGAACAGGTACAATAAAGGAGAACAACCCAATGTTTTCATCAACAGCATTTACTATAACATCAATTGTTTCACTCATTCTCCTGATAGTTACGGTTGTCTTCCAGATATCGGAGATGAAAGTATATGAGATGCTCTTCTTCTGAGGACATCCTGAAATAAATTAAAAAAGCTGCCTCCATGGCAGCTTTTTTTTTGAGGACACATACATGAAAAGATTCAACCTGAAAAGATGCTTTTGCCTCATGGCACTTCTGGCCATGTTCCCATGTTTCCTGTTTTCCGGTTGCTCGTCATCGACACCGGGTAAGGCTAATATCAGGCAATATCCACAGAACCGGCCGGCCGATTGGGAAAGGAACAATGGCATGAACAGCATGAACATGCCGGGAGTATCGTTTTAGATAAGAATTCAGAAGTCAGTAGACAGTAGCCAGAATGAATACTCGGAATACTGAAACCACCATCCTTACCTCTACATTCTGTCTCCTGACTTCTGTATTCTGACTTCCGTCTTCCATATTTCCTCATTTCCCCTCAAATCCATCACTCACTATCTCCCATACGCCTTCCGCCATCCCTTCATGCCCATAATTTGAAAGATGAAGTCCGTCATGGCTCCTGGCATCACCGGTTATGAATCCTGAGAATATACGCCTTGGCACAAGATAGACATTGTACCTCCTGCACAACTCTCTCTGCGCACGTGCAAAACCGCTGGAAAATGGTGGAAGCGGCAGTTCGAACATCAGCACCGTACGCCCAGGCAGACATGTCTTTT
>CAZRKP010000040.1:0-44574 GCA_964600895.1 uncultured Victivallis sp.
GAAACGGTTGCCGTTGAAACTCCCGCCTCCTGCGCAAAATCATAGATGGTCAATCTCTTTTGTCCCGGGTTCTCTGAACTCATATGTTTCTCCTATTGTTTATTAATCATTTATTTCAGGAAGGCGTTCGAATTTAACCATCGGGACGGTATATACGTTCACATAACCACCGCGTCGGTCGCTACTGAACACGACATATTTCCCGTCCGGCGATATGCGAGGATGCGGATGCGACTCCTGGAAGCGCATGGTTGAATCGTGCCTGCATAGGAGACGGGGACCTAGATATTTTTTTCCATCCCATTTCCACATGCGGATGACTCCCGACCCGTCACCGACTATGAGTTTTTCATCAAGGGAGAATATATGGCCGGTACTGCCCGGGAAATCCGCCTCGACATGTTCTGTATTGTCGAAATTGATCCTTCCGAGGAACTTCTTTCCGTTCTTTCTCTTTCCATGGAATCCCAGATGGATTCCGTCGGCATACCAGTATTCGTGTCCGGGGTGCTCATCACCCTTTCGAGGACGTATCTTCCAGTTTTTCCCAGTTGTCACATCAAGACCCCATATCCTGTTGTCGACTTTCTCCCACGGACCTTCATGGCAGTATGAGAGGAGATTCGGCTGGGTCGGGGAAGTATTGACATGTCCAATCCAGGATTTTTCCTCAAAGACAATCTCAGTTTTTCCACCTTTTGAAGGAGTGCGCAGTATTCTGCTTAGGGGGTGCATTCTCCAGATCTGCTCGAATCCTACATATCCGTTTGCCAGATCAATCTCGAATTTCCCCTTTATCTCCTCATATACTCCGAAATAGACGAACTTGCCGTCGGCGGAACAGTTGGTGACGGTAATATTCCAGCCGGGACCGATTTCATCCAGCACCGAAATTTTACTGTTTTTCAAGTTGACGGACTTCAGGCATTTGTCGTGCACAAAATATGCAACATCCCTTTTCGGGTTGATGCATGTAGGATGCATTGAATATCTTTTGCCATTCTTAGCTGGAGAAAGATCCGTTACCTGACTGATGTTTCCGCTTGAAAGATCGATGCTGAAAAGATTCTTGATGTTGTTGCGGTCGGAAGCGAACAGCAGTTTTTTACCGTTTCCGAACCAGCCGGGATTGGTGAAATAAAGGTGGTGGCTGTGTCCGCAGTAGTTCGTCCATTGCGTGACCTCGAGCCCGCTGTCGGGGTCCTTATAAGTTTTCCTTTCGATATTTTTCATTTAAACAAAATCCTTGTTTAAAAATTAAAAAAATAATTTAAAGCGCTTGACAAATATTTTAAACCGCTTAAAATAGATGTCAAGCCATAACTTTAAATTTATTTTAAAAAGTTTAAAAATGAAGGGGTTTTTATGAAGGTAAGACCAATTGCTATTATAACGATTGCCACATATATCCTATTATATGCTGCAAGGCTGATGTCTGCAGATACCACAGTAGTTCCGGATGGACGGATAGATATTGATGTCAAAGGCGGACCTGAGAACCTGCAGTTCACGGTTGTCGAAGCATCAAAGGACACAGCTGCGAAAAATGGACCGAAAGGTTCGCTTGTGATTTGGGAGTTTGGTGCAAAGGAAGGGGAGTGGACGCAGATCAATCTTAAAATTAAATCCAACGTCGCGTGTAACGCAAGGCTCCGCCTCAAGTCGAAATATACCAAGGATGATCCAGTCTGGATGCTTTATGACATGGTCGAAGTCAAAGGTGCGCAGGTATCAAATTCCGATTTCGAAGAGCAACCCGTAAAGACCAACGGATGGATAATGGAACAGCAGGTTCAGGATAAAGGTGCACAGTGGGTGAAAGATCCCAAAACCGCAAAGAATGGAAATGGCTGCGTAATGGTCTGGCACAACGGACCTGCTACATACGGCAACCTCAGCATTCCTGCCGACACTGTCGTTGAAGTAAGTGTATGGGTAAGAAAACCCTCAAAGGAAATCATAGATGCCGCAATGACGGCAAAATAAGCAGGACTGGGTGAGTGGATTACTGGGCAAGATCAGAATAAGAAGATATTTAATTAATGGAGAATAGAAAATGCGTACAGCTTGTTTGACAGTAATATGTTTGATGTCAATCCAATTATCCACTGCAGTACCAGCTGCCGATGCACCGGTCGCAAAACCGGCACAGGGCGCTGGCAAGACAGTCAAGATCCTGCTGATCGGGAACAGCTTTTCCCAGAACGCCACGGAATTCCTTCCCAAGTTGGTGGAATCACAGGGAAATTCAATCGTGCTGGGCCATGCGGAACTCGGTGGTTGTTCCCTGGAGAAGCATTGGGGCATGGTGGAGAAGTTCGAGGCCAATCCCGCCGACAAGGACAGCAAATACTACTGCAAGAAAAGTCTGAAGGAGCTTCTTGAGAGCGACAAATGGGACATTGTCACGATGCAGCAGCATTCCTGGGCGAGCTACGACATCAAGACCTACCAGCCTTACGCCACCAAATTGGCCGATTTCATCCGCAAACATGCGCCTCAGGCGAAGATCTTCCTGCAGGAGACCTGGGCTTACCGCAAGGATGACACGGGGCTCATGAAGAAGGCGAACATCACAACGGAACAGATGTATCTGAAACTGCACGAGAACTATGCGAAGATCGCAAATGAGATCAAGGCGGACAAGATCATTCCTTCCGGAACGGCCTTCATGAACATTGGACAGGATCCGAAATTCCAGCTTGAACTGCAGGAGAACGTTGACAAGTCGAAGTTTAAATATCCCGATCTGCCGCTCCAGAAGAACTCATTGATCCGCGGATGGGCCTGGGCAAAGAAGGACGGCAAGTCGTCCACATCATTGTCTGCAAAGGAAGTCGATGCCAGGCTGGCGGAAGGTGGAAAGGGTAGTGATTATGAACTTACATACGATCCCAAGCACTGCAACAATCTAGGGAAATATATGCTTTCGCTGGTCTGGTACGAGACAATCTACGGAGAGCTGACCAAACCCGCATTCAAGCCAGACGATGTCTCTGCGGAGAATGCCGCGTTGATGCGAGAATACGCGCACAAGACCGTGGCAGAGGGATTGAAGCCAAAGCTTCTGGAGAAAAAATAATTTTTTATCCGTAAAAAATTATAACATGGAGTATATCCTTATGTTTAGATTAAAGTTCCTTGTTTCATTGTTCGCATTTGCCCTGTTATCTTCATCAAATCTCTTTTCCGCCGACAAGGAACTGCCGGATGGCAGGATAGACATCGATGTCAAGAACGGAGCGGATGGACTCAATCTTTCCGTGGTCGAGGCTTCCGAGGACACCAAAGCTGCAAATTCATCCAAGACCAATATCAATTGGTATTTCCCCACCGATGAGCGTGCCTGGTCGCAATCAACTCTCAAGATAAAATCGAACATGGACTGCAAGGCGCGGTTCCGCCTGAAATCAAAGTTCACTAAGCCTGAGGAGGCTGTCTGGGTGCTCTATGATGGTATCCAGGTGGACGGTTCAGAGATTAGGAATGCCGATCTCGAGGAACAGCCGGAAAGCAAGCGAAACGGATGGATATTCGAGGAACAGATTCCCGGACTCGGACCGAAACTCATAAAGGAGGAAGGTGTAGCAAAATCAGGAAAGGGCTGCTTCCTTGTCTGGCACAACGGACCGGCAACATATAACGGATTAAGTCTTCAGGCCAACAAGGTCGTAACCATCTCCGTATGGGCGAAGAAACCGCCGAAAGACATGATTCCCGGCGCCGGCGGTGCAGCTGACGAGCAGAAGGTTGCGAAATTCGCAAGCGATCCGATCAGCCTGGCGAAAGTCGCCAACATGGGTTTCAAGGACGATGTCGCTGGAGACGATGCCGGCGGTTGGACTGATGAAGGGCCGAACAACGATATATCCTGCATGACTCCCGGAAGGAAAATCTTACGCGATGTCACTTTTGAAATTCTTGATCCTGCCGCGAACAACGGCAAGGGATGTCTCGTAATGTCCGCGACAAACCTCAAGGAAGGCAAATGGAATGCAAAGGCTATCTCCCACAAGTATGGAGGTAAGCTCAAGACACAGCCGGACAATGTTGAAGTGCCGGTCGGGGACAAGGCGTATAAGTTCATATATCTCCTCCATGCGATGGGTTGGGCACCGGACGAGAAGAAGACGATTGGGATAATAACAGCGAAATACGCAGATGGATCAAGTTCGGAAATTCCGGTCCAGTCAACTGTGGATGTCTCAAACTGGTGGAATCCGCAGGCGATGCAGAATGGTTTTCCTGCCTGGAAGGGAAAAAATCTAAAGGCTGAGATAGGTCTTTACCTCAGCAAGTTTCCCGTAGAGGACAAACCGCTCAAGTCGCTCAAATTCGAATGCAAGGAGTGCGGATGGATGATAATGGGACTCAGCGCGAGCCGTGACGACATACCTATGCCAGTGTTCGCGCCTCCAAGCTTCGATTTCTCACAGGAATCGCTTTCAAAGAGATATCCGGCTTTCAATGCTGCAACAGACATTGCATCCTCGATGAAATCCGAAAAGGCTATTGAAGCGAAGACGGGACTTATGGATGGACGTCCAGCAGCCTGGCTCCATGGGGAATGGAACATCATGCCGGTAATGGACAAGAACGCCGCTGCAAAGGGGAAGGAGATAACCAGCAACAAGGTGTTCGTGCCGTCGTTCCTGGGCACTTCGAAAGGGACGATCAAGAAGGCGCCATATTCACCTCAGCCTGCTGAATGGCAGAAGGCCACTGTTTTCTGGTATTCGACCAATGTGGCAGTGCCACAGGAATTTGCCGGCGGACCTCTGGCCGTGCATTTCGACGCCGTTGATTTTCTCGGAGCAGTTTTCATCAATGGCGAACTTCAGAAGATCCATACTGGAAGGTTCACGCCATTTAATGTCTATCTTCCCTCTACTATCAAGGCCGGTGACACTTTCAACCTCAGCGTGTTCTGCCTCAAGATATCCGAAGGGATACTCAACCAGGCATGTCCTTTCATGCAGGGTGTCAGTCCTGATGTCGGTGGCATCGTCGCACCGGTCTACCTGTTCCGTGATACACCGCTCAAGATTGAGAATCTCAGGATAGTCACTTCGGTTTCAGGGAAAAAATTATCTGTCAGTTTGAAGTGTCCTGGTAACATCACAGGTGCAACTGTGGATCCGAAGGTTGTCGACGCGTCAGGTGCGCCTGTGGCACTGGCTGGATTGTCTGCGAAATCCGCAGCCGCTGAAATGTCATGGGAGACCGCTTGGGACAATCCGCATCTATGGTCAGACGAGGATCCTTATCTTTACAAACTCCAGCTGGCAGTTAAGGGACAGGATGGAAAGGAGAGTGTACAGGAACAGACTTTCGGTTTCCGCGAAATTTCCATTAAGGGAGGAGATATTCTTCTGAATGGCGCACCTGTCCGCCTCTTCGGACTTTCATACGAGCCGCAGTGCATAGATTCCTGGCCACGCACTGATGAGGAGTTCAACTACAAATACCTGATGGCTTTGAAAAAGAATTTCGGTGTAAATGCCGTACGTTTCCATCATATTCCCGCCTGGCCGGCACAGTTGCGCGCCGCAGACCGTGCAGGAATACTTGCGATCAACCAGAGCGGACTATGGACCGGAGGGCGTTTCGCCAACTATCGCGCAGGAAATCTTTTCATCGAGACGATGAAGAAGGAGCTTGCCGAATGGGTGTGGCGCGACATCAACCATCCGTCCACTGTCATCTGGGACACCGCCAACGAATACATAATCGGAAGTCCGGAATGGCAGGATTTCTGGCTTAAGCTCGATGATATCGTGAAGGACATCGACAAGACGCGTCCTGTCGAACAGTCCGGTTCCGGTTTCGAGTACCGCAATCCGATGATACGCCATTTCCACAACCGCGAGAACTGGAATCAGGTCTTTGACTTCATGAGGAAGAAGGAGACGCCTTCGATATTCGGCGAGTTCTGGATCGGAGGCAACAAGAGGATACTCACCCTTCCGAGAAATACGTTCACAGTCGAGGGTTTCAACAGGGAATGGGTGCGCTGTCTCGAGGACAAGATAACCCAGATGCGCGTCTACGGCGGGGCGGGATTCTTCCCGTTCCACCAGATCGAACACGGACTTGAGATGGGCGGATCGGACATTCCGAAGAATGCGAAGTTCGCAGCTTCCTCCTTCAATCCGGTGAGGCTCTATGAAGGATACGAGATAAACACGTTCAAGCCTGCGGAAAAGCAGGTCAATCCGATATTTGTAGAAGCATGCAATAGGTTCTATGGCAAGGTCGCAGGCCTATGGGTCGAGAGATCGCAGGTCTTCGGCAAGGGCGTGAAATCTGAAAGGAACCTGTTCCTCGCAAATGATACGAGGACAGAGAAGAAATACGACGTCAGCATAACTCTCAAGATCGGTTCCGACGAGATGCCGATTACGAAGTTCGCAGAAACTCTTGCCGCAGGGCAGACCGTTACCAGGAAGATAGAGATCCCGGGTGCGAAATCCGCAGGACAAGGGGTTCTGACGGTGAAGATCAATTATGGTGGCGAAAAGGAGTTTGTCAATGAAACTCCGGCACAAGTGGTCGATGATGCGAGCTATGGCCAGCCTCTGACGGTCAGGCTCTACAAGGGCAGTTCAGCATTGCAGACGGCACTTAAATCGGCGGGGATCACTGCCCAGCCTGTGGATAAACTGGAAGCTGGCAGTTCACCTCTGCTGATAGGAGAGGATGCACTTTCATTCGGCGACAAGTCGCAGATGGAGGCATTGCTGAGGACTGGTGATCAGAAAATCCTCGTATTGGCTCAGAGCAAGGTGTCGTTCGCGGACATTCTCGGTCTCGGATACACTACGCCATCACCGACAGAAGCGAGTTCATATTCCTCGGCACAGGACAAGAAATTGATTGCAAGTGGGATAAGCTCCTACGATTATCCCGGAGGTATTGGTCGGAGCTATATTGGCACATATGTGATGCCGATGCCGGCGGAGCAGATACCGCCATCGATTGAAAAGCTTTTTACCGGCACGAAGTTCGAGGATATCCCATGTCTCCGCTACGAGATGGCAAATGGCAACGCGATATTCTGCCAGTTGCAGTTGGAAAAGCATTTCACGGATGATGCGCGTGCGAAGAAGATTCTTCTTGAGCTTGCGCGCCTGCTCGATGAGAAGTCCACGAGGAATCCCGGGTCGGTATATACTAAGTCTGATGAGATCAAGGAGACGTTGGAGACCTTTGGATTCAAGGTTGCAGACAAGCCGGATGATGCGAAGCTCGCAGTTGTCTCGCACAAGGAGTACAAGGCGGATCCGAAGCTCCAGAAGATGAAGGATGTCGTCATCTACGCACTTGATGAGAACGGCGAGATAGACGGGAAGAAGATCACGACGAAGATGGTCAGGCATTTCACGACGTTCATGGTGGCAGCTGATGTCCCCGGACTCTATGAGATGGGAACTGCCAATTTCACGAAGATCATGGAGGCTGGCGGATTCTGCAAGGCCGTGAATCCTCCAACGTTGCCATCGATCAATATTCCCGACAGCAAGATTGCCGCCGCAGGCAAGAAGGCTTCCATCCACTATGACATTTTCGACGACGAGAACTACAATCCGGTAATAAGGTATTATGAAGCGGACGGAAAACGCCGTTGGGTGACCGGGTTCGACGACACGTGGAATCCGACCGCCGCAATCGGTCTCTGCGTCGCGAAGGACATGGGCATCGCCTTCAGGCGCGAGCTTGGCGCTCTCACCTACTCGATCGTGAACGCCCGCGATGTGAAGATCGACGGGAACGTGGAGGACTGGACTTACGACGGAGACATGAACCTCAGGAACTGGTCAAGGTCGAATCCGCTCGTTGTCGGCAATGCGAATCCCTGGGGGATCTTCTACATGATGGCGGATGCCAGCAATCTTTATGTCGCATTTGCAGCTCCTGAAAATTCCTTGCCTGCCGGAAATGAGAACGCAAGACTGGCACTGAAGATGGACAAGGATGAAATTATGATTAAACGCCTGCCTGACGGAATGCTGAAAGTGACTGTCAACGGCGCCGAATCTGCGAATTCCGCAAAATGGGCGCCTGTTGCGGATGCGCTGGCGGATGCCGGAGCTCGCCAGGAGGAGATGAAGAAGGGATTCGAGCTCGAGGTTTCAATTCCACTCGCGAAACTGAACCTCCAGAAGAGGATGGCGGCTTCAATCGAGCTTAATGACGGAAAGTCGCAGGTGACAGTGCCTGCTGCGGGAAGCGGTGGCAAGGCGTTCAAGCTGGTGATGGAATAATATGGAGTGCGGTACCTAGGTACCGCCTTTCTGCTGATAAGCTTGCTTATCAGGTATACGAGGAGCGAGCTCCTCTAAACAAGGCTGAAGCGAGTTTACCCGCCTTCGGCGGCGCCAAAGGCGACCAGGGCTTAAGCACTCCAAAGTCAGAAATATATCAATTTAAAAGGAGGAATTACAAATGAGAATGCTTGCTGGACTGTGTGTGATGCTGATCGCCGGAATCTGCTATGCAGGAGAGCAGGGGAAGCCTGCAGAGGTTCCAAAGGAGGCGGCAGGATTTTCGGGTAAGATTGAAGGGACTGTCACCAACTTCAAGGCGAACGGAAACTGGGTTGCAGTCAAGGTGACAAAGGCTGAGCCGGACGCAAAGAGCACTGTCAAGGATGGCGCGGCCGTTGTTGGAAAGGAAATTGCCGTGAAGGTGCGGTTCGACAAGCAGAATGGACAGAACTCCGAAGACACTACCTTCGTAAAAGGACTTAAGGCGGGAGATGCGATACAGCTTGTCGTGAACTACGTTGCAAGCCAGAATGCGATGGCCATGGTGGAACTTCCCAAGAAGTCCGAAGCCGCGAAGTGAAAATGCCAGATGACAGAGGACAGATGGCAGACGACAGATGCCTTTGTTCTATTCTACCCCTTCTGCTATGTGCCTCTGTCACTTTGTGCCTTTGTGCCTATCTATGCCGGGCAGGCTGATTACTGTTCACTGTTCACTTCCATTTCGTATGGAATGTCCCTTCCCTGTCCATGCGCTGGTATGTATGCGCGCCGAAGAAGTCCCTCTGGGCCTGTATAAGGTTCGCGGGAAGCCTTTCGCGGCGCAAGGCCTCGAAATATGAGAGGGATGCGGTCATCGCCGGAAGGGTGAATCCGGCGGAGACTCCCCTTGAGACAATGTTGCGCCAGTTCGGGACGCGGGGTTTGAGCTTCTCGGAGAAATGGCGGTCAATGAGGAGATTGTCAAGTTTGGGATCGTCCTGGAACGCCTCGGAAATCTTCTCCAGGAACTTCGCCCTGATTATGCAGCCGCCGCGCCATATCGACGCGATCTCCGACATCTTCAGTCCGTACTTGTATTCCTTCGATGCGGCGCTCAGAAGGACGAATCCCTGGGCATACGAACATAGTTTCGATGCGAAAAGGGCATCCTCTATCTGCTTGATCAGGGCCTTGCGATCCCCTTCAATCCTTTCGACACCGCCCTCATAGATTCCAGTGGCGGCCGTACGTTCGCTCTCCAGTGCGGAAAGGGCGCGGGCATGAAGCGCGGATATGATAGTCGGTATGGGTTCGCCAAGATCGAGTGCGGCCGTGCCGGTCCAGGTACCGGTGCCTTTCATGCCAGCTTTGCCCTTTATCTTGTCGAGAAGTGCGCCACTGCCAAGGTCGTCCGGGAAATTGACGATCTTGGAGCTTATTTCGACAAGGTAGGAATTGAGTTCGCCTCGGTTCCATTCCTTGAACACTTCTGAAACCTCCTTGGTCGAAAGTCCCAGTCCGAACCGGAGGAGATCGTATGCCTCGCAGATCAGCTGCATGTCGCCGTATTCGATGCCGTTATGGACCATCTTGACGAAATGTCCTGCGCTTTTCGGGCCTATGTAGGCAACGCATGGGGAACCGTCCGGGGCCTTGGCCGCTATCTTCCTGAGGACTGGTTCAAGAAACTGGTAGGCACCTTCTTCGCCGCCAGGCATGAGGCACGGTCCCTTGAGAGCGCCTTCCTCGCCGCCGCTGACGCCCATTCCCACGTACTGTATTCCAAGATCCTCGAGCATCTCCTGTCTGCGGTCGGTATCGCTGAAATGCGAGTTACCGCCGTCGATCAGGATGTCTCCGGGCTGCAGGTGCGGCTTCAGCCTGTCGATCACTATGTCCACGACCTTTCCGGCCGTGACCATCATGAGTATTTTCCTGGGACGTTCCAGGGATGAGACAAACTCATATATTGTCTTAGCGGCGAACACTTTTTTGCCTTTTCCGGGACCTTCGATGAAGTTCCTGGTCAGTTCAAACTCGTAGTTGTAGACCGAAATTGGGATCCCGCGGCTTTCTATGTTGAGGGCGAGGCTCGAGCCCATGACACCGAGACCGAATACGCCTATTTCATTGCACTTGCCTGTTTTCATTGATTTTCCTTTATATAAGACATTTCAATTGTGAATCAGCGGTGAGTCCCGCCGTTTTTAACAAGATAGGGAGTATAGGGGACGGAAGGGAAAAGTCAAAACAGATTTCAAAAATTACGCGCATGGACTTGCCCTTATGCCTAATCTTGAGGTGTCACTGGCTGTATCGGGACCGCAAAGGCGCAAACAAGATTTTTCACCACGAAGTACCCGAAGGAAGAACTTTTCTGCCCACGAATCACACGAATATTTTTCAACACAGAGACACGGAGACACAAGGATTCTTTCACCACAGAACACACAGACTACACAGAATAAATAAAATATGGGCTGAGAAAAAGGGATTATACGGAAACTGGAATATTCTCGCGCATGCTATGCGATTCCCGGGGATTGATAATATGAAGGTAGTGAGTGAGTTGCATAAAATAGTGCACCAAAAAAGCCTCTTAGAAGCTGAAAAATGGGACAAAAAGAGATTTTAAGGTGGAGATGCCCTCCGTTGCTCTGCGAGCTATGGAGGGCGCAGCCGACGATCCTAGGGGGAGGAGAGCCAATTGTTGCCGGCCGGAGGCCAGCGCTCCGTATTTGCCAGCAAGGTGCTGGCGTTCCATAAGGCACAGGCAATCCTCCATGGGAGGATGTGCTACATTGTTAAGAATTACCGGCGATCCGTAGGAACGGGAGCCATTACTTCCGTCCCTTCAGGGCGAAATTATTTGGGATTCCATTCCTATGGTTGAAACCATAGGCTGCATAACTCAAACACCTCCAGCGTTGGATCCGGATACCTACACATTGTCAATCTCGACTTGGTTCAAGGATATCCGGCGGCACTTGCTCAATACCATTGGCTGCCTGCATTTCATTTCCGAAAAACGTATGTCCTCGATGATAGTCTCAGAGGATCCTTCGATCTTGCACGGCATCCCGGAATTTGCCCTGATATTTGAAAAGGTAATTCCAGCAATACGCCTGAGATTCACGCCTTCCTCCACGTTTATCCATATCGGGACATGTCCGCTCTCGATGACAATGTTGCTGAACACGATGTCATGGAGGTCCAGATAGCCGTTGCAGCCCTTCCGGAGATAGCGCCTCGGATTGTTTATGTTGATGCCGTTCCCGCGCCCCTGGATGACGATGTTGCTCAAGGTGCAGTTGCGGACCGTGTCGTCGCTGGGACAGCCTATGCGAATGGCCTGGCTCCAGCTGTCAAGAATGCAGTTTGTCACAACCACTCCTTCGCAGATGTGCTGGCGTTCAGCGCCCTTGCGGATCGCGCGCAGGACCAGGCAGTCGTCCCCTGTGCGTATGTAGCAGTCGCTGACCGTTACCCGGCGGCAGCCGTCGATATGGAGTCCGTCGTTGTTTATCATCTGCTGGCAGCCTGTCAGGACGATCCTGCTGACATTTACATTCTCGCAGTCGATCAGCCAGAAGGTCCATCCCGGGGAGTCCACGAACGACACTCCTTCAAAACGCACATTCCTGCAGTCATAGAACTGTATCATCCGGGGACGAGGATGCGGGGGCTTTGCGAAATAAGCGTCGGAGGGGACGTTCCTGTCGTAAAACTGGGGGCCGGAGCAGTTGATCTCGCCAGCGCCGGTAATCGCGATATTCTCAGCATGTGCGGCGGCGACAAGGCACTTGCGGCTTCCTTCCGGAGCGACGGCATCAAATCCGGGATCAAAGAAATCATCGTAGTCACCGGGAGTGGAGCCTCCCTGGATCTTTGCTCCTGCCGGGAGGTGGAGCTCGACGAAGCTTTTCATGTGGATTGTCCGGCTTGAATGGATGCCGGGCTCGATCACAACGCGTCCTCCTCCATTGGCATGGGCGGCATCAATTGCCGATTGAACCGATTCTCCTGTCCTTACAATAAAATCCATTTGCGCTGTCTCCTTTTCTGTTTGTCATGGGTAAATGTCATATGCGAACAGATGTCTTATCAATACTGTCCCAAGTAACTTTGGGACGGATGACTGGATTGATGGCCTGCCCGAGCCATACGGCCAGGGATGAATGGGTTCAATGAATTCGAAAATGAATTTGTATTTACCCATCCATCCAGATACGAAAACTCCGGTATTTTGCTATAAATATCCAATAAAGTCACCATTTTTTCAATATTATGGCTATTGTATTATATTCATTATAGGCCAGATATGACAAAATTATAGAAAAATTAGATAAGCTATTGCTTTATATATAGAAATATTCTATAATATGATAAAGATAAATCAAGGGGACATATGAAAAGAAGTAAATATATTGCTGTTGCCGAAAGGCTGTCCAATAGGATCCAGTGCGGCGGCTACAACATCCATGGCATACCTGGCGAAGAACATCTGGCGGAGGAATTTGGTGTCAGCTACATGACCCTCCGAAAGGCTGTACAGGAACTGATAAACAAGGATATTGTCCTCCGCATGCCCAATGGACGGCTGAAGGTAAACAACAGGAAATGGTCTGAAAAGGGAGGAATCCAGAAACAGATAGCGTTCCTGACCCCGGAATGGAATTCGCCGGAATACAGGGACTTCCAGAATCCGCTCTCCAAGCTGTCGCTCAGTTCGGATTTCATCCTGAGGCTTGTGCAATACCATCACTGGGACGATCCGGTGATATATAATACGATAAGCCGTTTCGACTGCACCTTCATGATCCCAAATCCCGAAATGACGGAAGCCGTCGCTTCCAAGATAAAGGAGATCAGGAAGCCTTTCTTCATACTCAGCGATGACTGGAGCTGCTATGGAATTCCATCGATAATGCAGAACAATTCCCTGTATGTGCAGAAGATGATGGAACATCTGGTGTCACTGGGGCACGTGAGGATCGACTGCCTCAATGTCCAGCCGGAATTCAAGGCGATATCCGAAAGGATCACGCAGTGGAGAAACTGGCTCAACCTGCATGGGATAGGGGGAAAGCTGTTCAACGAACCTGTCCAGCTGTATGAACATGCCGCGCCTGCGGCCTACAACCTTGTCGAGGGCATGATCCGGAACGGAAAGTTTGATACCAGGGCAATCGTATGCACCACGACGCCGGCTGCAGTAGGGGCGATACGGGCAATGCTTGACCATGGGATACGGCCAGGTCATGATGCCGCTGTCTGCACTGTGGACTATTCGGATATCCATGAATATTCATCCCCGAGCCTGACGTCGGTGTCGAAATCTGACTTCCTTCCCCATCTCGACACATGCATCAGATGGCTGCAGGATGGGAAAAAGGAATGGGAAGGCCCCCTGCTTCTCCAGCCAACAGGCATAAATGTCGTTGTCCGTGAGTCCACAGTTCCGGACATAGACAAGAACAGGATTTCGGAGCGCATGCGTCTCAGCCTGGAGATCAGCGGGAACTCTGGTTTGCCAATGGCACACAGCGCATCTGTCCGTAATTGATAAGGATATGATGGGGACGGGAACGAGGAAAAATTTCACAGGACAAGGTGAGCTTATGAAAACTCCTATCTCTCCTGGATACATGGCAAGGGAAGCCTATTTCACTCTCATCGAGCTCCTGGTCGTAATTGCGGTCATCGCAATACTCGTAGCCCTGCTTCTTCCGGCGCTCCAGGGGGCGAAAAGGACAGCCAGGCAGGTGAACTGCCTGAGCAACCAGCGGCAGTGCTTCCAGGGGCTCATGGCGTATGCAGGAGATTATAATGGGGAGATCATCGCATCGTGGAGCGGGAAGGACGGATCTCCGATTGATGACGGGCACATTGACCTATGGCCCCAGTTCATTGCCGGCAACGGGCAGGCGGACAGCGGTGAGAAATATATCCGTACGGCAGCGGTGTTCGGGTGTCCGGAGTCAAAGAACTACCTGAGCCAGTTTTCAAAGATAGCCAGCATAGACAACCAGGGCTTTGGACTGTACCTTCCCTCGTCCTCGGAGCATCCGGAATGGAAATTCTGGAAGAGCTTTCAGCTAAATACATCCGTCTTCTACCTGCCTATTTACCTTGCCAGTGTCCCAGATCCGGGAAACATAATAATGCTTTCCGACACCGCCAGCAATCCGAGGGTATATGGCAGCGGCTACATGATCGGCAATTTCAAGGCGAACAGCGAGGCAAACTGGTGGGGGAGGATACATCTCATACACAGGAACAGGGCCGCGCATGTCTATTTCGACGGGCACGCGAACATATATACGGGCGTCCAGCTGTACAACGACACCGCGACAAAGTGCAGGCGACTGCTGAGCGAAAACCTGAAGGAGATAAACTACTAGATGAAAAAAACGGAAATCCATTTCACCCTCATTGAGCTCCTGATTGTCATTGCGATCATCGCAATACTTGCGGCGCTGCTCCTCCCTGCGCTCCAGGGGGCCAAGGAGAAGGCGAAGGAAATCCTCTGTTTCAGCAACCAGAAGCAGTGCTATCTGGGAACCCAGAGCTACACCGAGGACTACGACAATAAATTGACGGTGAACTGGGTCGTGGACGGGCACATAGATCTCTGGCCGCAGTTCGTTTCCGGAACAGGCAAGGCCGCGAACGGGGCGAGGTACATTTCCAATCCAAAGGTGTATGGCTGCCCTTCAAACAAGTACTACGAAAGCGACTTTTCCAACTGGAGCTTCGACAACCGGGGATATGGAATGTACCTGGACGACAAGAGCCTTGGTTTCTATATCTGGACCAGCACAGGAGTTGGAGATGGTTACAGTTCAGTTGTCTTTGCCAAGATCAAGACGCCCTCGTCGCTGGTAATGCTTGCCGATTCGGCATCAAACCACGGCTCGTTCTATGGAGGAACCGGACATATAATCGGAAACTTCAAGGCAAACGGGGCATCGAACTGGAACGGGCGCATCCAGCTGATCCACAACAGGAGGAATGCAGTCCACGTCTATTATGACGGCCACGCGGATTCCTTGACCGCCCAGGGCCTATATAACGACACTGCGACCAAATGCAGATATTTCTACACGTATGATCTTGAGACATTCAATTACTGACATCCGGGATTTTTAATTAAAGAGAGGAGGATGGGAAATGAGTGATGCTTCAAAAAGTCAGATTGAATTCATTAAACTGCCGTTCCGGGATGCAGCAAAAGAAAACTCGCCAGGCTTCCTTTCCCTGGCAGCGCTTGCCGCGCTGTTTTTCCTGCTGGGTAACAATGCGCGTGCGGAAACCGCGGCCAGCGCAAATGATTTCCTGAATTCCATCGGTGTGAATTCCTCGATCAATTCCCGGGATGAGACATTGCAGGATACAATCAAGTGCGCCAAATATCTTGGAGTCCGCTGGTTTAGGATTGGACGCGGTGGAAATGTTCCGGATCTGCTTGAGCTCCATAAGCAGACCGGAGTCCGCTTCTGTCCCGGCCTGGGAAGCGGCGGTACGGATATCGCAAAGCTCATCAGCGACGGCAAGCAGCTTGCCGCCGCAGGCGCCCTGCTGGCATTTGAAGGAAACAACGAACCTAACAACTGGGGCGTCAAGTATCAGGGGGAAGCCGGAGGCCAGCGCAAGTCATGGTTGCCGGTGGCGAAACTCCAGAGGGATTTATATAGCGCCGTCAAAAGTGAACCGGAACTGAAGGAATATCCTGTCTGGTCCATTAGCGAAGGTGGTGCGCAGACTGACAATGCCGGCCTGCAGTTCCTGACCATCCCGGGCGGTGCAGGAACCCTGATGCCGGACGGTACCAGATATGCCGACTTCGCGAACTGCCACAACTACATCGGCCATCCGAACTGGCCCAAGCTGCACGACAACCAGGCGTGGATCACCGCTGATCCCACCTCGGCCTGCAAGGTGGACGGACTTTATGGGAATTACGGCAAAACCTGGATGAAGAAATTCCAGGGATATTCCGAAGCCGAACTTCTGAAGCTGCCGAAAGTCACCACTGAAGCGGGACGGCTCATATTGAAGGGTGATACGACGGAAGAACAGCAGGCGAGGCTCAACTTGGATTTTTATCTTGCCCAGTTCAAGAGGGGCTGGAGCTACACCGCAATCTATCTGCTGAGGGACCGCTCCGACGAGGGAGGCAACCAGCAATGGGGTTTCTATTGGGCTGACTATACCCCGCGGAAAGCCGCCGAATATCTCCATAACCTGACAGCGATCCTTGCCGACACCGGTTCCGTTCCGGCACCGGGACAGCTCAATTATTCCATTCCAAAGCAACCGGCTACCGTCCATGATCTGCTCCTGCAGAAGAGCAGCGGAGCTTTTTTCCTGATCATCTGGGGTGAGCGCTTCGCCTCGGGCGGAACTGATGAGATTAAGGTGAACCTGGGTGGTGACTATGTAACGGTAAAAATTTATGATCCGACTGCAGGGACCGAGGCAACTCAGACATTGAGCAATGTCAACTCGGTCGCATTGTCGCTGGGCGACCATCCCGTGATCATTGAGGTTCCGGCCGGCAAGTGACCCCCGTCGCTGAGAAGCCATGGGGCACACAGTCGCTAGCCTATGCCGTGACATGTTTCCACGGGAAGAGCCGGCGCTATCCATCAACTTCTTGTTTTTTTCTGCATGATTTCGATCTGGGAAGTATCTCGCATCAGTCTTCGTTCTCTTCTGTAGAACTACGCCAGACACAGCAAAGGCACGGAGTCACAAAGTATGCATTAATCGCAGACTGGAACTTTCTTCTTGATGAATCGGCTCATGTGATACCGTGATACCGATCCCCGGGGATTCAAAATATAATGATAGTGAATGAGATGCATAGGAAAATGCACCCAAAGAGCCTCTTAGAAGCAGAAAAAGGCCTTAAAAAATGAGTTTAGGATTTGGAGATGCCCTCTGTCGCTCTACAATAATGCGGTGAAGAGGCATCCTCCTTCGTCAAGACACGCAGTCGGCATTCCCGGGGGGAGAGCTAATTACAGGGAATGGCTGTAATACATTATTTACTTCCGGTCTGGACTGTCCTTCGTAGCCCAAAGGGCGAAGTAGGGAGACCAGCGCTCCGTAATTGCCGGCGAGACGCCAGCGCTCCGCAAGAACAGCTCTTGCGAGCTAGGCAACCTTTTGAAAGGAAGACTCCGGTCATTTCAGGAACCATGGGACTGAAAATATATTTCCGCCTATTTCCGTATGGTGGCCATAGGATGTGATTACGCCTGTAAAGGCGACTTTGCTGCCGTAGTATTTCCTGAAATCAACAAGTCCCTTCAAGTCTTCGCCCCTGATGTTCGGGTTCCATTTGCATTCAAAGGCGTAGAGTTTGTTCTTATGTTCGATCACGATGTCCACTTCCTGTCTTTGCGGCGTCCTCCAATGCCACATTGCCGCCGGAATCATTTCCGAGGAGATTATCGCTGAAAGCTCGTTCCTGACGGCTGTTTCGAAGAGGGCGCCGATGAACGGATGGCTCAGCAGGATGTTCCTGTCCGTCAGTTGGAGGAGATGGCAGATCAGTCCTGTGTCGAAAAGGGAGCCCTTTGGGGACTTTGAGATCCTCTTGGTGAAATTGCCATGGTAGGCCTTGGTTTCAATCCAGAGGTTTGCGCCTGAGAGCCATTGGAGCCAGCGGGCGGCGGTCGGGGACGAGATGCTGATCTCCCGCCCCAGATGGCTCCTGTTGATTTCCTGGGATGAACAGGGTGCAAGAAGCCTCAGGAACTGACTCAGCTTTACATTGTCCGTTATATCGTATTGTGCAGGGATGTCCCTTTCAATATATGTCTTCATATAGCTTTCGAAGAATATGCTCCAGAATTTTTCATCCTTGCCGATCAGCTCTGGAAGTCCTCCTCTCCTGATTACAGTGTCCGGTGAAAGGGAGTCAGGAAGTCTTGTGTTCATCTGGATTTGTCTTTTCTCCAACAGGCTGGGAAGCCAATGCTTTTCAGATCCCCTGCCGCACATTTCGTACGATGTCATTGGCGACATGCCCACGATGACAGCGCGGCCTGCAAGGGTTTCGCGGAGATTCCTGATCATGTTGAACTGCTGTGAACCGGTGAGTATATATCTGCCCGGCTTTTTTTCCTTGTCGACAATAAGTTTGATCTCCGGGAACAATTCCGGGACATACTGGATCTCATCGAAGATGACCTTGTCGGGATAATTCCTGAGGAAGAGGGAGGGAGAGGATTTTGCCTGTTCCCGGAGACGCAGATCGTCAAAGGAGACATATTGGTATTCCCTGCTGAACAATTCCTTCAGCATGGTTGATTTTCCGACCTGCCTTGCGCCACTGAGGACAATGATGGAAAACTGTCCAAGCAGTTCGGTGAAAGACTGTTCCATATGTCTTGAAAGATACATGGCACTCCTTTATTTAACACTTTAACGTCAGACGTTAAATTTGTCAAATAAAAATTCGGGAATCCGCTTGATTTGTATTTAAACCGCTTTAAATTAATCCCGAAAGAGGCTGGGCCATGACACGGAGAAACTTCTTAATGACAGGAGCAGGCATCGCGCTTGTAACAGCTATGAATCCACTGAAGAATTTCGCTGCCGACGGAAAAAGACCCAATATCCTATTCTTCATGCCAGACCAGTTGAGATGGGATACGGCCATTACCAACAATAAATGCAAGACCCCTAACATACACAGGCTGATGGCGAAAGGTGTAAGCTTCAACAACACTTTCCCGACAATGGCACATTGCTGTCCGTCAAGGGCCTCCCTAATGACCGGACTTAATCCGAGCCAGCACGGGATATTCAATAATGTCCTGAACAGTTCAGCTCTGGGAAGATCCTTGAGGCCAGGAGTCCAGACATTCTCTGAAAAGCTCAAGGAAGGCGGATACAGCCTTTTCTATACCGGCAAATGGCATGTCAGCGCCACCGAAAATCCTTCTGACCGGGGATGGACTGAACTGGAAGTCTCCAATAAGGCCACCGAAAAGCGCGGGGGTGAAATGAAGGAATGGAAGACAGCAAAGAGGACCGACAATGAAACCCGTGGACGCGGAGAGGTGCTCAAGCCCGGTTGGGGTACCATGAAACTCTATGGAACTTATGAAAAAAATGACACCGGGGAAGCGATCGTCAATGGCTACGAAGGGCATCATGACTACAAGTTCATCAAGGCAGCTCTCAAGACACTCGACAAGCTGAAGGATGACCAGGCGCCTTGGTGCATGTATGTAGGTCCGACTGGTCCACATGATCCGTTCATAGTACCGGAGAAATATGCGAAAATGTATGATCCGAACGACTTTGAACTTCCTCCGAACTACCGAGATGAGATGAAGGACAAGCCGTACTATTACCAGCGTATGCGTAAACGCTGGAGCCAGCTTTCCGAACAGGAGGTGAAGGAGTCGATAGCACACTACTGCGGATATGTCACAATGCTTGACGATTATCTCGGGTTGCTCCTGGACAAGCTTGAAAAGAACGGGATGATGGATGACACTATCGTTGTCTTCTGTTCTGACCATGGTGAATATCTCGGTGCGCACGGGCTCTACTGCAAGGGGATTGCTCCGTTCGACGAGTGCTACAGGGTGCCGCTGGTCATTTCCTCCGGAAAATATGTGAAGAATCCCGGCAGGAGCACAAACGAGTTGGTATCGCTGATGGACATTGCCCCGACACTGCTTGAAGTCACGGCCTCCCCAAAGCTTAACAAGTGTGCAGGAAAATCTCTTGCACCCTTCCTCGAGGATAAAAAGGGATTTGCCTGGCGGGACGCGCTTTACATGCAGGACAACGGTGTTGAGGTATATTTCACGCAGAGGGTTGTGAGGACGTCGAAATACAAGTTCGCCTACAATGCCGTCTCCATGGATGAGCTATATGATCTCGAGAAGGATCCTCATGAGATGAAGAACCTTGCCGATGATGACTCTTACAAGGGAATAAAGAAGCAGATGTACAAGAAGATGTGGGAAATGGCATTTGAGTCGGAGGACGACTCGATCTGCAATCCATACCATACCGTTTCGATGGCGGATTACGGTCCGTTGATAGCGAAATAATAATTTGAAGGAGATAATATGCGAGAGACAATAACTATCCTATGTGCCACATTGCTTGGACTGAGCACTGTATCCTTGGCCCAGACTGCAGAGAATCCAAAATTCGAGGAGATTCTGGCAAAACTGCCGAAACCGACTGAAGTTGTTTCCAGCCAGCCCTCGGACTGGAGGCTCAAGAACGGAAAACCGGATGTAGGAGTATTCAGCATCGTCGACGTGGAAGGCATGCCGTTCAAAAAGGCCATCCGTATGGAAAGTAAAAAGAAGACGGACCGCGACTATATGTTTCAGGCTGTCACTCCGAGCACTGCTCCTATAGCGCTCGATGATGCGCTGATGCTGACTTTCTATGCGCGTGCCACCGAACTGAACAATGATACCAATAACGGACAGGTGAACATAAAGTTCTTTTCGATGAAGGAGACCGGGACAGGTGGCGCGGCGTCGGTGGCAGTCGGAAAGGAGTGGCAGAAGTTCTATTTCCCCTGGACTCCTTTCTCGAAACAGGTGAAGGAATTCGCCCCCGGCGATTTAACTCTGACATTGAACCAGGGTTTGCCTCCGCAGACAGTCGAGATTGCAGATATAAGGGTTGTAAAATATCCAAAGGGCGTTTCTGCAAAGGATCTGCCGCACGAGATCGTGACTTATGAGGGTCGTGAACCTGATGCGGTATGGCGCAAGGAGGCATTTGAGCGCATCGAGAAGATCCGCAAGGCTGATCTTGCAGTGCAGGTTGTCGATGAAACTGGCAAACCTGTGACTGATGCACAGGTGGCGGTGAAGATGAAGAGGCACGCCTTTGGTTTTGGATCCGCCTACGCAGATACGCGATTCTTCATGGATGATCCGGATTCGAAGCGTTATCAGGATGAATTCCTCAAGCTCTTCAATGTTGCTGTGAGCGAGAGTGGCATGAAATGGGAGCCATGGCTCGAGAAGCGTAATCAGGCGATCAAGGCCGCGAAATGGGTGCGTGACCACAATATTCCGGTGCGCGGGCATACTCTTGTCTGGTGTCAACTGGACCGTCTTCCATACGCAAAAGAGAAACCCGAGATCATGAACAAGTACCGCAAGGACCTGAAAGGATTGCAGGAGTTCCAGCTGGAGCACATCCGTGACGAGATGACCGCATTGAAGGGGGTATGCTTCGAGTGGGATCTGATAAACGAGGCAATGTCTCATTTCGACTACCAGAACCTTATGGGCATGCAGTGCTTCCTGGACTACTTCAAGCTTGCTCACGAGATAGATCCGGAAACAAGACTGGTAGTGAACGAGAACAAGCTTTTGTCATCTGATGGAGGGATGGGCAACGTTTCCTTCAGCCGCGAGGAGGATTTCTACAAATTCCTGAAATATCTGAAGGACAACGGTGCACCGCTCGCCGGAATCGGGATACAGTCTCACTGGGGCGGAGGAAAATTAACCCCGCCAGTGAGGATGCTTCAGCAGCTTGACCGATTTTCCGAATTCGGAACGATCACGATCACTGAATTCGACGTGGTGACCGACGACGAGGAGCTTCAGGCCGACTGCACTCGTGACTTCATGATCATGTGCTTCAGCCATCCTGCAATAAATAATTTTCTCATGTGGGGGTTCTGGGACGGACAACATTACAGGAAAAATGCGCCTATTTTCAGGAAGGACTGGAGCGTGAAACCAAGCGGACAGGTCTTCATGGATCTTGTCTTCAAGAAATGGTGGACTAACGAGGACGGCAAGACCGGAGCCGATGGCCAGTTCAAGACCCGGGGATTCATGGGCGACTACGAGATCGCGGTCACACGCGACGGAAAGACCGTGACACAGCCTGCGAAACTCGCAAAAGAAGGAACGACGGTGAAGATCTCTCTTAAGTAGGGCGGTTTTCAAACTGCCAGAGGATTTAGTATATGTTACTGGTTTCAATTACTAATCGTCTCATAATAGTCTTGACGCATTTCCTCTTCAACGGAGCGCGGGTTTACCCGCCTCAGGCGGCGCCGGAGGCGACCAGGGTTTTCCAACCCGCGGTACTCTTTCTTTGGCGGGTAAGAAAACCCGCCCTCCGTTATTATGGAACTCCATTCTATTTCGAGACTATTGGTAACGTGAATAAAACGATTACTGCCAGCTATATCCCGGAGAAGCTTCTTGGCGCAGGCAACAGGCAAGTTCGAAAAGTGTTTACACTTATCGAGCTGTTGGTAGTTATTGCCATCATCGCGATTTTGATGGCCATGCTGCTGCCGGCGCTTAAAGGTGCATTGAACGTGGCGCGTACGGTCGAATGCGGAAGCCATGAGCGCCAGATTGGATTGTGGGCGATGGAATACACTGTCGACTATGACAATTTCCTCCCAACAAACGGTTATCCCTATCCGGATTCAAATGATTACTGGTACTATGAGATTTCTCCGGACGAATGGTTCAAGAAATGCACCTTTTATAAATACAAGAGATGGAGGGATCTCGCCGGAAACAGCATCATGATATGCCCTCAGGCTGCAAAAGTGTTTACAGAGAATGACAGTACCACCGGAGCCCACTGGGAATTTGTGACGACATATGCAATAAATACAGCGATGGGCGGAGGCAGGGCAAAGGCGACAGTTCCCGCCAGGAAATGCACAATAAACCTCTTAAAATCTGATGTGTTCTGGTTTGGGGAAGCCAGTACAAGCTGGAGGGACAGCGGTTCTGTCGGAGCCGGATATTATTTCGAAACTCGTTATGTCAATCTCGGCTGGTGCAAGCCGTGGATGTGGATATATCCGAAGAAGGGTCATGGCACCCAGAAGACTAATCTGTTATATGGCGATCTGCATATCGGCACATGTCCGTGACAAAGTAACATGGGCGGCCTGCTTGTGCCGGAGTGCCGGTGTTTCATAAACATAACGCTTCGCCGGACGTACATGTCGACGAGGAAAGACGACAGATACGGATGTATTACGATGGCGGAGCTAGAGATCAATATGATGGGAAACAGAAAATTTTGATTATCTTATCAGAAACTTTCCCCCTGGTTCAAGGAAGACATGCTTCAAGATCTTATTTAATCTGACCTGTATTTCAATATGCGAATCCGAATCGTTCCTGATTTCCGCCCTGATCCTGCCATCCTTGCGCGAGGCGCTGACAAGAAGTCCCGGTGGAGTCCTGAGATTTCTGAATTCGGCATCACCCCAGTCCTGTGGATATCCTGGGAAGAGTTCAAGAATTCCATTTTTCATGCGTATTAGGAGGAGGTTGAGCGCATGGACGAATGAACCATGGACGCTCGGATACCAGCATTTCCAGAATACTCCGTCAACCCTGACACCTTCAGGGAATGCAAGAAGGGAAGTGGTGAATTGGGCTCCCTTGTCAAGAAGAACGTCGGCTCCTCCCAGTCCCATCTTTGAGAGAGCGGAACTATAATTGAAGTGAAGCCATGGAACTACCGGATATCCATGGTCGGGCCAGCGCATATAGCCATGATTTCCCGTGAGATGTCGGATGTCATAGAGAAGTGTTCTTTTATCGCCCATGCAGTCGAACATCCCAATACAGTAACCGTCTGCACTAATTCCCATGTCCGGTGATTTCGCGAGATGTATGAGTCCGTTGAAACGGTTCAATTCATATCCTTTCCTGAGTTTGACAAGGAGACGCGCCCATGAAGGATCAGATTTGAATCCCAGTATTTCCGAACCTTTCAGAGCAGCTTCCAATGTGGATATCGTTGTCAGCAGGGATCTGAGAGGATTTGGATAAAGAAGCACTTTTCCGTTCTTTCGCTCCTTTCCGTTCGGTCCGCTTGAGCTTATGATCTCAGCATGGTCCCTGAACTCCCTGACACCTGCGGCAAGGATGAATTTCAGCGGTTCAGTTATGCAAGGCCAAAATTTCCTTAGAAGATCCTTGCGTCCGGTATATTGATATAACTGCCAGGCCTGGAGAGCAATCATCGCGGTCAGGAAGTATTTTGATCTTATGATGGTTTCACGTCGTTCCTTGGAGTCCAAAGGGAGTTCATGGATTGGTCTGCCATCTGCGGTGATCTCTGTCGGGTAATAGGCGCCTGGGAATCCTGCGGATTTCGCAAATTTCTTCAGATCCGGAAGCATGTCCTTCCAGAAGGATATCATTTTCTCAGCTTCTGCGATCCTGTTTGAACCGAGGAATGCCATGAAACCAAAGCTGTAGTCGAAGGATTGTATCCCGCTGAACCACATAAGAGGATATCCACCGACGGTGATGCTGCCGCCGGGATGCTGATGGGATCTGATGACATGAAGGCTTGCATTGTAGATCTCGGAGTAATTCCTGTGTTCCAGGCTGACACTTGAACAGGAATTGAAATTTTTCCACACGGAACAATGTTTCCGCAGGATATCCGAATAGGAAAATCTCCTGGAGATATCGGGAAGATGGGAACCATTCCGGGTATCTATGGAGTCAATGCATTCAAGATAGACAGTGAACTCCGTCCTTTTGCGGATCGGTATTTCAATTCCATGGCTGCGGTTGAAGCAAGTGACGGGTTTTGCAGACCTGTTATCTGAATGCAGGCGGATTTTAGCCCTGACATCTTTTCCGTGAATTTCAAATGAGAGCCATCCACGCCCCATCTTTACCGGTTCGGAGATTTCCACCTGGTCGGGAAGTGAGGCTACACTCCACCAGAAGGAGGGTTTCTTCACGAAGAACTGGAGAAAGACGTTGTCCTTCAGAGTTGACACCGTAAACCTGTGCGCCAGACAATGGGAGCTTGTCAGGAACGTGGTGATTTCTGCAGTGGCATCGCCATAGTCGCAGTTGGTGTGGAGGGTTGCTGTCCGAGGATCGAATTTCTGCCTTGAGGAATCGATGCCAAGGGCCTTGACTCCGTGGCGTAGCGTATAACCGGACTGAAGGAGGTTGATGAGCCGTTTTGTGCTTGTTCCTCGCCTGTCAGTCTTGAACCATCCGGTTAGGACAGCGTTGTCGAAACACCATTGCTCATGTGAGCCACCGCCGCCCATGGCGCCCGAAGGTCCAATTAGCACCTGATCAATTCCATTTCCAAGAAACATGGGGAAGTATGGTTTCCCGCCTTCATGTCCATATGTTTTTTGCTTCATTGTTGCCTGTTCCAAAAATATCAAAAATTTATTATTTAAACCGCTTGACAATTAATTTAAACCGATTAAAATATATTTCAAGAACTAACATAATTTATCATGAAAAATTAATTTTTAAAGGGAAAATGCCATGAGAAAGCTTCTTTCATTAATCATTGTTTTCGGATTGGTTGCCGGAGTGGCTGTTGCGCAGAATGACAACAAAGGCGGGAACAACAACAAGGTGAAGAAGGAAAAGAAGGCTCCTGATATAAGGGAGGTTGAACTTACTGGAAAGATATTTGTCTTCGAACAGAATGGAACGAAGACGAATATGATTGATGCTGGCACATACGGCAAGCTGGAGCTCCCCTTAAAGACCACCCCGAAGAACATTCAGGACTACATGGACAAGAGTGTCAAGCTCAAGGTAAAGATGGAAGTTACACACAAGTGGAACAAGATAACTGAAATACTCGGGATCGAGGAGATAAAGGAAGCGCCAAAGGGTTGAGAATCCCCAAACAAAGAGGAGGATCCATGAGAAACTGGAATGTTTCAGCTACAGCAATAGTATTCCTTTCGTCTTTCTTATTTTGTTTATTCCTTTCCGCCGCAGACAAGAAGAACGATGCGAAGAAAGAGCCTGCGAAGGAATATGGACAGGCAGTCTTTCCTGCTGAAGGTAGGTTTAGGATGGAAGAGGGGACGGTTGAAGCCTGGGTTGCCCTCGACTATTCAGCCAAGGACATGCTGCTGCAGGAAGAATCCATCATAACCCCGATGACTTTCTTCTCCCTGATTGAGAAGGACAGGTTTTCAAGGGAGGAGACTGGCCCCAGGAAAGAACAGGGAGGCAAGGATTCAGGGGAATATGACAGTACTGAAGCCCAGATGCATCTTATCACACAGCAGGGTCGTGCATTGAGCAATTCGATGAAATATGCCTGTAATCTGTTCAGGTTGGAAAGAGGAAAGACGATTGTCAGGGGTGTCATGCTTGGCCTCGATGAGGTCCAGTGGAAGGAGAAGGAATGGTATTTCATCGCGATTGCCTGGAAGAAGACAGATTCCGGATATGATGCATATTTGTACATGAATGGGCAGAAGAAGGAACAATCCTTCGACAAGGAAGATTCGGTCAAGTTCCCAAAGACCATGAAGGACCACCTGATCTCAATCGGAAACTATAGGAATGCCAAGGGATCCGTCGAAACCCTCAGGATTTCCAGCAAGTTCAAGACCGATGCGGAACTTGAAGCGGACATGAAAGTGGCTTTGACAAAGGATGATTCCACTCTTTTCCTCTTCGATGTGTCAATGATCTCTGCGATGAAGAAGGTGAAGGCGGCTGATCTCGGTAAGAATGTGCAGGTGACGGACAAGGGGTTGTTCATCGGACCGTATAAGACTATCAGCGGCAAGCATGGAAAGGCTATTCAATTTCACGAATAAAAGTATCCGCCAGGATTTTTGCGTTGGAAGAAAATTATGAAGAAATGTAAAATATTCACACTGATAGAACTTTTGGTGACGATTGCGATCATCGCGATCCTGATCTGCCTCCTCCTTCCCGCACTTAGGAACGCGAAGAAGATTTCAAGATCGGTGCACTGCATGTCTAACCTGAAACAGATCGGTACCTGGGGAATGGTGCATGCTGCGGACAATGACGGAGTGTTGCCTGTCAACGGTGGAGGTTCGACTGCTCCTCTTCCCCAGCGGGACTACTGGCATTGGAGCATATCTGCATCGAAATGGTATACGAGCTGCCCGTATTATAATGCGAACTCCTGGAAGAAACTCGATACTGTACTTCATTGTCCAGAGGCCGGAGTATTCAGTCCGGAGATAGTCAATGAACCGAGCAATCGTAATTTCAGCTATTCGCTGGAACAGCTGCTTGGCGGAGGAGGGGAAGGAACAGATACGACGGATGAAAAGCATTTTCCCGTGCCACGGCTTGGCGGGAAGCTTGTTACACCTGATGCTGCCTGGTTTGCCGACGCATCGGGCAAATACTACAACGAACCCTTGCCATTTTATGCCAGCGGAGTGGCGATGTACTACAATCCTTTCTTCGACTTCAAATACAGGCCCGGCAGCGGCATCGAACAGTATACGCCCTGGCCTTTCAGGCCTGAGTTTGCGGGGAAAACCCATCTGGGGCGGAAAGCGAACACCTGTTTCGCCGATGGACATGTCGAAGCGGTGACTATCTCAGATTCAAGGTTGAGGTAGAAAAAATAAATTCCAAGCTCCAGACCTCCAAATTTCAAACAAGTTCCAAACTTCAAAACAAGAAATATTCAAACATTATTGTATTGTCTGAAAATTGAAAAAGTTTGAATTTTGTTTGGAATCTGGACTTTGAAATTTGGAATTTCTACAAAGTGGCAAGCCATGAATAATTCTCGCAGAGCATCCTGAGCCGTTCATTTGGGCGGAACGAGCATTCGTAGTTGAAAGGG
This sequence comes from uncultured Victivallis sp., assembly GCA_964600895.1. Classification (GTDB taxonomy): domain Bacteria; phylum Verrucomicrobiota; class Lentisphaeria; order Victivallales; family GWF2-50-93; genus GWF2-50-93. The sequence goes on from CAZRKP010000040.1 coordinate 27,882, forward strand.
CCCCTGTAGCCGATATCATCAAGAGCCTTCATGAATTTTTTCCATTCGATAACTCCGTTCCCCGGAAGCCAGTGCTGTTCGTCAATTCCGTCATAGTCGGAAAGATGGAGGGTAAAAAGCCTTTTACCGAGTTTTTTCACAACAGCAGGAATCCTCTTGTAGTCGGACATCAGGTGATTTACATCGAGGCATGTCCCGACCGTTCCATCCTTGAAGGGGGCAATGATCTCCAGAAGTTCATCGACATTATTGCCAAGACAGGTTCTGGGCAGTAGTTCGACTGCGAGTTTTTTGCGAAGTTCGCAGCTTTTGGAATGGATCTTGTGGAGAGAGTCTATTGCCAGGGCCATGCGCTTCTTGCGTTCTGATTTTCCTATCGGTTCGGCACTCGCATGTATGACGATCATCGGCGCATCGAAGAACTTGGCCAGTTCAACGGCATCGCAGGTGCTTTTCACCGCCCTTTTACGGACTTCCGGGTCGAGGCTGGAAAGATCATACCAGCCGCCGAACCTCGAATGGATCGTCTCCGCCCTTATCTGCGACTTCTTAAGGAAATTCCTGAGGCATTTCTTCTTTTCATCACCTTTTTCACCATCGAAGAGTGTTTGCATTATCTCGAAGGTCCTGACATCGGAACCTTTGAATATAGACAAGCCCTTTTCGTTGATGTCACCTGTAACGGTATGTAGTGAAATTCCGAGTTTCATTTATTTCCTCATTTCCAGCCGGCATGGTTACTCTTTCATTTTAGCCAGCATATCCCTGTAATATACGCTTTTTATCGGGCCTTTGAGCAGGGGATCGGCGGTCTCGTGCATCCATTTGGAAAGTTCGGTGCGGAGTTTTTTCTCAATGCCTGCTAATTTCTTCTCTCCTGAAAGATTGTTCTGCTCCCACCTGTCTTTCTCAAGATCATAAAGCTCGAACTCCTTCCTATGCGCCGCATAGGCCGCCGCATGATGTGCATAGAACCTGCTGATGGCGATGTCGGACGGAATTTCGATGGTCTGGTTATATTCAAAGTTCGCGATCAGCTTGTACCTCTTCGTGCGGATGCAGCGCATCGGATCGTAGATCCTGTGATAAGTTTTTTCTGCGAACACCTTATCCCTGTGCTCCCTGCCGCCGCGCATGTATGAGAGGAATGACCTGCCCTGGACCCTTGAAGGGATGCGGATTCCGCAGGCCTCGAGGATCGTCGGGACATAATCGACATTCGAGACGAGTCCATCAAGTTTCTTCCCTTCTCCGACTCCCCAGCATGGCGCCTGGACGATCAGCGCGGCCTCTATGCCGGGATCATAGATCGAACATTTCGCCCTCGGCATGGAGATCCCGTGATCGGTGATGAACATGACTGCAGTATTCTCGTAGAGGCCGGATTTGCGAAGTTCGCAGAGGATTCTTCCAACTGCCTCATCCATCCTCCTTACCGAACCTTGCAGTTCAGAGAATTCCTGCCTGGCCACCTTTTTCTGATCAGCAGTCTTCTGCGGGATATATCCGGGAACGTAGACACCTTTGGAACTGTCAGGTTTGATACCGTCATAGCTATAGGGACGGTGAGGTTCAAAGAACCCGGCACAGAGAAAAAATGGTTTTCCAGAGGATTTAGCTTTTCTCAGATAGTCAACTGCATTGGATGCGACAACGGCCGCAGGAATGAACTTCCCATCGCTGTACTTCTTATATCCCAGCCTCTTTACATCTTCCCGCGTATGCTCGTGAAATCCGCCGACAAGAGCCGTGTCGTATCCTGCACGGGACATCATCTGGGCCAGATGTACTTCATCCTTGTTCAACTTCCATTTGAAAAGTCCGTGGGTGAGACCGTGAACTCCGGTGGCATGCGGATAACGGCCTGTGAAGATCGCCGCCCTCGACGGACTGCAGCCTGGAGAAGTGCAGAAGCTTCTGGAAAATACAACGCCATTTCCGGCCATCTCCTCCAAGGCTGGAGTATTTACTGTTTTTATTCCGTAGGGTGAAATGTGCTGTCCGAGATCATGGCAGTTGATTATCAGCAGGTTCGGTCTGTCAATCATATTATTCCTCTTCCCCTTTCGTCTTTTTTGCAGGAGGAGCATTCTGTGCGGCGGGTTTCTTCAGTGTAGCATTACCGCTCAAAAAACCAAGTGAGGATAGGAACTTATCGACCTCCTGGAGGGTTTCGTAGACGATCATCGGTCCTCCCTTGTTGATGTTGAAGAAGCCGTGGCCCTGTTCAGGATAAAAGACAACTTCACAGCGCACGCCAGCCTTGACCATTCCTTCCTTGAAGCTGTTGATGACAGCAGGTGGGATCAGATTGTCCTTGTCACCTATCATTATAAGCGTCGGCGGAGCTTTTTGGGAAAAATGGTTTGCGGGAGAGAGCGCGTCGGCATTTTCCTTGAAGGTATTTTTTCCCCAGGAAGTCTTCGAGCCCGTATCAACCACGGGATTGAATAGGACGAGGGCGACTGGTTTTGAGGGGATTGAGATATCGTCAGCCGGATCATCGGAACCGTCAATCATACCGCACACTGCCGCAAGATGTCCTCCTGCAGAACCACCGCCGGCAATAATCCTTTCCGGATCAATTCCGAGTTCGGCGGCATGTGAACGGACCCATCGCATCGAGGATTTAGCGTCCTGGACACAGGATAAGGGCGTTGTAACTGATGCCTTGTCCAGGAGACGGTATTCGACCTGGATGCACACCATTCCGCGGCTTGCCAGGTAACGGCTCTGGATGTTGAAGGCTGTTGGACCGCCCTTGACCCAGGCTCCACCGTGGAACCATACTATTGCCGGACGCTTGTCGGTCGGCTTCCAATCAGAAGGTGTCAGGACATACAATTTCATTTCTCGTCCGTCAACCTTCTTGTAGACATATTCCTTTCCAAGCCTTTTGCCGTCATCCGGCGATTCGACATCGAACAGTTCACCGGCTTGTAAGCATATGGCTGAGAGTCCAAGAAGGAACGGAGTGAATCCAAATTTCCAGGAATTCATTTTAAAACCACTTTTATTGAAGAACCATCTTTTGGAAGAACGGCCTTTTGCACCTGCTTCTTCCCGTTTGCCTCTACTGTGATCTCATAGTCTCCCATGAAGCCACGGACTGAATATGTACCCTTGGCATCAGTTTTTCCAGTGCTGTCTGTCCACCATTTCTTGAAGACGAGATCCATGTACTGCTGTCCACTTGGCTTCACAGACCAGTCCTTGCGGAAAATTGGGGCGTTGAACTTGATGTGCTGTCCGTCCCAGAATCCCCACATTATGAACTCAGTGACAGAAGGATGGCTGAACAATGTAGTCATGAAATCCCGGGTATAGTCGCCCTGCAGTTCCTCGTCATAGATGCAGAAGTCGAATTCTGTGACTTTGATGTCCAGTTTGAACTTGGCAAGTTCGTCAAGAGTCTTCAATATCTCCTCAGGTCCCAGCATTCCCCAGGCGCAGTGGCTCTGGAGGCCGATTCCTGTGATCGGGGCTTTTCTGTCGATAAGTCCCTGCACATGCTTCTCAAGATTCTGAAGCTTTGAACCGCTGTCAGGATCTTCGCCGAAGTCTATGATCGTATTCTCATTGTAGTTAAGTGCAACCTTTGGATCCGCCTTTCTGGCGGTCTCGAACCATTTTGTGATTTCGTCCTCTCCCAGGATTGTGATGAAATCGTTGCTGGAATGGGCCTCGTTTACGGCATGCCACTCATAAAGCCGTCCCTTGAGATCCGTTACGCGTTCAGTAATGCTTTTCCTGAGGGCTTCGCGGAGTTTCTCGGGATCTTTGAAATCTTTCTTGTTGAGATTTTTGCTGTGCCGCCAGGACGGCCAGACCAGGAACTGCCCAGTTGCCGTCATCTTGTTTGAATCGAGCCAGTCGAGCATCCTGAAAGTGTCTTTCTTTTCCTGTGGATCATCCCAGTTGGATTGATAGGTACCGTTTTCAAATGTCACGTGGTTGAAGAGCTTGATAAGGTTCTCCCTGTATTTATCGCCGTCAGCAGTCTTGTCATCAAGAATGCGCATCGCGCCTGCGGCAGTTCCAAAATGGAAGGCATGTCTTTTCATCTCGACATGGACATTTGCATCCGGCACAGGAGCCCCTGACGCATCAACGACCTGCACAGAGAGATCTGCCTTGCGGATTTTGTCGATGCGTTCATCGGCAGCCTTGCGCCAGGCGGCGTCGGGCTCGCGGCCATCATATGTTGCAGGTGTTTCGGGGAATGCGGAAAGCTGGAGTGGGCTCTTACTATAGCTGATCCACCTGATGTCGGCAATTTCCACTTCCTGTGGCGCGACGGCCTGGTTGAACATGATCGCCTGATCTCCGGGCTTGCTTGTGAATCGCTGTGCCCTGTCAAGGTCCTTGTTCTTTATCAGCATCCTGTAGGAAGTGTAATATTTTTTCCATTCCTTGTCGACCTGGAATGTGCGTCTGCCTGATTCACCCCTTTCACCTGAGATGCGTCTGGTGGAAAGGTTCACAAGCGCAGTTGGGGAGTTTTCGGGCAGCTTTGTGGCGCGAGCATAGAAACTTACAGTCACGATCTCATCCGTCTCGAACTGTATCGAAGAGGGAAGCGAGGCGTTAAGCTTGTTTTTCCCCTTAGGGTCATCCGGTGCCTTGGTGCTGGTGATGCGGAGAGCCTCCTTGAAAGGCATGCCTTCCACCGGAACAATTTCGACCGTCCCGTAATCTCCCTTTGAGGACGGTTTGAATTCGGAAAGCTTCTTACCTCCAAGGGCATCCGTACCTGCCGGGAGCGCCTTGATCTTCGCCTCAAGTGTTGGATTCTCACCAACCGCGAACGTTGTTGTTGCGATAAGGGAAAGAGCTGCTATTGCCGATACTAATCTTTTCATGAAATCCTCCTTTTAAAGATTTTCCACATGCGGGGAATTTATTTTTGCATCGATATTTTCAACGTCCTTTATATATTTCAGAAGCTTGGCCGAAAGTTCCTTGCGGGTTTCGGCATATGCCGGATCCTTCACGAGGTTTTTCAGTTCTCCGGGATCATTCTCAAGATCATAGAGGAACTGTTCATCGTATTCGGTGAAGAAGGGATTATTGCGCTTTTCCTTGTTCATATTGCTCACGGAATATTTCCAGCGTTTCGTGCGGATCGCCCTGCCGTGGAATGAGCCGGAGAACTGTATGAAGACTTCGTCCCTTGGAATGTCCTTGCCTTGTCCTGTGAAATCCTGCAGGACATATCCAGGCATGAAGGGGGGCTTTTCCACACCTGCGGCGGAAAGGATTGTCGGGGCGATATCGATGAGACTCGCCAGCCCATTCATGGTTTTTCCCCCAGAGAAACCTGGACCGCTTATTATCAGCGGTATCCTGATGCTCGACTCGTGCGGTGTCTGCTTGTATCTTTTGTTGCGTGTCTTGAAATGGCACCCATGGTCGCTGGTGTAGACGATGATCGTATTTTCATAGATCCCGCGCTTCTTCAGTTCATCAACTATCCTGCCGATATTCGAGTCGATGCTGTTGCAGGCACCGAGGTAGTCAGGATAGTTCTCCTGCCAGTTTCCCTTCTCTTCGGATTTTGCGAGATCCGCAGGGGCTGCGAAATCCGCAAATTTCTCCTTCGAGCCTTTCGGACCCTCGACCTTGTCGATGTCGTTCTGCTGATGTGGCTCGATAAATGACATGAATAGGAAGAACGGTTTTTTATCGTCCTGCATCCTGATGAAATCGAGCCCGAAATCGGTTATGGCGTCGACCCTGTATCCCTTGAACTCCACCTTTTCCATCTTTTCATTATAGACATAGCCACCATATCCATGGGAGGTTTCTTCGAGGGCGTCGGCGCCGAACCAGTAGCCGTCATATCCTCCACGGAACTCCTTTGGAATCAGCTCCTCATTTTTGCCTTCGGCGTTTTTCCTGGTTGCAAGATGCCATTTGCCGACATAACCGAGATTGTATCCGGCGGCATCGAGATAATGGGCGAGAGTCTTTTCATTCTGCGGAAGCGCGATGCCGTTCCAGTAGACTCCGCACTGGCTCGCATATTTTCCGGTCTGGATCACAGCACGGGCAGGGGTGCAAACGGGCTGCGGGGTGAATGCGTTCTCGAAACGGATGCCGGCCTTTGCGAGGCTGTCCAGTACCGGGCTCACTGGCAGCTTCTGTCCATAGCACCCAAGAGTGTCCCAGCGCTGCTGATCGGAGAATACGAAAACTATATTTGGTTTTTTCGCTTGATCTGCGAACAGCTTTGACATGGGCAGGAGTGAAGCACCGATGGTGATTCCCGCACCTGCCTTTATGAAACTTCTTCTGTTCATCATGGAATATACCTTGTTCTTGCCTGTTTTATATTTTCCTAAAATAACATTTAAAGCCCTTGACAAGTATTTTAAGCGGTTTAAATTATATGTCAAGCGGTTTAAATAATAATTTTAAATATTTTCTAATTACATAAAGACATCTTGAACGTGGACGTGAAAATATATATAATACTGAACGGGATTTTATTATGAAAAAAGTGCCGGTAAAAAATTCCATTTTCACCTTTACGCTCATCGAGCTGCTGGTGGTCGTCGCTATTATCGCCATCCTTGCAGCCCTTCTCCTACCAGCTTTGAAGAACGCCCTCATGGTGGCCCGCTGTGCCCAGTGCATCTCCCAGCTCAAGCAGGTTGGGCAATGGGCTATGGAATATACAATGGACTCCAATGACTGCCTTCCGACAAACGGCTGTGCTGAATCCAGCGGCAGCGCCGATAGCTATTACTGGGAATACGGGGACGACAGATGGTTCGAGAAGTTCTCAACACTGGGATATTATAAGCTAAAAAGCTGGTCTCAGCAGTCAAACTATATATATAGATGCCCGCAGGCGTCGATTTCTCTGGTTTTAAATGACACGGGACCTAACTCCTCCGGTGACAGCCACTACCAGCTAAAAAGCAGTTATGCTCTGCATATGTGGAGAGGTGGAGGATATAATGCCTCCGCAAAAGCAAAGATGCCAAAGCCGAAAATTTCGTTCATGAGGCCGGAATATGAATGGTATGCCGATGCCCGTGCTAGATATTTGGCCGATGGCCCTGGAGGAGGCAAGGGACCCGGATATTATTTCGACATCATGAGCCATCATTCAAGCTACAGCTACCCTATCCCATGGATGTGGTACAATCCTGAGCTTCCTGGACATTCCCCTTCTCATGGAGCTAATATGCTATACGGGGACTTGCATGTTGAGACTGTCCCAAGATGATGGATTTTTTTGACAGGAGTACCAATTGAAAAGATATAAAATCAAGCTTATAATGATTTCCGCCTTAGTTATGTCCTTTTTCTCCTACGCCCAGGAACAGATGAAGCCGATGGATGGACTCCAGCAGTTCACGGTTACAGTAAAAAGTTCTAAGGACAGATCCGAGCAGAAGATACTGTTCTATGCTCCACCAGAATCTTCAAAGAAACCTGTCCCTCTCCTCGTCGGACTCCATACCTGGAGCACAGACTACCAGAACTCCGGAAGATATATCGAGGATGTGAAGAAACGCGGGTGGGCCTTTGTCGGTCCCGATTTCCGCGGATCCAACACAAAGCCTGAAGCCTGTGCATCTGAAATAGCAATACAGGATGTTCTTGATGCAGTCGAATATTCCAAGAAGAATGCGAAAATAGATGAGAAAAAGATTTATCTTGTCGGTGAATCTGGTGGCGGGCACATGTCCCTGATGATGGCGTCGAAAGCTCCTGACCTCTGGGCCGGGGTGTCTGCTTGGGTTCCTATCTCAGATCTTGCCGCATGGCATGCTGAAACAAAGGCTGCAAAACGCGAATATTTTGCAAAGCTTGAAAAGGTTTGCGGAGGAGAACCTGGGAAAAATAAGAAGATTGACGGCGAATATCATGACCGTTCCCCGATCTTCTTCCTCCAGAACGCAAAAGGGCTACCAATGGACATCAACACGGGAATCCACGACGGACATACCGGTTCGGTTCCGGTAAGCCATGCGCTCCGCGCATTCAATGTGCTTGCCGAGGCTAATGGCGAAAAAAAGAAACAGATCTCCGACGAAGACATCTCTTCCATGGTGAAGAATGAGAAGGTTCCGGACTCGTTAAAGAAGGAGGCTGAAAAGGATCCTGACCGCAAGAAGGCCGTCCTGTTCCGGCGCGAAGCCGGCCCCGTCCGAATAACCGTCTTCGAAGGAAGCCATGAGAGCGACAAGGAAGCCGCCCTCAACTGGCTGGAGAAACAGAAGAAAAAATAATTTTTCGAGATAATGCCGGGAGCGCCGACTGTCCAGTCGGCAATTCAGCCAAGCGGACGCTTGGCGGTTCCGGGTAAAAGCAAATCTAAAGAATCAAGAGCCCCTACTTTTCCGCGGGCAGCGGATCTGCGGAGATCTCGAAGCGGTCAAGATATAATGCCTCCCTCGGGATCAGCTTGAACGTATGTTTTCCCGCCGGCAATTTTACAGCGAAACGATCCTTGTTCTCGGGAATTCCGGCCTTCAATTTTGTCCAAGTCCAGTTAAGGGAACTGCTGAGATCAATACGCTTCGGCTTTTCACCATCGATCGAGAAATAGAGCGAATCATGTGAGCTGACTGGTGACTCCGGCGCCTTGATTCTCACATGGAAATAATATGAGCCTTCCTCGGGAATGTCAGCAGAATATTCGAGTTTATCTGCGAATTCCGCAGAATTCTCCGGTCTCTGCATAAGGAACACTTCTTCCGATTGCGAGCCATCGACCTTCATCTTCTTCAGGTTTCCGAGCAATGTCAGCTTGTCCGTTCCGGCGACAACGCTGAATTTTTTTGAATAGGCCTTTCCATAAACAGTAACAGGGATCGAAAATCCGTCATCGAACCTTACAAGGAAAAGACCTTTGTGCATTCCTGCATTCTTTATCTTGTCAATGTCGAGTGAAACTTTAAACTCCTTCGGGCTGTCAGGTGAAATCATCCCTGTTTCCGGTTCTACCTTGATCCAGTCGAAGCAGTCGTTCTTTCTTATCTTGAAATTGGATTTCCAGGCGATTCCTGGATTCACCGCGACCTTCACAGTTGCGAAATTCGCAGATTTATCCTTCAGGTCTGCCGTAAGGTTTACCTGTCCCTTGTCGTATGAAACAGGTATCGGCCTGATCGGAAACATTCCCTTTTTACCCTGTTCAAAGGTTCCGAGGTCAATTTTCCCATTCTTGCCCGGTTCTGCGAAGTTCGCAACCATGGCTCCCTTTCCAATTCCAGGACTTCCGTCCTTCAGGTTGAAATTGCCCTCCTGCGGATTTTCAAAGAGTGGCAGGGCGAGGATGCCGTTCTTTTCGACCCCTGGTGCTGCAACAATGCATTCGCCTATGGCATCGCGGTTGCAGAGCAGATCATAGTCGAAATCATTTTCCGGGAGCTTCTGCACGTCTCGGAGGGGAATGTCGGCGCAGGCGAGGATATTGTTCCTGCTGAATCCCCTGAACATCGCCCTGTCGGAAGTGTTGTTCTCCCCTTTGCCATATCCGACTCCGGAGATTCCGTGCCCGTCTGTGTAGAATATATTATTGAAGAAGAAACTCCTGCCCCTTGTGTATGTCTTGCCTCCGCCGTTCTTGATGACGGAGCCGACGACCCCGTCTTCATCACCGAGGTTGACGACGAGATTCCTGTAGATGTATGTCGGACCTGCCATGTTGGGCGCCGTGCTTATCCCGCAGAGAAATCCTTCAACCTTGTTTCCAAAGAAACGCATATGCCGTTGTCCACCGTCGAGTTCTATGCCGTCGTCGTTGCCGAAAGCGAACATGTTTCCGTAGATGTCGGCGTCACGGTTGAATCCTCCGTCCTTCTTCCCATTGTCAATTCCTTCTATGGCATCGTTCCATCTGTGGAGATCGCTGCCGATGAAATCATTGTACCTGATGACAGTGCTTCCCTTTGATTTTACAACGACTGCCTCGGGTCCGGCGGGATGCGAATAGAACCATGGATTCGCGGTGGCCCTGGGATCATGCATGTAGCAGCGTTCAATGACGGTTCCGAAGCTCGAAGCGATATTTACTGCGCCATCTACATTGATGACCTTGTCGTTCTCGTCGTAGTAGACGCCCTTCCTCGCCAGATCCTGATTGCCTTTTCTGGACCATCCTGAAAACTCGCAGTTGATTATTCGGACGTTCTCGGAATTTACGACATTTATCCCGAAGCGTCTCCCACCTTTTACATTGAGCCCCTCGAAGATCAAGTATGCTGAATCCTTGACAAGAATCGCGGCCTCGGTATCATATCCGCCTTCGATTTCAGCCCCTGGCTCATTAACATATTTTATCCAACCTTCCGGGCTTCCTTTCTCGCCGATGATCTCGATAGGGCCTGTCTTGCCGAGATCTTTCTTTATGTTAATGGTCTTTGCGATCGGGGGATTTGAGTTCCATGTCTTAAAGTTCGTTGATGAGGAAATCGAAGGGCTTCCTTTTTCATCAAGAAATTCCGCCATAACCTCGTATTCGGAATTTTCATTGAGTCCGACAATGCTTGAGCTGAAATTGTTTTCTTCCTTTATCTTGTCTGGAGCAATGGCGTCCCTCCACACTTTTTCGCCTTTCAACCTGAATTTTATTTTGCATCCCGAAAACTTGTCCTCGGAATATTTTACATAGATACTGGCGCTTTCAAACAGGGGAACGGCGATTATTTCGATCTGCGGTTTTGCGGAATCCGCAGGCTTCTGTTCCTGGGCAAGGGCTTTTCCGTCCGAGAATGCAAATATAAAGGACAATGATGCGGCAAACAGTGCAGTTTCAATCATTTTCATACTGACTCCCTTGAAAATCCGATTAATTTGCAATTTGAGTGAATGCATGGACCGGCGCCCTCAATGCGGAGATATCCAGAACTTATCTCCAATTCCGGTGGAGAAATAGTTGAACCTGTCGGAATATGCAATGGGCTCTGCATGGCCGTCGAGCATGCTTGTATTGAAGCTTCTGCTCAGATTATGCCTTATCCATATAAGATGGTTCTCATCGTCGACAATACGGGTATCCTGAAGTTCCCCGTAACCGCTGGAATAGTGCCATGCGCTGAACGAATCGGCTATCAGAACAAATGAGGAAGGGGTTTCCACCTTCATTGGAATTATAGCCGCCCATCGCCAGCCGTCATCGTTCACAAGGGCTGATTCCTTCCAGCTGTCATGCTTCCCGCTCTTGTTCCAGCAGGAGGTGTTGATCCCGTAGCCGATCGAATGCCGGGTGTTTATCCTGAAAGTCTCGCCGTATCCCTTCGGACAGGAATAAATCTGCTGGCCAACCGGGCTTCCGACCACAATTTTCCCTTTGACATATCCTGTGTCTATGTAATGTTTCACCCATCCATACCAGGGGGAGCCGCCCTGCGAGGCAAGGGTGAACATCTTTTCATTGTTGTCTGATGAATACATCTGGATCACCGTGTTCGCCTGCTTCTGGTTGCTGAGGCAGTTGATGGTATTCGCATGCTCCTTTGCAAGCTGCAGTGAAGGGAGCAGGAGTGCTGCGAGTATCGCAATTATCGCAATTACGACTAATAGCTCGATAAGTGTGAACTGTCTCTTCATGCCGTTGCCTCCGCTCCGTAAGATTTCTATGGCTGGGCCGGTTTTTCCACAGGAACCAGTTTTATACCCGTAAATAACGACTTTGATCCGATGGAACTCGGTTTCTTTGCGAACCTCAGTATGATCTGGATCGTATCGGCATCTTCGGAATTGAAATCCTTCTTCAGAAGCATCCATTTGCCGGACACGGAACCTTCGGAATTGATGCGCATGAACTCCTTTTTATTCTTGAGGAGCTTTATCTGGATGTAGGCGCCCATGACATCGGCGCTCTTCACCCAGCCCTCGACGCGGAAGTCTGATTTCGGCTTTACCGGGGATATGCCCTGGATGATCTGGCCATGGTTGTCGGCGGCGGTCACAAGTTCCGCGGATAGTCCGGAAGTGAAACCTTCAGGAAGATCCTGGGTTATTATCGCTATCTTCGCATGGGCATCCATGTTCTTCCAGGAAGCTGGAACTCCGTTCTCATTTGCCGAGAAGTCACCGTTCTTCAGAAGGTTCTGATCCTGTGCCGACGCGATGGCGCACGACAGTGCAATCATCGCCACGAACATATATCTTTTCATAAAGCCTCCATTGTTCATACTGCTGTTTTCAGCGACTTATTGAGTATCCTGACCGTCATTGCAAGCTCCTTCAAAGCCGGTTCGACAGGTACTCCGGAGAGAAGGATTTTGCCGATGCACCCTTCGATGATCTCGGCGAGTTCCGGTGAATCCAGCCTGTAGAATCCCTGCATCTTTGGGATCTCGGAGAGGAAGAGGGTGTCACGGATATCTTCGAAGTCTATGCTCTTCTGGGCTGAACTCTTCCTGATCGGTATTCCGTATTTTTTACCGGCGATGAAGTCCTGCGCCTTCTCCGAGAGCATGAATTTCACAAAGTCCACGGCCGTCTGCAGACTGCTGCATTCCCTGCGGATGCATATCAGATCGGTCGCCTGCATGGAGATGTCCGGTCCTCCATTGAAAACCGGGAGTGGAACCGTGATCCAGCTGTCAAATCCGGCGAGATCGGGAAGGATCTGCCGGTCACCGATGAACATCGCAGCCTTCCCGGAACAGAAGTCATCTGTAAAATCCTTTTTCTGGGAGATTTCGCGGCTGCCTCGGAATTCCGCGATCTCGGCATATGCCCTGATGCCTCGGATTGTCTCCGGGCTGTCGATCATGCAGATATCTCCATCATTGGATTTTTCGATCAGGCGGCCTCCGGCCCTTATGACGAAGTTCATCCACATATGAGCCTGGGGAAGCCAGTTTATTATCCGTCCAGGAGCAAGTTTTCCTTTGAATGAACTTATCGTATCGAGAAACTCCTCGAAAGTCCATCCAGACCTTGGGAGCTGAACTCCGGATTTCTCAAAGACCTTCCTGTTGCAGTATACGACGCGCGGTGAGAATATGAATGGAATTCCCGGGAGACGTCCCTCATACCAGAAGCTTTCGAACGGCTTGGTGAAGAATATTTCACGGTAATCGGGATAGGTTTCTTCAAGTATTTGGCGGAGATCGATATATTCGTCATGGTGCTGCTGGACATGCAATGTCGTGCGGAGCTCGAAGATTCCATGTTTGAATCCATGGCTGATCCTCAGACGTGGCAGTTCTTCCGAGAAGATGCCGGAAAAATCAATGAGCCAGGGAAGGAACTCGGGAGTCTTGAACGTGACGAAATTTTCCTGGAGGATCCTTTCATCCCAGGAGTCTTGGACGAAAGTACCGATACGCGATTCGCTTTCAATCACACCATCACGTGAAAGGCTGTCGAGTCCCTGCTGGGCTTTCAGCAACGACAGTTTCAACTGGGATGCAATTTCGCGGGCAGGGGGTAGTTTATCGCCTGATTTCAGTGTTCCGTTTTCAAGCAAGGAAAGTATATGTTCCCTGACTAGCATCGTCTTGTCTTTGTGATTGGTTTTCATAAATGTATAATACAGAATAATAAATTGTTATATAGTATCTTATAACTAATGCTAATAATAATATATAAACTGTGTTAGTCAAGAGAAAATCCAAAAATAATTTAGAAAAATATCATAGAGCCTTTAGAACAAAATCTGCTTTTTATCCAAAAAACCTTCTATACCCAAAACAAGACTGATATTTCATGGAACCTTGATACTCATAAATACTCAGTCTATTTTAAATAATAGATATTTTCCTATCTGGAAATCATAGCTTGTTTGTTCTGGGGATGATTATTTTCTGTGCCGATAGTGAATATTGAGAGGGTATATGGAATCGGCAATTGACATTGTATCTTGGGTCATTATTGGAGCAATTGTTCTTTTCCTCGTAAGCGTTATTTCGATCTTCATATATCTCATTTGGATATACGGAAACCTGAGAAAGCGCTCCGACGGAAAATATAAAAACATTGCAGACATGGTCCTGCTAAGCTTGTTATTCATATGTTTTATAGCTTTCTTTACATTAGCTCTTGCACCCGCAACTTCCTGTTCTTCTGCAAAGGCACGCAGAATTTCTTGTTCATCAAACCTGAGGCAGATAGGGATTGCGCTTAAAATGTATGCCCAGGACAACAAAGAATTTTATCCTCCTTATGACGATGCAAAAGGATTGGAAATGCTCAGAGCAGGTGGGTATCTGGAAAACGTTAAGATGTATACCTGTCCGTCAACTGAAGATAACATTTTTGACAATAACGAGCTAAGAGACGATGAGTGTTCATTTGTTTATCGAAGTGGCATGGGCACTGAAAGCGGACCTAACGTTGCAATTGCCTGGGATAGGAGCAGCAATCATAATAAATACGGCAACATACTTTATGCTGATGGTCATGTTTCAGGTTCAACTGGTGCGAATTGGATGCAGGAAATAAAACCTTCGCAGAAGCCTGAAGCCAGAAGAACAAAAAACTATCAGACAAAAAGCCCGCCTATGCCTAAAAACCAAAAACATCTTGACGCAAAGCATATCCTCCTGTTTAATGCAGTAAAAGACGGGAATCTGGAGGTAACCAAAAAATTGATTGAACAAAATCTCCAGCTCCTTCATGCAACAGATGAAGAGGATAGAACGTTGATTTGTCAGGCTTTGAACAGGGAACATTATGAAATCATAAAATATCTTTTGGAAAAGGGAGCTGACTTGAATGATGCCGGGGGATTTTTAAGATACGCCGCTAAAAATGGAAATATGAAAATGGTGAAGTTTCTCGTTGAAAATAAGGTTGATGTGAATTCAGCATGCGCATGTGGAGATACAGCACTTATGGAAGCCTCCGAAGCCGGAAAAACTGAGATTATTGAATATTTGATATTAAACAACGCTCCCATAAACCTGATGAATAATGAGCACCTGACTGCCTTGGATCATGCCTATGACACATATGAAAGGGCACGATATAAAGACACAAAAATTATTGAATTCCTTAGGAAATATGGAGCTAAAAAGGGATCTGAGCTAAAAAATACCAATCAAGAACCTGAATCCGGCAAATAACTACAAAACTATCTTGATTTACATTTTCGATGCTGCTGCAGCTGATCCCAGGGCATGACATTTGCTGTCGGGGCCCAGGCTTCGAAGGCGGCTGAAAGTTCCGCAACCTTTGCGGGATTCTTTCCGGAAAGATCATTCGTTTCAGTGCGGTCAGTTTCCATGTCGTAAAGTTCCCATGGGCCCGGAAAACGACGTACAAGTTTCCATTTGCCGTCGCGAACCGCGCAGTTGCCTTCGTGTTCGAAGAAGACCGGACGTTGGCGCGTCCATCTGCGACCTTCCAGAAGTGGAACAAGGCTTTCACCGTCAACAGGCGAAACTTCGCGTCCACTGTATTCAGAAGGATATTTGGCTCCGGCAAGTTCCAGGAAGGTCGGCATTATGTCCATGACATGACCGACCTCGTGAGTCATGCTCTTCGGAGCGATCCTGCCAGGCCACCATGCGATCAGAGGCGTTGAAATTCCACCTTCATGAACCCAGTGCTTGAATAGACGGAACGGTGAGTTGCTTGCATTTGCCCATGGCAGATCATAACTCATGAAGGTGTCGGCACCACCCGGTATAAGTCCTGGAATATTACCACATCGGACCGGACGACCATCGCGCGTGAGCGGAAGTTCGCGCTGTTTCTGTCCGTCCTCACTCAGGAATTCCGCGCATCCACCGTTGTCGGAAAGGAAAACTACCAAGGTGTTGCCAGCTATGCCAAGCTTCTCAAGATGCGCGCGCATCCGGCCGATGTTCTGGTCCATGCGGTCGATCTGGGCAGCATATACTGCCATGCGGCGGGCTTGCCATTCCTTCTCGGATGTTTCATCCCATGGAGAGGATTTGTCGTCATGCTTTGATATTGTCCATTTGCGGTCGATCAATCCGGTGCCCTTAAGTTCCTCATGTCGCGAAGTTCGCAAATGGTCCCATCCCTTCAGATATGCGTTTTCATAACGGGCGATGTCTTCAGGCCACGCATGCAGTGGCCAATGAGGTGCCTGATAACAGAGGTGCAGGAAGAAAGGTTTTCCGGATGCCGCACCCTGGCTGATGTATTTGAGAGCTTCATCGGTATAGGCATCAGTCGTATAAAACTTGTCAGTCTCTATCTCAGTGAATTTTCCATCGCGAACAAGAGGTTTTGGGTTGAAATAGCTTCCACCTCCGGCAGCACAGATGTAGGAATGGTTGAATCCGCGGTCATGCGCGAGTGGCTGGTTTGGATTTCCAATTATCCATTTGGATCTATCATGACGGGGCCAGAGTCCGCCCACGTGCCATTTTCCGGAATAGAATGTCTGGTAACCTGCAGAACCCAGTGCCTCGCCAAGGGTCACACATCGATCACTGAGGAAACCACGGTAACCTGGAAGACCGTCGTCGGAGACCATGTGTCCTATTCCTGCCTTATGAGGATACTGTCCGGTCAGCAGGGATGCACGGGTCGGACAGCATCGAGCGCAGTTGTAGAACTGCGAGAATCGCACTCCTTCAGATGCCATGCGGTCAATGTTCGGCGTGCGGATCTCGGAGCCATAGCAGCCTATGTCCGAAAAACCCATGTCGTCGGCAAGTATCAGTATCAGGTTTGGACGTCCGGAATTTTCATTGGTGTTTTTCATAGATAAGCATATTAGAGCTTAAGGAAATACATTTCA
>CAZRKP010000041.1:0-43735 GCA_964600895.1 uncultured Victivallis sp.
TCGGGTGGAGACCAGGCAATCCTGAGTCCGGACGGCTGGCTGGTACTCACCGCCGTTCCCAAACCCTACTCCCAGTTGTCGGTCGCGGGCGTCTTCAAGGGCGAGCCCAAGTGGTCGTATCCTGATCCATGGCCGGGACTGCATCCGTCTCATGAGGCTCAAGTTCCCGACAGGCCCGGAATGCTCATCGGCACGACACGCCTTCTCGGTGATCTTGTAACACCTCCGAAAAGCAACGTCGGACCACTGTGGTGCGTCAACGGAAACATGGGCCCGATGTATCTCATGACGGTCGACGGACTTTTTGTCAGGACCTTGTTCATGGATGTCAGGCAGGGGATATCATGGTCGATGCCGGTGGCACAGCGCGGGATGAACCTGAACAATGTTACCCCACATGATGAGAATTTCTGGCCTTCGATAACTCAGACGAAGGATGGCAATGTCTACATCGTGGACGGTGGCAGGACGAGTCTTGTCCGGGTGGACGGACTTTCCACGATCAACCGTATGCCTGACTGGGAGGTAAAGATCACAGAAGCTGATCTCAAGAAGGCGCAGGGATATTTTGCGGCGCAGGAAATTGCAAGACAGGCTTCGCAGGGCCGCAAGAGCCTGACGGTCCCTATCATAAAAACTGCTCCTGTACTCGACGGCAAACTTGACGACTGGACGGGCAGCGACTGGGTATCCATAGACAAACGTGGCACTGCCGCCAATTTCAACAGCAATAGCAAACCATATGATGTCCAGGCGTCGGCCGCGGTCAATGGTGAAAACCTATATCTCGCATACCGGACAGGTGACAAGGACCTACTCCGCAATTCCGGCGAGAACCTCAATGCGATCTTCAAGACCGGCGGTGCGCTTGATCTGATGCTCGCAACGAATCTTGGAGCTGATCCGAAAAGATCAAATCCGGCTGCAGGAGATCTCAGATTGATCGTAACCAAGGTCAAGGATCCGAAGAACAACTCCGCGCCTGCCAGAACCGTGGCAGTGCTCTACCGAGCGGTCGTGCCGGGAACACAGGAGAAAGACAGGATCCCGTTCTCATCACCGTGGCGTACGATATATTTCGACAAGGTCGATGACGTCAGTGACAAGGTGCAGCTTACGGGAACGGACGGCAATTATGAAGTCCTGATACCTTTTTCCGTTGTAGGCCTGAAGGCTGTCGAGGGAAAACACCTGAAAGCTGATATCGGTATACTCCGCGGCGACGGCTTCCAGACGTTGCAACGTGTATATTGGTCGAACAAGGCGACGGGAATAACATCGGATGTGCCCAGCGAGGCGGCGCTTGCACCGAACCTCTGGGGAGAATGGATATTCAAGGCAAAATAATAAATTGAACGTCGAACATTCAACTTTGAACATTGAACATCGAAATATATTTTTAAATAAGAAAAGAAGTAAATGAAATCTTTTTCATCAATAATCTGTGGTTCCGCTATTTTCCTTACCCTTGGAAATAGCATTCAGGCCCAGGATGAGGAAGGCCAGTGGAAGACGGCCTATGTGAAACGTGGGATCTGCGGGGCGTTCCAGGATAAGTGGCTCAAGGGGCCCGGCTCAGTGGTCCGTTCCAGAACCCCGATCCCGTTCGATGGCACACGCGTAAAAGTCGAGGTATCAGGATGCCATCAGACGGATGTAAAGCTCGAGCACATGTTCCTCATTCGGGGAGCCGATGACAATGGCAAGGTGACCGGCCCGAAATACCAGATCCTTTTCAAGGACGAACCGACGGTCTCATTCACCACTGGAACGAAGGCCTGGTCAGATCCGGTGGCTATTCCGATCAAAAAAGGTACATGGTACGTACAGGATTCGTATCTATCGGAAAAAATGCCTTACGCCTATGACGTTGATATCGGGTATTGTGACGTCAAAGGAAGCGACGACAAGGAGGTTCTTGCAGGAGAAACCAAGGGGTCGCGTGTAGGGATCTTGACAAGGATAGACGTATTCACGACCGACAATCGTCCTGTCATTGTCTGCTATGGTGATTCGATAACCCACGGTTACGGCTCAACTCCAAATGGCGGGCAGCGTTATCCTGACCAGCTTTCCAGACTTCTCGATCGTCCTGTCCTAAATCTTGGAGTGAATGGTGACATGATCCAGTGGGCCGGCGGTGTTCCAAACGCCATATCCTCGCTCAAAGGGGTTGACTCTGTTGTATTCCTCATGGGGATCAACGACATCATAGGCGGTTCGGTCAAGGAGCTCAAGGACTACACATCAAAGCTGAAGCCCGTGGTCGATGGCCTCAAGC
The DNA here is from genome assembly GCA_964600895.1 of uncultured Victivallis sp. Taxonomy (GTDB): domain Bacteria; phylum Verrucomicrobiota; class Lentisphaeria; order Victivallales; family GWF2-50-93; genus GWF2-50-93. The sequence continues at coordinate 2,282 of CAZRKP010000041.1, forward strand.
ACCAGAAACTGAAGGTATATGTCGGGACGCTCCTTCCGGCCGGCGGATACAAGAAGTTCGATGAGAAGCCGGAGCTTGAGAAACTTCGCCAGGAGATCAACAACTGGATAAGGAGTTCGAGCGGAGCCGACAAGGTAATAGATTTCGACACGGCCATGTTCGATCCGGCAAATCCAACCAAGATGAAGGCGGAATACCAGAGCGACTGGCTGCATCCGAGCGACAAGGGATACGCCAGGATGGCTGAGATCGCGGCAAAGGTCATCTCCTCATCAACCGAAGAAAAGAAATAGGATTTCCATGTACATAATATTCTAATGCAATTGACAATATCGCTTTAGTATTTACGTTATATATTATAAAGTATTATTTAACAGAATGCCGGGATTATAATAATCAAATGGAGGATTTATCAATATGAAGAACTGCATGAGGGGATTCCTTATCGCAATGACCGCGGCCGTATTTGGTGCGAACTTCGCAGCAAACGCCGAGAACACAATCGGGCGCCAGAGCCAGAACGAGGGTATCATCGCCGTTCCTGCCCCTGCAAAGGTCACTGTAGACGGCGATCTCTCCGAATGGGATTGGAGCGGTCGCATCTGTGTTTTCGCCGAATACTCCATGCGCAACCGCTACTCGGTCGAAGCCGCGGCAATGTGGGACAAGGATTATCTCTATCTAGGCGCGAAGTGGAAGGATCCGATGCCGATGAACAGCACCATCGATCCGGCGATAAATCCCGATGAGGGATGGAAGGCCGACTCATGGCAGATGCGAATCCACACCGATCGCAACCTGTGGATCACCGTATGGCAGTTCTCCACCAAGAAGCAATCCGTTATGCATTTCGCCTATTGGAAGGACGACAAGAGCGAGAGGAATGGAACTGATATCAAGATGCTGGTTACCCCGGAAGGTTCTGTCGAACTTGGAGAGGACGCACAGATGGCGTACAAGATGGATGCTGATGGGAAGGGCTTCTCCCAGGAAATGCGCATTCCGTGGAAACTGATATACAGGACTGTCCCCGAAATTAAGGCCGGTAACGTCATGAGGATGGGGTGCGAATTCCTCTGGGGCGACCCCACCGGACGCACCTGGCCTGTCCATCGTTATGCCGACAACATGCAGCCGGGAAAGACATCCCGCGAATTCTACTGGTCCGCTGTTAACTCATGGGGCAATCTCACTCTTTCCGAGAAAGGTAGCATCCCTCTCCGCGAGTATGTGATCGAATCCGACAAGATAGTAGGAACAGTTCCTGTAAGGGCTGAGATACCGAAGGATGCGGCACGTTTCACGATAGCGATAGACAACAAAGATGGCAAGCGAATCCGCACCCTGGCGGCAGACCGCGATCCTGCCGATTACATGGTAAAAGGCTCTGAGAAGGACGGAAAGATCACCGTCGAGGTCAACTGGGACTGCCTCACCGACTTCGGCAAGCTCATTGAACCCGGGACATTCAAGGTATATGGCCTGACGCAGAAGGGAATTTCCGCCGAATATGAGATGTGCTTCTACAATCCAGGTACGCCTCCATGGGACACGAAGGACGGCAGAGGCGCATGGGGAGCGGACCACAGCGCTCCAGTAGGAGTGACCGCGGCCGGAGACTGGACAATGGTAAGCTTCGAGGTTCCTGAAGGTGGCAGCGGTGTCATCGGAATTGATCCTGCCGGATTTAAGAAATGGGGAGATCGCCGCGGAACACGCAGGCTTGCTGGCGATGACAAGTACGTTTATGCATATGTGACGCACTGGTACACGAAGGAGACGATATGCCGTTATGATGCCAAGACTGGGAAGACGGCAGCATTCGTCAAGGACGGCAAGGAGCGTACATATGATCTTACACTGAAAGAAATTCTCGGTGAGGAGAATCCAGGGAAGCTTACCGGCATTTCTGCGCAGGGCGGCAAACTCGCAATAGCACTCGATTCTGGAAAGATTTATATCCTGGATGCTGCGTCAGCAAATGTCCTGAAGAAGTTTGATGTTGCGAATCCGGCAGAACTCGCCTTCTCCCGCGATGGCAAGCTCTATGGAACAGTTGATGGAAAGGTCTGTTCGATAAATATAGATACCGACGCCACGACTCCTCTGGCGATTCAAGGAATTGGCAAAATCTCAGCACTTGCCGTCGACAATGATGGAAACATCCTCGTGTCAGATCTAGGGCCTGACTGCCAGGTAAAGGCGTTTTCACCTGATGGCAAGCCTACATACACCTGTGGAAGGAAAGGCGGACGTGCAATACGCGGACCTTTCGATGAGCAGGCAATGATGAAGATGAGTTCCATAGCAGTTGATGCCAAAGGCCAGATCTGGGTTGTTGAGAGCTGGAATTTCCCGCGTCGTGTTTCGGTGTGGGGTAAGGACGGCAAACTGGTTCGCGACTATCTTGGCAATACAGGATATGCAGGTACAGGCTGTTTCCTGCACGACCAGGATCCTACGCTTGGATACTGCGGACCTCTTGAGTTCAAACTCGATAAAAAGAACGGCACATGGAAACTTCAGAATATCCTCTGGGTACCTGATACGGAAAAAGGCGAATGTTTCACAGTGCCCACAGGCTCGCACGTAGGTCCCCAGCGATTCACTGCGAACATCGCAGGGAAGAACCATGAATATCTTTACCTCCACGATCCAGGCAACGAAGGTGTCGGACAGGTGCTGTTCCTGGAAACTGAGAATGGATGGCAGCCTGTTTCAGCAATCTGCTTTGCAGGACAGGCTCTCGGTGATCTCACCCACGGTGGACAAGTCGTAAAAGCTCCGGAAGGGGAACTCGCCGGACTCAATGCATTCGACATAATTATTTGGAATGATGGAAACGGTGATGGGAAGATCCAGCGTTCAGAATGCGAAGTGATCCCGGCCATCAAGCCCGGAGACGAAAAGAAGCGTGGACAGGAAGCCTTCCGTCTGAGCAACGGCTGGGGTGGACGCATCGATACTAAGACCTTGACCATCTATCTTGATGGTTTGACAGCAGTGAAACCTGTCGAGATAAAAGCCAATGGCGCTCCTATATATGCTTCCAAGTCCTTTGAAAAGCTACCGATAACAGAGAACGGGGATCTTGTTCCTGTTCCGGAAGAGAACCGTTTGCTCTGTCTCAGCTTCAAAGGATATGCCAAGGCAACGACAGGAATGCTCGGAATCGATCTTGCAAAGAAGGAAATTGAATGGAAGTATCCGAATCCGTATCCGGGCGTGCACGGCTCGCACAACGCGACAATGCCTAAACCCGGACTCCTGATCGGACCGTTGAAGATCTGCGGTGTCGCAAACATCGGTGAACAGGTAGGAAATGTCTTCCTCATACGCGGCAATCTCGGTCAGGATTTCATCTTCACTACGGACGGATTATACGTCGGTTCACTGTTCCAGGATGGAAGAATTCCCTGTGACAGGCTTCCCGACAAGGAAGAAATGCTCAAGGGTATGCCTCTTGATAATTTCACTGAAGGAGGTGAACCTTTCAACGGTTGGTTCGGGAAGCAGAGCGATGGCAAGGTCCGTCTGACAACTGGATGGCCGCGTCAGGCAGCCATGATCCTTCAGATAAACGGTCTTGATTCCATACGCCGTTTCAGCGCACCTGAAATTTCCGTAGACATGCCCACGATCGTGAAAGCGGACCAGGAGAACATTGCCCGTACCACAAAGAAAACCGAGGCAACATCCTATACCATCAAAGCAATTGCCAAGGCTCCAAATCTCGATGGAAACCCCAACGACTGGAAGGATATTCCGGAGCTGGCGATAGATCGTGAAGGATTCCCTGACAAGGCGAAGGTGAAAATGGCATATGACGCAAACAATCTATATATATGCTATGAAGTGTCTGATAGCACTCCTTGGAAAAACGAAGGCAAGGACATGGCGCGTCTCTTCAAGACAGGAGACTCAGTCGACCTTCAGCTTGATGTAAGGGATGGCGCAAAGAAACATGGCCAGCCCGAGGCCGGAGACATAAGGATCGTCTTCGCACAGCTTTCAGGAAAACCTGTGGCCGTCCTCATGGCGCCTGTAGACAAGAAGGCTCCCGCCGAAGCAAAGAAGAGCTATACTTCACCGGTCGGGACAAAGGTCTTCGACCGTGTCGAAGCAATCGCCGACGCAAATATAAAGGTCAAGGTTGAAGGCAACAGGTATGTTGTCGAAGCCGCACTGCCGCTGAAGTCGATAGGGCTCGAGCCGAAGAAGGGAATGAAGATACGTGGCGATGTCGGGTTCATATCATCCGATGCGAACGGGATGATCAACACGGCACGCACGTACTGGTCGAACAAGCATACGAACCTGGTGAACGACGAGCCGCAGGAAAGCTGGCTGTATCCGGACACCTGGGGCGAAATCGTTTTCGAGTAAGTAGGAACGGCCTTTAGGCTGTTCCTTTAATTTATGAATGGTACACCCTAAAGGGCGTACCTACTTTATAGGAGACAAATGCAAGAATACTTTTACATCGACGATCTTGATGCCCTGCGGGAGAAACTCTCCCTGGCAAGGAAGAAAGATACGTTGATGGGACGAGTCTGGGATTCCGTGATGAGGCGTTCGCGCAACGCGCCCGAGAACTTCCCATGGTTCACGCCGTTCACGGCATTGGTGACTGGAGAGAAACAAGACATTGAGAATGCAAAGGAAACGATACGCCGCTACCTGAAGACCCTGGATGCGCAGACCTTCGGAATGGGACTCCAGTTCCATTTCTGGTGCTTCGCATTCCCTCATGCCAGATGGTCTCTTTATTTCCACTGGCTTTCGCAGATGGGGGTCTGGGATCCAGATGAGGAGAAAAAGATCCGCGAGGAACTTCTCACCTTCCAGTATATCAACTTCTTCTACGGCATGCGCACCAAACCTGAACCGGAATGCGTTGACAACCAGACGATGTCGCTCTGTTTCAGCAACGCGCTGCTCGGACATCTCTTCAGCAAGAGCGCAATCGCGAAAAGAATGTATGTGGACGGCATCCGTCGTCTTCCTTCTCTCATTGGCGGGATCCCGACATCAGGCTATTCCGGGGAAGGCAGCACATACATGGACTATGTCGTCGGGCCTTCGATACCGTTCATTGTCGAGCTGCTCGAAAGGACAGAAGGTGGTGACTGGTTCAGCAAGTCCCTGCCACCACACGGAGGGAGTGCAGAAAGCGTTTGCAGGATGATCGCTCATGAATGGATGCCGAATGGACTTCTCCTCCCGTGGGACCATTACGGTTATGCTATTCCGATGAGATCATGCATAGCGTTTGCGGCAAGCCGGAGCGATGATCCGTTCTACTGTGAACTCCTCGAACGGCAGGCAAACTGGTCCTACGACCAGTCCATCGGGTGGGGTTATGATGATCTGGTCTGGTCGCTCATATGGTGGCCGGAGAAGAAACAGAAACGTGCGAAGTTCGCATCCTGGAACGAGCCTGAGGTCGGCGCTGCACTTGTCTCCGACGACTCGCAGCTATGCCTGATGCAGATGTGGGACGAATCCACACCGGTCTATCCGACACGTGCACATGTAAATCCGAATTCACTAATACTGTCGGCGTATGGAAGCCCACTTACCATTGATGGTGTCAAGAGCAAGGACTTTGCCGAATTCAACTTCGATGATACCTGGCGCGAGGTGAGTTACATGGACATCGGCACGAGCAGGAAGTTCAACTTTGGTGATGGCTGTGGCGGAGCCCACTCCGTGATCCTCGTCGACAACTGGCAGGGGATGCGGGCTTCAAAGGAATACCGCCAGGCACAAATGCTTGGATTCTCCATGAAGGAGAAGTCGGTTACGGCAGATGTGACGCCTATCTACCGCGAGAAATTTGCCGATGTGAAGATGATCCGACGCTGTTCCCGCCTGTGCTCGGAGAGGTTCTGGCTGATAGAAGATCTTGCGAAGTTCGCAGATGAGCATGAGATTACAGCGAGATTTTTCCTGCGTCCGAATCTTTTCAAATCCAAACAGGGAGTCTCAATAGAGACCGCTGAAGGCGTAAGACTCTCCTTGCTCCCAATTCTCGGTCCTGACAGCAAGATCTGCAAGCCATTGAAAGGATATCCAGACCGGCTTGATGGCGGATCGGTGATGGTGGACTTCAGACAGAAAGGCAATGAATGCCGCTGGCTCTGGCTCCTATGGCCGGAAGCGACAAGGAGGACGCATGCCGATGTCAGTGAAAACTGGCAGGCAGTACCCGACGAGGGCGAGAAGTTTGATCTTGCCGCTGCAAAAAAGAATTTATGTTCCAATGCTGTCGAGGTTCCATTGACAATGCCTCCGTATCTACAGCGGGACCTGCCGGTTGTCAGGCGTTGGTGGTTCATGAAGGAGATCATTGTTCCGAAATGCAACAGCTGGCTGCGTCTTCCGAAGCAGATGCTCAATCTCCGTGCATGGTTCAACGGCAAGGAACTTGATTTGAGCGCTCATAAGATGAGAATGAACCTACTGGAACCGGAAATAGAAATCCCAGCGAAGCTTCAGGGAAAGAAAGTCGAAGTCGTCCTTTGCTGTGACACCGGCTACAGCCAATATGCCCCTGATGGAAACGGCGGTGGCGGATTCTATGGCAAGCCGGAAATTCTTGTAGAAAAGGATGCACCCGGAGCAGAAGCTGAATACTGCGATGGAACTGTGTTCGTCAAATCCGGCAGGGAGAAATTCAAAGTCAAACACAAGCTGATGGAGGTCGAATAATGAACTCCATATTCGATAAGATGGAATACTGTGCGGCAAACGCGACAAAGAAGGATAATGATTCTTTCAAGAAGATAGTTTCTTTCCTTTCAGACGACAACTGGCGAGTAAGATATGCGGCAGCGATAGCGCTCGGGGACCGCAGGGATCCCAGGGCGACAGGTCCCCTTCTCCAGGCTTTGGAGATTGAGGACAAGGCTCCTCTCTTTTCACAGCCGAAACTGGAAGGTGGTGCACATGCCGGATCCAATGTTCCATTCTCCGTTATTTTCCCAAAGGGTACAACTGAAAAGACAAAGGAAGCATGGCGCCGGCGTGGACGTGTCATTCAAGCGATATGCCTGTCCCTAGGTAACATTGGAAAATCCTCTCCTGGGATTCTCGAACAGCTCCATCGTCATGCGCTTGACCAGAAATGCGATTATGCAGTGAGGGCGGCGTCATGCAAGGCGCTTGGACAGCTCGCACAGAAGGAGAGCCTGCCGATTCTGGAAAAAGCAACTGGCGATGAGGAATGGTGCACAAACTGCGAGGCGAAGAAGGCGCTCAAATCAGTAAGCAGTAATAAGTAATCAGTTACCAGATAGCTTTCACTCGGATATACTTCGTTTGCAGTTAACGCATTATTGCGTGTCTTTCCATTAAGTTTCCAAACGTATTCGGTGCATTGTATTGATTTGCGCAAGATGCTAATTTAACTACTTATGAAGCAAGACGACATAAATCAGACGCGCCTGTTCTGGAACCGGGTAGCCAAGGACTGGGACATACAGGTCGGAAATGATGGTGACAACAACCGAATTCTGAATTCCGACCCGGTACTCTGGCAGTTTGCAGGCGATGTCAAGGGGCTGACTGTCCTTGATGCTGGATGCGGTACCGGATATCTTTCGCGCAAGCTTAAAGCGAAAGGTGCGAAAGTGATCGGAATAGACTTCTCTGAAAGGATGATCCAGATCGCAAAGGAGAAGACTTCCAACATAGACTTCCGTGTCGATTCCTGTTCGGAACTAAGGACTGTCGGTGATGCATCTGTAGACATGATCATTGCAAATTATGTCCTGATGGACACGCCGGATCTGGAAGGTTCCATGAAATCCTTTTTCAGGGTGCTGAAAAAGGATGGATTTGCAATTCTTGTCTTTTCACATCCTTGTTTCCCCCAGGCCCGTGCCACTGTGTCCGAAGATGGACGATGCGTAGACTATCACTGGGACTTCCCGTATTTCGAGGAGAAGAAATGCATTGACCCGCCATGGGGGCACTTCACCTCCGACTTCATATGCTTTCACCGTCCGCTTTCCGACTACTGGAAGGCATTCACGAAGGCCGGATTCGATGTAGTTGATTTTGCGGAACCACGTGTGACGGAAAATAGATACCATCTTGCGAGCAGCAAAAAGCATCTTAACAACAGCAGGAACCGTCCATACTCCGTCGCCTTCAAGCTGAGGAAGAAGTGACCACTTCAATTTTCTGTTTTTGATTCATCCTCACAAGAGGATGAATCCTTGGAGTGCGTTTAGCGAAGTTAAAAACTGAGATATCGCTTTTCTTCTGCGAAGCAAAGCTTCGCAGGGAACAATGCTGAAGCTATGCTTCAGCATTCCAAGGTCAGACGAAGCGCCTGACAAATGCAAGAATATACTATTGCTTGGAAATTATCTTCCCGTGTCCGGCGAATGGATAGTCTATTGTGATTCGTCCGACCTCGGCGTCGCTTATTCCGCTGTAGAGATCGGCCTTGCCGTCCTTGCGCATGACGATTCCCGAGGTGAACGCACAGTCGACAAGTCCTGGCTTCTTCGCCGGCCCCTTGGGATAGCATGGCCGTGTCCCGATGATCTTGACTTCTACAGCCTTGTGCTTCTTGGGATCGAACACCATTGCGATGTTCATGTATGTCTGGATCGTAAGGCTTTTGGACTTGACAGTATTAAAGCATTTGTGTCCGATTACGCCGATCTTCCCACTGTCGAGAAGGTATGCCTGGTTGCAGCCGCCCCATTCGAGCTTGTCGAAGAGGCCGGGGATATAAGGGGCATTCTCGATCACATCGCCTGTCAGGTCCTCAATCTTCCTGATGATCGTAAAACCGATCTGGGATTCACAGCCGAACTTCTTCATGATCTCCTTGTTGCGTGGACGGGAAAAGACACCGATGCGTCCGTCCTTCAGCTGGACAAGGCGTATATCCTTCATGTAGTCGGGGCCGGTGGTGAAGTAATACATGTCGTCCAGATTGGTCCCCCTGTAGAAATAACCATAGTAGGTATCAACTTCGCCAGACTTGTAGCGGACATGCGTACCACCGAGGATCAGCTCGTTGCCGATCTTTGCGATATAAGGATCTTCAAGCTGGTAGATCATCGAATTGGGGACGAGTGTCCAATCATCCTTGCCGGTCTTGTAGAAGAGCCTTACCCAGGACCTTGCCCATTCCTTCCTGCGTTCGACGCGTCCGAAGATGTATTCCTTTCCCTTCCAAGAAAATGGAATAGAGGAGTTGTATACATCGTATCCTCCGACTCCATGGAACTTGAGCTTAGCGCTTTCGTAAATCTTCTTTGTCTTCTCGAAATGTACCCTCTGCTCCCTGAGATTCATATGTTTTCCTCTTTGTTCATAGGTGTCAGATAAAGGATGATAACTTATATCTGCCCACTGGCGAATCAACCGTCATACCAACCCATCGGCCAGCAAATTAATGAAATTATTCCTTATACCACTTGACACTTTCACTTTGATATATATATTTGCATTACTAAAGCAATAACAGACAGCAGGTGCGTCATGTTTTCAAGGGTCATTCTAATCTTTTTGGCATGCTTAGTCATCGGTCTGCATTCCTCAGCGGCTGAATTCTCATCTATCGTCGCCTTCGGTGACAGCACGAGCGACTTTGGAAATGGGGCGCCAGTATTTGATACCATTCCGTATCCAAGCAAATACCCCATGCAGCCATGGGTCAAGCAGTTCGCGACAATGCTCAACATCACATCCTTCTCGGCTTCGGGAAACGATAAGTTCACCGGCGGCACCGACTATGCCTTCAGCGGTACAACTACTAAATATATCTCGGACAAGGGATGGAACTGGGTTGGAAAATTCGTCATGGAAAGGAACCTTACCGACCAGATCAGCAACCGCTACCTTGGCAAGTTCAACACCGATGGAGTGAAGACAGGACCCGAAACGCTTCACACAATATGGATCGGCCTCAACGACCTTGTCCTGGCATATAACGACAAGCAGCAGATCAAGGAGAAGTGGAGCCGGATCGACGAGATATCCGTTGAAGTCGCAAGGAGCATCGAAGGCCAAATCCAGGCCCTTTCATCTGCCGGCGTAAAGAACATCCTGTGGCTGAATCTTCCTGATCCGTCCAAATTTCCGGGGATAATTTTCCAGAAGCTGGCAGACGGAACAGGACTCAAGGCGCTCTCAGGAGCTTCCCAGGCCTTCAACAAGGAAATGGATGCAGCCATCCAGAGGCTGAAAAGTGCAAATCCCTCCCTCAACCTGATCAAGCTTGACGTGGCTAAGCAGTTCGATGAGATACTTAAGAATCCTTCCTCCTTTGGGTTCAAGAATGTGTCATCTTCAGGATTCGGCGACAGCGATCTGTTCTTTTTTGACGGGGTACACCTTACACCTCATGGTAACCATGTGCTTGCGAAATTCGCTTTCGACAGCATCAAGGCAAACGAGCAAAAAACAAAATAACGGCTGGGGGGCAACTGATGAGAACAAGCAGACACTTCACGTTAATAGAACTTCTCGTTGTAATCGCGATCATCGCAATCCTAATAGCCCTTATGATGCCCGCGCTGAAGAACGCCAAGGAAGTTTCAAGACGTGTCGTCTGCGCAAGCAACCAGAAGCAGCTCGGTGTCGGCTGTCTGCTGTACGCCGGCGACACTCCCGACGGATTTCTTCCGCCTCAGACCCTGAGCCCGAACTACTTCTGGAAAAGCGGGCTTTCCTGGGAGAACAACGCATCAAACGGAATAGCTCCATACGGACTAGGTTTCCTCTACCCGAACAAGCAGGTCACCCTGGACAGGGGCATGGACTACATGAAGAATGAAGCTGTGTTCTTCTGCCCCAACTCAACATATTTCGGAACGGGCAATCCGGACATGGCGCCAAATGCCTCATATTATTATCATCAGAAGCACCAGGGCATGGTGGGATATGTCTACTGGGCTAACCCATGCAGAGTCTACGACACAGACATCTACAACTGGTATGAACCGGGAATTTACGGTGACAACATATCTCCAGGTTCCCTCAACACCAGACCTAACAACTGTCTGGCCTATTCCCTGACTAAAATCATAAATTCATCAAAGACGCCTGTGTCACCTAACAAGGCAGTATTGATGACCGATAATTATTATGGTTCCACAAGTTTCGATGGGAACTGTCATCCCAAGGGCAAGCCCCCGGAGAACGGCGGTGGCAATGTCACATATGCGGATGGACATGTGGTCTGGCTGCCATACGGAGAAGGAAACTGGAAGTTCCTCGGTGGTTCGAACAACATCCTCCAGCCATGGAATGAAGTGCAGTGATAAGAACCGGGTGCTTGGATGGATGAGTGAATGGATGAATGGGGTAATATAGAAATAGAGAGTGACTGCTTTATTAAATAACGAAGGGCGGACTTTCCAGTCCGCCATTTGAGTCAGGATTCGGCGGGTACGAAAACCCGCCCTCCTTTGAATTTTGTTAGGATAGAAAAGCTAATGAGCATGAAATCAAATCATCTGCCGATCTGGCTGGCGTTCTGCGGGCTTTTGGTCCAAATCTGCGGAATCGCCTGGGCAATATCCATATTCAGCGCCGAGAGGGGTGGTTTCTCATTCCTCAACAACTTCGTCTCGGAACTTGGGGCTCCACGGCACACGATGATGGCTCAGGTGTTCAACTGGACGATGATAATTTCCAGTCTAATGCTATATCCTCTCATGTATTCGCTGGGCATGCACATAAAGACCAAACTCGGCTATATAGCCACAATACTGGGGACTTGCGCCCTTGCAGGCGCTGTAGGCGTCGGGTTCGCCCCGATGGATCTGCTTGTACCTCACATTATCCTGGCCATGATGTTCTTCTGGGGATGGCTGTTCGCGGTAATTTTATTTACCATTGCATTCTGCAGGAAATTCTCCTTCCATGAATCCCCTTCTCTCGTTCTCGCCGGTATATTTTCGATAATCGCATGCTGCCTTTTCCTTGCCGTCGTCTTCAACGCATTCCACATGTCCGCAGACACCTGCTTCAATATCAAGAACCCGCAGGCGTTCAAGCGTCCGGCGATATGGGACATCGCCATCCTCGAATGGTGCGTAGTCATTACCCTTGTCACATGGAATCTGGCAACACTGCGGTATCTGCTGGGGAGGAGGCACAATTCAATGGAAATGCTATCTGAACGTCCAACATCCAACATTCAACCTTGAACATCGAATTTGAATTCAATAGAAGTATGATGTTCGATGTTTATTTTTTACAGCCTATATAAAGAGCTGACAAATGCCTTCAGGAAAAATTAAAACCTATCCTGCTCCGGAAGGGGCAAAACTTTCTGACGATTATAAAGTTAAGGTCAATGGAATCCTGGTGGATGTATATCGCGGTGAAATCTATTATCAAACGATGTCTCCTCCATTCGGAGGCCCATACTCGTTCGCCTATTTTGACTTCTCCGGACAAGTCGAGATTGAGATCGATTCCACAAAGCAATGGCTGCGGGATGTAGCCATACGTCCTGAATCGAAGGGTGTCAGGCCCAGCCATGTCTACCGGGGCACGATGAAATTCAACCTTTCAGCCGCCCCATCATATCTATCCATCGAACCGGACGGGAAACACGGCCCTCTTCTCCTTTTCGCAAATCATATTGAGGAAAACCTCCCAAATCCAACGGATGCTGGAGTGAAATATTTCGGACCTGGCGTCCATCAGGCCGGCAAGATTGAACTATCGGACAACGAGACATTATACATTGCAGGAGGAGCCATCGTCAAAGGCGGTATCCATGCAAAGGGGAAGAACATAAGAATAACAGGCCGTGGAATACTTGACGGTCTTGATTATCCGCGGTTCAAGGGGCCGACATATACAATAATAGATCTTGACCACTGTTCGAATGCACTTATCGATGGAATAATCATAAAGGACGGCTGGGGTTGGAACCTTAACATGCGCGGCTGCTGCGGTGTAACCGTAAGGGACATCAAACTCGTTGCCGTCCGTTGCATGAACAATGACGGCATCGACATCTGCAACAGCAGGGATGTGCTAATCGAGGACAGCTTCATACGCAGCGAGGACGACTGCATCGCAATAAAGGGATTCGGCTTCGCCGGCAGGCAGGCCGTGGATAATGTCATTGTCCGTCGCACTTCGTTATGGAACGACCGAGCGCACGTCTGGCGCATCGGATGCGAATGCAGGGCCGAAGCTATGCGCAACATCAGCTTCAAGGACATAGATGTCCTGCATTATGTAACCAACTACTGGAACGGAGATGACCTTCCAACCTGCATTTCCCTGCAGCCGGCGGAGGAGATGACTCTCGAGAACGTCCTGTTCGAGGACATCAGGATCAACCATGAGGGACAGGAATGGGTTTTCGAGATCATGCCAAAGGTGACGCAATGGGCCGAGAAGAAAACTCCCGGCAGGATAAGAAACTGTACCTTCAGGAATGTTAGCCTGAACGGAGAACTCCATGCCGGCAACTATGGAAGGATCAAGATTCATGGCCCTGATGCGGAACATTCCGTGGAAAATGTCGTTTTTGAGAATGTCGTCCGGCACGGCGTGATAACCAAGAACGATTCACCTGCAGTTGAAATCAGCGGGTATACCAAGGACATTTTCTTCAGATAGATGGGTAATCTGCAGGTGTTCCTTCACTCCGGCCACATTTTCCCGCGAGTAACCGGGGGGCGGCGATCGGTCCGGAAGGGAACAGCCGGAAGTCCGGCATTGTTCCTCAGATCGCATTCGGGACATCCAGTCCAGGCATATCGTACCGCCACCGGCCTGAGGTCAGAAGATGAAAACACCTTGACGGAATTCCTTCCGGAAATCCTGGCGGAAGCATCGACGAATCTCATGTCCCTGCCTGCAATCATAAAGCCATGGACGCTTCCATCCTTCCCTGCGCGAAGCCTTTTGTCAACATCCCTGAAAAACACCGCGGCTGCGGATTTCGCAAACTTGTGCCTTAGATATGAAGGTCCCCTGCACTGAGTTTTCTTCTTATATGTTCCAGACAATGCAAGCAGTGCAAGACGCCGTCCGATTTCCTGCTTGTTCCTTGGATGTATGTTGTCTGCTTCCCCGATGTCTATTGCCACTGCCATTCCAGTATTCTTCAGTTTCAACGCCTTCGTCTGCGATTCGCGCAGTTCAGGCCAGCAGATGTTCTCCTGGGTCGAAGATGCTGTTCCAAAACCTGCGAGCTGAACGAAATAGAATGGCAGATCATCATCATGCCAGGCCTTACGCCAGGAGCCGATCAATTCGGGAAAAAGCCTGGAATAAGCTTCCGCCCAGCAGGCATTGCTCTCGCCCTGGTACCAGAGAAAACCTTTTACTGGAAACTTGGTCAACGGATGGACCATCGCATTGTAGTGTGTTGACAGCCCATGTCTTTTCAGGCTATTCGAAGCGATAGCCTTTTTTTGCCTTTTCATATAGATCCTGAACTGTCGTTTTTCAAAGACGCTTCCGGGAACCCATGGTTCGAGCTCAGAACCACCCCAGCTTGTGTTGAGCAGGCCGACTGGCACACCTGTAACCTTATGGATCTCTCGCGCAAAGAAATATCCAACCGCAGTAAATTCTCCGGCGTTGCCTGGATCACAGGTTTTCCACTGGCATGATATTTCATCGAGTGGCTTCCCAGAAACTGACTGGGGAATCTTGCAGTACCGTATCGTGTGGAATCTCGCTGAAGAAATCTCTTCCTGTGCGTTCAGCGAATCCTTGAGCATCCATTCCATATTGGACTGCCCTGAGCAAACCCAGACGTCACCGATAAATATGTCTTCGAGAAATATCCTCTCATTCCCGGATGATGCAGTGACCCGGTATGGACCTCCTGCGGAAAGAGAAGGGAACTCGACGTACCATCGGCCAGCGGAGTCAGCAGAAACGCATTCATCAATTCCGGCAAGGGAGACGTCTATTTCTGTACGAGGAACAGATCTTCCCAAGATGCGGAGAGTCTTGCCTCGCTGGAGGATCATGTGGCTGGAGAACATTTCATTGAATCTCAGCATGCCATTCTGCATGGTCAGATCTCGTCCTCGAATACGGCCTTGACCGTGGCTATGGATGGAGGAGAACCTTCAAACCTCATTGCCCTCAGGAAACGTATTGCGGTCTCGAGCACTTCATTGGCGTCATATCCGAGCCTGACGACCGGGACAGCTGTAGGGGGAACGCAAGGGAAATTGCAATGGGCGACGATGTCAAGTTCCGAAGGCACCTTTACTCCGGCCTCGGCGATGCCCCTTGTGACCGATTCGACAATGTTGTCATCGGTAATAACAAGTGCATCCGGCCGTTTCTCCATATTGTCACAGAAGAGGAGGCGTGCCAGGTTGACTCCGGGAAGAGTATCACCGAGGCTCATTCCCAGGATCCACTCAGGCATCACAGTAAAACCGTATCCTTTTGCCTTTTCGAGCCAGTCGAGTTCTGATATTAGGGGATGTCCGATTACAGCAATCTTCTTCCTGCCTTTTGCCTTTAGGAATTCGAGCGCTTTTTTCTGGAAGCTCTGGCCTGCGGCACTTATCTTCGAGATGGATGGAAAATCCCCGTGGGGATCCATGAATGCACAGCGTGGGATACCCGGCTCCATGAAGATCGGTGTCTTATCGACCAGGAACGGAGGCGATGTGAAGAATATCCCCATCAGCTTCCGTCTTTTGATATCCCTGATCAGGGCAACCTGTTCCGGGCTGTCTGTCCATCCGTTGAACTTGATATTGGTATACTGGGTGATGTTGAGCCCGTCCTTCCTCTTTTTTTTCGCAACCGTTGACAATGCCTTCCATAGGCGGTTGAAATCGACATTTTCTGGAAATGTCAAGGCCACATTCAACAGGTGCGGAGGGACTTCGACCACATGGGTACCGTTCCTGCCGTCTGAGCGTAGGAATCCGTCGGATTCAAACTGATCGATGATGTTCTGTATGGTGATTGGGCTGGCGCCATATTTCGTGCAGAGCTGGCGGCGCGTCGGAATGCGCATTCCCGGCTTCCATTTTCCGTCAACGATGATCTTCTTCAGTTCTGCCGCTATCTCCTGGAACCTGTCGTCGCTGCGCCCCCTTCTTGCAGGCCTCAGCGCTTCAGAGTCGAACGGACGCATTTCAGCGCCACATTCATGGCAGTAGAGCTGGATTATATTTTTCTCACGTTTACCCATATGGATGTTCCAAGTTAAATTCTGTTTTTTTCAATATTTGTTATTGAATATTATGTTATTTACAATATCATTACAATGTTCATATTCCAATGCCAAAATAATAATTTGCGATAAAATGGAGGTCTTATGTCCAGTAGCAGTCGGTTCGGTCGGATTTTCACCACAGCGGCTTTATTCATCATCTCATTTCTTCCTATTGCGGGAATGGCGGTAACTCCGCTGAAGGATGGCGACAGGGTGGTGATCTACGGAGACAGCATCACCGAGCAGAAGTTTTACTCCCTCTATCTTCAGCAGTACGTCTACTGCCGCTACCCGGATCTGAAGATCAGGTTCTACAATGCCGGATGGAGCGGAGACCGAGCTCCCGGGGCTTTCAACCGCCTTGAACGCGACGTGCTATCTCTCAACCCGACCGTAGTCACTCTCTTCTTCGGAATGAACGACGGCAGCTACACGACGTTGAATGACAACATCCTCAAGACCTACAAAGACAACATGGAGAAGATAATCCAGGCGTTGCAGGCAAAGAACGTGCGCGTGGTAGTGTTTACACCTGGATGCGTGGACTACGACAGGAAGAAGGAGCTTGGCGCATGCGACTACAACAAGAACCTTGAGGCCCTTGGAAAGGCCGGAAAGGAACTCGCGGAGAAATACAAGTGCGATTTTGTGGATGTACATAAGCCGATGGTCGATTTCCAGGCGGCACAGAAGGCAAAACAGGCGGACTTCACAATGATACCGGACTCTGTACATCCGGATCAGAAAGGCCATCTCATGATGGCGCGACAAATGCTGACGGCATTCGCCGAACCTATGCTTCCACTCGGAACCGTTGATCTCAAGGGCAGTTCCTCTGAAGGGATACCGATCACGAACAAGGCCGACAACACTGTCTCGTTCAAGATCAGGCTGAAGAACTTCCCGTTCTGGATAGATCCAAATTCGATGGCTGTTGCGCGCGACTGCGGGATGCTGGATTTTGCAACACCAAAATTGATCGTCAAGGGGCTCCCTGCCGGGAACTATGACGTTAATGTCGATGGGAAAACTGCCGTAAGAGGTGTTCAGGCCGATGCATTGGCAGGAGGCGTAGCGGTTCCTATAATCACCCCGAACGCAAAGATCCTCCACGATCTTATTGCAGCAAAGGAGAACAACTATTTCAACGCCTGGCGTAACATCCGCCTGCAGATACAGGACAAGGAATATCAGGAGAGGATAGTCCAAGGCTTGATGGCCGCCGATGAAGGATATGACCAGGCAATATGGGCTGTCATTTCGAAGCCTCCGGAAGTCAACATCAGCATCAACCCGAAACCTGAAGGCGGAAATCTCGCAGAAAACTGCAAATACGAATGCAGTGATCCCAACAAGTATAACTGGGGCATCGGTGGACTTACCGACGGTTCATGGGAAGCCAAAAGCCCCAACTGCTTTGCGACAGGCGACGGCGCCAACTTCCCGAAGACCGTGACGATCGATCTCGAGAAACCCGCCCAGGTTAACACCATAATTATAGGAGTTCCAGGATTCGGCTCGACAAAGACGGTCAAGGTCTCGGTGAGTGCTGACAACAAGACATTCACTGATGTGGGTTCTTACGATTTCACACTCAGGAAGGAGGAACGAAAGACCTTCAGCTTCAATCCCATAAATGCGAGATACGTCAGGCTCACGTATGTCGAGAACTATGGCGAGGACGCGGGCTATTCCAAAAACTTCGCTTTCACTACCGAAGTAGAGGTTTTTGCGAAAAAGTAGGTAAGCCATTTATGGTGTACCATTCTTTATCTCATGGGACAGCCTTCCGACTTCGCTCAAAAGCTTCGCCGGACACAGAAAGGCCGTCCCTACTCCTTCACCACTCCAGGACTACACCCGTGAACTTGTCGGGATTACCGAGGAGACCGTCATAGGCTTCCCTGATTTTCTCCGCAGGAAGTCGGTGTGACACGAGCGGTTCCACCAGGAGTTGTTTCCCCCTGATCCAGTCGAATATCATCTTCTGCTTGTCCCAGAGCGAAAGCAGGGGAAGCGTCTTGTAGCCGAACATTCCTACAGGAGGATATACCGGCAGGCACCATTCAAGCGCACCGCGGACAGCGATGTTCCTCAGATGGATCTCATTGAAAGCAGTCGTCAGGTTCCCCTCGAGCGGAGCACGGGGTGTCCCGAGAAGAATGAGCTGTCCGACGTTCGCCGTCAGGGAAAGCGCCTGCAGGACGACAGGAGTAAGCCCAGTCGCTTCAACACAGATGTCAGCCTTTGCTGTTCCAAAAATCTTTTCGAGCCCAGTCTCTATGGTTTTAGCATCTCCACCTTCAAGGACATTGCGGATCTCGCAAGTCTGTGCCAATTTCCTGCGTGCCGGGATCGGATCGATGCCAACGACATTTGCACCAAGGATCCTGAACGACTGCGCCGCGAGATTGCCGACCATTCCCAATCCGAACACAGCGACATTCGGACGATGAAGCGAACGGTCAGCCATCGCCATGGCGGCGGTAGCGACTCCCGCCATCCTTGATGCCGCCGCGATCCCGGGATCAATGTCCGTCGGAACCGGCATCACAAGATCGTTCTGTGAATATTTGAAATGTGAGGCGTGGGGACCGAAGGTGAAGACCTTTTCCCCTTTCTTCGTCCTTGTGACAGATTTTCCGACAGCCTCTACAGTTCCGACATTGGCGTATCCGGGTTTCCAGGGATATGCGCACCATGCCCCTTTCTGAAAGACCTGTTCCTCCTTGCCTGTGTAGATCGAAAGTTCGGTTCCAGCACTTATAAAAGAACATTCAGTCTTCACGAGTATCTCATCTGGACTAAGATTCACGTCAATTTCTGCAGCCTGAATCTCAACCTTCTTCTGTCCGGTGACCATCGCCTGGCGTATTTTCATATACGAATCCTCATTTATGAGTTTGGTAAATGTGAAAAGATATCTGCGGGAAAGTGATTTGCAACATGAAGCATCTTAGAATCCGTTGTAGGGCCTGACGATACCATTTGCACCGCCGGAAATCTGCCAGCATTCTCCGCCGACAAAATTGACATGTCCATCACCAAACAGCACATTTCCACCGTTTCTCGGATATGGTTTTCCCGGGGGATGCAGCCGTATCCAGTCGGAGGAGGTATTTTCCTTCATAACATCGAACGTAAGAGGTATTTTATCAGGAGATACCCCTTTCTGTTCCTGCCGTCCGGTTCCGTATATGAATCCGTCATAGAACTTAATATTTGTCATGCCCGAGGTGAGAAGCCCAACATAGTTCAGGTCATACCAGTTGGCTGTCTGCCATGGATCGCCGAGGTAGAAGTATCCGGCGCCTCCAAGCTCATGCCAGAAATCGAAGCGTGGATCAAAATTTATATTGGGCGCATTGGACTTAATATAATTGGGGCACAGGAAAATCTGGCTTGAAGGTGTATATGTCGGAGAATCATCGGGGACTGTCGCACAGCGCGGCCTGCACAGCATTCCAAGTCCATGGACGATCTGACCGTTTATGGCGTTGGCAAGGATGAAGTTAGGATTCGAATTTATCGGTGGGAACCAGTTGTTGTAGTCGGAATCATAGATGAGACACAGGGTACCGATCTGCTTGAGGTTTGATGTACAGAGTATCCTTCGAGATGATTCCTTGGCGTTCTGCAATGCCGGAAGCAGCATTGAGGCCAGGATGGCGATGATTGCGATAACCACCAGCAATTCGATCAGTGTGAACGCCCTTTTCATGATGCCCCTCCCACTTTCACATGGCGATCATTTCCACATACAGGACATTATATCAAATTCTATGACAAGTATCAATTTCTTACAGAGATAATATTATTCCAAAATTGCTCTGCGCTGTCATTGTTATCGAAATTAAATTTTATTATGATAACATTATATCAATTCCGTATGAATGTCAAACAGGAAACCTGCAAATCTGGCAATTTTCACAGTATCATGGAAGACCAGCCCTGCTGGGAGAGTGCAGATATTCTACATGCAGGTCACCATAGAGATAATTCCGATCATAGCAGAAGTTTGCCGGATCCGGACCCCAGCCCGGATCGTACTGGCCATTGCCGTAATTTGGCCGGACAGCCTGGAATCCATGCGGTTCCCTGATCACCGAGGCGTCATTCGGGATCACCGACGGACAACCAAGGAATGCAATATGAGCCCAGGTGAATCCGCCGGAAGGATTCCCTGAGAACCTGACACCCCATAGGACATTCTGATGATAGCGTCCCATGCGGTACATTCCGGACATGTGCCCGTTGTTTCCAGCAGAGACCCGTGAAAGATGAGGTCCGTTATAGGTGAACAGGGCACCACCGTTGGTCTGGGAATCATCCCCTCTGTATGCACCGCCATCATATCTCCATCCTGTCGGCGGAATAGCCGTGCAGAGATTTGTACCTGTAGGTGTTATTCCCGTAGGTCCACCGCTCCACAACGGCCCTTCCTTGTATGTCACATATCCGTTTCCGGCAAGGCGGGCCCAGGCTCCGGTGGCATTGTGCTCAACATCGACAGACTTGCTGGTGTTGGGCACATAGCCTCCCGATGTGGAGGATGGCGGGGCACCAAACCAGTAGCCTGCACATTCATCACCCCAGTTCCAGGCGACTTCGGTGGTAGCATTGGAATAATTTGTCGGATATTCAGTGAAGTCGGATGCGTATGAGGCGAGTGCCAGCCCCATCTGCTTCTGGTTGCTTGTACAGCAGATCACGCGAGCCTTCTCCTTTGCATGCTGGAGCGCAGGCAGCAGCATCGCAGCAAGAATAGATATTATCGCAATCACCACGAGTAATTCAATCAAGGTAAAAATATTTTTGATTTTTGATTTATGATTTTTGATTTTTAAATCATCAATCGAAAATTGAAAATCAAAAATGAATCCGGCTGGCACGGCAAGAAGTTCAATGAGGATGAATTTCCTTTTCATATGAACCTCATTTATATAACCCAGATAATTATATCAAATTTCCATGCGTTAATCAATACTTCATAATTTCAAGGGATTCCTGCACGGGTTGTCGAGTGTATGTATTCCAGGTGGAGATCGACAAAAAGATAATTTCTGTCATAGCAGTAGTTTGCCGGATCCGGCCCCCAGCCGGGATCGAACTGGCCATTGCTGAAATTTCCACGGGCAATCCGGGCCCCATGAGGCTCCCTTATCACCGAGGCATCGTTTGTGACCAGGGAAGGACAACCGAGGAAGGCGATCTGGGAAGGTGTAAATCCGGCAGGGGAATTGATGCCGAACCTTGCCCCCCACTGGACTCCCTGGTGGAAACGTCCCATGCGGTATATTCCTGACATATGTCCGTTGTTTCCTGCGGAAACACGCGAGAGATGCGGTCCATTGTAGACATACATGGCTCCACCGTTGGTCATTGAAGCGTCACCCCTGTATGCCCCGCCGTCATACTTCCACCCGCCTGACAGATCAGCAGTGCAGAGGTTTGCTCCCGTAGGGATCATCCCCGTCGGACCTCCAGACCATAGAGCCCCCACCTTATATGTCCCATATCCGCATCCGGCGAAACGGGCCCAGGCGCTTGTCGCATAATGATCCACATTGACTACCTTGCTTGTATTCGGCACATATCCTCCGGATGTAGAGGATGGCGGAGCTCCGAACCAGTAGCCGGCGCATTCATCACCCCAGTTCCAGGCGACTTCCGGCGTATCATCCGAGTAGTTTGTAGGAAATTCAGAAAAATCAGTGCCATAGGTCGCAAGAGAGATCCCAGTCTGTTTCTGGTTGCTCGCGCAGCAGATTATCCTGGCCCTTTCTTTCGCATTCGCCAATGCAGGAAGAAGCAATGCAATGAGGATCGAGATGATGGCAATCACTACCAACAGTTCGATCAATGTAAATATTGTTCGAACTTGTCTTCGCTTCGGACATAACTGTCCGTTAGCTACGGCTGGCACGGCAAGCAATTCGATAATAGTAAACAAGGATGCTGAATACCGGACACTGGATGCTGGTTCAGAAGATCCAGCATCTTGCATCCTGCGTCGTGAATCTCTTCCTGTCATTATTGTTATCATTATTAGTTATTATTATAGTAACATTGTTGGGCGTACATTTCAAGCCCGTTTGATAATTTTCATTGAATTTTTATACGTGACGGAAAAGAGGCTACGGAATACCTGTACGGTCCGTCGAATGGATATATTCACCATGGAGGTCGCCGTAGAGGAAATTGCGGTCGAAGTGATAGGCCGCGAGGGGATATTGGGCGTAGAAACCTGCGTCATACTGGTCGGCCGGAGTACTGGGTGGCTGGAAACCGTGCGGCTCGATCATTACATCGGCACTTGACGAATATTCCGAAGGACATCCCAGAAAAGCTATCTTGTCCCATGTGAAATTTGGGGGATGAGTGCCTGAAAATCTAACACCCCACGGCACCCCGCCGCCGGCACTGTTATGATGCCCCATCCTCCACATACCTGTAAGAGCACCGTTATTGCCAACACATGCAGCCCTGGCATGCGGACCGTTATATACATAAATTCCAAATGTTGTGCTGTTAGCTCCTCCCTTGTATGTATATCCGCTGGCCAGATTCCCGGCACAGTTGCTGATGCCGGTAGGAACCATCTTGTTATGGGGAACATATCCGTTGCCTGCAAGGCGATGCCAGGCGCTGGCCTGTGTTCCGGATACGGTCGGATCCTCATCGGATGAATTTGGTATATATCCGTTCCATGCGGTTGCGGGTGGATTCCCATACCATTTTCCACAGGATTCGTCGCCCCAGTTCTGGGCCCAGTCGGTCGTGGTATTTGAATAGTTGGTAGGATATTCGGTGTAATCGGAGGCGTACGATGCAAGTGCGAGCCCAAGCTGCTTCTGGTTATTCAGGCAGTTGATCACCCTGGCCCTTTCCTTGGCATACTGCAGGGCAGGAAGCAATATCGCCAGAAGTATTGCGATTATGGCGATCACCACGAGCAGTTCGATCAATGTGAATCCTTTTCGCATGAATCACACCCCTTCGCATCTCATCCTATTATATCAAATTCCTTGCTTTTACACAATATGATTTAACAAGTTCCTCATCTCACATCCTCATAATGAGACAATCCACATCGCGGCAAGAGGAGGAACTGATATCTCTCCATCGGGAAAACTGTTCCCGGAGATGAGATCCAGCCGGCGTCCGGTAGCTGTTTCCGGCAGACGGAATCTCACGCCTTCAGACGAAACATTATGTATCGCCAGAAGCTCCCCTGCCCCATCATCCAGATACCTCCTGAGGCAGAAAAGCTTTGGGTGAATCTTCAGGACTTCCTGCGGAGCACCAGGATGGAAAGTCTTGCATCCTGAACGTATTTTCAAGAGACGCCTATACTCGCTTGCGACCTTCGCTCGGATCGATTTCGGATCTGAAAGCTCCTTCTCGAGCTTGTCCAAGGCGAGGATCTCGCGGTTGATCGTCCTCGCACGTCCTGTCTTCCTGACACCTTCCGTCCAGTTGCGCGAACCAAGCAGGCTGTGTATGTAGATGCCAGGCATTCCTATGAACGACATCGGGATCGTCTGCGAAAGCATGAAGCGCCTGATCTGCATATCTACGCCCTCATCCGATTTCGGATCATTTACAGCATCAAAATAGTTCACATTCAGCTCATATGGGCTTATAGAGCCGTCGGAATTCTTCTTTCCGGTCACATCTCCGCCATGCCTGCGGGAAAGTTCACAGAGCTCCATTCTTTCCTGGACGGACAATATACCCTCGGTGGGTCGCACCCCTATTCCGTCATGCGTTGCAGTAATGTTCAGGAAAGTAGTCCTGTCGGAAATCTTCTTCACGCATGATGCCCATTCCGAAAGCACGGACGCGTTCTGTTTGTATATCGACCAGAGTATGAGCGGTGCCAGGCTGAAGTTGTAGATCATCTGCGCCTCATCGCCTGCATCGCCGAAATAAGCAATATTCTCCTTGTGAGGGACGTTGGTCTCAGTAAGCAGGATCACATGCGGAGCCGCGACATCGAGTACATCCCTGAAAAGCTTGATCAACTCATGCGTTTCCGGAAGATGCGCACAACTGGTCCCAAGTTTCTTCCACATGTACGGTATCGCATCAAGGCGGATCATCATGGCTCCATGTTCCACATAGAAGAGAAGGATGTCGACAATCTCAAGCAATACCTTCGGATTCGCAAAATTAAAATCCACCTGGTCGCGGCTGAATGTCGTCCAAAGCCATTTCTTTCCGGTCGGTGACTCATAATCGTTGAGCAATGGCAGGTTCCTGGTCCTGAGCACGGAGGACGTATCGGTGTCAGGAGGCAGGGAGATGAAATAGCCGGCGTAATCCGGATTGCCGGAGAGATATTCCTTCACATACCGGCTCTCCTGCGAAACATGGTTGATCACCCCGTCGAATACCAGCTTGAAATCCTTTCCCATCATCCTGACATCCTCCCAGTCGCCAAGATCATTCCTCACCTTGCGATAGTCGATAACGGAAAAACCATCGTCGGAGGAATACGGATAGAAAGGCAGGAGATGGACGTAGGAGATCTCTTCCCTGAAGTTCCTCTTCAGGAATCCGTGGAGCGACTGCAGAGGGCTTTCTGCACCAGTTATCGAGTCCCCGTAGGTGATGAGGAAGCTGTCCTTCTCGCTCCAGGATGACTGTTTGGAAGGAATCCTGCCCCGGTACGAATCAATCAGCTTCTGAAGGTTGGAGAAAATGACCGGTGAATCCTCTCCATAAACGAAGCGGAGCCGTTTCATGATCCTGTTTTTGATTATGGGATCCATCCTTTTTCCCTCCCGGGGATTGCCGTTATCTTACAGGCAGATTTGAAATTTAACAAGGATAACACTATGCTATTTGATGATAATTTACTAAAGTATTATATTAAGGATAGACAATGGGCATTCGGAATGGTGTGAAAATCTGGAACAAAGCCATTTCACTGGCTCTTTTCATTCTTCCATATTTATCCAACGGACAGGAGACTATGAAAACAAGCTCGCCCCAGAACACGTCCATTATGCCTCTCAAAGGGAAATTCATTCCACCTGCCGGAAAGACACTGTTCCTGGTCGGACAGGATGTCGGGACAATCGATGGATACCTGAAGGATGTTTCCCCTTCGGTGGCCGGTTTCATGATCTACACCAGCACTGCCAATACCGAAGGGCTCACGGAAAGCGCCGATTATGGTGCCGGTGAAAGCAACGCCTCTCATTACACGGACAACAGGAAATATGACAACACCGTGCTACAGCTCGGTCTCTACATGGTTGACGACCTCGACAACATCAACAACGGAAAAAGGGATTCGAACATCGAGAAGATCGGCAAATGGATAAAATCGACGAAAAGGCCTCTATATCTGCGCATAGGTTATGAGTTCGATGGCTCATGGAACCATTATGATCCTGAAGCATACGTCAAGGCATACAGGAAAATTGTCGACATGTTCAGGAAAATGAAAGTGGAAAATGTCGCCTACGTCTGGGCTTCCGCAGGCGCCGGAACCTATAAGAAGCACCCTATAACCGATTGGTATCCTGGCGATGATTATGTCGACTGGGTCGGAATATCGGTTTTCCGGCAGTTTGATTCCTCGCTCGGAACCGAAGCTGACATGAAGAAACTGTTTGATTTTGCAAAGACAAAGAACCTTCCCGTCGGAATAACCGAATCCACCCCTTACGGGAGCAAGGGTGGGATTCCAGATGCAAAATGGGATTCATGGTTCAAGAAGGTATTCAAGCTCATTGAGGAAAACGACATCAGGATGTTCTGCTACATCAATGCCAACTGGGACGAACAAAAGATGTGGAAAGGCCAGGGATGGGGCGACTGCAGGATACAGAACAATCCAAAGATCAAGGAGAACTGGCTCAAGGAGATCGGAAAGGACAGATATCTAGGAATGGACAAGGATCTGTTCAGGACGCTTGGATTTGTCAAATGACATTCGGCATCCTCATTAAGCCGAATGCTTCTTGATCACCACGGCAGTAATGTCGTCCTCCTGCTCCTCCCCCTGATGGAAACGATGAACGGCGTTGCAAAGTTCATCAACGATCTCGATTGCAGGCCTTTTCCTGTTTTCCCTGACACATTCGAGCGCCCTTTCCACACCAAACTCGCCACCTTCTGGAGATTCCGCTTCCAAGACACCATCCGACATGAAAAGGACAAGATCCCCGGGACGCAGTATCACCTGTTCAGGAGCCGCGAAATCCAAACCGATGCTCAGACCAAGTACCGGACACATCGCCTTCAACTCCTGTGAAATCTTGCCATCCGGATCAATTACATATGCCGATGGATTTCCAGCATTGATATATTCAAGCTTATTTTCCTCAGGCAGGATCTTGGCAAGGATAAGGCTGATGAAGCGGTCCCCGCCGAAATCCTCGCTGAGAAGCTGATCGGCCCGTGTCAGGATCTCGCGCAGGCTTCCAGTTGTCAGTGAAAGTGTCCGCAGGCATTCACGCGCTTCCGACATCAGCAGTGCCGGACCGAGTCCATGTCCGGTCACATCTCCGACAACCACGCATGTCCTTCCATCCTGCAGGTGGATGTAGTCGAAGTAGTCTCCGCCGGTAACGCTTGCAGGATGGCTGACCCCGGCGATCTCGAAACCTTCGACGGCCGGTGCCGTGGTGGGAAAGAAATGCTTCTGGATGTTCCTGGCGATCTTCAGTTCCTCTTCCTTGGCCAGAAGCTCCTTCTCCGCTTCCTTGCGTTTGCGGCGGTCGACCACTTCCTTCAGCTCCCTATCAATTGCAGGGATGAGCCTTTTCAGGTTCCCTTTGATAATGTAGTCGCTGGCCCCTGCCTTCATCGACTCAACAGCTGTCTCATCATCAATCGTGCCGGAAACAATTATGAACGGAATATCCAGTTTATGCTTGTTGAGGATCGCCAGCGCATCAGTTGAACTGAAGTTCGGCATGCTGTGGTCGGAAAAGATGATGTCCCAGATCTGATTTCTCAGGGCGTCTTCCATTTCCATTGCGGTGTCGACCTGGCGGTATTCGAGCAGATATCCTTCGTGCTTGAGCAATGCAACAAGGAGAAGTGCATCAACGGATGAGTCCTCTACGATAAGTGCACGGAGAGCCCGCTTCGGAGCTTTCCCCGGAACAGGAGACTGCAAATTAGGCTTTTCAGATTCAGGGCCCATATCACCCCCCCTTCAGACCACAGTAGATAATAACACTGTTGCTGGGATTTGTCAAACATGAATCCCTTTTATCTTTTGAGGGGCATTATCAGGGAAGATATGCGCCATGCTTCTTAAGCCTGCTTCTGAGGGAGTCAGTGCTTATCGCATGGACATCACCATTCTTTCCAAGAGCCATCGCGGCGGCAATTCCCGACGCTTCGCCCATGCACAGGCAATTCGGCATGACGCGAACACTGCCCTGCACAATCCTGTCACATGAGACTGCTCGTCCGGGAACAAGGACATTCCTGATGCCTTTCGGAGTCAGGCAACGATATGGGATGCCATGCGACTCTCCGGCCTTGAACTGTTCATAGCGGTGCATGACATCCAGATTACCCTTTTTAACCTTGCCTATCTCGCCCTTGGCGGCATGTATGTCTATGGGATAGCTGTTCCGTGAAATTTCATCCTTGAATGTCCTGCGTGCCATGTAGTCATCAGCGGTAAGCACATAATCACCGACTATCCTGCGGGTCTCACGGATCCCCAGCAGGGAACCCGTATTGACAAGGAATGAATTCCTGAATGCCGGATGGAAATCAGCAAGAGCCTTGCGAAATTCGCAGGCGATCTTCCTGCCCTGGACAAGGGCTTTGGAAACTGTCTCCGGCACAGTGTTGTCAACATCCCAGATGTGCCCTGCATTGAAGCCGAATACACCGGGACCGACATGAGCCTTGCACATGTGCCCATCTGTCAGCGCAGGATACTTCTGCAGCATCTTATATCGCCATGTTCCAGGTCCGGACTCCCACCACTGCAGCGGTGATGTCTTCTGTACATATTCGTCGACATTGGCAAGCGTAAAACAGTGCGTCGCAGGCATGAGCTCGCCTGATTTCGGGTCACCTTTCTGAAATTTGGCCCCGGCCCACGCGGCAAGATCCGCATCACCGCTGGCATCGATGAATACCTTTGCCTTGTATGCGGTAAGTCCTGACTTGTTTGCCACTATCACTGCATCAACAACTCCTTTTCCCACTTCAACAGCTCCCATGAACGAGTTGAAAAGGATGTTTACACCGCATCCTATGACAAGATCATCGTATATCCTTTTGAGCAGCTCGGGATCGATCGGCACCCAGTCCGTCTCCTCCTTGCCCACATGCGCCATTCCCGCCTTTGATCTTTCGAAGACATGCCGGGCCATTCCGCCATAGATGATCCTCTGCTTGTCGGAGAATGGACACCATGACGGAACAAGCCCAGAGGTTCCCATTCCGCCAAGCGAGGAAGTTGACTCGACGAGAAGAGTCTTTGCCCCCTCGCGCGCAGCAGCGGCCGCAGCAGTGCAACCTGATGGCCCTCCACCGACGACAACAACGTCGTATGATTCATCCATGGGAATTTTCCTTGCCTTCAGCAGATATCTCTTCATAAGCTTATCCTTCAATTTGGTGTAGCTTTATTTCAAAGCATTATAGACGAATTTACGAATTGCCCTTTCTTCATGGCGTTGAGCACCTTGATGGAGTCTACGATCATGTCATTGGATATCCTGTTCTCAAGCATTTCTCCACGCACCGCCTTGTGGAAATTCTCCCACTGGTATCCTCCCGACATCCTGCCCTTCTCGATAAAGACAGTCTCATTCACCCTTTCATTCTTCTCATCCACTGTCTGGAGCGCCACTGCAACCTTCTCGCAGTCCCTACCGAAGAATTCAGGATTAAGGATCGACCTGGTGACGGTCCCTTTCTCGAAATGGACTATCAGGTTGTTCGGATACGGATTCCCGTCATTCACACAGAATGATCCAAGGACACTTGATACGCATCCGTTCTCGAATCTTATCGACATCTGGGCGTTGTCCACGGTCGGCCTGCCGGTGAAAATCCTGGACTGCATGACCTGTAGTTCAACTGGCTTCCCGCAAATCTGGATCAGATCATTTATCCCGTAGATCCCAAGCCTGAAGATAGGGGCCACAGGACATTTCTCCGGATCATCCATCCATCCTCCGTCGGCCTTCTCATTATATCTTGCGAAAGTCTCCCACCTTGCGGAAATGGCCTGTCCCAATCCATATTTATCACGCCATACCTGGATCTGGCGGATGTCGTCCGATGGCACCGGCCCCGGAGAATTCAGATGGACTGCCTTTCCAAGCTTTTCCGCATTTTTCAGGACTGCCATCGCCGCATCCGGATCATCCTCGAATGGTTTCGTGGTCATCACATGCTTTCCAGCACTGACAATGGTGTCGATCAGTTTTGCCCTTCCCCTCGGTGGAGTAAAAAGGCCTACTGCTTCGATCTGCGGATCCTTCAATATCTCATCAATGGAACCATAGACTCTTAGGCCATGCTTCTCAGCGAGCACCTTGGCTTTTGCAATATCCAGATCGCATAGCCCTGCAAGCTCGATATAATCCTGTACCGTCTTGTCGGAAGTCAACGTATTGACTATGTGCCTGCCGAAGTTCAGCCCTACCAGGGCAATTTTAACTTTCTTATGCATGTTGTATGAACCTTCCTTTTTGTTGAATCCTATCCTGTCACCGACAGATCCCTGTCAAGACCGCATAAATATTTCGAAGTTGTTATCCCAGGTTTGACAGTAATCCCCTGCAGTCCGGAAAACTCCCTATGCAGGATGTCAAACAGCTCTGAATTCTGAACTCTTATGAACACTGGAATGCCCGGACATCTTACTGGAAAATCCTTAAGAGTCACTGGGCCGTCGAAAGATTCTCCAGTGATGGCCTCCCTCCATTTGCCCGGAGGAAGAAGGATGTTCCTGGAATGAAGATCCGTGTCAAGGACTGGCGCAACGACCAGATCCTTTCCCAGCATGTATTGGTCAGGAATTCCGTAATACTCCTCGACAGCAGGATAGTCAAACCACAATGGACGGATCAACGGAGCTTTTCGGAAAGAGGCATTTTTCGCGAGATATTTTCCCAGAAGCCTGTGTATCCTGGAATATACGCAGGCGATCCCTGCCGTCTCAGCGGAATAGTTCCAGGGGAAATATGAGAACTGCATTATCGGCATGAACGCCGAAACTTCAGTCCACCTGATCATGAGCTCATCGGTCGGCAGAGGCATATCGCTCTGCAATGTCTGCACACGGCCCGGTATCATGTCGGGCATCAGGATGTCATATCCCATGAGCGACATGTGCATCGTCAGCGTCACCACCGCCTTAAGTCCGTTGTCCAAACCCCAGTGCGAATCCTTACCGCCCTGACGCCAGATAATCTGCCTTCCCTGCGACATCCAGGCGGTACGGCTTTCACAGCAGTTCGGAGCAACTTCTTCGAATACCGAGAGGAGCTCATCAAGGTATCCTGACGCGCCACGGTAGCCATTCCACGATGAGATCTGGATGTCCGGCTGATACTTCGCATCTCCTCCGTCGATCTTGAATCCATCTACGCCATAATCCTTTTTCATGCGTATGAGCTGTGTCTTGAACCAGCTGCGAGCTGAGGGATTCGTCAGATCCACAAGCCCGGCTGTTCCACCCCACCACTTAAGAAGCGCCGCACCTTTTCCGTCCTTGGCCGGAACAAGGATCTTTGCATCAGCCAGCTCCTTGTGGTTCCTGGCTTCGACATTGACAAAAGGCGTGACCCACAGCAAAACTTTGAATCCCAGCTTGTGGAGTTCTTTCACCATTTTTTCCGGCTCAGGAAATTTGTCGGAAAAGGAAAGTTCCCCGAAACATGTTTCCCAGCGATCATCAATTGTCAGGGTCGAACACGGATATCCCTGCTTGCGTATATTACGCGCCATGTCGAGGATCCTCTCCTGGGTGATGGCTCGCGGATACTGCGTCCAGGTACAGAATATGGAATCCTCAAAGAACTCCCTCGATGGCGGTTTGTTAGGCCAGCCAATTCTGGAAGCCAGCTGCCTCCAGGCTTCCGGAAGCGTTCCGCCATGAAAAATCCTTATTGTCGCAGGATTCTCGGTGGGGATTATCCGCAGCATCCCGTCACTGTCCTTGTTGATGGAGACCTTCAGTTTTCCGCTGGTGTCTGCGAAGATCGCAAATCCTGCAGAGCAGAGCCATATCGGACTCTGTATGTTGTTCACGGCAAAAGAGGGATTGTCTATCTTCCCGGTTTCGAGAGGATACGGCTGGACATGGGCGAAGCCGTGCCCATACCAGTGCCCCCCGGAGGAAAGCTCGAAGTCGAGTTCATCACCAACAGCAATGGCAAGTTCCTTAGAATTGTGCAGTTCGATCCATCCGCCTCCACCTTGCCTGCATTTAAGCTTTTTCATTGACATAAGACGCCTTCATTTATAAAGGAGCGCGGGTTTTCCAACCCGCGAACTGGCGGACAGGAATGTCCGCCCTCCGTTTTTTATAATTCCAATTCAAAAGTCTTCACTGTTCGTATCCGCGTGAAGACATTTCACCTACAAGCTTCTTAACATCAATTTTCCTTAACGAGCACTTGCCCTTTATTGCGAACTTCGCAGCGATGGCCGCAGCTTCTCCCATCGCCATGCAGTCCGCGATGATCCTGTAGCTTGCAAGAGGCTCATGCTCTCCTCCAATGCAGCGTCCGACAACAAGGATGTTCTCCAAACCTTTCGGCAGAAGAGCGCCATACGGTATGTGGTAAGGTACCGTCTTGACCACCATAATCGGAGCTTCCTTCCTGTCACGCCTGTGGATGTCGACATACTGAGCAACAGTGAATAGTCCGTCATCTTGTTTAGCTCCGGTCTCGATGTCCGATTTCGTAACCATCCTGTCGCAGACTATGCGCCGGCTCTCACGGACACCTGGTATAGCGGAGAAAGGACCGAACTCGATATCCTTGAACTCTTCAGTGTTTTCCTTCAGAAGCCTGAAGAGCTCGTTAGCCTGCCTCCTCATTTCAATCAGCGCATCCGACAGCTGCACCGCATCAGTCGGATCGTATCCGGTCGCGTGGGGAACAGTATGCAACAGCGTATTTCTCGTCCCGACAACTGGCGCAGGATGGAACCTGTCGTATGGATACCAGTACTTCTTCCCTGACTTCTTAACTGCTTTCCTTATTATCTCATTCATCTGTTTCCAGTCGATCTGGCCTGCATTATAATTGGTCAGCATCTGGGAGATGGATATGGCCTGGACGGCCCCATCCCCTTTCCTGCCCTGCTTGAACTTTGCACCCGCACGTGCGGCAATATCACCGTCTCCGGTCGCATCAACAACGATCTTCGCCTTCACGGCAGTCCTGCCTGACTTGGACTCAACAATCACTCCTGAGAGCTTACCGTCTTTTACTATCGGAGCAACGGCCTCCGAGAGATACAGGACGCGGATCCTGTTCTTTTCGATAAGTGAATCAAAATAAGGAACAATCTGCCAGGGATTGTAATAAGGTTTGACCTCGATTCCATTTTCGAGCAAGCTCTTGTTGAATTCCCTCGCGAATCCGCCCTTGTTGTTGAAATCGGCAGCCCAGTATGTGACATGTGTAATCATTCCGCCAGGGATCGAGCTTCTCTCTATCATGACGACCGAAAGTCCACCACGAGCCGCACAGACCGCCGCCGCCATCCCCGCAGTACCACCGCCACAGACGACGACATCCGCGTTGAACATCACCGGTATCTTCTTTTGCTTTTCAACTATGAATTTCATGATTGTCCTTCTATTGATGCAATAAATTTGAATTTTCCAGCACATACTTCAATAATAAAACTATCGCTGTCCTCGGAAACTTTTCCGATTCCTGCAGGCAGCTTTCCTTTTCCCTGACTCAGCGGAATCCCTGATTCAAGCAATTTGCATTTCCCAGTATTCGGTTTCGGAACAATTACTCTTACGCTGCAGCCGACAGGAATATCCACCTCCACTCTCGATAACATCTTGCTCTTCTCCCATCGGACTTCGAGCTGTCCTCGAACCGTAAGGATCTTTGCGGAAGCATGTGTAATTTCCGGTCCCCGCCAAGGTTCAATAGTCATCCTGCTGAATCCGCTGGAATCAGGATCCTGGCGGATTCCGACAACATAGCGGTAGAACCAGTCGGAAACGCTTCCATACATCGGATGGCAGTGCGACCCGTTCTCATATTTCCAGTTCTCCCACATTGTCGTCGCACCAGAAGCCAGCATGAAACCGAAGCTCGGATATGATGTCTTGCTGAGGATCTTATATGCCACATCAAAGCGCCCCTCTTGCGCCAGCGCCTCAAGCAGGACAGGCGTACCAATTATTCCAGTATCAAGGTGGCCGTCACAGTCCGTGAGTATGTGCTGGACAAGATTGTCGACCACCCTCGCCTTTTCACTTTGAGGAACAGCACCAAGCAGCAGTGCGAACGCACTTGTGCCGTAATTTCCGCGTAAATATGTCCCGCGTTCATTGTCAAAGAATTTCCGGTGGAAGCTTTCTGCGATTTTCGCAGCCTTTGAATTGTAGCGTTCCGCATGTTCCTCCTTCCCGAGACGGTGTGCCATCTTCCCGAACAGCCTGGCGCATAATCCATAAAAGAATGTGTTCACGAGCGGGGGAGGCAGGATGTTCTCCCTCATCAGCACTTCCATGTCGGCTGGCAGTGACCAGTCGCCAAGACACCAGCTTCCCTGTTCCTCTTCTATTATAATATCGGTGCCATCTGTCTTTCCATCGAGATATTTCACCCATTTCTCCATGCAGGAATACATCTGCTCGACGATCCGGCTGTCGGCATACATGTCCTGCATCACCAAAGGCAGTATCACGCATGCGGAGCCCCAGCCCGGCCCTCCTCCACCTCCGTAGAAAGGAGCGGTATGAGGAACAAAACCGGTTTCTGCGTTCTGCGAATCGGATATGTCGGCGACCCACTTTGTATAGAACTGCGGCATCCAGAGGTTCCAGCATGACGCCGCGGCGGTGAGTTGTCCGTCCCCGGTATATCCGAGCCGTTCGCGGTGAGGACAATCGCTCGGAACACCGCCATGCATATTGTAAAGCTGTGTCGCAACGAAGAGCTCGTTTATTTTTTCAAAGAGAGGCTCCGAACAGGTGAAGCTGCCAGTCCTCTCCACATCGCAGTGGACCTCACGCCCATCGATCATGCTCAGATCCATCTTCCCCGGCCAGCCTTTTATCTCCACGTATCTGAATTCATGCCACACAAAACGCGGCTCATATGTCTCCTCTCCTCTTCCGGACAGAATGAAGACATCGCGCTGGATCTGCTTCTCTCCTCCGGCGCTCTTGAAGTCAAGTTCCCCATCCTTGAGGAGCTCCTCTGAAAAACACATCTCTATCTCATCGCCTGCCGA
Organism: uncultured Victivallis sp.; assembly: GCA_964600895.1. Classification (GTDB taxonomy): domain Bacteria; phylum Verrucomicrobiota; class Lentisphaeria; order Victivallales; family GWF2-50-93; genus GWF2-50-93. The sequence continues at coordinate 36,921 of CAZRKP010000041.1, forward strand.
TCCACATGGCACATGGATCCTCACCCAGCCGCTGAAGCCACGCCCGAAATCGAAGATGAACTTGTTCTCACAGGAAGTCCACATGCGTACCGGCGGAACGGTCTTGATCACACGGTCAGGCGGACAAGTCTGCGTGACCAGTTTTCCCGTCGGACGGACTGCAATTTCAACGCTACCCCATGATGAATAGTCATAACCCGTCAATGACCAGCCTTCCTTCTCGAAGCGGGAATCGTAGATCTCTCCGACAAATACATTGTTGAAGAGGACTGGTCCTTCACTGCACATCCATTCGGAATCGCTCTTCACCATATCATGCGTGCCATCCACATAATCAAGACGTAATTCCAGAAGCATCCTTGGCCGCCCATACCACATCTTGCCTTCCACGTCACGGCTCCGCTGGTTGTGCATGCCGTTTCCAAGCATCACACCAATCGCGTTTTCACCGGGGAGCAGAAGGCTGGTCACATCGTGAGTTACATAGGAGACACGCTTGTTTCCCTTGTCTGCATACGGATAAAGCATGTCGCGCATCTCGCGCTTGTCATAGTCTGTCCAGGCAGGATCAAGGACACGGTCACCGCACTTTATCCCATTGAAGTACAATTCGGAGTATCCGAGTCCGGACACATATACCCTCGCCCTTTTAACTGGTTTGGCCGAAAGTGAAAACTCCTTTCTCAACAAAGGTGAGGAGATATTCTCCGGAGCTGCGATCCATTCACCATGCCAGTCCTTGTCGTCAAGCAGGGCGATCTCAAAGCTTGCAGGATCGCTCCACGCCGTCGCTATCCCATTTTCATCCCAAACCATCACCTTCCACCAGACAGTCTGTCCACTTGCAAGTTTCTTCCCGGCGTATTCGACGTGTATGCTCTGATCCGATTCGACTTTGCCGCTGTCCCAGAGATCATGCTTCCCCGACATCAATGAATCCATATCGGATGCAGCTACAATCCTCCACCTGCCCTGCCGTGCTCCCCGCACAAGAGGCTTCAGCTGCCAAGAAAGACGGGGGATGTCAGTTCCAATGCCAAGCGGATTTTCCAGATATTCGCAGAGAAGCCGGTGGGGAATGGAAATAGTGGAGCTTTTCTCTTCATCCATATTATCGACAGAATTATCTTTATTCTTTTTCATTTGTATACAGCAGATACCCCAGCTTTACCTTACCTTTCACAGGAGATGAAATCCTTATCTTATGCTTTCCAGGATCCTGGAGGAACTGGAATCCGTATCCGAGTCCTGGATAATGGAACTTGAATGACGAATCGCAGACAAGCAGTTCCTTGCCGTCGGATTCGACGATGATCTTTCCTCCGTCCGGCATGGCCTCATAGAAGAGTCCGAGCCCCGAACACTTCAGCTCCAGTTCAAGACTGGCTTTATCGCTGGCAGGAGTTACCACGCTCGAGAGCCAGCGCGAAGGCTGGTGGTCGAACCATATTCCTGTCACATCAACGACTCCTTTCTCCCAAGTTCCGAGTTTCTTTAACTTTGAAAGCTCTATCATCTTCGCAGACTGGAAACGGTTTCGGGTCAATGGCACTTTAGGAAATTTCCCCTTCCTGCCTTTTTCAAAAGCAAGCTTGTCCAAAGTGGCGGTGATTATGTCGGAATATATTTTGTATCCGCGGTCGTTCGGATGACAGCCGTCGGTGAGGAAATCCTGAGTTGCGAGTTTCGCACCGATGCGTTTCTTCACATTGCTGAAGACATCTATACATGGCAGACCGTAATATTCTGCGAGTTTCGCATATTTATCGCGCGCCGGACATTCATATTCCCTGCCGGAGCCGATTATCAGGATGACAACTTCCATGTCCGGTTTTGATTTCTTCAATTTGCGTATGATGCCTTCAACAGATTCGTCACCTGTCGGTTCCGTCCAGTCGTTCACCGCATATTCCACAATCGTCAAATCAGGAGAGTATGGCAGTACATCCCTGTCCATGCGGAATACTGCCAGCTTGGAACCTTTTCCACCAATTGCCGCATCGATGGCTTCCAGATGTCCCCTGGGAAACTTCTTCCTGAGATACTCGGTCAGCAATGCCCGCCAGGAGGTCTTGAGCGGATCGCTCGCGGTGGCACCGAAAGTTATGGAACCTCCGAGATATGCGATCTTCGCAGTTCCGCCCTTTTCAAGACGGCGGTAGAAGGTATTCAGATTGGGAAATTTAAATGCTGGACTCATAGGTTTATATATAGTTGAATGTAGGACTTATTCAATATATAACACCTTGATTCACGGCCCGGCGATACATATGCTTTCTATGCGGAGTTGAGCCTTTTTTGGAGCATTCTCAGGGATCACAGGCATCAGTTCTATAACATGTTTTCCAGGAGGAAGCATTGTCAGGCTCCTGCGCCAGATGAAGAGATTGCCCTGTCCGTAGGTCATCCTGAACGGCCAGGCTGGCAGGTATTCCTTTGTCACATTACCCGCCTTGTCCTTGTTCCTCTTTTCGAACTCGAGAACCTTGCCATCGACTTTTACCTGGACATCCATCCCATCCTGGTTTGCTTCTCCAAAAAGACCCAGTTCAGTGCCTTCCACTTCGATCTTTATCGGCTCGATGTTTCCGGCATCCTTTGCATCGCACATCGCCACATCCCCCATCCAGCGGCTTGATAGACCGTCGAACCAGAGAGAGGTACGGAAAGTCTTGGCCTTCGTCCAGCCCTTCGGAAGCTGGGTGTCGGCAAGAAGTATGCGGTTGATCGTCTTCATTTCACCGAAAACAGGTTTTTCCGGGACAATACATACAAGACCTTCCTTCACTGCCGCCTCATATCCGATCTTCGCCGCATCGAAGAAAATCTCATAACCCACATCATCGGGATGCGCTCCGTCGAATGGCCACAATTCCTCGATCTTCTTTTTCCCACTGGTGACGACCTCCTGCATGAGAGGATAAAGATCACCCTGTGCGGTATGGTATGCCGCGGAAAGTTTCATATGATCGGTGCGGCGATACACCTCATCAAGCTTGTATCCGCTGCCGAACTGCCATTTGAACGCGAAATAAAGCTGTTCAAGGGCGGCGCCGGAGGAAATGATCCTGCGCATCAATGTCTCATAGTTGATCAAAGGTTCGATGTCCTTCATGTCATATCCGTCGTTGACCGTGAAATCAAGAAATACAAGATCAGGCTTCTTTGAGAGCACATCCCTTTCAAGACGGAAAAGCCCGAGATCCGATCCAGTGCCACCGATCGCTGCATCATGGAATGTGAAATGCGCCTTCGGATACTTCTCGGTGAGATACTTTGCCATCAGGCCGCGATAGCTGGTCTTGAGCGGGTCGCTGGCGTTGGCTCCATAGGTCAATGAACCACCGAAGAAGACCACCGACAATGATTCTCCTGCCTGCGCCTTCCTGTCAAATTCCGCGAATGACGGCTTCCTGGCAGGGACATCCTCCGCCCTTACGGATGCAGATGAAAATGCAAATATGAACCCGGTTACAAGTCCGGCAAGTATCAGACTGCTTGAAGACATACTGGCAACTCCTTGTTTACTTCACTTTATTATGGCTAAATTATATTATGAAGCATATTTTTCAAGGAGCAGTTCAATGTATCATGATATAATGATACCTCTATTCAACAACTAGGAATCCAATGATCTGCACGGATTGGCCCTTCTCAGTCCAGCTTCGGAGTTCTATCTTCTCCCAATATAGCGGCAACCCGTCGGCATGGAAGAAATGGCGGATGATACGGTTGCGCTTTGGATCGTCCTCCTCCATGGCAGCAGGTTCACTCTTGAGGGATAATTCCTTCCAGTCTTCCTGTGTCTTGATCTGCAGTCCTCCCATCTGTTCCGGTTTACGCAGAAGAATTCCGACACAGCGACCTTTCTCAGGCTGGAAAGCCAGTGCAGCCCCGGACTTGACAGTTGACAATCCTTTGAATCTTCCAAAATCGGCGGATTCAAAACCTTCCACATCCCTGGCTGCTGATGCTGGAACCAGCAATGGTTTCTCCCAAGGGTTTTCATCCAGTGTCTTCTCAGGCATAGCATGCGACCTAACCGGCTGTGGATCTTTTTTATACTCAGCGTAGGCCTTGTCCAGCGCCTTTCGAAGGATCTCGCTGTGAACTTTGTATCCTTCGGGGCCCGGATGTATGCCGTCTTTCATAAGCGCCTTCCATTCCGTGCCTGAAATAATGCGGTCCGCCAATTCCTGCTGCCCGTCGCTCAGGAGGCAGTCATAATGAATTGCGAGCGATTTCAGGAATGCCGCGGTCGGGGGAGTTTCCTTCCGCTCATGCCACTGCATCATGTCCTTGAACAGCCCAAGCTGGAGGATAATGTCACAATCAGGAAAATTCTGGCGCAGGCGGCGAATGTATCCTTCTGTCGCAGGATCAGTAACTTTGCGGCCAGCCGGTCCCCATGCTCCGTTGGCCGCACTGAACTCTGCAAGAAGCAGATCTGGCTTGTAGCGGAAGACCTTGTCTTCCATCCGGAACAGCTGGAGTTCCGGACCGATCGCGAAGATGATGCTGGTCTGAAGGCGAATATCACCCTCGGGAAATTTCTCCTTCAACCAGTCAGACAGGGCCCAGTAGAAGCTGGTGGTCCGCTCCTCTCCCGCAGGAGCACCATGTGTAACGGAATTTCCGATAACCACGATCTGCACCGGCTTACCGCTTTCCAGCCTGGCAAAAGTATTGTTCAATGAAGAGCCTCCGGCAACTTTACAGGAAATTAAGAGTGTTAAAATAAATATGACTGTCCGATAGTAACTCATTTTCAAGGGTACCTCAATACTTACTCCGGGATCCAGAAGGTCGTCTGGCCAGTTACCGCCTGTGGCCTGCCTTTTATCTCCAACTCGACAGTGGTTGCAGGCTTTTCAGGCATCGGACATGGAATCTTCTCGAGGAAAAGTCTGTCTCCTTCCTGATGGAAAGCAATCTTCTTTCCTGTCTTCAGAAGTTTCGCAGAAAGCACCTTGTTCTTCAGATCACCCCAGCAGAAGCAACCGCAGGGATCATTCAGGAAATGCAGATAGACCTTGTTCCCTTTTGCCGTGATTGGACGTGCCGTGCAATTCCAGGAAAATGGATGCCTCTCTGAATTGGCAATGCATTCCTTATGCTTCCTGATCCATTTCCCGGCCTCAAGCAGAATCTCCACTGACTTCTCAGGAACGCTTCCGTCCCCTCTGGGCCCGATGTTGATCAGAAGGTTTCCCGCACTCTGCGCGCACGTGAGAAGCATGTCGATCACATCTCTCGGGCTTTTCCAGCGTGAATCCCCGGCGTGGTACCCCCAGTTGGCGTTTAACGTGAGGCACGCCTCCCAGTCCTGTTTCGCATCCTTGGCTGGATTGATAGTCTGTTCGCTGCACTTGATGTCGAAAGGTTTTCCGAGACGGTTGTTCACAAGCATTCCAGGCTGAAGTTTCTTTACCATTACCAATGTCTCATCACCATCTATGTTTTCAGGTATGCATCCGTCGAACCACAGATAATCTATCTTGCCATAATTGGTCAGGAGTTCCTTCAGCTCAGCCCTGTAATATTCAATGAAGCGCTTGCGCGATTTTTCATCCTTCCAGTCCTTCTCGCCAGGCCAGTCGCGATAAAAGGGGCCGGGATAATCCGGATGCGTCCAGGAAGCCGGAGAATAATAGAGACCGACCTTCAGTCCGGCCTTTCGGATCGCTTTCACATATTCAGCGACAAGATCACGCTTTGGTCCAAGTTTTGCGGCGTTCCATGGATTCACCTTCGAATCCCAGAGGGAGAACCCGTCATGGTGCCTCGTGGTCAGCACCATGTATCCCATGCCACAGTCCTTTGCGAGCTTCGCCCATTTTGACGGATCATATTTTTTGGCGTGCCAGTTGTCCACATATTTCTTTGTATATTCTTCCTTGCCGATCCTCTCCCTGTTCATCACCCATTCGCCGCGTCCTGCAACAGAATAGGCTCCCCAGTGTATGAACATCCCGTAACGGACTTCATTGAACCATTTAGCATTATTGCTCATATAAACTCACTCCTTTTGTCGTACTACAGAGTCATTCTTAAATCATTAAGCACAGAGACACAAAGACACCAAGTTAAGATTAATAAGCTTCAAGCAAATATATTCTACAGGAAAACTTTGTGCCTCTGTGCCTTTGTGGTAAACTATTATTTGTCCTGAGACGGGACTGTTGAGATCAGAAGTCCCGCAAGGTCCTCTGGCTTTTCGGTGGAGATGTCGATCGAGAACTGCCACTGCCAGTTGCAATGGTTCGCCTTGAAGGCTAAACAGTTCAGGCCTTTCTTGAGAACGACATCCTTAACGACCTTCTTGCCTGGCTCTGAAGTAATTAGTCCGTTATAGATCTTCTCACCATTCAACGCGATGTTCAGCCCCATTATCCCAGCAAAGGTCCGGTTGCCAACGGTTATCTTCACGGGCTGTTCCTTGTCGCTCATGATCCATCTCGCTCCGAAGGCCCCTTCAAAGTTTGATGTAAAGCTGACGGCATACATGCAGACGTTCCCCGGAGAATTCCCACCGGTATAGTCTATGCTGGGAAGATATCTTGTCCATTTTACCGGTCCTTTCTTCCAGCCTTCAGGGGTCTTGCCGAAACCGGCGCCCTTCAGGAACTGCTCCTCTCCCGGCAGAACACCTTTCTCCGGCAGGAACTTCTGTGTCCCATGCTCCCAGATCTCGTTGTTCACAAATCCAAATCCGATCAGCCACGGAGCCGGGATCTTGATCTCCACCTCCTTTGACGAAGCGGCATCTTTTACAGCCAGCTTAAGGATGTTCTCAAGATGATCCAGCTTTCCGG
>CAZRKP010000042.1:0-42510 GCA_964600895.1 uncultured Victivallis sp.
TGAGTATGAGCTTCCCGGTGTGTCCGTCGACGATCACCAGGTCCCCGCTCTTTATTGTTGAAAGTATGTTGCCCTGGATCCCGACGACTGCCGGTATCTGCATAGATCTCGCCATGATGGCGGTATGCGAGGTGCGGCTGCCGGATTCGGTTGAGAAGGCGAGGACATTGTCCCTGTCGAGTCCAGCCGTGTCGGATGGCGCGAGGTCGTGTGCGATGATGATCCTCTCGCCGGGAAGGTGGTCGAGGAAGACATCATCAAGGCCATGCAGGTTCTTGAGGATCCTTTCAGCGACATCCTTGATATCGGTCGCCCTTTCACGGAAATATTTGTCCTCGATCGATGAGATCGCGACGATATAGCGCTGGATGGTCTTGCTGAAGACAAAATCTATGTTGGACTTCTCCTTGCGGACTGTGTTCTCGATCTCGTCCATGAGGATCTTGTCGTCGATTATCAGCAGGTGGGCATCGAATATCTTGGAATCCTTCTCCGAGAGTATCCTCTGTATCTTGGACTGGAGTTCCTGTATCTGTGTCCGAGTCTTTGAGAGAGCCTCGTGGAATTTTTCTATTTCCTTTTCGACATTGGCTGAAGCAATGGTTTTTTGCTCCACGGAGAACTCGTTCTTTGACAGTATGAGCGCTGAACCGATTGCGATGCCGGGGGATGCGGGGATCCCGTGGAATACGAATTCATTGGCGGGAGGAGCCATAGGATCACTCCTCGTTGAATTTGCTCTCGATCAGGGTGTTGAGCGCAGAGAAGGCGGCTTCGGCATCCTCACCTGTAATGGTCAATTTGATCTTTGAACCGCATCCGGCAGCGAGCATGAGTAGCCCCATGAGGCTTTTGCCATTCACGACATCGCCGTCCTTTTCGACAAGGATCTCCGACTTATATGTTGAAGCGATCTGCACGAAAAGGGAGGCCGGCCTCGCATGGAGTCCGAGAGAATTCCGGATTTCGAGCAGTGAGCAAATCTGTTTATTGGTGTCTGTCATGAAAATAAATATAATATCAATCACTAAAAATTAAAGGGACATATAATGCTTTACTTTTGCTTCATTATCCAGTAATATATTTGAGAAAATCAAAAGATTTTTGATTGTTATGCCTGAAAGAATGTCAAAATCGCTTGGAAACCTGCTCAAAATCGTGCTTCTAGGGCTTTTGCTCCTGGGGGTTCCGCAGTTTTATCCTGTTTTTACCGGTATCATCCTGCAAAGCGTCCAGGCCGCACCGCCGCAGGGATTGAAATGTGCGAAATGCGGGAAGGAGATCAAGGCCGGGGAAAGGTTCCTGAAGGCTTCCGATGGTTCCATATTCTGTTCCGAGAAATGCTTTCAGGCATCTTTGCCGCTCTGCAGCGTTTGCGGAAAGATCCTGTCAGGTGGGGCGTTCAAGGGCAAGGACGGCAAGTTTTATTGCTCCGAGAAATGCCTTTCGACGACCTGGAAACCTTGTTCCCTGTGCGGGAAAAGGGTCCCGGAGGGGGTCATGGTGATCGGTGCTGGCGGGAAGGCCTTCTTCTGCAACCAGTGTTCCCAGCTTCCGAAGTGCTTCTGTTGCGATATGTATGCCAAATGCCTGAAGTTGAATGACGGACGCTTCATTTGTCCTGAATGCTCCAAGACTGCGGTGATGGAGGAGAAGGAGATCATCGCTGTAGCCATGGAGGTCAGGCAGAAGATGAAGGAGAAACTCGGTATGTCGACTGACCATAACATCGAATACAAGGTTGTCGATATTAACGAGCTTGCAAAGCTTGCCCCCAAGAACGAGCTGGGTATAGAGCTCGGGCTTTTCCATTTCGAGGAGAAGAGCGAGAAGACCATTACTACACAGACCACCTCGGACGGCAAGGTCGTAAACAAGGTGGAGGATGAAAGAATTTCCAGGAAATATGTGATATACCTGCTTTACGGGATGCCCCGGGACAAGCTGGTTGAAGTTGTCGCCCATGAACTCGGACATGACTGGATGAAGGGTAACTACCCGAAGATAGCGGATCCAAAGGTCAGGGAAGGCTTTGCTGAATATACTGCCGCCAGAGTCAATATCCTTTATGGACGCGGATATATGAACAAGAGGATGCAGGATAATGCCTCAGAAAACTACGGGGGCGGTTACCGCTTCATTTCCAGCATTGCTGCAAAAGGTGAGGAAAAACTGAACGCCTTTCTCGAGAAATACAACAAGGATTCCCCATCCAACTGATCATTAGGATATCGATAAGCCATAGTGTCAAATTGTCATTCTGATTTTCATTCCAAAAATCACCGTATCAGGATATCATAGGAGAACTTTGACACTTTGATTATCTGACACTCGGGCACTTTACTTGCTGCCATTCCATGTTAGAATCCTGTTAAAAGTGATATCTGTCGAATAAACTACTTTACAAACTCCAGTTTTTAGTATAAAATATGAACTTTATTTATGGAGTTTGTTTTATGCTTCGGATATCGCAATTTTTACGTATGACATATGGGAACCATATCAAGGGCTTGCTGTTGCCTGTCCTTGCATTCTGCCTCATTATCCTGCTCTTGTCCGGTTGCTCCTCGACTCCACCAGTTCAACCGGATTCAGCGATCAATCCTCCTCAGGAGGAGAACCAGCTTGTCTACCCCGATTTCTATGACAGGTATGGTGGACGTGACACTCTTGAGCCGTTCAATCGCTCCATGTTCATCGTCAACAAGTATGCAACCCTTTACTTAGTCCAGCCGATTGCATATATCTGGGGCTCGCTCATGCCGAAGTATGTGATCGAATGCTTCAACAGGTTCACCTACAATGTCGCATTTCCGAAGAGGACTTTCAGCGCGCTGTTCCAGGCGGAGTTCAAATATGCCGGACTCGATACCTCCCGGTTCTTCATCAACATAGTTCTCGGTCTCGCGGGATTCTATGATCCCGCCCTTGACTGGTTTGACATGGAAAAGCAGGACGAGGACTTCGGACAGACATTTGCGGTCTGGGGCATCGGTGAGGGGCCGGTCCTGCATCTGCCGTTCATAGGTGCCACAAACATCCGTGACGGTGTAGGTCTGATCTTCGATTATGCATTTGATCCCAAGACGTACATAACCGGCGGGCAGGGGTTCACGATGCTCAATGAGAGCACATACAAGTTCCGTGAGATGGAGGTCTTCATGACAGCCAATGACGATCCCTACGAGCTCATGAAGAAGCTATATGCCCTTGAGCGTTTCGTGAAGATAAACAACTACGACCGCAGGGAACGCATGGAAGCATTCATCAAGGAGTCCTTCAAGCAGGATGGTGAACAGCATCCTCCGCCAGATCTAGATCCCCTTCTCCAGCAGATCATCATTCGCGGATTCAAATCACAGGGCGGATATGTCGACACGCTCAGGCTCGGAATGGTGGACATAGGCGACGACCATGGGAGCTGGTGGGTCGACAAGTCCCTCTGGAACTCGGATTTCTACAACAAGGGATGGGTACGCCACGTAGAAGTCATCAAGTCCAAGGCCAGATTACCATACAAGGTCTGGTACCAGAAGAAAGACGACGCACCGCTTGCAATACTGCTTCCGGGATTCGGCGGACATTACACCAGTATCGACGGTACAGCCCTCTCCAAGCTTCTTTATGACAAAGGTTACACCGTCGTGCTGATGTGCAGTGCGATGAACTGGGAGTTCAGGAACAGCGCCGCTTCCGCCGACGTTCCCGGATATCCTCCGATAGACGTGCCCGACGTAAGGAATTCTATCGCTGCGGTCATCGCCGATCTCGAAGGGAAGGGGTTGAAGTTCCCTGTCAGACTGCTTGCCGGATATTCGCTTGGTGGGATGCATGCCCTCTACATAGGAGAACTCGAGAAACGGGAACCAAAGCTGAAATTTGACCGGATAATAGCGATCAATCCTCCTGTCAATCTCGTTACTGCCATCAATGTGATAGATAATCTTGGTCTCTCCTGGAAAAAATGGCCTGCAAATGATGTCTTTGAAAGGGCTGCCCTTGCCGCGGGGAAATACATTTCCATCGTAAGGAACCAGAACACTCCTTATCAGGAACCTGAAGATGAGATAGGTCCTCTGAATGAAGGGGGCGTGCCAGGACCTGATGAGGATGACGGTGACGAGGTTGCGGTTGAAAAGCCTGTCGAGAAGGATGGGAAGAAAAAGGATGAAAAGAAAATACCGGCATTCGAGCCTCTGCCAATCACGGACCGTGAAGCGCAGTTCCTGATCTCCTTCAACTTCAAGATCACGCTTTCCGAACTGCTCATGGACATCGTCAAGGGCTCCCCATCGCTCAACTGCTTCCGCAACAACTGGACCTGGGGTGACAGGACGAACTTCTACAGGGAAACCGCCCAATTCACGTTCAATGATTATTTCAAGAAGATAGCCTTGAAAAAGTTCTCCGAGATGGAGAAGCGGCAGGTTTCGATGGAGGAGGTTGAGAAGAATTCATCACTGAGGGCAATCGAGGACTACCTGAAGAACGATCCGAAGATCTTCCTTTTCCACAGTTCCAACGACTTTCTTGAGAACAATGAGGAACGCCAATGGTTCAAGAAGACATTCGGCGACCGCTGTGTGTTCTACAATGTCGGCGGCCACCTTGGTGACCTCAGCCTTATAAGGTTACAGGACAGCTTTGTCCAGCTTGCCGAGGATCTCCTGAAGAAGACCGAGGCTGCGAAGAAAACAGATGAAGCCGGGAAAAAAGCGCCCGACGCCGGAAAATAATTTTCTTATTATCTCCAGGGGGATATGGAAATCAATCCAGCCAGTCAAGTTTCTACGGTTGAAATGGACCGCCTCCATGAGAACGACTATTCAGGATTTAGAGCACTCAGGGAACTTGCCGAAAAAGGGAATCCGGAATTCCAGTTCCAACTAGCCGAAGTCTATGCCAGGGGTGCAAAGGGGATTGAAAGGAATTTCACCGAGGCGGAGAAATGGTATCTCAAAGCGAGCGAGAAGGGATATGATGCCAGACTCAATCTCCTGCAGATCTGGTTTGGACAGGGCAGGCTTGATGATGCGCTGAGATTTGCCGTCGAATTTACTGTTGGAAATCCCAAATGTGGAAAAGTCTGGGAGATCATAGGCTGCATACTTTTCAAAAAGGGGGAATTTGAAATGGCCAGGAACCAGCTTGAAAAGGCTGCCAGGCTCTTTCCACGCGACATCGGTATAAGGAAGCATCTCCAGGAAGCATACCTCCAACTCGGCGAGACGGAAAATGCCAGGATGCAGGAACTGAAAATCATTGAGCTTGAGTCGAGGACTCGCAGCTCCTTCTTCATCCTTTCCGCTGCTACGGTATTATGCTACCTGATCTTCCTGATCATTTTTACCTTCATGTTCGAGATTTTTCTAACGGACAGCAAGTTGCATGTAGGGCATCTGTCCGCATTTGCCGGTGCTCTTCTCTTCCCTTTCATCATGGCCAGATGGTTCAAGAACTGGAAACGGGATGTAGGATTAATTTTTCTTATATCATCCGTTGTCGCGCTTTGTTCTACAGATGGGAAAATATATATAAAGGAAATATTCCCTTTCTTCATGTTCCTGATACTGCTGATGCTGTCAGGTCTTGTATTGATTGTCATCTGGCTTTCCGGGAAGTACCGCAGGAAATGGCTGGATTGAAGGAATTATTTCAGTAGAGTTGGCTCAGGTTTTTTCTGTGTGCTCAGCAAGTAAGACGTTCCCTGATCTTTCCAGAGCCAATACATCAGCAAAGGATCCGGCTTTGGCGTCCTTGAGCTTCGAAACCACTCGGATATAGTTATCGCTCCATCCTTCGCAGGCAAAGTTACCTTTGCTGCCGCCATAGGCGGGTAAACCTTCAACATCGCCGTTCAAATGAACTTTCTCGATGAGTATCCTCAAGGTCTCACCGAGCTGCGAATCCAGGAACTTGTTGGCAAGATTGTCATCTATATCCTCAAGTTTCCTGTGCCGTTCCTTTACGAGCTTCGGCTGGACCTTGTCGGCGTATGATGCCGCCGGGGTCCTTTTCCTCGGTGAAAAACTGAAGACATGCAGGTTGGCGAAAGGAATGCTTTCAATGAACCGGCAGGATTTTTCAAAGAGCTTCTCTGTCTCTCCTGGGAACCCGCAGATCACATCCGTTCCGAGATGGATTCCGGGGACAGATGATATCGCCTCTTCTGCGAAATCCGCAAAATCTTCAGTCGAATATTTTCTCCCCATCAGTTTGAGGATCTCGTCGGCGCCATGCTGGAGCGGCAGATGAAGGAAGCGGCAGAGTTTCAGGTTGTCATTCATGATCCCGATGAGCTTTTTATTCTCCAGATGAGGTTCGGTGGAACTCAGCCTTATCCTGAAATCACCTTCGATATCGAGAAGTTCTGTGAGCAGTTCCGAAAGGCCTAACTTTCCATCGCGGTAGGTGGAGATGTTGACGCCGGTAAGGATGATCTCCTTGAAGCCTTGTTCGAGGAGATTGCGGAATTCGCAGATTATCTCCTTGTGGTCGCGGGAACGTTCAGGGCCTCGGGCATAGGGTACGATGCAGTATGTACAGAAGGCCTCGCAACCTTCCTGTACCTTGATGAATGCCCGGCTGCGGAACGGATAGAAACCGGTTGTCTTCTCCATGAAAACTTTTTTGTTGGCAGTCTTCTGTTCGGGTGATTTGCCGTTTATGTGGTCGAGGATTTCTGTCTTCTCGGTGTTAGGCAGATAGATATCGACCGCCTTTTCACTTTTCCAGAATTCCTTTTCGACTTCGCTTTCACAGCCGGTGACGATGATCTTCGCCTCGGGATGTTTCCTCCTGCAGGCGCGGACATACTGCCGGCTCTTCTGCGAGGCGGACGCAGTGACTGCGCATGAATTGATGATGATGACGCCGATCGGCCCTTCGGAGTCAGGTTCGACAATTTCATATCCGGCATCCCTGAGCCGTCCGAATATGAGCGCAGTGTCGGCCTGGTTGAGCCTGCACCCGACCGTAACCGCCGCAGCTGTTTTATTTCTGGAATACATTTTATAATGAGGCCTTAGGGGTGGAACCCAATTTTTCTTTTAGGTGGTACAGGCGGTGGCGCCATTAGCTGACGTATGGCTTTAAAGACGACATCAAACTGCTTGTCGTATTTTGCCTCAAGATCCTGGAGCTTTCGGGAAAGATCCCTGTGGGTTATGGCTAATTCCCTGAGCTTGACAAATGCCCTTATAACTTGTACGCTGACATCAACTGCCCTTTTGGAATTTAAAACATTTGCAGCCATCAGTGCTCCATGTTCTGTGAACACATGTGGAAGGTATCTTGTCCCACCCCAGCTTGAGGTCGCAATTTGCGACCTCAAGTTGATAAGTTCCTGTGTCGTAAGCTGAAACATGAAGTCCGAGGGAAACCGTTTCATGTTTCTTCTGACTTGTTCAAGAAGACGTTTTGTTTCGACCCCATACAGCTTAGCCAAATCCCGATCGAGTATGACTTTGTGCCCACGGATAAGCAATATTTTATCTTCAATCCTTTCTATCGGTATTATGTCAGGCATATTCCCCCTTTTGTTAAAAGTTGTTCAAGATAGCTTTTCTTGGAGAGGATGCAAGATTGAAGCTGCCACGAACACTTGAAAGAATTCCATGCATTGATGGAAATCTGGCAAAGTCGAATTGTTTATGGCTCAAGCCGGACTAATATATTACCCGTGATAACTCCGGTAATTCATTTCACAGGGGGCATATATGAATAAATTCTTCATCAGTTCTGCAGGTCTCGTGGTTTTGACACTCGCATTTCTGATAGCATCAAATGCTCAAGACAAACCTTCTCAGCCACACAAAGATGTTTCTCCGACGCCTATAAATTTGACTGTGAACATGGCGGAACAGGACAAGTATCCCGCAAAAATAGGTAGGTTCAAGTTCATGGCGGAAACAACACTCACCGAAGGCAAGACCGTCAAATATCTGGCGGAGGATACGAAGATCGATGTATTTTACTACAATGGCGGGGGAGGTGGAAACAATCCCGGAACCGTAAAAGAGCTCAAGGCGGAACTTGGTCTGGTCAAGGATGCGCTCAGGGAGGTTGAGAAACTCGGAATGTATAAGGATGTTGTCTTCGAGGAGGACAAGGAAATTGAGATATCAGGAACAAAGTTTATCGCCAGTAAATGTACTTATACGCAGCTCGAAGGCATGGTGGGGAAATTGACATCTTTTACATTCCTGGCAGCCAAAGGCAATGATTTCTTCAAGGTAAGGGCAACAACCAATGGCAAAGATGGAACGGAGTTTGAAAAAGAATTAATTCCATTCATAGAAGAGGCGCTGAAAATCAATTTTGGTAATGGCGTTGATCTTTCAGAATCCCCGGAGAATGACAAGAAAATCCTTAAGATGGCCAAGGAACTGTATGATAATCCTCTCAGCAAGAAGACGGCGGATGACCTTGCGACCATGGTCAGATATGCCGACAAGTCGCAGAGGATAACCGTGACCGTGAAAGCGAGTATGCTTGATATTGATGATGATTACGGCCAGCTCTTTGTAGGATTCTATGTTGCCGGAGCGATGAGATATTACCTTGAACATCCCGATGACCTTGCCGCCAAGGACAAGGCGGATCCTGAGATCAGAAGATACCTGGTGAAACTGTATCAGACGATCCGGAAGAAGGATGATTCCTACAAGAACAAGATATACGAGGAGATGGAGAAGCAACTTAAGGGCAAGTAAGGATTTTACCCCTGTGGTTCTTTTTTCAGCTATTTTTGGGTAACTTTTGCCATTGTGTTCTAATAAATCATCAGGGGGCTCGTCTTTATTGATGAAAACATCAATTAATCAAATTTCCATACGGGAGATGCTTATGAAAAGATTCATGATTGTCTGCACGGTGATTTTTTCCTTGATTGCATCCGGAGTTGTCTCTGCCGCTGATGACGCGAGCAAAGACTCGAGGGAGAAGGCGCTCAAGCTTTACAACCAGGGAAACTACAAGGATGCGTATGACATCTTCTCGAAGCTTGCACTTGGCGAAGAAAGCATGGCGAACCAGGTAGGCGAGGATCTCCAATATGCGGTATACTGCCTCCAGAACCTGAACAGGTTGACTGAATTCGACGAACTGGTTGAGAACTCCATCGCGAAGAATGCAGGCAACTGGATGCTTCTGAAAAAAGCCGCCGAAATCTACATGTATTCCAACCATTATGGATTCATCATCTCCGGAAAGTTCGAGAGGGGCGGGCATCGGGGCGGTGGGAAATGGGCGAATTCCCAGGAGCGCGACAGGATACGCGCACTCCAGCTTTTTGTGCAGGCGATGCCGATCGTCAAGGAGAAAGGACAGAACTGGGACAAGTTCACATTCTTCGAGAATTTTGCACGTGCCATCCTGCAGAGCAGGGGATACGCCGATTCCTGGGAATTGCAGTCACTCTCTGATCTGACAAAGCTCCCTGATTATGAAGAAGGATATTACGGATACAGAGGTGGCAACACCAAGGGCGCCCCCGTCGATGAGAAGGGCAATCCCATATACTATAAGGTTCCTGCGAGTTTTGCAGACGCGAAATGCGATGGTGAACGCTGGCGCTGGCTCCTTGAGGAGGCGATGAGGTCCGAGCCGAAGAGCAAGAATACCATCATGCTCCAGTATGCAGATTTCCTGAAAAGCCAGTTCGGCGTCGAGACCATGGCGTATTTCAGGGGATGGTACGGTCCGCGTGGGGGAGAAGACGGTCAAGTTGATGAGGATGCGGACAAGGACGAATCCGGCCCTTATGCTGTGCACACGCTTTCCGAGGACGAGACTATTGCGAAACTCGCAACCGGGATAAAGAGGTTCAAGCTCCCGGACGAATACAACTATATAAAGATATACAAGAAGATATTGGCCGACAATGACGGTAACGGTTCAAGTGCTATCGACTATCTTGTCGATATCTTTAAGAACAGGCGCCAGTATCCAAAGGCCGCAGACTACCTGCAGGAAAGTATAAAGAAGTTTGGAGACCATCAGAACTACAAGAAGAACCAGCTCGACCAGATCGTCGGCAACTGGGCGCAGTTCGTTGGCTCGAAACCTCTCGTCGCCGGCAAACCTGCCGAACTCGAATTCTCGTTCAGGAACGCGAAGGCCGTCTCCTTCGAGGCGTTCAGGATAAAGATTCCGGAACTGCTCTCGGACGTAAAGGATTATCTCAAATCGAATCCTAGGGAACTCGACTGGCAGAAGGTTGAAATCCGTGACATAGGACAGAGGCTTGTATTCGGTGAGCAGACAAAATATATCGGTGAGAAGGTTGCTGCATGGGACATGAAGCTCAAGCCGAAGGACGGGCATTTCAACAGTACCGTAGTAGTCACGACTCCTTTCAAGGATTCAGGTGCATACCTCCTTGTTGCGAAGCTCGCAGACGGAAACACAAGCCGCATTGTTGTCTGGCTCAACGACATGGTGATCATGAGGAAGCAGGGCAACAACGGTTCGATCTATTATGTCTCCAATGCCGTGACCGGAACCCCGGTTTCCAAGGCGAAACTCGATTTCTTCGGGTACCAGCAGAAATATATCGACAGGAAACTGCTGAATAAGATTACCGGAAGGCAATACGATATCGAGACCAAGTCTTTTGCAGCAGAAGCAAATGAGGATGGTGTGGCCATAATTGGCCCTGAGACCATGAGCCAGAATTTCCAGTGGATCGCCGAGGCAACCGGTGCAGACGGGAAGAAAACATTTCTCAGATTCACAGGCGTGTGGTATGGCCACTATTACGATCAGGAATACAACCAGACAAAGGTATTTGTGATCACCGACAGGCCTGTCTACCGTCCGGACCAGGAAGTTAACTTCAAGCTGTGGGCCAGGAAGGCGAAATATGATCAGGATGACGTTTCCAATTTCGCGAACAGGGCGTTAACCGTGATCATAAGGAATCCCAAGAACGAGGAGATCTACAAGAAGACACTCACTGCCGACCAGTTCGGTGGAGTCGAGGACAAGATCAAGCTCACGAAGAGCGCAACCCTCGGAGTATATCACATAACGATCGATCATGTCGGTGGATACGGGAATTTCCGTCTTGAAGAATATAAGAAGCCTGAATATGAGGTTTCGATTGATGCGCCAAAGGAGCCGGTGAAGCTTGGTGACAAGATCACCGCTACTATCAAGGCGAAATATTATTTCGGCGCACCGGTGACGGACGCGAAGGTGAAATACAAGGTCCAACGCTATTCTCACAATGTGAAATGGTATCCTCCGATGTACTGGGACTGGTTCTATGGTCCCGGATACTGGTGGTTCGCCTGCGATTATCCATGGTATCCCGGCTGGAGAAGCTGGGGCTGCAAGTGCCCGGTGCCATGGTGGATCCCGTTCCGCAATGATCCTCCTGAACTCGTTATGGAGAATGAAGTGAAGATCGGTGAGGACGGGACGGTGAAGGTGGAGATAGACAGTTCTGTAGCGAAGGAAATGCACGGCGATCAGGATCATCGCTACGAGATCACCGCCGAGGTCGTCGACCAGTCACGCCGCACGATCTATGGCAAGGGCAACGTGATCGCCGCAAGAAAACCGTTCACGGTATACGGTTGGGTTGACATGGGCTACTACCATGTCGGCGACGCGGTGACTGCGAATTTCGCAGGCCGTACAGTCGACGGGAAGCCAGTCAAGGGTACTGGAGTGCTCAAGCTCTTTAAGATTAAATATGATGCCGAAGGCAAGCCGACCGAAACGCCAGTACAGGAATGGAAGGTCGATACGAATGATGAAGGTCAGGCTTCGCAGCAGATCAAGGCAGCGGACAAGGGCCAGTTCAGGCTTTCCTATACCTTGAAGGATGCAAAGGGCAACAGCATCGAGGGAGGATACATATTCACCGTTCATTCGCAGGGTCAGGTTGACAGCGATTTCAGGTTCAACGACATTGAGATCGTGAACGACAAGACCGAATACAAGGATGGCGACATTGCCAAGATCCTGATCAAGACGAATCAAGCGGACAGCACCGTTCTGCTGTTCACAAGGCCTGCGAACGGGATTTATCTTACTCCGAAGGTCGTGCGCCTGAAAGGCAAGACGGCATTCGAGGAGGTTAAGATTTCAAAGAAGGACATGCCGAACTTCTTCGTGGAGGCGGTCACTGTTTCAAACGGCAGGATATTCACCGCCGTCAAGGAACTCGTCGTTCCTCCGGAGAAACGCGTGCTGAATGTGGATATAATCCCGTCGAAGGAGAAATATAAGCCGGGCGAGAAGGCCAAGGCTAAGGTGAAGATAACCGATTTCTTCGGGAAGCCGCTCACGACCGGATCAGTTGTGCTGACGATCTACGACAAGTCAGTCGAATATATCAGCGGCGGGTCGAATGTTCCCGAGATCAAGGATTTCTTCTGGAAATGGAGGCGTTCGCACCATTCATCCTGCGAAAGCAATCTCGACAGGTTCTTCTATAATCTTCTTAAGAAGAATGAAATCGGAATGCAGATGCTGGGGGTGTTTGGAGGTCTTTCCAATGCTGACGAAGATAACGACGGTGTTGCAGTTGGATTTGGTGGTGGTAGGAAGAGAAGTGGAATGGCATTGCCTTCCAAGCCAATGGTGGCGGCAACAGCCGCGCCTGCAGCTGCACGCGAGATGAAGGCTGAGAAGTCGAAAAATGCTGAAGGATTGATGGCAGCAGACAAGATGGATGTGCAAGCTGAACAGCAGGTTGGCGGAGAGGGCGAAGCTGGCCAGGCTGGTGGCGGAGATGGAATGGGAGCTGTTACCGTAAGGAAGAATTTCGCTGATACAGCTTTCTGGACCACAAAGGTCACTCCCGACGAGAAGGGTGAGGCTGAGATCGAGCTTGCAATGCCGGAAAATCTCACGACCTGGAAAGTAAAGGCGTGGAGCATGACTCATGGCACGAAGGTCGGACAAGGTGAAACAGAGGTAATCACATCGAAGGACTTCATCGTCCGCCTGCAGGCCCCAAGGTTCTTTGTCGAGAAGGATGAGGTCGTGCTTTCGGCAATAGTCCATAATTACTATAAGGAGAAGAAGGCCGCGAAGATCGCACTTGAACTCGACGGCGGAAACCTTTCGCTCATCGACCAGAAGGACAAGGGCATCCGCGATGTGAACATCGATGCCGGCGGTGAAGTCCGTGTCGACTGGCGCGTTGCCGTCCAGAAGGAGGGCGAGGTTACCATCAGGATGAAGGCTGTCACCGAGGGCGATGCAGACGCTATGGAGATGAAATTCCCGGTCTACGTGCATGGAATGATGAAGATGGTCCCGTATAGCGGATTCATTTCCGCGAAGGATGTCTCAGGCTCTAAGGTGTTCGAGATAAATGTTCCAGGGGAACGCCGGATAGGCGAGAGCCGTCTCGAAGTTAGATATTCTCCGACACTTGCCGGAGCTATGGTGGATGCGCTGCCATACCTCTGCGAGTATCCATACGGCTGTACTGAACAGACGTTGAACAGGTTCCTGCCGACGGTTATCACCCAGAAAGTGCTGATGAACATGGGACTTGATCTGAAGGATATCCGTGAGAAACGGACGAACCTGAACGCCCAGGAAATAGGCGACGACAAGGAGCGCGCCAAGCAGTGGAAGCGATACAAGCGCGAACCGGTCTTTGATGAAGAACTCATGAAGGACATGGTCCTTGATGGACTCAAGGCGCTTGCGTTCATGCAGCTTACCGACGGCGGCTGGGGTTGGTTCTCCGGCTGGGGTGAGCATTCAAGCCCGCACACTACCGCTACAGTTGTTCACGGCCTCCAGATCGCGAGGAAGAACGATGTGAAGGTCGATGACCAGATGCTCAATCGCGGCATTGAATGGCTGAAGAAGTACCAGGATGAACAGGTATCCAGGACTTGCAGGCACGAGTATCCTGAAGGAGAGGAATGCAAGAAGGAGCACCCGAAGCATTACAGGATGCATGCCGACAACATTGACGCGCTTGTCTACATGGTGCTTGTTGATTCCGGGGTGAAGAACGACGACATGAAATTCCTCCTGTATCGCGACAGGACGAAGCTGAGCGTCTACGCCAAGGCGATGTTCGGTATCGCACTGCAGAAGCAGAACGACGCCGAGAAGCTTGCGATGATAATGAAAAACATCGAGCAGTTCCTTGTGCAGGATGATGAGAACCAGACCGCATACCTGAACCTAGGTAACGAAGGCTACTGGTGGTGCTGGTACGGCAGCGAGTTCGAGGCGCACGCATACTATCTCAAGCTGCTTGCTGCTACGGACGCGAAGTCCGAAAAGGCTTCGAGGCTTGTGAAGTATCTGCTGAACAACCGCAAGCATTCGACATACTGGAACTCCACACGAGACACCGCACTCTGCATCGAAGCGATGGCTGACTACATCAAGGCCAGCGGCGAGGATAAGCCTGAGATGGTCGTGGAAGTCCTTGTCGATGGCGAACTCCAGAAAGCTGAGAAGATAAACGCCCAGAACATCTTCTCGTTTGACAACAAGTTCGTCCTCGAAGGAAAAGATGTCTCTACCGGAAAGCACAAGATTGAAATCCGGAAGACTGGAAAAGGACCGATCTACTGCAACGCCTATTTCAGTTATTTCAGCCTGGAGGACTACATCAAGAAGGCCGGGCTCGAGATCAAGGTCGACAGGAAATATTACAAGTTGAAGGCTGTCGACAAGAAGGTGAACGTGGCCGGAGCACATGGACAGGCGCTCAGCCAGAAGGTCGAGAAATACGAACGCGAGGAGCTTGCAGATCTCGCAACCCTCAAGAGCGGCGACCTTGTAGAGATCGAGCTGACCATCCAGAGCAAGAACGACTACGAGTATCTGGTGTTCGAGGACATGAAGCCCGCCGGATTCGAACCCTGCGAAGTTCGCAGCGGATACAACGGGAACGAGATGGGCGCATATGTCGAGTTCCGCGATGAAAGAGTCTGCTTCTTCACGCAGAGGCTTGCGCGCGGCACGCACAGCGTTTCATACCGTATGAAGGCGGAGATCCCCGGAAAGTTCAGCGCGCTTCCGACGAAGGGTAGCGCGATGTATGCGCCGGAACTCAAGGCCAACTCGGATGAGATCAAGCTGAATGTGCAGGATTGAAATCCAAAAATCCCTGCGGACGTCCACGCCGCAGGGATTTTTATTTCCAATCAGAAGTAAAATTTCACGTCCGTGGAAATTTTGGTATTCCGGATGGATTTAAGCCTTTTACAACAGTATATTATTCCTTCAATAATAAGGTACGGGGAAATATGGGTTTCCTTGTGGAACATCTGGACTATGTGTTTTTCTTTTATGGCCTGTCGTTCATAATCCTGGCCGTGGTCTCTTATCTGCTATACCGCAAGGGCAATACCCTGGTCCCGTGGGAGCTCCTCGCCTTGTTCGGACTGCTGCATGGAATTAATGAATGGCTCGACATGCTCAAGTTCACCATAGGTGATTTTTATGGACTGTTCTACATAAGACTCGCCTTTTTACTGATCTCATTCATCTTCCTCTTTGAATTCGGCCGCAGCGGGTTCAGGAGGTTTTATCCGAAGATGTTCGGAGGCCTGGCCATCGTATGGCAGTATGCCCTGATGGTGGTGCTCCTGATCGTGCTCCATCTGAAGCTGCTGCGGAACTATGAAATTTCGGTCAGATATGTCTTCGGCTTTATAGGCGGGATGCTTGCTGCATTCCTGTTCTACAAGGTCTACTGCACCGAAAAGAAGGCCAGATATTATTTCCTGGTAACATCTGTCTCCATCGCTCTTTATGCGATTGCCGCCGGGTTGATTGTGCCGAGGGATGAATTTATCCTTTCCGTGTATATGAATGATGATTTCTTCAAGGCTAAAGCACTTTTCCCTATACAACTGCTCAGGGCCGCACTTACCGTCCTTATCTGTATTGTGCTTTGGAAATACTACGCCTTCACGAAAAGAATTCAGCATAATGAGCTTATTGAGCTGAAGCTGGGATATGGCAAATGGCTTACCGTCGCCATGATATCCGTCATCGTATGCGGCTGGTTTTTAACCTCCATAATAGGTCAGAACGTGGACAGATACCAGAGGGAGGATTTCAAGGTGGGCGTCACTGCGGTTGCTGCCGGAATAGACATTCAGAAGTTGAAGAAGCTCAAGGATGTTCCGACGGACATGGATGCTGCGGAATACAAGATGATACGTTCCCACATACAGAGCTTCGAGAAGACGATGAAGGGGATCAAATGGTTCTATCTGATGAAGCTAAGGAACGGGAAGGTCATTTTCACAATCGACTCATCTCCGGAAGAAGAACCTGACTTCACCAAGCCAGGCGAAGAATGGAAGAAAACGGACAAGGGAGGTCCACCACAGATCCTGTTTGATGTGTTCAAGAGAGGTGAACCTGTGATATATGGGCCTTACGATGACAAGTGGGGCAAATGGATATCGGCATTCATACCGATCATCGATCCGGAGACAAACAAGGTCCACTCAGTTCTTGGCTGCGATATCTACAAGCAGCAATGGGAGCAGATGCTGTACCTGATCAGGCTTCAGCCCATCATAATAACCCTCCTCATATGCATAATCCTCATAGTCGCATTCCTGCTACACCAGTCCTCGCTTGAGGCCTCTATAATAATCGCCGAGTCGGAGAACAAATACAGGAATCTCTTCAACAGTTCCAACGACTCAATAATGATCCTTGATCTGGAAGGGAAACTGCTTGAAGTCAATAAGTCCGCATGTTCCAGGCTGGGGTATCCGGCCGAAGAGCTCAGAAAACTCAACTACCATGAGATCGAGACGAACGACTTTGAACAGCTCATTCCCGACAGGATCAGCTTGCTGAAGGATCACGGGAACCTGGTCTTTGAATCCTCATACCTTACAAAGGACAAGATGCTGGTCCCGGTCGAGGTCAATGCGAGCCTTGTCGAATACCTTGGGAAGCCGTCGATCCTCTGCATAGCACGGGATGTATCCGACAGGAAGAAGATCGAGGGCATCCTCAAGGACAGCGAGCTCAAATACAGGCTTCTCTTCGAGGAGATGATGACAGGATTCGCATTGCATGAGATCATCTGCGACGAGAAGGGGAAGCCTGTAGATTACCGCTTCCTCGAGGTGAATCCCGCCTATGAAAAACTTACAGGCCTGCGCGCCAGCAAGATAATTGGGAAGACCGTCCTGGAGATACTTCCCGAGACGGAACCTGAATGGATAAGTGATTTCGGGAATGTCGCCATCACTGGAAAACCGAGGCTCATCGAGAACTTCCACAAGGGACTGGGTAAATGGTATGAGGTCCGGGCATTCTCTCATGAGAAAGGGAAGTTCGCAGTCGTCTTCAACGAGATATCCGAAAGAAAGTTTGCAGAGGAGATGCTGCTGTTCGAAAGGGATGTCGTGACCGGCATGAGCCAGGTATCCTCGCTCAAGGATGCGGGGAAGAGGCTTCTGGAGGTGATGTGTAGGATCGAAGGTGTTGACTGCGGAGGAGTCTATGATCTCAATCCGGGCACAGGTGATCTCGACCTGATAGCGCATTATGGACTGTCGGAGGAATTTGTCAAGCATGTCTCGCATTACGGTCCGGAGACATACCAGTCGAAGCTGGTAAAAGAGGGAAAAGTTCTTTTCGACAGCTACGAGAAACTGATCATGCACGTTGAAAAGTGCGTTGAGAAGGAAGCTCTCAAGGCTATTGCGATAGTTCCGATCAGGATGGAGAACAGGACCATAGCTGTCGTGAACGTGGGTTCGCACAAGGCGGAAGTGTTCAACGAGATCACGCGCAGGAAGATAATGACTCTCTCCGACAAGATAGCGCCGTCCCTCCTTAAGGTCAGGATGGCGGAGGATCTCAGGGATGCCAACATATTCAACAGGGAGATCATTTCCAGTGCAGGCGAGGGAATTGCGGTCATGGACAAGGATTTCAAGTATCTTGTCTGGAACCATGCCATGGAAAAGATGAGCGGAATCAGTGCGGCGGATGTCCTCGGCAAGAATGCTCTTGAGCTTTTCCCAGTACTTGTGGAGCAGAAGGTCGATACTGTCCTCAAAAAGGCGCTTGCCGGCGAAACGATGACTGCTCCTGACTTCAAGCTGGAGAACCGGAAGACAGGTAAGCTCATTCATACGAGAGCGGTCTGCGTGCCCCATAAGAATGCGAAAGGGGAGCTCTCCGGTGTCATCGCCGTGATAAGCGACATTACCGACAGGAAGTCGGACGAGGAGAAGATGCGGAAGCTGTCTATCGCAGTTGAACAGAGTCCTGCTCTTATTGTCATCACCGACACGGAAGGGATGATCGAATATGTGAATCCCAAGTTCGAGTCAGTCACGGGCTATACCTTCGACGACGTGCGCGGCAGGAAGATGAACATTCTGAAATCCGATCAGATGCCTCCTGAATTCTACAAGGAGATGTGGAGCACGATTAAGGCCGGCAAGGAATGGCGCGGCCAGTTCCACAACAAGAAGAAGAACGGTGAATATTTCTGGGAATCAGCGACCATATCGCCCATATACGACGATTCGGGGAAGATCACCCATTACATAGCTATCAAGGAGGATGTCACCAGGCAGAAGGATCTCCAGGGGCAACTGCTCCAGGCACAGAAGATGGAATCTGTTGGGAGGCTTGCCGGAGGGATCGCCCATGACTTCAACAACATAATCCAGGTGATAAACGGTTTTGCGGAATTCATACTGCTCAGGATGGAAAAGGATGATCCCAACAGGACCGACATAGAGGAGATAAGCAAAGCTGGAAAGAGGGCACTCGGTCTGACGAACCAGCTGTTGCTCTTCAGCCGCAGGAAGCCTGTGAACATGCTGGAAATCGATGTCAATGAACTCGTAGTCAACCTCCAGAAGATGTTCCAGTATGTCCTTGGAGAGGACATCGCGATTGAAAACGTCCTTTTCCCGAAGCTGTCCAGGATCAAGGCCGACGCCAGCCAGCTTGAGCAGGTACTGATGAATCTCGTGGTGAACGCCAGAGATGCGATGCCGAAGGGCGGAACACTCAAGTTCATAACAAGCAACATCTATCTCGACGAGGACGATATTGAGTCGATAACCGAGGCCCGTCCAGGTAAGTTCGTATGCATATCGGTTGCGGATTCCGGTGAGGGAATGACGCCGGAAGTCCTGAACCAGCTGTTCGAGCCCTTCTTTACCACTAAGCCCAAGGGCAAGGGTACCGGACTCGGGCTTTCAATAGTATATGGAATAGTGAAACAGCATAACGGCTGGATAAATGTCTTCTCTGAACCCGGCAAGGGCAGTACATTTGAGATATATATGCCGGCGGTGGCGGTTGCAGGAGAGAAGGCCGGCCCCGCAGTCGTCAAACCGAAGACGGAGACCAGGAAGGTGCTCCAGAGGGGCAGGGGTGAGCGGATACTCCTGATAGAAGATGAGAACAGCGTAAGGAACCTGACATCAAGGATACTGAAGGACAACAACTACAACGTATTCGCGGCTGCAGATGCCGTGGAGGCAATTCAGATTTTCAATGCGGAACACGGCGCTTTCGACCTCGTGCTCTCAGATGTGATACTGCCGGGACAGAACGGAGTCCTCCTTGTCGAGGAGCTCCTGAGGCGGAAACCCGGAATGAAGGTGCTCATGGCCAGCGGGTATGCCGATGAAAGGCTCAAGAAGACTGGAATAGATGACAAGGGGTTGAAGCTTCTGCAGAAACCATATCATTACAATGAACTCCTGACTGCGGTCCGAGAGGTACTCGGGACGGCACAGAAGAAGGAGTCTTGAATAGATGTCGGAATTTTAAGGCTTTCCATTGTTGCATTTTGATTTTTTATAAATAGATTATCCCGTCAATCTTTCTTTGTGTCCTCCCTGAAATTTAACGACAGGAACTTTTATTTATGCTCAAGGAAGCTTGTGGAATATTCGGTATTGCAAACCATCCCAATGCGGCGGTAATGACCCGGTTTGGACTTTTTGCCCTCCAGCACCGTGGACAGGAAAGTGCGGGGATCATGCTTTTACGTCAGGGGAAATGCGAATGCCAGAAGGGCATGGGGCTGGTGTCGGATGTCTTCGACCGCCTGCCGAAGGAATGGTGGCGTTCTCCGCAGGAGATGGCCATCGGACATGTCCGCTACAGCACTTATGGAGGATCAAATGTCGCCAACGCCCAGCCGTTCGCCGTTGAATTCGACAAATGGCGCCTTGGCCTGGCACACAACGGGACACTTTCAAATGCTGCGCATTGGAGGAACCACCTGAAGAGGGGTGGAGCGATATTCCAGAGCGAGATAGACACCGAGATCATACTGCACATCGCCGCACACCACCACAAGGCCGGAGACACGCCATGGGAGGCTCTTGAGTATGCCATGAAGAATGTCGAAGGGGCTTATTCGCTTCTCGGTCTCTGCGAGGATGGAATGATGGCAGCACGTGATCCCTTCGGCTTCAGACCCCTCTGCATCGGGAAACTTGGTACATCTACCGTGTTCGCTTCTGAAACTGCGGCATTTGACATAATCGGCGCAAAGTATGAGAGGGAGGTCGAACCGGGTGAGATGGTGATTGTCCATTCCGATGGCAAGATGGAGAGCAGGATGTTTGCGTATTCCAAGAGGCGTGCACACTGCATCTTCGAGCTGATTTATTTTTCAAGGCCTGACAGCAACGTCTTCACCGAAAGTGTATATGAGATGAGGAAAAGGTTCGGAAGGAAGCTTGCCGAGGAATGTCCTGTCAAGGCGGATGTTGTGATCCCGGTGCCTGACAGCGGCATGTACGCTGCACTTGGATTTTCCGAGGCCTCAGGCATCCCGTTCGATCTTGGCATCATGAGAAACCACTATGTAGGAAGAACGTTCATAAAACCCTCGCCAGACGATAGGAAGACCGCGGTAAACATGAAGCTCAATCCGATCAGGGAGGCGATAAAAGGAAAAAAAGTGTGCCTCGTGGAGGACAGCATTGTCAGGGGCAATACCAGCAAGGAGCGTGTGAGGACCCTCCGCGAGAACGGAGCAAAGGAGGTTCACATGAGGATAAGCTGTCCTCCCCACATACAGCCGTGTTATTTCGGGATAGACTTTCCAAGCGCGGATGAACTGATCGCCCACAAATGCTCTACTGCAGAGATAGCGAAGATCATAGATGCGGATAGCCTGGCATATCTTACCCTTGAGGGAATGCTGTCATGCGTGTCCAAAACAAAGCCGGGCGACTATTGCCACGCATGTTTTTCCGGCGATTATCCTGTCAGACCCAAGAACTGAGCCGAAGCAGGGAGCATGAGGAGCAGGAATTTATTCTTAAGGTTCCCGTAATTAGACCTTTTAAATCAACCACATCTGTAGTAAATTAATTGAAATTTTAATTTTGCCGCACGAAAGAATATGGCTGAGCCGACTTCTAAAATACAGGACCTGGACGCGGGTATCGTCAAATGCAGTTCATGTTCGGCGGACATCCCGATGTCTTCAGGGGCACCGCTCGAAGTCATTCCATGCCCTAAATGCTCCTCCCAGGTGCTCATTCCCCTACGGATAAGGGACTACTGGCTCCTCGAACCTCTCGGAGGCGGAGGCATGGGCAGTGTATATAAGGCAATATCCGAGAAGGATGACAAGCAATATGCCGTAAAGGTCCTTCCCCGCAGTGAAAAATACAACCAGGACCTTGTGAAGGCCCTGCTTCATGAGGGCAAGTCCGGCAGTGCATTGGGCAGGCACAAAAATATCATCGAGATCATCGACTACGGACTTGACGGGGACGAATATTTCCTTGTGACTGAATTCATTTCCGGTGATAGGCTCGATCTGATGGTCGATGCGAGGAAGCAGATCCCTGAGAAGGAAGCCGTGGAGATAATCCTCCAGCTCATCGATGCCGAGATGCATATAATCAAATGCGGATATCTCTTCCGGGACCTTAAGCCTGAGAATATCATCATTACAAAGAACAGCGAGGTCAAGCTCTTCGATTATGGACTTTGCTTGTCACTTGCTGAAGCTGCGGCACATGAGAACGTCAAGGATGAGCTTGACGGATCCCCATTCTACATTCCACCGGAAAGGATAGTCGGTGCGCCCGAGGGCGAATACAGCGAGATATACAGCCTCGGAATGGTGCTGTTCTACATGCTTGCGGGAAGAACATATTACTCTCTGGCCGAAGTCAACGATCTTGTCACCAAGCACCTTACTTCACTCCGTGTGCTCAGCGTCGGTTCATTCCTCAAACACTGCAATCCCAAGATAGTGGCAATCATAGACAGGATGATCGCGAGGAAACCGGTAAAGAGATATCATGATTTCGCCACTCTGAAGAATGATTTCGAACAGCATTACCAGCTGCTCAAGGATAGTTCGAAGATAAAGGTACTTCCTCCGGTAATGTCGGCGCGCGCCATACCTAAGATAAAATTGGATAACAAGGCGGCCGCATATCTGGTCTTCTTCATTGTCTTTCTGCTCCTGGTTCTTGGGATATGGGGATTTTTCCATTACAAGAAATCTTCAAGGGCAAGGGAGCTGCGCAAGATCTTCACCGAGCAGGTTTCCGCAAAAATCGGTGTCCCTGCAGATGTCAGGGCCCCGCGTATGAGCATGGATCAGGTCAAGAAGGAGGTAG
This sequence comes from uncultured Victivallis sp., assembly GCA_964600895.1. Classification (GTDB taxonomy): domain Bacteria; phylum Verrucomicrobiota; class Lentisphaeria; order Victivallales; family GWF2-50-93; genus GWF2-50-93. The sequence continues at coordinate 22,602 of CAZRKP010000042.1, forward strand.
ACGAGTCGGTGAAGAAGCGGACGGATGATAAGATAGCGGCCCTGCCGCCTTTCAATGAGACCGATACCCGGAATCTCATATTCAACAACCTCAACCTCAAGTCAGGAACATCCTCCACCATGTCCGTGGACGAGGCTTTGAAGAAGATGAAGGCTGATGCCAGCGCATTCGCAGAGCGCGAGATCGCCAGGATAGACAGGAATTTCAACGAGGAGAAGGAACTTGCTTCGCTGGCGGAGGAATTGAAGATTCCGCTTCCGCTCAAGGAGCCCTCCGCAGCCCGCAAGGATGTTGACGCCGAATTCAAGACCTATGTTCAGAAAAAGGTCGATGAGAAATATTCTGCCAAGGACCTTTACGGCCAGATGAACGAGATCAGCAAGAAGTACGGCGGTTACAAGAAAGGTGACACTATTGAGATACAGGATGCGGTCGGTCTGAAGGTGAAGGGGATTTACAACGGAAGGGCCGGCAACAAGGTGGTAATCGGTGACAGGCAGATCCTCACGAGTGACATCCCGGCGCCTGAAAGATGGAAGTTTAACGAGGCGGAATGCGAGACGAATGTCCAGAAGATGTCAGAGCAGCTCCTCGACAACTACAAGAAGACCAAGGAGAAGTACAGGGGCGAGGTTGAATCCGCCGAAAGGGGTGAGTTCTATAGGAAATATGGATACATGGCTGCCACCGACGGTTCCGTTAAGACATCCAAGGAGCTGGTCGAAGAGATGCTGAAGAAGCTGAAGGCCAATTTCCAGGACGAGATCAAGAAACGCGAGAAGAAGATCCGGGAGGATGCCGAAAAGAACTCCAACAAGAGCGAATACCTGAAGAAGAATAATTTCAGGGAGATCGACGGCAAATGGTATAACACCAATGATGCGATCAAGATATATCTTGCCCGTGAGAAGGAGAAGTTCGACAAGGCCCGTAAGGCTGAGATCGACAATATACGCAACGAAACCAGGAAGTCCGTTGAAAAGCAGATCTACGCTGACAACGGTTACGTCTTCTACGAAAACAAGTGGCAGCCTGCCAAGGAACTCCTCGACAAGCTCGTAGAGGAGAAGGTTCGCGAGGAGATCAAGTAGCTCCATTGCGACAAATCGAACGCAAAGTTTCTGAAGACATTTCATGAAAATAACGGGGGTGTTTGATGAGAAACTTCATCATCGTATTTCTTCTCTGGATTCTTCCTCTTGCCAATCTGAATGCGACATCAGCCTCCGAGGCTGAGTTTACGTGCCCGGTCTGCTCCACCAAGTGCAAAGGCATGGAGATCATGAGCACAAATTCTTTTGGTGGGCAGGACAGGGATTTTTTCAACAGGGCCAATGGAGCCCAGGTAATAGAGATTGCCCCCATATCCTGTCCGAAATGCCTGTATTCAGGTTACTCCAATGATTTCAAGAAAGCTTCATTAAGCGATGAACTGAAGAAAAAGATCCTTGATGAGAAGCCTTTTGAGAAACCGGATGTATCAAAATCAAACATGGATGCTGCTGTCCGAAAACTTGAGAATGAGAACATTGAAAAGACTCCGAGGTCAATGCCCGCCTGGGCGAAGACGGACCTGATAGTCCAGAGAATGGTCCTCGAAAAAAGATCTTCCTATGAAATATCCTTCATGACCATGACATGTTCCTGGTGTGTCAGGATGGAGGAGAATCCATTTCGGGTGATTTCAGGATTCAGCAAGGATGAGGAAGCCTGGGTTGATGAAAAGGCTAAGGCTCTTTCGGGGGACCAGAGGCCGAAGAACAGGGCGTTGTTCGAGATCAGACTTGCGCAGAATCTACTTGATGCCTGGGATGCCATTCCTGAAAACAGGAGGAAGATCTCTGCAACAGTGATCGGGAATATGCTCCGTACACATGGGGAGAACGAACTGTTGCTGGCCTCTATCCCGAAGCTTAAGACAGCTTTTCCTGAAGAGGAATGGAAGAAACTTGAACAGCAGCTCAGGGATTCGATCGCGCTTGAGGGAAAATACCAGAAGAAGGCTATTTCCTCGCTGGATGCGGTTCTGGGCTCCGATGACGAACTCAAGAAGCTGAAAAAGGGGGAACCGGCAATCCTTACCTATCTCCGAGGTGAACTTTACAGGCGCCTCGGCGACAAGGAAAATGCCATGAAGAACTTCAATGATGCGGAAAAACTTCCCGATGCTCCAGGCTGGCTGAAAGAATATATCAAGGAACAGAAAGCCCTTTGCGAAAAGATTCCACTAGCAAAAGTTAAGAATGACGGTAAGGATTAATCAAAGAAATTCTTAACACTATATTGACTAAACTTTGTGCCTCTGTGCCTCTGTGGCTATTACTTCCGCTTTTCTCCACCCCGAATGTGCCACCATCGTCCCTTCCGACTCCCATTTGATCTCGAAGTCGGACTTTATGTCGGTCAGATCCGAAATTGAGGAATCGTCGCGGGTATAAGATTTGTTCTGGGAGAAAAGTTCAGTGGCGGAACTGAAATAGTTGACGTCGTCGGTCGCGAAATGGATCACTCCATCCGGCTTCAGGATCCTCAGCAGTCGGCCGATGAACTCCGAACTGAGCAGGCGGTTCGCGCGGTGCCTGTCCTTTGGCCAGGGATCAGGGCAGAGAATGTGGACCCTGTCGAAGGATATGTCGGGAAGGACATATGCCGCAAGGGCCCAGACATCCGTCCTGAGCAGTGTGATGTTGGATATTCCTGTCCTTTCCATGCGGCTCCCGAGCTTGCGGAGTCTTCCTAACATGATGTCGGCGGCGAATATCCGCCTGTCGGGGTATCTGGAGGCGAGTGCGCAGGTGAATCCGCCCTTGCCGCAGCCGATGTCGAGTTCGTTCATGCTATCCGTGCCAACTGGAAGGCATTCATATCGGTCCGTCAGTATTCTTATGTTGAAGTTTTTTTTCATCTCTGGAGTGTTGAATTTGAGTGTAAGATAACTATAATAGGCATTTAATCCAATAAGGAATCCCGATGTTATCCAAAGTTCTGACAATTCTCCGGAAAATATCCAAGATCATCGCTGAGAACGATGATCAGACCATCATCCTCGATGAGATCGTGAAGGTCCTTTCCAAGAATTTGGATTCCGAGGTCTGTTCCATATATGTTTATGACGATGACAAGGATCAGCTTGTGCTTACCGCCACATGCGGACTCAATCCGGATATGATCGGCAGGCTGAAGCTGAAGGTCGGGGAAGGGATCACCGGCACAGCCTTCAAGTCCGGAGAGATCGTTAATGTCTCAAATCCCGAGGATCATCCGAAGTTCAAACTGGTCAAGGGGTCGGGAGAGGAGAAATACAAGTCCTTCCTGTCCGTTCCGCTCTCGGTAGGTGGCAGGCGAGTGGGAGTGTTGAACCTGCAGAAGCTGAATGACGAGTCTTTCTCACCATCGATAACTGACGTGGTGAAATCCATATGCACGCAGATAGCCAATCTTATCATCAGCTCCAAGATGCTGAAGGAACTCGCAACCGAAGGAGAGACGGCACAGGCGGAGACGTCCAGAAGGAGGAAACAGGTTGTCATCAGGGGTGTCACCGCAAACGCCGGAATCGCCATGGGCAAGGCCGTCCTCTACGCAAAGAAGGATTACTTTGCCGAGATAAGGCCGGAAAAATCACACTCTGCAGCAAAAGAGATGCTACTTTTCGAACATGCGCTCAAGACAGCCAGAAAGGAAACCACGGAACTCGGTACAAAGGCTGTTTCCCTCATCTCAGAAGCCGATGCGTCCATATTCGACGTGCATATCCTGTTCCTCGACGACAGGACGCTTCTCGATGCCATAAGGCAGAAGATCGATGATGGGTTTACCGTAGAATACAGCCTGAAGCTTGTCAATGACGACTACCAGCAGAGGTTCAGCCGCCTGCAGGATCAGGTGTTCAGGGAGAAGGCGGTTGATCTTAAGGACATCCTCCTGCGTATCCTGAAGATAGTGATTTCAATTAGGAGCGGTGAGGCCAGGTCTGAGGCCATTGAGCTTGAGTCGCGCCAGATTTTCTTCACCAATGAACTGCTGCCTTCCGACCTTTTCAGGATGCCAATCGACAAGATAGCCGGAATAGTCACGGAAAAAGGCGGAGCCACCGCGCATGTCGCGCTTCTTGCAAAGGCGCTCAACATTCCGACGATCCTCGGAGCACGCGAGGCATTGGAGCATGTGCGGCAGGACGATGAGGTCATCCTCGACTGCCATGCTGAGAACGTATATATACGGCCCACGGAGAATGTAAAGACCCATTTCAGGGACATGCTCCAGCTTGCAAGCAGGGAATCAGAAGCCGAATATTCGGATGAACCTTCCGTGACAGCTGATGGCAGGGAGATCTTCCTGCGCGGCAATATCTCGCTCATAAGCGAAACTTCGCTGTTGAAAAAATACGGTGCAAGTGGAATTGGCCTATACCGGACCGAATTCCTTTTCATGATCAGGGATTTCATGCCGGCTGAGGAGGCCCAGTTCCAGGTGTATTCCAAGATATTCAAGGAGGTCAAGGGTGATGAGGTGACGATACGCGTACTCGACATCGGCGCCGACAAGCCGCTCCCGTACCTCAATTTCGTGAAGGAGGATAATCCGGTACTCGGATGGCGCGGCATAAGGGTCCTGCTTTCCCAGAAGGAGCTAATGAAAACCCAGCTGCGTGCGGTCCTGCGCGCGGGCGCCGCCGGTCACCTCAGACTGCTTTTCCCGATGATATCCTGCGTGTCGCAGATCATCGAGGCACGCCAGGTGCTGAGCGAGGTCGAGAGCGAACTGCACGCCCAGGACATCCCGCATTCGGACAACTACAAGGTCGGCATGATGCTCGAAGTTCCTGCTGTAATTTTTGCTCTCGATGAATTCCTTGAATATGTGGACTACATGAGCATCGGGACCAACGACCTGATACAGTACACGTTCGCAGTTGACCGTGGCAACGAACAGGTCTCCTCGCTGTTCAATCCGCTGCATCCATCATTCTTGAAAATGCTCAAGTTCATTTCAGGTTCCTTCAGGAACCGGGACGGAAAAAACCTGGCTATCTGCGGTGAGATGGCAGGCAACATATATGCCGTGCCATTCCTTCTCGGTGCCGGTATCACGGATCTCAGCATGGCACCAAGGAACATCCCCGCAGTCCGAAAAGTCCTCAGGGCATTCACCATGTACGAATGCGTTGAATTGCTTGACAAGGTTGTCGGACTCGGAAATCCGGAAGCCGTGGAATGTCTCATCAAGCAGGAATTCACAAGCAAGGGGCTGAAGAGCATCGCGTGAACTCAAATTCAAAGGATGGATGGATGAATGGATTGATGGATGAACGCTGCGAAACTAAAGATCGGCTAATTCCTTCTGCCCAGTCATCCAATCATCCAGTCATCCTTTAGTTCAGAAAGATCCCTATGTCCTCCAATACTCCAATCATGCGTCTCAGCAGAAGCTTCTTCGGCAAGGACGGTTCCCGCAAATCCGTCCATCCCTGGATATTCCAGTCTTCAATCAAATCCGTGGACGGCTCTCCGGCTCCAGGCGATGTCGTCGCAGTCCATGATTCTGCCGACGCATTTGTCGGTTATGCCCACTACAGCCCCTCAAGCTCGATCAGGGCGAGGATCCTTTCGATAGATAAGGAACAGTATCCTGACACAGAATGGCTGAAGAAGATCCTGCAGAGATCATTCCGGTTACGGACTTCGCTGTCGGCTGAAATTCTGAATTCGGATTCCTGCCGCATGGTGTTCGGAGAATCAGACGGCCTGCCAGGGCTTGTCATCGACAAATATTCCAAATACCTTGTCGCACAGTTCCTCACTGCCGGAATGGAACGGTTGAAGAATACAATTGCGGAGTTCGCACTTGAGGTTTCCGGAACCGAAGCGATCATAGAGCGTTCAGACTGCGAGATCCGGAAACATGAGGGAATTTCCGATTCCACCACGCTTTCCCTCGGAAAGACAAGCGGAATTCCAGATCCCCTCGTGATCGCTGAGAACAATTTCAAGTTCAATGTCTCGCTTGCTGAAGGGCAGAAGACAGGATTCTATCTTGACCAGCGCATGAACCGAAGGATCACTGCTTCTTTCATAAGGCCAGGAATGCGCGTCCTGGACTGCTTCTCTTACACTGGGGCTTTCTCGATCAATGCGGCCGCGGCAGGGGCAGAGCACATAACGCTCGTGGACGAGTCGCAGTCCGCGCTGGACACTGCCGAATCGAATTTCAAACTGAACGGATTTTCCGAGGTGAAACGGGAATATCATGCCGACAGCGTCTTCAAGGTCCTCCGCGGATTCCGTGACAGGAACCTTCATTTCGACTTCATAATCCTCGATCCTCCGAAACTTGCGCCGACCAAGGCGTCGGTTGACCGTGCTTCCAGAGCGTACAAGGATGTAAACCTGCTTGCAATGAAACTTGTCGCGCCTGGCGGGTTCATAGCGACGTTCTCATGCTCCTCTGGGATTGGCAGGGAGAAATTCAGAGAGATCCTGTGCTGGGCTTCGGAAGATTCAGGAAGGAAGTTTCAGATAAACCAAAGTTTCTCGCAGCCGGCGGATCATCCTATCGCACTCGATTTTCCTGAATCAGAATACTTGAAGGGATTTCTAATAAGGGAGGGCAAGTGAAGAGCGACAAGGTAAGATATTTTGCACTTGATATAGGCAATGTATGCATGAAGGTGCAGACGGAGAAATGTCTTGCGGCACTGGGATATTCTGCGATCACCGAAGTCCCGCTGGAATTTTTAGACGCCTGTAGAAGACTGGAGACAGGAAAGATAACTACGGAAAAATGGCTCGAGGTCTATAGGACGGTCACCGGTGGGCGGTTCACCGACGACGAACTAATCCATGCCTGGAGGCTGATTCTCGGAGATGAAATCCCTGGGATCGGTGATTTTCTCAAGGAACTTACGGAAAAGGGGATAAGGTTCATCTTCTTCTCAGACACATCCGAATTGCATCTTGATTTTGTCTACCGTTATCTTCCAAGTGCAGTCTTCGTTAGCGGAGGCATCTTCAGCTTCGAGGCAGGCTGCCAGAAACCAGATGCGGGGATGTACGAGGCATTTGAAAAAAAGTTCGGGAAACCCGTTTTCTATACCGATGACAAGCCTGAGAACATCGAGGCCGGATTGAAACGCGGCTGGCCCAGCCACCAGTTCACATCAGTGGAAAAACTGAGGAAATCGTTCCTATCGTTTTCACAGGAATGTATATTGATGTAAGGTAATTAAAACCGGGAATTCAGGAGTCAGAAGACAGGAGTCAGAATAGAATGCAGACTCGAATTCGATTTATTCTGAATCCTGACTTCTGAATTCTGACTTCTTTTGATAGGATCGGTTTAACATAAGGCGTGTGCGACCATGATTGACTGTCTAGGAATATTGCGTGAGATACCATGGCTTTCCATGTTATGGGAAGTCATAATTTGGACATTTCTTTCTGGTGTTGTTGGCCTTCTCATCGGCCTCGGAATTTTCCTTCTTTTAAGGAAATATAAGATCTATAACTATTCGACTTCGAGAGCGCATGGGTGCATAACAGCCATCATCTGCATGTGGATGCTGATCTCTTTCACTATCCTTTCAGCGCTTTTTGGCCTGTCCGAAGGACTGCTCCGCGGCGTGGAACTCGGAATCCGCGAGAGTCCGATCGGCAAGAAATGGCTTCCAGCGGCAAGCGGCTACGGTGCAGATCTCATGTTCATCATTGATCAGACATTGAACAGCAGGGATGAGCCTGCAAAGCAACTTGACATCAGCAAGTTCCTGGACAGCCTGAAATACCTGAAGCAGGATGTGGCTGAGAATCTAACCATAATGCTGATAAACAAGGCATTGAACGATCATCCTGAATGGAAGGGGACGCTCAGTGAAAAACTGATACGATGGATACTTCCGTGGCTTGCAGAGGAGGTGTTCGGGCAGAAACTGAAAGAGGCCTACGAACAATATGGGGTTGATAGGTTTGTGGCAGGGACGAGGGACCAGTTCAAGGAATTGTCAGGAAAAGTTGTTGATCACAAGGCAATTTCTGAATTCCTGTCGGAGAAGATCATTATCCCGGGCATGCTTTTCTATCTCAAGAGATGGATGCGGGAGGTACAGCTTGTAATCGCCATTGTAATACTTTGTGCGACTGCTATACCTGCTGGCATGACCTTGCTGACAAGATATGTGCTCTACTTGAGAGCCCGAAAAGCACTGGCAAAGCCAACGGAAAATCCCAAAGAGAACAATAAGTGAGCAGCCTGGTGCAGGATTATCCGTGACATTACCGAGCACTCCGAAAGCGGAAAATGTAAAACTACAGGTGCGAATTTATTTCTCGAAGTTCTTCGACATCTCTATCGCGCGCATCATCGCCTTGGCCTTGTTGCAGGTCTCTTCATATTCCGTTTCAGGAACCGAGTCCGCTACGATTCCGCCCCCGGCCTGGATGTAGGCTGTGCCGTCCTTTATGAGCGCCGTGCGTATGGTGATACAGGAGTCAACGTTGCCGTCGAAGGAGTAATATGCGACGGCTCCACCGTATGTGCATCTTCTTTCCTTTTCGAGTTCGCTGATGATCTGCATTGCCCTGATCTTCGGTGCACCGCTCAGTGTTCCCGCAGGGAAGGTTGAGCGCATTACTGAGTCGGAATCATATTTCTTGTCGAGTGTGCCGGTGACTTCCGAGACGATGTGCATCACATGGCTGTACTTTTCGACGATCATCAGCTTCTCGACCTTGACCGTGCCGGTTTCGGCGATCCTGCCGATGTCGTTGCGGGCGAGATCGACCAGCATGATGTGCTCCGCGCATTCCTTCGGATCGGCAAGGAGCTCCTTCTCGAGGGCATCGTCCTCTTCCGGTGTCGCTCCTCTTTTCCTCGTGCCGGCGATCGGGCGTATGGTGATCTTGCGATTGTCGCAGCGTGCGTTGAGTTCGGGTGACGCTCCGACAAGCGAGAAGCCGTCGCAGTTGAGGAGATACATATACGGTGAAGGATTCAGCATCCTGAGAGAACGGTAGACCGACAACGGCGAAGACTTCAATTTGACGGAGAACCTCTGTGAAAGCACGGTCTGTATGATGTCGCCATCAAGGATATACTGTTTAGCTTTTGCGAGCATCGCACGGTATTCAGGAAGTGTCTTGTTGGACTTGATGTCGATCTTCTGTTCAGACGCTTCGATGTCGGCAGGAGGGATGGTCAGGGGCTGTTTGAGGCGGTCGGACAATTCCTTTATCTTCCTTACAGCGTCATCATAGATTTTTCCGGAGTCCTTTTTTCCGTCGATGTGCGTCTGTACGATGATCTTTATCGTGTGCCTTACCCGGTCGAACACCAGGAAGGAATCGGTGAGCATGAAAACGGCTTCCGGTACATCCATTGGCTTCATCTTGGGCTGCACCACCGAAGGTTCGACCTCGCTTATCACATCGTATGACACATATCCCACAGCACCGCCGGTGAAACGGGGAAGCCCCTTTACGGAAACCGGCTTATAGACGCTCATCAGGTTGTGGATCTGTTCGAAGACGTCCTTGCCGGAAATCTCCTTTTTAGATTTGCCGGTAAGCAGAGTTCCCTTGCCATTCTTATGTATGAACACTGAAACTGGATCGGCCCCGAGGAACGAATAACGTGCGATGTTCTCGCCGCCTTCCACGCTTTCCAGCAGGAAGGAATATTTGAGAGGTTTCCCTTTTTTGTCAAAAGCGATCTTGCGGTATGCTGAGACAGGCGTCTCAGTGTCCGCGATTATTTCCGCATAGACCGGAATGAGATTTCCCTTCTCCGCAAGTTTCCTGAATTCATCTTTATTTGGTGTAATCATGTATTTACGTCCAGTCTGTCCTATATAAACATTAAACAGGCATGTTCTGAAATCAAATCCGATCTTCAGGGTGGTTGGATTACTGGATGGTTGGATGGTTGCAATAAATCTAGAAGCATGGGATTTGAATTGTTTTCCTAATTGAATTCTACCCATTCATCCATCAATCCATTCATCCATTCATCCGTCTCAAGATTGCTTTCCACCATGATAGAAAAATACATATTTTAAGTGGTAAAATATACATCATTCCGCTTTAAAAAAGCCCATTAGGCAATAATTTAAAAAAAACTTACAAACCACAGAAACACAGGAGTAGTGAAAATGAGTGCAGCAAGACCGGATTTCGAGAAGCTCATGTCCCGCCACAGGAATTTCAAGCATTCAGAAAGAAGGCTTGTCGGACACATCCCCACCATCGCCATAACTCCTGTTGCCGATGGCAGGACCGGCGCATATGAATCGAACGTTGCTGGAACATGGAAGATGGTCCAAAAGGTCTTCGACCTGATCGCGAAGAATGTCTTTCTCCCGGACGGAACACCTGTCAGGGTTGTTGTCGCCCCCGAGATCGTCTATGGAGCCCGTACTGGCGCGATCGCCCAGGAATACTACACGAAGGAAGGCGTTTCCGCCAACATCTGGGTCAGCCGTTCATGGGCTTACAGCGATGAACTTATGTCGGCATGCCAGGGGATTGGCAGTTCCGAGTGGCAGCAGGCCGCCTACGGACTGAACCAGACGGACCGTCCCGGAGCAGTCTGGCTCAAGGCCTTCTGTGCCGCGATGGATGAGAAGCAGCGTCCGATCTTCTCCATATACAATCCCGATCTTGAAGGTGAGGATGGCGATCTTCCTCCTTATGTTTCCGAACGACTGCTCAGGTTTGCACGTTGTGCGGCCGCCGTATCCGAGATGCGCGGCAAGAATTATCTCTCCGTAGGAAGTGTGTCGATGGGGATCATCGGTTCCGATGTCCGCCGCAACACGCTCCTCCATTACCTGGGAATGGGATCGGTTTCCGTCGACATGGTGGCGCTCCGAGGCAGGATTGACAGGAAGCTCTATGACCACGAGGAACTCGACAAGGCATTCAAGTTCTTCAAGAAGAACTTCAAGATCAAGTTCAACACCGGAACAAAACCGTATTCCGACGACGACCTCCTCAAGGAATCGCTCCTTATGGCGATGATCGTCAGGGACATGATGGTCGGAAATCCCGCTATCGCCGACAAGGCAGCCGCCAAGAAATATGGATACAAGGCCGATGTCGAGCATGCGCAGGGCTATAATGCGATAGCTGCAGGAACTCAGGGACAGCGCGCATGGACGGACCTCTATCCTAACTTCGACCTTGCAGAATCCATCCTTAACAGTTCCTTCGACTGGTCCGGCTACCGGACACCTTACATCGTTGCAACGGAAAATGATTCTAAGAATGGAGTAGGGATGCTCATCTCACATCTTGTCTCCGGCATGCCACAGCTATTTGCGGACATCAGGACTAACTGGACCGCGGAAAGCATAAAGAAGGCGACTGGGACCGATGTGTCGAAGATTGTTCCTGAAGGATTCATAGACAAACGCAATTCAGGAGCAGGATCCCTTGACTATGCGATCAATGTCCTTTCACTCGTGAATAAAGACAAGGATGTCAGCGTCCAGGAAATTGCTAACGAACTCAGGAAGAACAAGTCGCTCCAGAAGAAGCTCATTGACGGAGCCATACAGGGGACGACCTATTGCGGCGCCATCCTCGAGTATTTCCTCGGAGACGGCCTGTCCAGCCATTACCGAACGCCCGGCGGTGTCCCGATGACCGCCTACCGTTATAATATGGTCGGCGATATGATGACCTGTTCTGTGGTCGAAGGCGAGACGGTGGATCTACCGATAAAGGTTGCCGATCACGTGAACGATGTCACCAACAGTACTTGGCCCGAGTCGTACTGGGTGCCGCGCGGCATGAGCTCGTTCGAATATATGTCGCGGATCGGCCCAAACCACGATGCGAATTCCTTCGGTCTTATTGGATCCGACCTTATCACCATCAATGCGATGCTCCGCATCCCAGTCGACATGCACAATGTCTGCAAGTGTGAGATGTTCCGTCCGACGATGTGGGACCGTTTCGGCGGCGATGACTTCAGGGTCTGTGAGAAGCTCGGTCCCCTGTATCTGTAATATTTTTTCTGCAAGTCCCCGGTGCCTTAAAGGTGCCGGGGATTTTTTATTTATACGCATGGCAAATCCACATGAAGACAGTATCTTATCTGAGTTTAAAACATGGTCTCTTCAGAAAAGTTAAATTCAGGAGGCATCCATGAGCAGACTGTTAAAGTTAATTTCGATCTTCACCGCAGTTGTCCTTCCATCCCAATTCCTGCTGGCGCAGGACGCAGCACCGGCCGTTCCCTCACAGACAGCCGCGCCTGCCCAGAAGAAATTCTCCCAGGCCCAGCTCGAGCAGCTTGTTGCTCCTGTAGCGTTGTATCCCGACGGACTTCTCGCGCAAGTCCTTGCCGCATCCACTTATCCTGTGGACATTGTTGAGGCCGCGCGCTGGATAAAGCACAATCCTGAACTCAGCCAGGATGACATCAAAAACGAACTTCAGAACAAGAAATGGGATGTGAGCGTAAAGGGGATGGTGTTCTTCCCCCAGCTTCTGGCAAAGCTGAACGACAATCTCGACTGGACCAAGGATCTTGGAGATGCTTTCCTGAACCAGCAGAAGGACGTAATGGACAGCATTCAGGCCATGAGGGCCAAGGCCAAGGCTGCTGGAACATTGAAGACCGACGACAAGACAAAGGTCACGACCGATTCCAACAATAACATCCAGATCGACAGTGCGGATCCCGATACGGTATATGTCCAGAACTATGTCCCGTCGACATCGTATGGAACTTGGAATGGGGGCGGTTCATGGTACTATCCTGACGTGATAGTGGCGCCTGCCTGGCCATGGCCCTGGTATGGTGGTTCCTGGTGCATAGGTTTTGTCTTTGCCTGGGGCAATGGATGGGTAGTTTACAACCACAATTTCTGGAACAACTACCATTGGATAAATCCATGGAAGTACAATTCACACAACCTTTATTCCCCGGAGCCCAACAAGCAGTGGCGCCACGACAGTGCGAACACCAGACCGATTACACCTCAGACTCAGCAGATCGCCAAACAGCTTGAAACGGAAAAACTCAACTTCCAGAATTTCAAGGGAGGAAACGATGCGGCTGCAAGGGAACTGCGTCAGGCGGTTGATGGCAGGGCCAATGCCGCTGAATTGAAGAATGTTGATCGAGGTCTTACTGAGGCCCGCCAGCTTGGCGCAGATCGTGCGTTCCAGAATGCCGGACGTGGTGAATTGGATCATGCGTTCAGCGGAGCAAGGGATGGCGACCTTGAACGTCAATACGGCGACAGGGGATACGAGAGCCGTTCCTTTTCAAGCGGTTACTCCGGCTATTCCGGCTACCACTACCACGGTGGTGGAGGTGGATTCCATGGCGGTGGAAGAAGGTAACGAACAATCGAATATCGAATTATGAATATCGAACGAGGAAGTCAAATTAAAAGGAGTTGAAGATGGACAGGATCAAATATTTTATTTTTGCGGTCATGATTTCGATCTTCGTTTCAGGCTGTGCATCAGTGAAGCCTGATGTTGGACAGGTTGTCTTTGCATCCCCTGACGATGCTATTGCCGCACTCAAGGATGCGACTGCGAAAAATGACACAAACCGCCTGATGGAGATACTTGGGCCGAAAGGCAAGGACATTGTCTTTTCCGGTGACGAGAAGTTTGATGCCGAGGCTCGTTCATGGTTCACCAGGAAGATCTCGGAGAAGGTCGCGAAGGTCAAGATTGACAACGCCATTTTCCTTGAACTGGGCAATGGCAAATGGCCGTTCCCGGTGCCGATCGCCGAATATGATGGCAAATCCTTTTACTATACGGAAGGCGGACTTGAAGAGATTCTCAACCGCAGGATCGGAAGGAATGAGATCAACGCGATAAAGGTCTGCAAGGCTCTTGTGAGCGCCGAGGAGGAATACGCAAAATTGAAACTGGCAGCAGGGGCTGTCAAGGAATATGCAGGCAAGCTGTTCAGCGACAAGGGCAAGAAGGATGGACTCTACTGGGATGACGAGAATTCAAAGGAGAAAAGCCCGATCGGAGCCCTCATAGTTCTCGCTTCGCAGGAATCTCCGGAATCAGCACGCAAACCTTACCATGGATATTTTTACAAGGTACTCACTTCCCAGGGGCCTGCAGCCTCCGGCGGGGCGAAGTCATACCTGGTTGACGGAAAAATGGTGAACGGCTTTGCCTTTGCGGCATATCCTGCCTCATATGGTGTTTCCGGGATAAAGACATTCATAGTGTCAAAGAACGGGATCATCTTCGAGAAGGATCTCGGGGCTGATACAATGAAATCAGCCCAGTCGATGACCCAGTTCAACCCGGATGACACATGGGACCCAGTCAGGGATTGACTCTTCAGCTTGTAGTAGGCGAATTTATTCGCCGTTGAAATGCTTTCCAGGAAATGCCACGCGTAATAAATTACGCTACTACGAACTGATAGGGTGTGGAATATCTCCGGTTTTATACTATCTTTTGATTCTGTTTGTTGTTTTATAATCAAGGATTCAAATATGGGCAACGACACATTTTACGTTACAACACCGATATACTATGTGAACGACAAGCCGCACATCGGGCATTCATATACTACGATCCTTGCCGACGTGCTCTCCCGTTATCACAGGCTCCTCGGTGAACCTACCTTCTTTCTAACGGGAACTGATGAGCATGGACAGAAGGTCCAGAAGGCGGCCGTCGCAAACAACATGACCGCCATCCAGCAGTGTGATAGCACTGTTGTCAGGTTCAAGGAGCTCTGGAAGAAGCTCGAGATTACCAACGACGATTTCATCAGGACAACCGAGGACAGGCATAAGAATGTTGTCAGGAAGATCCTTCAGGATCTCTTCGACAATGATGAGATATACAAGGCCGAATACACCGGACGCTACTGCACCCCCTGCGAGAGGTTCTTCCAGGAGAAGGATCTCGCGGACGGCGTCCTCTGCCCTGAATGCAAGCGTCCCACGGACGAGATCATCGAGTCGAACTATTTCTTCAGGATGGGCAAGTACCAGCAGTGGCTTATAGATCACATCAACGCACATCCCGAATTCATACAGCCGGACTTCAGGCGTAACGAGACCCTGGGTTTTCTCAGGAAACCCCTCGGGGATCTCTGCATCTCGCGTCCGAAGTCAAGACTTGCCTGGGGCATCGAGCTTCCGTTCGACAAGGACTACGTCTGCTACGTCTGGTTCGACGCGCTCATCAACTATATCACCGGCGTTGGCTACGGGCAGGATGATGCGAAGTTCGCAAAATGGTGGCCAGTCTCATACCATCTGATAGGAAAAGACATTCTCACGACCCATACTGTCTACTGGCCCACGATGCTCAAGGCGATGGGAGTCGAACAGCCGAAGACGATCTTTGCGCACGGCTGGTGGCTCGTTGGATCCGAGAAGATGAGCAAGACGACCGGGAACGTCGTTAACCCGATGGAGATGGCAGAAAAGTACGGCGTTGATGCGTTCAGATATTTCCTCATGTCCGAAATGTCGCTTGGCAATGACGCCTCGTTTACCGAGGAGATCTTTGTCACCCGCTACAATAGCAACCTGGCGAACGATCTCGGCAACCTGCTGAGCAGAGTCGTGAAGATGATCTGCAAGGAGGCAGGAGGAACAATTCCTGCCGCTGCGGGACCGGAGACCGAGCATGACAAGGAACTCCGAGAGACCGTACTTGACGCCGTGAATGATATGGAATCAGCAATACTCGGAATGAAACTCGACCGCGGCCTCGAACAGGTCATGAACGCGATCCGTGCCGCGAACCGTTACATGGAGAAGACTGCACCGTGGAAACTGGCGAAGGAGAAGAATACCGAGAGGCTTAATACGGTCCTCTACACCGCAGCGGAATCCCTGAGGATAATTTCAGGGCTTCTGTATCCTGTCATGCCTGCGAAAATGTGCGAGATCCGCAAGTCGATTGGACTGACCGATTCGACCATCGACATAAACATTTTGAAGACCTGGGGCAAGCTCGAACCAGGACTCAAAGTCACGGACATCGGTTCTCTTTTCCCGAGGATCGACGTGAAGTCCGAATCGGAGAAGTCTGCGAAATCCGCAGAAGCAACGACTGTTGCCGTCGCAGAAGACCTGATCACGATCGATGATTTCGGAAAGATAAAGCTCAGGACTGCTAAGGTGCTCGAAGCAGAAAAGGTAGAAGGCACTGACAAACTTCTGAAGCTGCAGATCGAAGTCGCCGGAGAGAAGCGCCAGCTTGTCGCCGGCATCGCCCAGTTCTACAAGCCAGAGGAAGTCGTCGGGCGCACGATCGTCATCGTTGCCAATCTCAAGCCTGCGAAGATCCGCGGAATTGAATCTCGCGGAATGCTGCTTGCCGCAAAGGACGGAAAGACGCTGAAACTCATCGGTGTCGACGGAGGCGATTTCCCAACAGGCTCATCTGTCGGGTAATAATGTAACACAGGCTTCTAGCCTGTGATTGATGTTTCGGAGTAACGGAGTATGGGCGTATTGGCGATAAAATCATGGAAAAACACCTTATGGTTTTGTTGGTAGTTAAGTCATTATAGGCTGTTCTTGAGAGGATAAAGCGCATGCAAGAATGCGCTAACTACAAACCTGTGTTTATTGTAGGGGCATTACCAAGCCTAAGAATCACCAATGGCAGGAAGCATCAGGTGAGTCTTCTTTGAGATGTCAGATTGAGCCGATAAATTCAATAAGTGGGGGGGTGAAATGTGAAAAAAAACCTTTTACTGTTGATGCTTCTTTTCTTTTCCGTTCAAGGCAATCCAGACATGGGGGCCATCCCTTTCGTACCCAACATAAAGATCTTTGAGCCGAATCAGAGGGCAATAATAGCCTGGAACGGTAAGGAGGAGATTCTTCTACTTTCTACGGATTTAAAGGCATCCGGGAAAACCAAGGTGCTTGAAGTCATGCCCTTACCGTCGGAGCCAAAGGTGGAAGAAGGGAATCTTGAGCTGTTTAAGAAGACAGTTGAACTCATCAATTCAAAGAGAATGGATTTTGCGAGACGTGGAATGTCGGCAAGTTTCGACCTCGACAGCACTTTGTCCGCAGGGACTGATGAAAAACCGCCAGCCGCTGAAATAACATTCCATGACAAAATAGGGGCACACGAGATCTTTACGGTGAAACTTGTCAATGGGGATGGCTTTATACAGTGGGTAGAGGATTATTTCAAGAAACAGAATATAGACAATCCAGGAATTCCGGAAGCACTCAAAACAGTCATAAATGAATACATAAGGGACGGCTATGTCTGGTTCGTGTTCGATGTTGTAAGTCTCGATGAGAACATAAAGTCGAAGCAAGCTTTGAAGTTTAGCTTCAAGACGGATTTCATGTATTATCCGCTTAGGATAACCAAGGTCGAGAAGGGAGATACATCAGTCGAGCTGATTATCCTGACAAGGGAACTGGTCGATGGATTTATGATGCAGGGTATTCCTCGGAACAAGATCAACTTGGTCCATGCACCAATAACCGTCACCTCACAGGAACTAATGGGATTAAGTGAAGAATATTTTGATTTTCTAGGGAAGCCGGATTCCTGCAAGTTAAGGATTTGGAACATCAAGGATAAACTTCCAGATTTCAGGCAGGATTTGATCGTTGGTTACACCGGTGTAATGAAATCTCTATCTGAAAAGTATCTTAACCATATTAGGTCTATAGCGTTTTATGCGACAAATTCTGAGAAAAGCGTAGTCTGTTTCATAAACAAGGCGGGCGGAGTCTTTACGTACGATTCAAAATCCGGTAAGCTTGTATTCATGGATAAGATAAAAGATATAAGGCCTGCTGATATCGAATCCATCATATACTCAAATGTCGACAAGTTTACTATCCTTTTCAAAGACAAAACGGCAATTGAGATTGACCTGAAGGTAGCTCAGGGGAAATGATTTATTGAGTGAGAAAAACTTCTGCAAAAAAAATGCCGGAGTTTCCCAACTCCGGCATTTAAGAAGACAAGGCTAATTGATCAGTAAGTTATTTCTTGAATCCCTTGAATACGCCCTTATATCCCTTGACCGTGAAGGTCGTCTTGGCATAAACGCCATAGCTTACCGACTCGATCGTGTATCTTGGGGCGATAATGACATCGGCTTTGTTGACGAAGCATGCATTGTAGGCTGCGGCAGCTTTGCCATCGCCCATTGCATCGCCGAGAAGGTTAAATCCGCCAGCTCCGCCTTCAGCTCCAGCATATTCTACGCCGTCGGCATAGTTGGTTGAAGAAGCCATTGATATGAAGAGGATACGGGTGACCGTTGCGGTACCTGTGATTTCTTCGCCGACTTCGACTATCGGTGTTACTTCAGTTTTGAGCTGGACATCAAGCGGTGCGCTCCACTGGCTGATGTGCGTGCTCTTGCATCCGGATACGACCACGAGGGCCGCGATTCCACAAATCAACGCTGCAAGTTTCCTCATTGCTTCACTCCTTGTTTTGGTTTTCTTGCCTTGTCATTATAACTTTTCAATCTAATGGCTAAAAAGGGAAAGTAAAGCGGAAAAATAAAAATTCCCGGAAGAGGCAATTTCGGAAATAGTCAGAATTCAGTAGTCAGGATTCAGAATAAAACTGAATTTAGGGTGTCCATTATTCTGTCTTCTGGATTCTGACTCCTGAATTCCTGGTTTTGAAATTGAAAAAATCGCTCCTTAATGTATCTTTAAATTTCTTTTTCGTGGACAATCTGCAATACCTAATCATCAGGAAGGACATGATATGAACAAGATACTTTTTCTGGATCTCATCAAGATGCATGAACCGATCAAGAAGGAGCTCCATGATGCGGCGATAAGAGTCATTGACAGCGGACATTACATTGGCGGTGAGGAGCTGAAGGCATTTGAAAAAGAAATGGCAACCTGGCTCGGAGTTCAGAATCTCTGCGGTTGTGCATGCGGAACAAGTGCGATATTCGCAGTCCTGAAGGCCATGGGCATCGGTGCAGGCGACGAAGTGATAACCACGGTTCATACTGCTATAGCCACCGCTGAAGCAATTTCTCTCACCGGCGCAAAGGTCGTCTTCTGCGACATCAGCGCTGGCGGATTCAACCTCGACCTTGATGAAGTGGAAAAGAAGATCACGCCGAAGACAAAAGCGATCATCACCGTCCATCTTTACGGACAGCCTGTAGACATGGACCGTGCTCTTGCCATAGCGAAGAAACATAAATTGTTCCTCATCGAGGACTGTGCCCAGGCGCAGGGAGCTACTTATAAAGGTAAGAAGGTCGGTACGATGGGCGATGCTGGCACATTCAGTTTCTTTCCGTCGAAGAACCTCGGAGGATTCGGAGACGGCGGTGCGTTCACAATGAAGGATCCTGTGCAGTTCCGTTTCGCGAAGATGTTCTCGAACCACGGACGCGAGAGCAAGTATGACCATGAGTTCGAAGGGATAAACAGTCGTCTTGATGCGATGCAGGCCGCACTCCTCCGTGTCTGCCTCAGGAAACTCGATACTTGGAATGTAGACCGCAGGAAGGTCGCCTCATGGTACGATGCCGGTCTCAGAGGAATAAAACAGGTGAAGACGCCTGCCGTACTCCCCGGCACGGAACCAGTATATCATCTATATGTCATAATAGTACCCGACCGCGAAGCGTTGATGAAGTATTTAAAGGACAACGGTGTCGAGACCGGTGTCCATTATCCCTGTTCGCTCAATGTGCAGCCTGCCTATGCGCAGATGAAGCAGGGCAAGGGGCATTTTCCGCGTGCTGAGCAGGCATGCGAGAATATGCTTTCGCTGCCCGTTTCTCCGAGCCTGACAAAGGAAGAAGCGGATTACGTTTGCGAGCTGATCAGGAAATTCTACAAGTAGAATATGCGTTTTTACGTGTTTCTCACCCTCCGGAACATTAGCGATGCCCATTAGTTTCCGGATAGTGGTAATGAGCAGGAAAC